>CAYTAI010000012.1:38150-45837 GCA_964435715.1 uncultured Verrucomicrobiota bacterium | reverse complement strand
CTTTAAATGCCGGATGTCCGGAAAGCCGCCATCGCGCTTCCGCTCCCAAATCATCTCTTCCCCCACATAGATCTCAAAAACCCCGCCGGTTCCCGGCTCCAGAATCATCCGCGCAATTTGCGTGGGGAAAGTCGTGAGGAGCTCTTGAGCCATCCAGGAGGAGCGCAAGAGCCAGTGGCATTGGGTGCAATATCGGATGCGGACGACATTCATAAAAATTCCTTTGTCTAAACATTTTACAATGACGCCTGATTTATCTAAAGATAATTCATGGTTGCGACCGATAAATATTTGACCCCTGTCCAGGAAGAAATCCTGGCTTTGAAAAAAAAGCGGAATGCCGTCATTCTCGCCCACAATTATCAGATCAAGGCAATCCAGGATGTCGCGGATTATGTGGGGGATTCACTCGGGCTGTCGTATCGTGCCAAAGAAACGGATGCCGATGTCATCGCGTTTTGCGGAGTGCATTTCATGGCGGAAACCGCAAAAATCGTCAATCCCGCGAAAAAGGTCATCCTGCCGGAGATGGACGCGGGCTGCTCCCTCTCCGACTCTTGCCCTGCGGACAAACTCGCCGCTTTCCTGGAAGACAATCCGGGGCTGTATGTGGTGAGCTATATAAATTGCTCCGCCGGGGTCAAAGCCTTGAGTGATGTCATTTGCACCAGTGGCAACGCGGTCAAAATCGTCAATAGCATCCCTGCGGACAAAGAAATCCTTTTTGTTCCCGACCAGAATCTCGGGGAATGGGTCTCGGAAAAAACCGGACGCAAAATGCGTTACTGGCAGGGAAACTGTTACCTGCATGTGGAGTTCACCCACAAAAGCATTTCCCGGATTCGCGCCGAATATCCAAACGCCCCCGTGGTCGCCCACCCTGAGTGCACCCGCTCTGTTCGTCTTTTAGCGGATGAGGTTTGCTCCACGGAAAAAATGGTTCATTTCTGTAAAAACCATCCCTCGGACACCTTTATCATTGTCACCGAAAGCGGAATGCTGCACCGGTTGCAACGGGAGATCCCCGATAAAAAATTCATCCCCGGTCCGACCGACCACTGTGCCTGCGCCGATTGTCGATTCATGAAAATGAACACACCGGAGAAACTCCGCGATGCCCTGCACAATTTGCGCCCGGAAATCATGATTGAGCAGAGCATCCAAGAAAAAGCTCTGGCTCCGCTTGAGCGAATGCTGGAATTGTCCAGTAGTTGATTGATCTAAAGCTCTCTTTGGAGAAGCTGTACTGCAAATTTTCGTCAGAATTAAATGGTAATATTGTTTAAGTTTTTTACTTTTTTTATGTACTTCGTCGCTATATTGTAACCAAATATCATTAGCCACTGGATTATTATGTGCTAATTTTTCTTTGTGCAAAGAGTAGAACAATCTTGCAAAGGTTACACGCTGATTGAGCTATTGGCAGTCTGTGTAGTCATAATTATATTAGCGGCACTATTTATGCCTGTTGTTAGTGGAGTCAGAGAGAGAGGACGCAGAACTGCTTGCCTCAATAATTTAAAACAGTGGGGAATTGCGTTCAATTTATATGCCGCTGACAATGACGGACGATTTGCAAACGGTGGAAATACAACTGGAGGCGCACTCAGCAACAATTGGCAGAATCGGCTCAGCATTTATGCGGGAATACCGATGTTGACAAATATCAGTCAGATTCCATCTGCTTACAATCAAGGAATGTACCAGCTCCGCTGCTGCCCCACCCGCTATCACGAAAGAAGCATCACTAACAACACCGCTGTTCTTTATAGTTACATGCTCAATCAGTGGATCAATGGAGTCAGCACACCATCTGCCCATCCTCATTATCCAGGAACACCAAATAGCTCAGAAAATGCGAATCCAAGGGAATTCTATCCTTTTGTCGATATTGGATCCGTCGTCATGGTTTTCTGTACGCCCAATCTCGCGCTCGAGGGGGAAGAACAAAATGCGATGGTTAATAACGGTGGTGAATGGAACATCTCTCATCGTTCCCTCAATCGTCTCGGCGGAAGAGGTAATCTCAAGGGGGGTGGATGTAATGCCCTCTGTGTCGGAGGAAATGTCCGTTTTATCAATTATGAAGACATGGTTATCAACCCCAACCATACTACACCAAATACAGGAGCCAATCTTCGACGCAACTATCCGGAAAAAAATCTCATCTGGAATCCTTGGCCGTATGTGACCCACCGTAATCCGTGATCCGCCGAAGAACTTTTCGGTTATTGTGTGGGGAAAGACATCTGACTTCTCACCCCTCTGGTTTCATAAAATCTCATTATCGCCTTGAATCGAGCAACTGTCTTAGCGGACAAGATGAAAGTGAGGATTTTAGAGGAGGAGGAGGCATGGAGTTCCGTACGGAAAATGGTAAGACTCAAAACACCTTCAAATCAAAATCGGATTACTTTCTGAGATAAACCTTGCCCGTAACGCCGGGACCGACACTTAAACTCAGCGGCATTTGATTGATATTCCCGCGTATCTCATCACCCAGTGACGTATTCAACTCAATGCTACCATCTGCAAAAAGCTTTCCATTCAAGGTGAATGACCTTTTTGCGGAACCGCCCTCTCCAGCAATTTTCCCTGAAGGGTCTATTTGTATCCAGAACTTGCTGGTTTGAACCCCCAAGAGCGGGGAACGGATCACAATTTCGCAATCACTGTATTTTCCAATAAATGGATTTGCTGGTTTTTGAACCGTCGCCGTGCTAGCGGAAGCAACAGGGGGTAATTGTCTGATTTGAGACAACGCCATACCCTTATCAGGTTTCAAATAACCCTGTTTGATCAGCGCATCCTGGTCTGAGATTGTTTTTTGCAAAGCAGATGTCACCTGATTCGGAAAAGAACTCCTGAAAGCCGTGGGTCTCATCAAGATGTGGCTCTCTGAAAACTTGCGAACATTGAAAAAACTGGGGGGGGGCAAATTCAAAGCATTTCTTGGAACTGACATCATTTGCCCCGCATACAGCCTGCTTACCTCAGGTGAACGGATGTGACTCACCTGAACTGGTGATGGATTCTCGGCGTAAATCACAGATATCTCGACAACCCCGTTGCGATCCAATCTCGTGAAAACCATGCTATTGATTATTTTCAAGCGAATGGCTGCAATCGACAATTGAATCTCTTGTTTATCTAAAGAAGTAACCAACACTCCCCCTTCTAAAAGCTCAAATACATGGTTGTCACTCATGAGCAACTCACTGCCTGCATCAATTCTCAAAAGTGCATGATGATCGCTAATCTCAACACCTGCAAATTCGCCGACAATAATAGAGCCATTTTTTTCAACACTCTGACCAATAATCAACTTTTGAGACTTGTTTTGATAAAAATAATCCGCATTCCCTTGAATATCTGAGACTTGTATTCCAAGCAATGCTGTGCCATTACCACTGAAAAAGAGGCACAGCAAAATGACTTTAAATATGTTTCTCATTTATTTTATAGAAATTATGTATAATTCTAATTTTATCATCTGAATTTATTCAATCGGCACATTAAACATGATTAACGGTCGTTAGACTTTTAAAATTAAAACCTAATTCTATGACTACCCAGCCATTTTCTTCATAACTTTTGAAAAAGTTCGCATTCGGATAATGGATATTCATACGTTTTTTGATGTTATTGAGTCCGATTCCCGTTGAATTCACTTGAACTTCTGATGCGTCTGATATCCAACGACCCGAGTTTTTGACCGACATGATCATGTATTCACCATCGATATTGACCGAGATGCTTATCCGGAGGGGTTTCGGACTCGTCTTAAAACCATATTTAATGGCGTTTTCAACCAGAGGTTGCAATGCAAATGCTAAAACATTCGTGTGTTTCAATTCCTCCGGCACAGAAATGTCGATCTCGAGTTTTTCTCCAAAACGGCTTTTTTCAATACTCAAATAATTTTCAATCGCTTCCACCTCCTCACCGAGTGAGACGAATTCCTCGGTTCCTTTTTCAAGAGAATAACGAAAATATTCCGACAATCGTGAAATTTTGTCTCGTGCCTCAACGAGTTCCCCCGGCAAATCTGACCGGATTGAGTTAAGCACATTGAATAAAAAATGGGGATTGATTTGATAGCGCAATGTTTTTAATTCCGCTTCTTGCGCCAAATTTCTTGCCAAGAGTTTTTCTGTCTTTTCTATCTCATAATCCCTCCATATTTTAATACCGATGTAGAGTGTCGCCCATGCAAAGAGCACGATTGTGAGATTCGGCACAACCGCAAGAAATGTTCCGGCAATATTCATCTCAAAC
This sequence comes from uncultured Verrucomicrobiota bacterium, assembly GCA_964435715.1. Taxonomy (GTDB): domain Bacteria; phylum Verrucomicrobiota; class Verrucomicrobiia; order JAWXBN01; family JAWXBN01; genus JAWXBN01. Next base: position 41,559 of record CAYTAI010000012.1, on the reverse strand, counting down.
CGGCTCAGGTTAAACATGTTTGTGAATAAAACTTGAGCCGAAAGCCAAATACAAGCACCACAAAATGATAGAATGAGAACAGTGGGAAGCAGTTTCCAGATACTCCATCCCCACTCGCGGATTTTTTTTATGATAATACGAAAGAGCAGTGTGAGAGTAAAACCAAAAAGTGCATATACAAAAACAGCCAAAACAGTCGCTCCATGACTGACAAATTGGGCACTTGCCTGAAAATAAAAGGCAAAACCAGCAATCGTCCATCCTGCGAATTGTAAAACCCAGAAAAGAACAGAATCCGGAGTGATTCTGTTCTTCAGGTCATACAAGTATTGCATCATAGAGGGCACAAGTTTTTATTACTAACAGAGTCACCCTCTGACTCAACCATATTTACTAGTAGATAACCTCAGTCGGACTACGACGCGCTCTCGGGGCATTCGCGCTGCCTTCACTCCTCATGAGAAAGAATGATTGTGGGTCAAAAAACTTGCTGATGTCGCTTTCCATGGCAATTTTCACCCCATTCACATCATAGTTAAAGCTCCTGAAAATGATATCCTGTAGGTATCTTTCGCTGTACCTGACCTGGAATCTTTTTGCCCTGAGCCAGAGAACAATATCATCCCTCTCCGGACGAAGAATCTCGTCGAGCTCATCATTCACATTCATCCCTGAAATCATTTGGAGATTCTGGGGAATCAAAACTTGCTTGTACCAGATGATCGGACTCCCATGATAACCGGCACCCGCAGGATAGAGCAAGGAGAGAATAGCATCTGTCGAAGTGCCAAACCCTGGAGGAGCATTGATCTGCGCCTGGTAAGACTGACCATACTTGGCGGTCAACCCGAAAGCGGCATCCCACTGGCTGATCGTGCTGAAACTTTGTCCTGCAATTGTTCCCGTGATCTCGACCTGATTGGGAACGGGCAGATAACCTGCCGGGGCTGTGGGACCACCGACGGCATAAAGTGCGACATTGTTATTTCCTGCGACAATATCACCAGCAATTCTCATCCAACCATTGCCGATCGCTGTCCCGGCATTTTCGTCAGCAATCAAGACAGTTGTTCCGGCTGAACGGATTGTGGTGCCTGCACGGGTATTCAAATCCACGCCTCCGACACCGCCAAACCCACCTGCGACAGTCACATTCCCCAAGTCAAGATTTTGACCGTCACGAATCACGACGTTTCTGCCGTTATTGATCGTCACCAGCCCATTCAAAAGGTTAGCAAGGTTCAAAGTGATATCCGAACCTACCCCCCCATTGAGGCCCGTTGTGCCGGGTCCGACTCCACCCACCGTAAACCCGGTCGCGGCGGCGCTGCCCGCCATTGAGTTCACCGTGAGGTCGCCATTGACTGTCAGAGCGGAATTCTGAGTCAGGTTCACCGCATTGGTTGTGAACACGGCAGGAATTCCTTGTGTGACGATTCTCAAATTATTCCCCACCACATTATTATTGTTCAAAATAACCGCATCATCCATTGAGGCTCCTGAGGATGAAATATTCCAGAGGTTGATCGCCACATTCCCCGTGGCAGCAGCATTGGTGATCACATAATCATTCCCGACAAGATACCCATAGGCATTGTTTCCAGCATAGATATTATTGCCTGTTGTCTGATAATCCGTGGTACCAGAAAATCCTTCCGTCACATATCCGCCGGATGTCACGACCACCCCGTTGGTTTCAAAGCGGTTACCCACATTGATGTCTCCGACAAAATTCACATTGTTTCCCCCGCTATTCACGGTGAAATCACCCCCCACATTCGTATCATCAATATTCAAATCCGCGCCGGAGGTGAATTCCGCATTCCCGATGGTTCCATTGCGGAGCGTGGTAAAGTAGGCGTCTCCATTGATATTCAAGACGCCGACACCCACCGCTTGGAAAATCAAAGCATCATTATTCACATCCAGATTTCCATTGGCGACGGTCACGTCACCCAAACGCAAAGCTCCGCCAGAGTTAAACACGACCACATCCCCCGCCCCGGTATTATTCGCGGAGAAAGAATTAATCCGTGTGAAAAGACTGCCGTTGGCAACCGGTGTCGTGATCCCGACATTCACCCCTGTTCCCGCCCCGGTGACTGAGTTCACAGTCAGGTTGTTGAGCGTGATCATCGCAGTTGTATCGCCGCGGTTGTTTTGAACCCCTCCATTGACGGCATTCAGCGTGCCGTTTCCGGCAGATTGCATGAACCCGTTCTGCTCAAACCGGATATCCGTGTGAGCGGAGGCGGAAATATTCCCGCTGCCTGAAGAAATTTGCTCATTGATGATGATGTCACTGCCTGCGCCGGCAGTGGCAGTCAATGTCACATTACCCGTGGTGTCGGCGATAATTCCTGTCTGGCCCACGACATCCACAGTGATTGATCCGCCCGCGACGATGTCCACATTCCCTCCGCTGGTCGTGGATCCCGCGACAGTCAATGCATCCTGCTCATTAAAGAACGCACCTGCCCCGCCTGCTGTGAAATTCAACTCGTTCAAGTCCGTATTGATCCGCCCCCCCAAAGTCCCGGTGTTCAATTCTGAAAAACTGGTCAGACGATTGCCGGTGACCAATCCCGCACCCGTAATAGCACCCGTCTGTGCGGTCATGAGAATATCGCGGCGGCTCCCTGTCGCCCCCATCGATGTCACGGCTCCATTGAGGATGATTCCATTGACGGCATTGAATGTGATCAGATTCACCATGTCTTCAGAGGCAGCTCCACGGACTGTCGCGCCAGCATTGACCGTGATCGAGCCCGCCGAGACATTCACATTCCCGTAGGCCGTGACATTGCCTAAAGCCGCATTGCCCGCTTCTACAATATTCACATCATTGGCGTCATTGATAACAATCGTTCCAAACGCATTACCTGCGTTGGTCAAAGTGATATTCGATCCACGGCCACCGGGCAAAGCCAGATCAGCCGATCCTGTGAATGGCGTCACGGGCGGGAGATAAGCGCTTTGGCTCGTGCCTTGTGCCGCATTGACGGTGATTTGACGGTTTCCGATGTCAATGGCGGCTGACTGGACGAGGTCGTAGTCCACCGTGCCTGTTGTGACCGTGATGTCATTGGCGGTGCGAACCCGCAACTGACCCCCGATCGAACCATTCTCCGTCAGGGAAATCGCCTGCAATCCGCCTATGACAATCGCATTTGTACTCCGCAGATTCACAACGATATCCGGTCCCGCATCTGTCAATCCGATACTGCTGAGGTCAAACTCTTGTACCCCGCCGACAGCCGTGACGATCCCGGTCGTATTCGCCGTGGCATTGATCGCACCATTCGAGCCTGAGACTGTCAGTGTGCCCGGCTGTGAGAAACCCGGCAGCGTCGCGGTGAAATTCCCGCCCACAGTGACCGTGCCATTGACTGTCACAGGAGTCCCCGTC
>CAYTAI010000012.1:18109-38130 GCA_964435715.1 uncultured Verrucomicrobiota bacterium | reverse complement strand
GTAAAGCTCCCGTCGACATTGATTGTTCCTGTCGTATTCAAGGCACCGGTGGTTGCCGCCGCGTAATTTCCTCCGACATCGCTGTCACCGAGCGTGAGGTTTCCGAGAGTGTTGACCGTCACATGGGAAAGTGTCGCCGCCCTTGTCGTATCGATCCAGACATCATTCGCTGAGAAGGCAGCTCCCGCATTTTGACCGACGAACCCGCCGGCATTGATGCCCAGGCTATTGCCTCCCAAGCTCACGTCTGCCAGCAGCAACCCATCAGTCTCACGAATGACAGCATTCCCCGCCCCCGTCACGGTGCCGGAGAAGGTGGTGATCGCTGTGTAAATCGCTGTGGCGATATCCATATCAGCCAGATCACCGGCTCCTGTTCCAAATCCCGTGGCGGCATTAAATGTCAGCAGTGACGCCGAGATATTCTCTGTTCCCGCACCCAGCACACCACGGTTATTGAAAATTCCTCCGGTGGTTGCCGTGAGATTCACATTGCCTGATGTCTGAATCCGTCCGCCGTCCGCTGCGACATTGAAATTGATTGTGCGCGGGGCGGTGACATTGATTGTTCCTGAGGCGGAGGATACCACCCGCGCGAGGTTGACATCTTGACCTGCCCCATTGGCGGTCAGTTGAATGACACCTCCGCCGGTTTGAATGACTCCCTGCTGGAGTCCCACGGTCATATTCGCATCACTGAATCCATTGACGTCATCCACTGTCAAAGTTCCCGACACGGTGGAGACATCAATCGTGCTTGCCCCGCCGGATGTGGTGCGACCGGAGACAGTGACCGCATCGGCGTCTTGCAGGAAAACACCCGTGTCCGCGACAAAAGCAATTTGCGCGACAGCGGTGTCGATATCACCGGCTCCCGCCGCCCCGATGGTCGTCCCGGCACTGATCGTGAGCATGTTGCCCGAGACATTGGGCGTTTCTGCCGCTGTATTATCGGTGATGGCATTATTGACAGATTGAATGACCACATTCCCCGCTCCGGCATTGACCTGTCCGAGGGCGACGAGTTGATTCCCGCGGACATTGACTTGACCGCCTGCGGTTTGGAACACAGTGCCGTCAGCCATGATGACATTCCCCTCGGAGGCGGCTGCGTCGAGCTGTGTGTATCCAGGCATGAGAGCCAGAGGCATGCGTCCGAAGACACTGATGGTTCCCGCCCCGCCTGTCGTGAGGTCTCCGGTTGCGCTATTAGTGATATTCCCGTCTGCAAAGAGGCCAATATTTCCTGTGGTGGAGGAAACCGCCTGATTGACCAGGAGATTTCCGCTCATGGCGTTGCCGAACCCGCTCAAGAGACTGACATTTCCAAAACCATTGGCCCGTCAGCGTGAGCGCGATCGCCGAGGTCACGGTCAGCGACCAGACGAATGTACCCGTTATTTGCAGAGGCAATTGCTCCCCCTGTGGCCGCAGAGCCTGTATTGGCAATATTACTGGCGCGGATATGAACATCCACATTTTGTGCGGACGTGATACTGAAAAGCACGGGTCCGGGGAATGTGACACCCCCAAGAGTATCCAAGAGGGTGATATAGGTTCCTTCCGTTCCCCCGATATTGAATCCGCGACTCTCAGAAAAGACCTGTGTTTCCGTCCACAACGCCAAAGACTGTCCCATCGCCCCGACACTATTACCTGCCAGCAGAGAAATATTTCCAAGCGTTGCCACATTGAGATTTGTCGATGTATTGGCTTCGCCCGATGCCAGAACACCGGGAGCCTCATTGAGAATGTCCCCGCCGCCATTGGCGAGCTGCCCGGCGCGGATGGTGACGCTGCCCGAGCCGCTGCGAACCGTGCCGATGATGCCCACATCGGACACACCCGTCGCCGCGTTATTATCTGTGACCAGCGAAATCAACCCGGATCCATGAGCCGTGATTCCATTGGTATTCACGGTGAGTTTCCCGGCATTTTGCACAAGGATGTCCACCCTCCCGTTATTCGTCAAAGTCACACCGGAGACTCTCATATCGTTGAGCTCTCCAATGTATACATCCGCCGAGCTGCCGGGAGTCACATTCACACCCGAGGTGAAAACCAGTGTATTCGCATCTGTCAAAAGCCGCGCGGAGCCATCCGAGGAACCAATGAAATTGGCGGAGTTCAAAGTGATGAGATTTGAAGATGAGACTCGTCCCCCCGCCCCAATGATGGAGCCGAAATTATCAGCCACGCTGGCTCCGCGCTGGGCGTTGAGCGTGACATTGCTCATGGAGCGGATATTGGAGAGAACCGTGATATTCCCTCCTTGTGCGGTCGTCGTATTGATGAAAATCGAACCATCCACCGAGGCGGTACCCAGTGTCGATGTGGATAAAAGCCCGCTGTAGATGCTATTGGAGCCGGCACCGTATTGGAGCCCAGTATCGGAAAAGGTGACAGGCGCGACAAAGGGATTCATATATGTTCCAATCGTCAGACTCCCGCGGTTGGAAACCACAAAAGTGCCGGTGGGCGCAATGCCTCCCGCCAGTGAACCCGTGTATGCCGCCACATTATCCTGGATCCCGCCGGACAAATTCCGGAAATTCGACTCAACATTGACCCCCTTGCCAGCCATAAGAACTAAATTGCTCCCGCCCCCGGCAGTTCCGCCGATGACCGCTCCATTTGTAGTGACAATCATATTTCCCGCGAGCAAGGTGAGATTTGCATTCGCAGATGCACCGACATCGACTCTCGCGATGATATCCCTCGCTGCTCCGAGGGTGATTGTCCCATTGCCTGCAACCAATGCGCCATTGGAACTCACGAGAATATCACGATACCCCAAGACCGTGACTGAACCGCTCAGTGAGGTCAGCCTGAATGTATTCGGATAGAGATTTGCCGCGGCATTGGAGCCGATTCCTAGCGTCGTTGTATTAATAAACAAATTCAGGTCAGACGCCTCCCCGGCCCGTGGTCCACTGGCGTAATTCGGTCCAGAGAGAATGGTGAGATTGGCATTCCCGACTTGAATCGAGTTATTGGGCGTGTAGCCAAACCAGCCAGAGTTATCCGCTTGGAATCCGGAAGGCGGTGCTCCGTAGGAGACATTCGTCGGGATTGCCGAGGCTGTCCCGTCCAGTTTGTAGAATTGCCCCGACATAAAAAGATTCGCTGTCGAACCTTCAACAATATTCCCGAAGTTATAGACGGTTGTATCAAGGATATTCCCTGCATTCTCCCCTGTTGCAAAATAGGATGTGCGATTAATCGTCGTGGAGGAGGCGGTGGCGGAATTGAAGCCCAAGCCCATGGATGTGAATGAATAATTCAAGCCCGATGCCTGTGCGTAAGTATAGCTACCGATGGCATACAAGTCCTGTCCTCCGTCTTGGAAGGTTGTAAAGAGGGGCTGCAATCCTGCCGCCACAAGGGATGTAAATGGTGAGAAACCTCCTGAAGAACCCGTTGCATTCAAGGCGACAAGAGTTTCGTTATTGGCTGCACCGGCTGCACCATTTGTCGATGACAACCCCAAGATCTGAAGCAATCTCTGTTTTTCGTTATTCGGCAAAGTATTCAGAGTTCCCCCAACAATTGTAACATTCGTTCCGCCGGGACCTCCCACTGTGTAGGTAAAATTTGGTCCCGTATAAACCATCGGAAGGACAAACCTCGGAAGGAGTGCTACTGAGACGTTATTACCATAAACAGTTCCAAATCCATCCCCGCCGATTGTTCCGCCGAAAATCGTGTTGAGATTCGTCTTCACCACATCTCCCCCTGTTACTCTGACCTCCCCTTCTGCCGCATCAGCTCTGAGTGTGATATTCGCTGTCGAGGCAGCGTTTTTGGTCAGTGTACCGGCAAATGTGATATCACCACGGGCATTCAAAGTGATATTGCCATTTTGTGAGGCTCCCCCAAGATTAATGATATTCACATTATCACTTTCATTAATCACAGTTTCTCCTCCGGCAGCACTGGCAATATTCAAATCAAATGCATTTACATTTACATAACTATTTGTCACTCCCCCGAGTGAATGATCATTAATGACATTTAAGGTGATACGCGAACCATCCGTCAGTGCTGAGAGCACACTGTTATTATATGTATTGACTGTATTTGCGTTTAATAAAAAGGAATTATTTGCACCTAGACTGAAAAGAGTGGAAGCTGATGAGCGAAAGGATATATCCCGGTCGGCAACCACAGTAAAAACACCTGCCAAATCAACACTATTATTCGCATCCGAACTTTGGATATTGGCATCCCTGAATCCTTGAATATTGATTGTACGATGTGTGCTCGCCGCATTAAAATTATTAATCAAAACGAGTCCATTGGTTCCACCGTAACCATTCGCACCATTCACGACCCCAAAATCCGCGCGGGTTCCATTCGTGGACAGACCTGAAAAAATCCTAATGTCACCGGCAACTGCAGATCCTTGACTGAGAAGGGTTGTTGACTGGGTAAAACGAACTGTTCCTGTTGAATTCACATCACCTCCCGCCGCGCGAAGCTCAATCCCATTGTTATTATTCAAATATGTTAGATCACTTCTAATCAGCAAATCCCTTTGGGCAATGATATCAAAAGCGCCTGATCTGATTGCTGTTCCTGGTATCTCGTGTTCGATACTGATATCCCGGAATCCCGAGATGACAATTCTTCCTAAATTATTGGGGGTATTAAAATACACCAACCCATTCGTCCCTCCATAGCCATCTGAGCCGTTCAGCATGCTGAAATCAGCACGCTGGCCATTTGTTGAAACTCCAGAGACAATATTCAAAATTTTTGCTCCTCCACCGCTGTCCCCAGACAGGACAATTGACGGCTGGGTGAACCTCACTGTGCCTGTTCCATTGATATCACCCCCCGCTGCATGTAATGTAAATGTATTTCCTCCAGACACAGCTGTCAGGCTTCTATTCACAAATAAATCACGCTGGGCAACCACATTAAATTGTTGTGCCGCAAGAACTGAATTTGTCGTTGTCAGGGAAACATCCCGGAATCCCTGGATGGTGAGTGTACCGAAATTGTTTGGGGTTTCTAAAAAAACCAGCCCGTTAGTGCCGCCATATCCATCCGAACCATTGAGTATGTTGAAATCCGCACGCTGGCCATTTGTTGAAACTCCAGAGACAATATTCAAATTTTTTACTCCTCCACCGCTGTCCCCGGACAGGGTGATTGATGGGCTTGTGAACCTCACTGTGCCGGTTCCATTGATATCACCCCCCGCTGCATGTAATGTAAATGAATTTCCTCCAGACAGTGCTGTCAAGCTCCTGTTCACAAATAAATCACGTTGCGCTCGAACATCGTATGTGAGAGATGAAATAACCGTATTTGTGCTTGTTAAAGACACATCACGGAAACCTAGAATAGTAATTTCCCTAAAATTATCGGGAGACTCTAAAAAAACCAGTCCATTGCTTCCACCGTATCCATCTGAGCCATTGAGCATTCCAAAATCAGCACGCTGACCATTTGTTGAAACACCAGATCTGATACGAAAAAGTTTTAAGCTATTGGCCGATATAGTAGTTGATGGCTGGGTAAATCTCACTGTTCCAGTTTGATTAATATCTCCACCTGCTGCAAAAAGATTAAAATCATTACCTCCAGACAAAGCTGTCAGTCCCGTATTAATAAATAAATCACGCTGTGCAACCACATTAAATGTGGCTGACGTCAGAGCTGAATTGGTTGTGATCAAGGAAACATCCCGGAATCCACTAATGGCGAGGCCCCCAAAGCTGCCTGAGGAGCTGTCGAGACTGATGATACCATTTGTTCCACCATATCCATTCGCCCCGCCAACCATACTAAAATCTGCCCGACCAATTGAGCCTAATCCAGAGACTAATGAGAGAATTCCTCCAGCTGTACTAATAATATTTGTGGGACTATTAAATCGAATGGTTCCCGTTCCATTGATATTATTGCCAGCGGCCCTGAGTATGATTCCGTTACCGGAAGTCACGGTTGAGCGAAGATTTCCACTGACATGAATATCAGTTCCCGCATCCACAATAATAGATGAATTAGTCAAATTGCCGTTCAGAAAAACAGAATTGCTTGCATTCATAATCATACTGCCCGCTGCACTCACAGAAACACCTGAATTGAGAATAATGTTGTTATTGGCTTGCAATGTCAGGGAATTATTTCCAGTCCAAGAAAATGAATCTGCAAGGGTAATGGTGCCATTCAGAGGTGCCACTCCGGGGCCGAAAGTGGTCACAGTCACATTTGCTGAGGCAAGGGCATTTGTGAGGTTGAGTATGTTCAGAATCGATGTTCCCCCCGGCGCAACGTTATTTGTAAAGACATTCCCCACATTATTGAGGTTCAATGTCGCTGCATTGGTGATGATGATATCCGTTGGATCAAGCAGGAGCGTGCCTGTCAGACCATTGGTATTCACAGCTGACAAATCGACAAAACCCTGAAAATCCAGAAAATCACGTCCGGAAACCTCGGCAAATCCGCCATTGCCATAGATTGGATTCCCTTCGATATCCGTTGTTTCAAACTCACCGCCCTTGGCGGAGAGACTGCCATAATACCACATCCCTTCATCCGCCCACGCGATGATTCTCCCCCCGTCTCCGGACTCGAGGGCATCCGCTTTGATTGCTGTATTCTGGTCGATAAATACGCGCGATGCATTATAATCAAAGTGCACGCTGTCCTGCCCTTGATAATCGCCCCCGATCAAAACCATTCCACCGCCTGTTTTTCCGCTGGCATCAATTTCTGCACCGTCGAGCAGGGCAATATTTTCAGAGGACAGAATGACACTCCCCCCGGCTCCTCCGTCACCCCTGAGATTGATTTTCCCCGTGATCAAGAGAGTGCTCTTTGAATCAGGATCATTGCTTTTTGCAGCCTGAATCTTCACATATCCGCCGCTGCCAGATTTATTTTGAGCGGTCAACTCCCCGCCGAGATCAATATTGCCGGACTTGGACACCAGTAAAATACGCCCATCCTTGGACTCCACTCCGCTGGCATGGACACGGCCTGTATTCTTAATCGCCAGTGCATAGGGATTGCCACTGTATGCTTTGAGCTCGGCTTGCACCGCCTCGATCACACCGGCATTATCAAGTGCTGTCTTGCCGTCCGCCAGTGCGCTGCCGCCATTGATGAAAAGCCGCTCCTGTCCCGCCGCCTTGAGTAGCACATCCCCGCTGGTCGCTGCCATTCCGACAGTTCCATTTGCAGCTTGGACTTTTCCCGTATTTTCAATTTTAATCTCGCGGGCGATGAGAAACACGTCGCCATTAATCGCTTTGATTGTTCCTGCATTGACAATCGCCGCATGACTTTCACCAAAGAAATTCATGTCTCCACCCGCCATGAATTCATTATCCAAGACATCTTTGGTCGACAAGACCAACCCATTGACATCAATGCTGGCATTGGCTCCAACGACAATACCCGCTTGGTTAATCACAAACACATTCCCGTTCGCACGCAGGGCACCTTGGATGTCTGACATGTTGCCCCCCACTACGCGGTTTAACACCGCCGAGCTTGCAGAGGGCTGGTGGTACTGGGTCATCTGCTCGGCGCCGATATTGAACTCCTGCCAGTTGATCACTGCCCGATCCGAGCCTTGATTCACATGGAGCTCATTGCCGTTATAATTGAAATTCGCATTCCCGTGGGTCACCACCCCCCCTTGAGGCAATGCCCACGCAATTTGCGGTACTGTCATAGACCCGCACAATAACAAAGCCAGGAGTTTACTTATGGCAGAGCAATTTTTCATACAGGTAATCTTTGTGAAATTTTTATTTTTCTGTGTTTTTCGATAGAAAATTTATGATTTCTATAAAAGTATAATATTTTAATATTTTAATCAAGAGATTTCATACCATATAAATATAGTCTTCATACGCTTGAATTTTCTTAGTAAAATTGCAATTTTTGCTTTTTTACTTAAAAATATTAATTTACATATTATACTATATTTATATTGAACTACCTGATTGCCTCCATCGCACTTCTTGTCAATTTCGAGTTATTTCTCGTGGATTCAGCGCGCATAAGATAGAAAGCCTCATCAGTGAATATTTTTGTACTGTCCAAACTCAGGTTCAACCCCAGTCCGTAGGCATTCAATGTAATATCCCTCATCGCCCTCTCTTGAATGTAGCGATCGCTGTAGCGGATCGCAAAACGTTTGGATTTAAGCCAGATAATGTCATCCTGTGACCTGAGAATCTCATCAAGCAACTCGTCAACCCTATCCATCTCCATCCCGCGGAGAACACTCAATTCCTCTTGGGATTTCAGCGGAGTTAGGAGCTGTTTGTACCAGATAATCGCGCTGCCATGATAACCCGCACCTGGCAAATAGGCACTGAAATCAAATGCTTCCTCTGTGCTTGTCCCATATCCGGGGGCATTGAGACGGTGTGCAGAGTATGACTGCCCGTATTTCGAGGCGAGTCCATCGCTTTTTCCTGCGTCCCAAGCACTTATTTCAGCAAATATTTTGCCATTGATCAAACCCGTGATATCGACTTGTGAAGCAGGAAGAGCTTCAAATCCGGAGCTTGGAGCTGTCGGACCAGTCGCCGCGTAAAGAGCGACATGTCCGCTGCCGCTATTCAAATCGCCACGGAGTCTCATCCAGCCATCACCGACGGAGGAGCCGGCATTTTCATCCGCCAAGAGAACAATACTTCCGCCGGCAGAGATACGGTGTGAAGCGTCCATGAGATTCAAATCACGGCCTGCCACGCCCATGAAGTGGTTTGCCACAGTCACATTGCCGAGATTCAAGTCGTCTTGCCCGCGAACGACCACATTCCGTCCATTGTTAATCGTGACCAAACCATTCATTTTATTCCCGAAATTCATGAAGATATCGGAACCCAACCCATTGTTAAAGGCTGTGTTTCCAGCAGCGGAGCCCACCGAATATCCAGATGAGGCATTCACTCCCTCACGGGCATTGATTGTCAAGTCACCTCCAAAATCCAAAGCTGTATTCTGGACGAGGTTGAAATCAATTGTCTGGATATCCGCATCCTGATAAGCGGTCACAATCTGCAAGCTGCCATTCTGGAAGCTGTTATTTCCTCCGGTCAGGATAACCGCGTCATCGAGACGGCGGCCTTGTCCCTGTGTTGCCCAGAGATTGATGGTCACATCATCCGCGAAATTCCCGGTCAAAATGAAGTCATTCCCGTTAATATAACCATAGGAATGGTTTCCGGCATAAACCGTGTTGCCATCTGTCAAATCCTCAGTTGTTCCTGTGTAACCTTCGTTGACATTTACACCGTCTGTCTGGACTTGGCCATTGATGGTGAATTTCCTGTTCACGTCGACTTGCCCATCGATTGAGACATTCCCTGTGGCATTGACTGTGTAGTCGCCACCGACTTGGGATTCACCCAAAGACAAGTCTCCATCGGCAGACACTTCCGAGGTTCCGATTTGGTCATTTCGCGCGGTGCGGAAAATTGCATTTCCATCTGTTGCAGAGATACTTCCGGAGACTTGGCGAATCGTACCATTCGCATCCAGCACGAGTGCCTGATTCCCATTGGCTCCGGTTGTATTGATATTGCCGGAGAGAATCATTCCTTCAGTGCTGCCGCTGCGGTCAGAGAAGATATTCAGACCCGCACCCGATGTGATATCACCGAGATTCAAGCCTGTTTCATCAACAATATATGTCCCGAGTCCCGAGCTTGAATTGAGCTTTTTAATCTCAGTATTGATTGCCCCGGCGTCGGCTCCGCCATTGCCCGCTCTCCATTCTGAATCATTGCCTGCGCCGATTGACCCGGCCGCGACCAGATTCGCTTCGTTGGCACGGATATTGACGATATTCACACTATTGTTGTTATCCGTGATGGACCCTGTCGTCGCAGTGACATTGACTTGTCCTTGTGCATTATTTGCAAGCACTTGCGACAGTGCCACATTGCGTCCCGCCTCGAGATTGATTTGTGTCGCCAATGTATCCTGATCTGCACGGATCTGAGAGCCGGCATTCATGATAATGTCCCTCTCAGCCGTGATATTAATGTCTCCGGTTCCGGAGTTTATGACATTTGCATTGATGATGATGTCTTCATCAATACTGCGGATGGACGAGCCTTGATTCGACTTCACATCAGCGACAACTGTGCCTGTACCTTGCGACAGAAGGTCAACGCTTCCTGTTGTAGATTCATTCTCACGGCTGGTTTTTGTGGTATTCCATACTCCACCGACCAGTTGCACCCGCGCAATTTGCCCGCCGTACTGGATCGCATCATTCTCGGAGATAAAAATATTCCCGTTGGCTTTTGTCCCCAAACGTGCCGTCTGGGTATTGATGCGGTTTACGAGGCTTCCGATCGCATTTCCGGCTTCGAGGTAGACACCCGAGTCTGCAGCGTGGGTCCGGATGAGCCCTCCTCCGTTGAGAATGGATTGACCGGCTTTCGCGGCAAAATCATTTTGAAGGGTGATATTGCCAAGCACCAGATCCCCGTCACGTTCGACAGAAGCAAAGTTCCCGTTATTAATCGTCACTTTGCCGAAAAGATTCGCACCGTGATTCAAAGCGATATTCGAACCAAATCCTCCATTGAGATTATTCACATTGCCGGCACCCACGATGTCAAACGCCACTGCTGAACCCGCGCGTGAATTGATAATCAAATCCCCGCCGCCCAGATTGAGTGACTGGGATTGTGTCAGATTATAGTCAAATGTCTGAACCGAGACACCGTTATCGATGATGACAATCGGATTCCCGGTATTGATATTCAAAATGCCATTGATCTGGTTGCCGACATTGTTCAGGACAACCGCATTTTGGAGAGCTTGCCCCTCGACAATCGTTCCAGTCACAGTGACTTCACTCCAGAGTCTGATCTCAATGGATTGATTGGAGTTTATCCGGTCTTCGATTGCCAAACGCAGCGGGTCATTTGCGGGCAAGGAGGATAATGAAGCCAAGTAAGCGCTCAAATCAAAGATTTGTGAACCGGGTGAGTGTGCATAGATGATTCCATTGGACAAATCAGTCAGATTATTCGGATCTGTCATCACTGTTCCAGGATTATAAGTGACTATATTTCCGTGTGTTACATTGATGTTTCCAGCGTTTGTGACGACCCCGCTATTGATAAAATCAATGGAGTTCACAATGAAATCGCGACCAACAGTGATGACCCCATTATTTGTCACATTGCCAGTACTTGTAATGATGTAGTCACCTGCCACATTCGATGTCTGAGTGCCGGCATTATCCAGAGTCAAATCACCTGTGACATTCACAATCGCTGTTCCCAAAGAACTGTCGCGAATCGTTGTGAAGTAAGCATAACCATTGAGCGTGAGCAGTCCGTCCGCCGTCTGGTTAATCAATCCATTGGCATTCACGTCCAATCCACCTGCATTGTTACGCACTTGACCAAGGGTCAAACCATTATTCTCCCAAATCACAATATTACCTGATGCATTATTTGTTGCATTCAGGATGGTCAGATCCGTGTTGATATCCCCTGCAACTGCATTGACATCACTTTGGTTGGCATTTCCTGAACCAGTGGATTCACCGATACCATTTTCCGCATAAAGATTGGCTGTTCCACCGACCAGATTAAAATTCTCAACCCCGATGGTATTATCCGAAATCATTCCATTCATGGCAGTGACATTGATTGTTCCCGCTCCGGTGACATTGACCTCACCCAGTTTGACATTCTGGTTGGCAAACAATGTGGCTGTCCCGCCTTTTGTCAAGTACTGGACATCATTGGTCATGGTGATATCACCATTGATTGCGGTGACATCGATTTTTCCGGCTCCACCAGTGATCAAATCGCCATTGGCAGTGTGGGTTACATTGCGATTGCCTGTCACTGTGATATTTCCTGTGCCGCTTGTGACCAATTCATTGATCAACACGTCTTTGTCGTTTAAATCTGTTGTGTTTGATTTGAGCTCAATATTTCCGGAACCATTTGCTTGTATCCCACCGTAGTTCGGAGCGATCACGATTGAATCAGTGCCAACAGTGAAATTCACATCGCTATCCGCTGTTCCACCCAGTTGGGAGACGTCCAAATTCCCATTGAGAGTTTGTACACTCACCGAGCCATTATTCAGAGTGACCCCTCTGACAGTGACATCATTGAGTTCCGAAATAAAGGTGTTACCGGAGTGGCCACGGAATGTGATGGTATCCACATCCGTCATGAGACGGTTCACAGCTGTCCCGATCTGATTTCCGGCTGCCACAAATAAGTCATTGCCTTTGACTGTCTTACTCCCGCCGCCATCAATAATATTATCTTTGGCGTAGAGCAAAACATCCCCTGTGCCAGCAGATGCATTTATATTGGTATTGATTGTAATATTGCCACCTTCAGCAATCAAACGGATATAACCGCTATTCGCGGTGTTTAATTCAACACCCTCCACGAGGATATGACCGGCTTGAGCGGATGAAACTCCACCTGCGCCATTGAGGGCACCACGGGAGACAGTATGTATGCTTAAGTTCTTTGCAGAGTTTATGTTATATTTCGGATCATTTGATGAATATTGTCCGAGAACCTTTAAATAAGCCCCATTTCCATCGCCAGAACCACGACTTGTGACCGTGGTGCCTCCACCGACCAAAATGTCCAAGTCAGAAGCGATTCCATTAAATGCATTTTGATCTGCATCTGCTCCGACAGATTGGCCAGCCGAAATATTGAGGTTACCAAGAGTCGCAAGATTCAAGCCTGTTGATTTCCAATTATCCCCATTGGCGATTTCAGCCGTACGCCCGTCAAGGACTTGTCCTGTTAAACCATTGGCTTGCAGATTGATATCCCCTGTTCCAAGCGCTGTCGCTGCTTGCAGGCTGGTATAGCCTTTATTGACCTGTCCATTGGCGAGACTGGCGACCTGTCCACGGAGTACGACATTACCATTTTGGTTTCCTGACACTGCTCCTTGAGCAAATTGCGTACCGGCAGACAATGTGCCACCCCCATCAAAGCGAGTGCCAGCTGGATAAACCTGACCAGGAACGACAGGGACACCATGAATGGTGGCTGTGGAGCCAGGCGCAAATGTTATGTCGACTGGGGATATAAATCCATCATTTGGAAGTGTTTGTGATTGTGATAATGTACTATAATCAACACTTGTACCGTGAGCCAGCTGTTGTCCTGCGCTCAATGTGCTTCCTGTTTTGAGCAGGCTGCCCGCCTCAAATTTCGAGCCTGTATCAAAACCTGTCAATGAATTAATAATCAATGATGTCCCGGACGGAATTGTATTTCCTGCCAATATCTGAGTATCCGCAGCCAGAACTGTTCCTTTTCCAAGGGTTGTCCCCATACCGAGGGTGGTCGCGCTCGTAAAGACCGTGCCCGCACCAATTTGTGTACCGACTCCGAGCTTTGTCCCAGCTCCTATCTCACTTCCAGCACCAAAGACTGTTCCCGCACCGACTAAAGTTCCGATTCCAAGTTTGCTACCAGCTGTGACATTCACCTTACCAAAAACGACCGACCCGTTTGGAATATCTTGAGTCACATTAAACTGTGTTTTCCCACCTAATGTCGTTCCTTCGGGTATAACGGTGCCTTGTGCTAATTGAGTACCGGCATTAATGATAGAACCTGATCCAATAGAGCTATTTGCACCGAGCACGGTTCCATTGCCGAGAGTTGTTCCCACTCCGATTGTGGTGCCGGGAGGAATAGCGACACCTGCATTGATTGTGGAGCCGGGTGTGAATTTCATTCCGCCCGCTTGAGTCCCATTACCCAAGACCGTGCCGGAACCAAATTTTGTCCCCGCGGTAAACTGTGTTCCAGCAGGAACGGTGATTCCTTGCCCGGATGTGAGGGCTGAACCGGATGATATCTGTGAACCAGATGCAAGAGTAGAGCCAGTCAGAATGACTCCGGAATCAATTGTCAATGAGGAACTTAAAGTTGTGGGAGTCGTTACTTCGGTCGTGACACCTCCGATTGTATATTTTGTTCCCACCCCCAAAACAGTTCCAGCACCCAGGACTGTTCCTGCTTGAGCTGACAGGCTGCTTCCCGGATCATTCAAATTGATTCCTGCGCCGGGAACAGTAAATCCAGCACCGATTTCTGTTGTCCCAAAGAGAGTCGTATTCCCTGATGCCACGAGATTGCCCGCTCCTACTTCAGCAAAACCGGAGAGAACTGCGCCATTTGGCAGTGTGATGGCACCATTGATCTCGAGCGGAGTATTGCCCACTGTGGTCGTCCCATTCAAGACAGAGCCTGCGGCGAGTACTGTGGAATCTTTGAGTGTCGCTCCTGCTACTATGACTGTATCTGAAATCAACGTGAGAGAACTGCCGCCGATTGTTGTATTACCTCCAGCAGTGGAGCCTCCGAGCACCAAGTCACCCGAGAGAGTCATGTCATCGCCCACCTTTAATCCCCCTGAAACGGTGTTAATCCCTTCAAAGGTAGAGTCACCATTCAAAATCGTCGTTCCATTCAGAGTCGTTCCTGGCACGACATTCAAGTCATCACCGATGACGGTATCGATTCCGGAAACCAAATTTGTTCCCACAATAACCGTGCCGGTCAATGTTGTTTCCCCGCCGGTAACAGTATTGCCCTGTGAGGTGGTGCCCGCACCCAAGATCACTTCGCCCGTGAGAAGCATATTTCCCTCGAGAATCGCACCGCTATCGAGGTCGAGATCTGTTGTCACGGTGGAATCCCCGCCCAAGACCACCACACCGATGACTCCTGCATTTCCGGTGAGAGTCGTCTGAGCAACCAGTTTCGAATCAGCAGACAGGCTCGTATCCCAAGGTAATGAAGCTCCGGCACCGGCAATGAGATTGACTTTACCGCTCTGGGAAGGATCCGTGGCATGTCCATCCGCAAAGATGCCGCCTGCCAGATTGCCATAACGATAGCCCGCACTGAAATCTGTCGGGGTATCGATTTCATCACCCACGATCAAATCCCCCGCCGCAGTCATCAGATTCACACTGCCCTGACTCCCGCCGCGGGTCGAACCGCGGGCGATTGTGCTCCCTTGGTTATAGATGTAGACACTGCTTGCCTCCCCTTTTGCGGCACTGTTTCCGGCAATAAAATTGATCCGGTCGGCATCTGTCAGGAGATATTGATTGCTCGACCCGATTCCTCGGGCGGCATTCAGATTGAGCTGGTCGGCGGATACAAAACTTTTCCCGCCGATTGCTCCACTGACTGCTGTTAATGTCACATGACCCCCTCCTTTTCCAACTACAGGAGAGTCAACAAAGATATTGCCACCCGCCTTCAGATCAATGGTGCCCATGACAAAATTTGCACCGTCCCCGCCGAATCCACCGGCATTATCAGTGATGATAATCGACGGAGTCACCTGATTGGTCACATAAATGCCATTGTAAGCCAGAGGACCACCTGCCGGATCATAACGCAATCCTGCGGAGGTAAATCCGGATGATCCGGGAGCCATTCCGACGACATTATAAAACCTCGCCAGGTAATTAACACCGGGGGTAATGTCATTAATAATCCGTTCGTAATAATAATTCGGTGTCATCAGGTTCGCGACTGTCAGATTCCCGTCCGTGCGGACAACAAATTTTCCGGTCGGTGCAATCGCTGTCCCGGGTGTATTCCACGAGCTTCCAAATACTCCACCCGCGATATTCACATTGCCGCTATTCCCAAAAGAGTTTGCCTTGACATGCACACCCTTGCCTGCCGAGAGGATCAGATTATCCGCAAATATTGTCGGTCCTGCGTCGTTGAGATTGAAGTCGTTATTTGAAGAACCCGTGTGAATCATATTCCCCGCAATCAGAGCGATGTCTCTGCCCCTGAAATCCGAGCGGATTTTGATGTCTTGAGCCGCACCGAGCGTGATGGATCCCCCGCCCGCTTGCAAAGCCGTCTCACTGCCTGTCTGAATGGTGATGTCACGGTATCCGCGGACACTGATATCTCCACCCTTGGTATTAATCATGAATCTTTGCAGCGGATTGCCGGGAATGCCAACCAGAGAGGAAAATTCCAGATCGGCAAAATTTCCTGCGGTGACAAAGACATCGGGAGCTGATGTCGCATATCTTTGACCGGACTCGATTGTGACACTGCCTCCGTCCGTATTAATCCTCCCGAGAGGGCTCTGCTTTGTATTTCCAATCGTCGTGGCATTCGCAGGATTATTTGCAAGCTGGACATAGTACTTTCCTGACATATTCGGGGGTGTCCCCGGCGTCAAATTCACGGTATTCCCCGGATTAGGATTCCAAACGGAGGCTGTATCCCCGCCAACGAGCTGAGGTCCCGTAGTTGGATTATTCACGATTGTCCCTGCATTTTGAACGAAGACAACTGGTTGTGTGCTTGATTGTATATACTGAGTGATAGCTACAACGTTTTGCCCTGTTGATGTTGTCACATTCGGCTTGGCAAGAGTCACGCCCCCTAAAGACGGACCTCCTGCTATGGGACCAGGAATCGTAACCGTCCCAAAAGTACCCGCATTTCGATTAAATGTCGGAGACAAGTGCAGTGCGGGCAACTGTTGATTGATACTTTGTCCATTGGCGGCAAATCCATAGTTCATCAGAACCCCGTCGACATTGGGGCGATAGCCGGGATCATCCACTGGCAAAATTACATAATCCCCTGCCGTGCCTGTCACAGTGTACTCTTGACGGTAAACCGGCGCAAATACAGGCGTGAGATAAGTTGTTGTATTGACAAAAAAGACGCCTGTGCCATCTCCGCCTGTTCCTGTTGTTGCCGAATCAGCTAGGATTTGATTGTCAAAGAGATCATTGAGATTCACCCTCTCAACATCCGTGCCTGTGAAAACCTCTCCAAATTGGGCATCAGCCCGCAGAGTAAGATTTCCTTTCCCGCCAGTGATTGTGGCAGACGTCTGGATGATATCACCACGGGCATTAATGATCACATCGCCCTCGGCAAAGTTTATGGTTCCCAAGTTAATATTGTCTTTTTCATTAATTACCAATAACCCGCCCATACTCCCCCCGATTGACAGGCGGTCGATTTCTGTATTGATAAAACTGAACTGCCTCTTGTTATCCTGTGCAGAATGCCTGAGATTCAACGTAAAGAGATTTTCTGCTCCGAGATAAGCGGTCCCGATTGTATTCACCGAATTTCCCGTTAATCTCATTTCTGGACCTGAAGTCCTAACAGTATTACGAAACTCGATATCTCCAAAAGCGTTGATCCCCACTCTGGATGAAAAATTAAGAATATCATTTATCTGATCAGATTTAATCACCACATCATCAAATCCGGCGATTTCAAGATTCAATAATGGAGGGTTTACGGGGTTATGGTTTATTGAAAGATTATTCAAATCAGCCCGTGTACCATTAAACTCACCTGAACCAATCGTTAATCCATCACGATTCGAGTTGTATTTTCTATCCCCGACAAAAATCACTTGCCCATTCAGAGAAGATGCCGCATTTGCGGCCGCATTCGCGGCGGTTCCACTGTGGAATGCACGTCCGCCAAATAACCTTGTTGTATTAATCGTCCCGCTAGTTCTCAGAGCATTAATATCCTCATCAAGAATCAAGAGTCGCTCTGCTGCCAAAGCAATTGATCCAGTCGATGTGATATCTTGTTTAACCCCATTGGAGTCAACCACGTCAAAGTCAATATCACGGAATCCTGCAATATCAAGACCGGCAAACTGATTCTGAGGACTGCTATACATCAATCGGACAGAATTCGCCCCTTGCGACACAAAGTCACTCCTTTCATTGCCGTAACGACCTGAGTTGATCCGGACAGCACCCGTTCCGGCAGCCAGTGTTCTCTGTCCGGAAAACACAATTTTACCGGAGAAAGAATTGGCGACAAACTCATCGGTGTATCCACTATTCACCGAGGGTGCACCACCAATGAGAGTCAATCCTCCTCCGGCAAAGATATCTTCATCAATATTGAGTATCCCGCGCGCGGCGATGGTGACTGTAGCTGATGACCTCAGATCATCATTCCCGGTGTTCCCAATGGCTAAATCGACATTATTGAAACCCTGAATATTCACATTTCCAAATGTTTGTGCGGGGTTCGCATAAAAGAATCTGACTTCGTTTCCTGTCAAATCAGGTCTCAAGACCTGATTGGGGTGTCCACCTCCAATAACCAAATTCCCACTACCACTGGTAATATGAAGAGGTGCTCCCGACTGTCCCTCCAGAATCAACCGCGAAGTGGAATCCGCCGCATCTCTGGCAAAAGTGCCCGTCTGAAATACCGGTACTCCTGCGAGGAGTGTAACTCCACCATTTGCAGATGTTCGAATGTCCTCATTAATTCTGACATTGCCTGTTCCTGCAATGGTCACTGAGTTGGCATTCAAGAGAGAATCAATCGTTCCGTCTGACTTTTTGACCAAGAAATCAATATCTTTGAAGCCTTGAATCGAAACGGCTCCAAAATTCGTCATGCTACTATCGCCATCCTTGTAGATTAAACTCACATTCCCGTTGATATCAGTGCGAACACCATTATCACTCGCCGAATGAAGCGTGATCCCGCCAGTACCCGCCCTGAATTCACGATGACCACTAAAAATGATACGACCAGACCCTGCTGTTATCTGAGTGAATTCTGATCCACCAGGAACAATCCCCGCCCAGAGTGTCAATGAGTTAGCTTCGATATTCTCATCCACCGTCAAATTCCCGCGGACACGGATATCTATCGTGCCCGTCGCACGGATATCATCGGCTTGACCATTTGTTTTTTGAAAGGACAAATTCACATCCTGAAAGCCATAGACCCTCAGTGAGTTGATAAAATCAGCGGTGCTGTCATCCAAATAACGGAAAACCAAGTTTGACCCAAGATGATTCGGGGAACCTGTATTTCCTGATGACATTTCCAGATTTAAATTTTGTCCCATGGTGATTCTCCGATTGCCATTAATATTGATTTGACCGCTTGTGGATGCAACCGGAGTCGAAATTGAAACTCCAGACCCGTTATTCCCCCCAAAAAGAAAGGAAGTTGCAAGTCCGCCACGAAGGGTAATATCCTGATTGATATTCAGATTCCTTCCTGAACGGGCATTGATGGTTGCAACATCCACGACACCCAGATTGATGTCGCGCCCTGAACGGCCATAAAGAATTCCGCTCGCCAAGAATATGGCGCCATTCAAATTCAAATCAGTCGAGGTATTGGAAATCGGAGCTGCCCATGGCGATGATGCACTCGCCCCCGCGGAGGAATCCCATCCTGCAACAAACCCCAGACTGCCGCTTCCGTTATTTGTAATATTTGCACCGGCATTGAGGTTGATATGCCGGTCAGCTAAAAATGTCAGATTACGAGTGCTGTTATAGGTGATTCCATTCTGAATTGTGATATCGCCGGCACCATTACCTGTGGATTTTGTGCTGATAATGACGTTGGCTCCTGTCAGTTGATTTGTGATCGTGCCCCAGGTCATGGTGCTATTGGCGGCTGTGGCATTCGTAAAAAATGAACCAACAAATGTGCCCCCGCCGATCAGTCCGACCTGTGGAGCACCGGAAATAATGGTGATATTCATCGGATCCAGGAGCAATTCGCCCGTATTTCCGTTAAAAGCTGTCAAATCCGCAAATCCTGCATAATCCAAGTAGTTTTGACCCGAAACCTCGGCAAAACCTCCATCCCCTGAGATTTGTCCTCCGCGTGCAGTGATATTGCCGTAGAACCAGGTCGCATCATCAGACCAGACAATGACTTTTCCCCCGTTACCAGTCTCCAAAGCGTCTGCATTGATCGTCGCACCCGCATCGACATAGACTCTTTGAGCATTAAATGCGACTTGATCAGATTCTTTCCCCTGCAAATCACCACCGACATAAACCTCACCACCACCCTCCCGACCGCTGGCATCGATTGCCGCATCCAAAATCAGAGCAACTTGCTCAGCTGTCATGGAAACAGTTCCTCCCTTGCCTTCTTCGCCTTTCACATCGACTTTCCCTTTTACAATCAGGGTCGATTTCGAGTCCGGAGTCGCTTTTT
>CAYTAI010000012.1:16048-18069 GCA_964435715.1 uncultured Verrucomicrobiota bacterium | reverse complement strand
ATTGACTTTTCCACCACTTTTATCCGCATTCTTTGCTGTTAACTGCCCGCCTAGCTCAATATCTCCCCCTTCTGAGGTCAATAAAATCCGGCCATTTTTCTGAGCCACACCTGTCGCCGTAATCCGTCCAGAATTTTTAATAGCTAACGCATAAACATTTCCACTGTAAGCTTTTAACTCTGCTTGAACCGCCTCAATCACACCGCGGTTATCCAATGCAATTTCACCGGTTGCCAACTTTTTACCGGTATTTGTTTGAATTGAAATACGTTCCTGACCGGCGGACTTCAAGACGACATTGCCACTGGTCGCCGCCATGCCGACGGTTCCATTTTTCGCTTTCAGCTCGCCGGTTTCCTCATTGACGATTTGACGGGCAATCAAGAAGACATCGCCATTGACGGCATTGATTTTACCAGCATTGACAATCGCTTTGTCGCTCTCACCAAAGAAATTCATGTCTCCCCCAGCCAAAAAGTCACTGTCCATGACATCTTTGGTTGATAAAACCAACCCATTCACATCAATCGTCGCATTCGCACCCACCACAATACCCGCTGGATTGATCACAAAGACATTCCCATTCGCCCGCAAAGCCCCTTGGATGTCCGACAAGCTCCCGCCCACCACGCGGTTTAATACAGCCGCACTGGACGACGGCTGGTGAAATTGAGCCATTTGCTCCGCCCCGATATTGAACTCCTGCCAGTTGATCACCGCCCGATCCGAGCCCTGATTCAGATGGAGTTCATTGCCGTTATAATTGAAATTCGCATTCCCGTGGGTCACCACCCCCCCCTGAGGCAATGCCCAAATGGTCTGCGGCAAAGCAAGCATGCTGCTCAGATAACATGCCAAAACGATTTTTGATATGGTTTTCATATAGTCCACCCCTTAGTCTTGAGTTGATTTATCGTGGAAAAAGGACTCTTCAATCCTCTTTCCAGCTTCTCGAAAATTTTTCATTTCCCTTTGAAAAATTATGTCGGCATCACAGCTGAATCATAACTGTCGGAAAAATGGGCACAGTTCGTGTGCTTGAGGAGAATTTAGACTGAACGAAGGACAACCTCAAAAATCATTATACGAGCGGAAGACCAAACCTTGTGAGTGGGTGGAATGGTAATGAAAGAAGTAGTTTGGAACCCAACTTACCAAAAATTCTCCAAACAATGATTCAAGAAGCGGAAAACAGGCTAAAGTGAGCTAGAGATTGGAGATTTTCTCTTTCAGAAATGAAACTCGACGACGACTTACGATAAAGGGTTCCTCAAACTTGTCGACATACAAGGCGACTTCGCCGGAGTCCAATCTTTCCAGGCGTTTGACAGCTTTGAGATTAATGATTGTCGAGCGGTGGATACGGACGAAAATATCTGCTGGCAACTGCTCTTCCCAAGATGAAAGTGCCTTGTAGGTCAGATAATTTTTACCATCAATGGTCTGGACTTCCGAGTAATTCCCGCAAGCCTTCAGGGACAAAATGGTGCTGACTTTAATGAATTTCGCACCGCCTTCCAAAGCGACAAAAGCCTCATCGTCCTCCTGGAAAGAAGGGGCTTTCCCTTTTTCTTCCACAACCGGTGAGCTCAGGCGTTCAATCGACGTCGCCAAACGTTTCGCACTGACTGGCTTGGTCAAATAATCCAACGCATTCACCTCAAAAGCCCTGATCGCAAACTTATTGTAAGCTGTTACAAAAATAATGCTAATATCGCTGCTGATCTTCGAAAGAAGGTTAAAACCGGACTCCCCGGCAATGTCTATGTCAAGAAAAACAACATCAGGATTTGACAATGTCACTACTCTGACCGCATCTTCTATAGAATCCGCCTCTCCCACGACCTGCACAATCGGATGAGATGTCAGCAGGTACTTCAACTCTTTACGAGCCGCGGCCTCATCATCAACAATCACTGCCGATATGTATTCTTTGTCCATGTACAAAAATGAATTAGCAAATGCCAGGTATCTAAGCAAGAAACTATTCCATGACTGCACTCTTCCTGAAAAAGTGCCCC
>CAYTAI010000012.1:0-16030 GCA_964435715.1 uncultured Verrucomicrobiota bacterium | reverse complement strand
CCCTCAAGAATTAATGATGAGTCCGGTTCTTAGAATGAAATCACGCACCCCACATGCCCGCGGCTTTGATACATCCGCTGACCGGGGTCTGACACAGGTCCGGTCATCGGATTGAGCAACTGCCATCCGTAGTCGAATCTCAAACTGAAATTTGAACCCACAGTGTAACGGAGTCCCGCTCCAGCACTCATCAGATCAAAGGAACTGCGGGGTGGAACTGTGGACGCCATGAACTCATGAATCTCAACATGGGCGGCATCCAGGAATGCCAGGAAAACGAGCCTGTCAGATGCTCTGTTAAACTCCAGAAAATCCCCGGGGCTCACAGAGGGAGTCCTGAGCTCTATACTCCCGGAAACACCCTGGTCACCGGTCACTGCTCCCTCGGCATACCCGCGCACACTAGCGTAACCACCCGCCCCAAACTTCTCAGTCCCGGGCAAATTGCTCGTGGTCCCCTGCCATGAGACACGGGCGATGGAATTCCACGGGTTATCATCATCAGCCTTTCCGATTTTGGTCAAACGTGTCAATGATACATTGCCATAGACATACTCTTGATTAATCCCTGTGGTTGGCGTTTGATAATAAAAAGTATTGTCGTAGTCGGCGATCCCACCCGGCTGCCAAAAAAGCTGGGTTCGGAGCGATGTCCGTCCATATTCATCGGTCAAACCCGCATTGTAGCCCCAGACGGTCTGGGCGACTTCTTGCGGTGTTGTTTGGACAAATTCACCAAAGAAAAGATCGCTGTTGCTGAATTTATAATCCAGACCGACGACAAACTCATGGAGAAAATTGCCAGTCAAATTTCCAATCGGGATGATATATCTCATACTTGCACTGTAGCTTTCGCCATCAAGTCTGAAGAAGGGACCCACATCAGGATTTGATGTGCCATAACTGCCAAATAGATTGAGTTTATGATGCCAAGGCAATGGAACCAGATAACTCATTGAATGAGACTCGGTATATTCAAAGAAGGTATCTGTCGTGTATTGGTATGAGAGCTCATGACTCAGCCCCCAAACATTTCCCCAGTTGAAGCCTGCAAACCAACGCCAATTTCCTGTATTCGGGGTACCGGTATCTTCCACCCCCGAGTAAAAGCGCCAGGGGTTACGGTCACGGGTCATCAGCACAATATCCGTTGTTCCTTCCGTGCTGCCGGGCTCGTAGATCGCATCCACACTTCTAAAAGGATTTTCATTGATCCAGCTCAAATCATTGATCAGGGTCGTACTGCGAATGTAGTCATTAGGCTTGTAGCGAATATATCCCATGAGTGATTTTGTGCTGAAATAGCGGTTCCCTTTTACTTTCACTTCACCCAAACGGGAGTTAATAACAATAATCTTCAACACACCATCGGTAATGTCCTGCTCCGGAGTATAGGCATCCACCAGAGGCATATCCCGTTTGCGGAAATGCTGAATGGTATCCAAGATCAATTGATTCAGAGAATCGCGAGTCAATGCTTTCCCGATAAAATTTGAATTGTACATATTGATCAATTCCGGGTCAGAGCTCGCAAGCTCATTATTAATCACTTGCACACCTGTCATATTCTTGACATTGGTGTTTTTGGCATCATTTGGAGAACCAAATATCACAATTCCCTTCAGTGATCTTAAGATCACCTGATCTCCACCCGGCATGAGACGTTCACTTTTCACATCAGGCAGATTGATTTGGGGGCGTTCATGTGGTACTTCTTGAGGAGCCACACGAGAAAATGGATCAGTCGGTTTGTATGGCTGCTCAAAGTTTTGAGCATTCCCCAGTGCTGTCATGAGTGACAAGCTGATAATACAAAATATATTTTTATTCATATTTTCCCCAGTTAGATAATAACTTCAAATTGTTTTCAAGATGTTGATTTTTTTGGTATTTAAACACATTATTGTGTAAAATCAATTGTTTTGTTTTTGATAATCATTCCCTTGTAAAATGAGTGATGATTTTGACTTTTGATTTGTGCGGCATAAATCGTGCCATACAAATCTCCCGGAATTATGACATTCACCAGTTATAAATCCAAAATTATTACGCAAGCGGCTATAATTAGATTTTGAGTGGTATGGTATTATCATGATTTATATAGTCTAAAGACTTAAATGTTAATTCATTATGAATATTTATGATTCATCAAAAAAACATCATATCATATTCATAATCAGATACTTGTTTGGATTACTATATAAATTTTTACCCAGGATATCAATGTGCGTCACACTCCATGACACACACTGATATTTTTTATTGAGAAATTCCCATAGAGGTCTCTCTCTGAGCTCTCATCTGAGCCTTTGTGGCTCCACGGCTGATGTAAAGGTCAGTATTTGAAAATGCCGCTGATTTATCCAAGAAAAGATTCACCATTTGTTGACTGTTCTTGAATTGAACTTCCTGGATCGCTTTCTCGGTCAAATACCGTTCGCTGTATTTCACACCAAATTTCTTTTTCCAAACCCATTCGATTTGGTCTTCCCCATCGCGACCACGGAGAATCTCATCAAGTTCGTCATTAACAACAAATATCTCACTTCCTTTGGCATCCGCAACAGTCGATGGTTCATCAATAACTGGATTCAAAATATTCAGAATCTGTTTGTACCAAATGACAGGGCTGCCTGTTAATCCATTGCCGGCAAGATAAGCTTGATAGCCTGTCCCGTGGGCAACCGGATGATAAGCACCCCCTTGTTGATAGGATGTGTTGAACTTATGATTCAAGCTTGATCCACCATAGGGCGCCGCGTCCCAGCTTTCCACCAAGCCGGCAAGATTTCCGAGGATAACCTGGCTCGGACCGGCATCGAACCCTGCTTCGGCTCCAGGACCGGTTACCGCATAAATCGCGATATCTTTATTTGGATTGAGCGTATCGACACCATCAACATTGTTGAAGTTGCGAAACCAACCACTTCCAGCAGCAGCACCCGACTGTTCATCGACAATGATAGTGACCTTCTCGCTGCCAAGCACACGCCCGGTGGCATTAATGGTAAGATCATTCCAAGCAGCATAGAGAACATTTTTACCCCATGTCAGATTATTGATTTCAATATCATGGAATCCAGCCACGGAAATATCCCCATCGGCCTTGCCCATTCCGTCTGTTGTCAGACTCATGGCTCCATTCACGCTCTTATCGTTCACATTCAGATTCGCCCAAGTCCCGTCTGTGTTTTTATCCGCTGAAAAGACGAATATACTACCGGAGCTGGTTTTGATTTCGATTCCGGAATTCAAGTGTCCTGTATTGACTTTGACCCCGCCCATACCGTCTTTGGCTTTAG
This sequence comes from uncultured Verrucomicrobiota bacterium, assembly GCA_964435715.1. Lineage (GTDB taxonomy): Bacteria > Verrucomicrobiota > Verrucomicrobiia > JAWXBN01 > JAWXBN01 > JAWXBN01. Next base: position 12,728 of record CAYTAI010000012.1, on the reverse strand, counting down.
TGACTGGAGCAAATGGATTCGGCGAGACTGGAGGAGTAAAACTTCCAAAGAGGGCATTCCCCGCATCAAAGCCCATATCAGCCACGATCGCGATGAATGCATCTTGGTGCAGATTTTTTCCAGTAACCTGCAAGGCATCAGTCCATCCTGTGACAGGGGCGGATATCTCTGTCGAGAATCCGCTTGAAAGGGTGATGTCGCCAGAAGCCTGAATAATCACTGATCCGAGAATATCTGATGTGTTATTGAAAAGAGGCATGACAGCAAATCCCGCGATCCCCAAGCCTCCGTTGCCATTATCGAATGTCACGTTTCCTGTCGATTTGATTGTCGATGTGCCCACGATATCCTTTCCAACGGCACCGAGGAAAACAACCGCACCTTGTCCGACGGTGGCAGGATCATCATTTGCCGCAAATGTGGCGTTTCCGACAACTTCGATTAACTGGTTTCCGGTGACATGATTCCCAATCAGATCGATTTGGGAATGTGCATTAATGAGAACCACTTGCCCGTCGGCTGCTTGAACATTCAAATCACCTTGAACCATGATATGCTGATTTCCTTCGGCTTGAATACTCACACCCAACCCGCGATTCCCTCCACCGATATTCATATCACCGAATGTTCCAATATACTGTCCACCCAGTGGATATGGGACAGAACCATCCCTGTATCGTTTAATGATTTCCACCAGACCATCTGTGGTTTGATAACCATCCGTGCGGGTCGCCAGGTTCATGCGTCCTGCAAAGACATATTGGTCTTGAAAAGGGGTGAATCCATTACCGAGGGACTCAATAATTGCACCTGTATTTTGTCCATTCAAACCAGCGTCCATCGTCAGTGTGTCCGCTGCAAAGACAACCATTCCATTGCCTGATATGATCGCGGCACGAGCCCCATCATCTGTTCCGCCCAGCATATCGATATTGCCTTGGGAGATGACATTGACAAATGTTCGTCCAATAATTGCGGCTCCTGCATCAACGTCGCTTCCTCCAAATATATTGATATTATATCCGGCATTGACTTCCACCCCGCCCCCTTGAGGTTGCAATCCCCGGGTCATCGACGGGACATGACCGATTAATGCATAATTCGCAGCCCCGGATCCTCCGATCACATTGACAGAACCATTCCGTGCATTGACAAAAATATCGGCAAAGTCCTGGGGAATAATCCCGCTAGCGAATGTGCCATGACCGATTTGCGCATGACCACGGGAACCTTTACCCCCAGTGACATGAATGTCACCGGTCAAAGCAGTCACATAGATATTTCCACCTTGACGGCCGACTTCTTCATGCCCGTTCCCGATCGTTGCCGCGTAAATGCCATCCTCGCTGCCCACAAAGATATTCCCGTTTTCATTCAGCACCCAGGTCTCCTGGCTTCCCGAGGCGACATCAACATGTGAATCTGAAACTTTTCCACTCTTATCATATCCAATCAGAATATCACCACTGGTATTGTTATCGCGCAGACTGACTGACACCACTCCGTCGACAGAAAAAACACTCCGGAGAATTTCAATGCCTTTGGTCGCTTCAACAGTGATCCGGCCAAGTTTGCTTTGCAATCCATTCTTACTTGGATTCAAGCCCGGGGTATTTGTGAGCTTGGGAGTATCACCCGCTGTTTGAGAAATATAAATTTCTGCAAATGCTCCAGAAGCTTTGCCGGCATCATATTGACCGACGACGATCTCGCCATTTTCCGTGAGAATATCGAGTTCATTGAATCCTGTCCCCAAGGTGAGCTTCACATCACTGCCGTCGAGGAATTTATCCGCGGATTTCAGAAAAATATTCTCATTCTGGGTCAGAAAATAGATTCCCGAGAGATCTTGAAGATCAGAAAACGAAGTATTCAAAGCTGTGTACGCCCCGCCCGTACTGACTTTAAACCCGCCAAACCCGTCACTTTCAGTGACTTTTGTCACGTTCAGTGATGTTGGGACAAAGAAATCTGTGGAAAATTCAGAAAGTTTGAATCCCTCACCATCCGCTTCCACATAAATGAACCCACCGCCACCGCCTTTACCTCCAGCCGTGTCAATCGGTCGTGACAGTGTGATATCACCGGATGCAACCATGGTGACGCCTGATCCATTACCACCACCGTAAACATATGTATTGCCGGAAAAGTCAATCGAACCACCACTCATGATGAGTGTGTTTTGAATACTGTTGCCTATGCTCACAACACTGGACAAAGCTTCCACGATAAAATCATTCAAAACTGCAATTTTGAGAAAAGAGCTATAGCTCGGATCAACATTTGCGGAAATATTTATGTCGGCACCTGAATTCAATCCAACCTTGAAATCATTGCCAACTGTGATATCCAATCCTTTTCCTCCGATAATATCCACAGGGGCTCTATCGCCATCGACAATAAAATCATTTCCGACACGGATGGTGTTACGCCCATCAGCAAAGATCGATGTGGAATGTATTGTGGAATTCACAATAAAATTACGCTCTACATTAATATGAGCATCTCCCGTTCTTGCTCCGAGTCGAATATCCGCTACATCAGTGTGTTTGATGATCAAATCATTATTCAGGGCGACAAATAGATTATTGCCGAATACACCATTTTTCCCATCATTTCCGGCAATCACAAGATCATGACCATAGATATTGACAAGATTGCCAACGATGAGTGCGCCATACTGAAAGTCGTTTCCTAACTCATCCAATCCGAGATAAACAGAACCCCCATTATTGCCATACTGCGATTTAGAGTTGATTCCTGTTGAGGAAAGGTCTCCATCCCATCCCGCAATCAGAGTGATGGATGTGCCGCCCGCATCAATGTAAACAAAGTCTGTGGTGCTTGCCGAACCGATCACAATGTGGTTATGTGCCAAGAGAGCCAGACTCCCCACAGCACCGCTCTGCCCAAACTCAAGGTTGCTTTGTACATAGATGTTGCCATTGCCACCGGTCCCGCTCGTATGAATTACAATACTTGCGGTTTGCAGCGCGTTGACCAAATCTGTGGCATTAATAGTGGAAATGCCAGAACCAGCCGCGAATACCGGATTAACACCTGTGAATGCTATCGAATCTGTGGGGTTATCATTGATGTAAATCGTCGTTGGATCGAGCAAGAGGGTGCCAATCTCACCATTGACTGCGGTCAGGTCCACCTTACCCTGGAAATCCAAGTGACGCTTTCCGGATACTTCGACATTCCCACCATTTCCAGCGAGAAGCCCCCCCTTGGCAGTCACTGTTGCGGCAAATCTTGTCGTATCATCCGCCCAGACAACAATGTCTCCTCCATTTCCTGATTCCTCTGCATCTGCCTTGATTTGAACGTCTTTGCCGACATATGTTATCGTGGCATTCTGGATCGAATCATCTTTGCCTTGGAATCCACCGCCAATATTAATTTTGCCTCCCCCATTTTTTCCACTGGCATCCACAACAGCATTTTCAGTAAGTCCAACCTTGTCACCTAAAACTTTAATCTCCCCGCCTTTGGTGCCTTTCGCCTCAAGAACCCCACTATTGATGACAGTCTCATCTTTACCAACTGCTTGCAGCAGGATTCTTCCACCTTTTTGTGTAATATCTGTTGCGGAAATACGACCACTATTTTTAATGGCCATTGCATAAGGATTTCCACTGTAAGCCTTTAACTCTGCATTGATCGACTCAATCACCCCTTTATTGTCCAGAGCAATTTGCCCATCGGCCAACTTTTTACCTGTTTCTGTTTGAATAAAGAGTCTTTCCGTTCCAGCACTTTTCAATAAAACATTGCCATCTGTGGCAGCGGCACCAACCGTACCATTTTTAGCTTCGAGTTTACCGGTATTTTCAATCGTGCGCGCGATCAGAAAAATATCTCCCCCACTCGCCTTAATTGTTCCGTGGTTGACGATACCGGCATCTGAATTCCCCTTGAAATTCAAATCACCACCATTCATAAACTCATTATTATCAAGGTCTTTTGTAGATCCAACAAAGCTGTTTACGTCAATAACCGCATTTGCCCCGATCACAATTCCATTTGGGTTAATGACAAATACGTTTCCGTTAGCTTTTAATGCGCCCTGAATATCGGAGATCGAACCTCCCACGACTCGGTTCAAGACTGCTGAACTGGAACCTGGCTGAATGAATTGTGCCATCTCATGAGCGGAAATATTAAAACCTTCCCAGTTAATCACCGCCCGGTCAGTCAATTGATGGATATTCAGATTACTACCGTTGTAATCCATATTTGCCTGGCCGTGTGTGACTACCCCGCCTTGGGGTAAAGCAAAGACCAGGCTGGGCGTTGCCAGATAACTTGCCAAAACCATTGAAATGACTGTTTTACTGATTGTTTTCATAATTTCGATCTCCCTTAGTCTTGTTGCGATTTATCGAAATGAACTCGTTATCAGGTAAAATGAGTTCTTCGAACTTGTTTGTGTCAGGTGTATGTTGGGTGTACCCCTTTCACGCGCACATATTCTCACAACAAAAGCTTTGGGTCGAAAAACCTTATCTAAACGGCAGCTCAAATCTGTTAAATGGAGTGTTTTGAGTCCTTTTTAGCAGATAAAAATAGAAAATATTCAGAAATCACCGAAATTCAAAAAAACAAAAAATAGACATGACCCTTCGATGGAATATCATCAAGATGCGGGCTGAATCTGGAGACTCTGAAAATAGACCCAAATACGATTCTAGGTTAGATAAAAAAAAGATAAAAAGGTATTTTCATGGTGGATGCGCCTGGGTTCGAACCAGGGACCAATTGATTAAGAGTCAACTGCTCTACCGACTGAGCTACGCATCCGTAAAAGAGGTAAAATATGGTACCAGAGGAGGGATTTGAACCCCCGACCAAAGGCTTATGAGTCCTCTGCTCTACCGACTGAGCTACTCTGGCATTGAAAGAAAAATATAATACAGTCTGCCCGAGAGAAATTCAAAAAGAAAATTCAACGCCTTTCCTGGACAGGCAAGGCGTTGAATCATCAAAACGATTACTTGGTTTCGTCGCTTTTAGCGGAAGCTTTTGACTTTTTCTCGATCTCTTTGAGCGGATCAATGTCGGAGGCAGCAGTACCAGCGACTTCGACAAATTCCAAAAAAGCCATCTCTGCAGCGTCACTATTCCGTGGTCCGATCTTGATGATACGGGTATATCCACCCTTACGATCTGCCTGTTTTGGCACGACCTCAGTGAAAAGCTTTGCCACAACCTTTTCTTTTCCTTGGAGACGGCTCACAGCCAAGCGGCGGCTATGCAAAGTGCCCTTTTTCGCAATTGTCACAAGCCTTTCGGCCAACGGTTTTGCAGCTTTGGCTTTCGCCAAGGTTGTCTTGATACGGCCATGCTCGATCAAACTGGCAATCATATTCGCCAGCATCGCCTCACGGTGCTTGGATTTACGTCCCAAGCGGACTGTTCCGATACGGTGTCTCATAACATTCCTACTTAAAGATTATCTTTGTTGCCCCGTCGTCGCTGCATTGATGGCCTCGACAAGGGTGTTGTCGAATTTCATTCCCAGGCCCAGTTGCAACTCTTTGAGTTTATCTTTGATTTCATTCAAAGACTTTTTACCAAAGTTACGGTATTTCAGCATCTCAGCCTCACTCTTCATCGCCAACTGTCCGACAGTGGTAATGTTCGCGTTATTCAAGCAATTTGCCGCGCGGACAGAGAGTTCGATCTCATTGACACTCATCATGAGAAGCTTCTTGAGCTTGTTCTCTTCTTCTGATGCCGGAGCGGATGCTTCTTCAAACTCGATTTCGGTATTGTTATAATCGACAAACACGTCCAAGTGATGACGAAGGATGGCCGATGACTGTGTGAGAGCGTCCTCAGGAGTAATCCGTCCGTCTGTCCATATCTCGACAATGACTTTATCATAATCGGTTCTTTGGCCCACACGACAATTTTCCACATTGTATTTGACCTTGCGAACCGGTGAAAACAGGGCGTCCACAGGAATGACCCCGATGGGCATATCAAAAAACTTATTTTCATCCGCACTCATGTAACCGCGTCCGACACGGACTTCGAACTCAGCTTCAAACTTTTGTTTGCGGTCAAGCGTGCAAATGTGTTGGTGAGGATTGACGACTTCAATATTGGAAGGGCATTGGATATCAGCCGCTGTGACCTCCCCTTCTTTATTCACGGAGATCGTCACCTTCTTGACTTCACGATCATGAATCAAGAAAAGAACTTTTTTGAGATTGAGAATAATTTCCACCACATCCTCTACCACACCGGGGACTGTGCAAAACTCATGTTGCGCTCCTTCGATCTTGGCATTGACAATCGACGCTCCTTCAAGAGACGAAAGCAACACGCGGCGCAGGGAATTCCCTATGGTGTGACCGTAACCCGCCTCGAAGGGTTCGGCGACAAATTTTGCGTAGATTTCCGCGGCATTCTCATCTTCTTTGACGAGACGCTTTGGCATTTCAAAACGACCTAAACGGACTGGCATAATTCACTACTCCTTTTGCTGGGTTTCCCCGTCCGGGAGCCTTGAAGACGGGACCAACAGCATAAATGATTATAAAGCTCCCTGTAAAAACAGGTGTTAAAAAAAGTTTAGCGTGAATAGAACTCAACGACCAATTGTTCATTGACGTTGACTTGAATGTCTTCACGGGTCGGGATACGATTAACCACACCCTTGAATTTTTCTTTGTCCACAGTGATCCATTCAGGAGTCGGCTGTAGCGAGGCCACATCGATATTCTTCTGGGCCAACTGACGGCTACCGGGTTTATCCTTCACCTCGATGGTGTCACCGGCTTTGACGATATAAGAAGGGCTGGTGACTTTGATACCATTGACCCGGATATGTCCGTGCACAACCATTTGACGTGCCCCACGGCGCGAGGTTGCAAAACCCGCGCGGAAAGTCACATTATCAATACGCCTTTCGAGCAATTGAAGGAAAGTGGCGCCTGTCACACCGCGAACCTTTTTAGCCTGCTGGAAAAAGCGGCGGAATTGACCTTCCATCAATCCGTACTGCAAACGCAGTTTTTGTTTTTCGGCAAGCAAGTTGCCGTAATCGGAAGTTTTTCTTTTTGCTTTTGGCCCATGAATTCCGGGAGGATAATTCTTCCTTTCCAAGGCTTTGCTTGGTCCAAAGAGTGCCACGCCGTAACGGCGACTGATTCTTGTTTTTGCTCCTAAAAGACGACCCATAATATTTTATATCTCCTGAAAAAATTTAGACACGACGTTTCTTGCGCGGGCGGCAACCATTGTGTGGAACCGGTGTGACATCCCTGATGATGGTGATTTCCAGTCCGATGGCTTGAAGCGCACGAATGGCCGATTCTCGACCCGATCCCGGACCTTTGACCCAAACTTCACATTCTTTCACACCGTGGGACATCGCTCCTTTGGAAGCTTCCTGTGCGACGACCTGAGCGGCATAAGCCGTGCTTTTGCGTGAACCTTTAAATCCACACTTGCCCGCACTGCACCATGATAAAATATTACCGGACACATCGGTGAAACTTACGATGGTATTGTTGAATGTTGCCAGAATATGGGCGACACCTGTCGTGATATTTTTCGCGCCTTTGACACGGGTGATCTTCGGCTTTTCCACCGGAGCATTCGGATCGAGATTCAAGTTTTCCAATAATTCAATCGAAGCAACCTTCTCGCTCGGTTTAGCCGCCTCTTTAGTTTTCTTTTCGTCTGCCATAGTTTGCCTTTTTATCCTTCAAAAATTAGACCTTGCCTGCTTTTGCATTCGGATTGCGTTGGACACCCACCGTCTTACGGGGACCTTTACGGGAACGGGCATTTGATTTTGTCCGCTGACCACGGACAGGCAACCCGCGTTTGTGACGGATCCCGCGGTAACAATTGATCGCCTGAAGGCGCTTGAGATTCTGCTGGAGTTCACGGCGCAAATCTCCCTCAACGACAAAGCTGTTCTTCTGGATCGCACTGATCACCTTTCCGATTTGCTCGTCACTGAGTTCTTTACCGCGGAGATTCGGATCAATTCCGGCCTCTTCGAGGATAAGTTGGGAACGGCTCAAGCCGATTCCATAGATGTATGTAAGCGATACTTCGATTCGCTTATCGTTGGGAATATCAATACCTAAAATACGTGGCATATTTACCTCGAATTAACCTTGGCGCTGTTTATGTCTGGGGTTTTTGCAAATCACCCGGACAACGTTCTTTCTCCGGACGATTTTACAATGTTCACAAAGTCTTTTTACTGATGGTCTTACTTTCATAATTCTGATTCTATCATTCTATTTTTATGATTCGTCCTTTCGAAAAGTCGAAAGGCGAACAAATTACAACAACCTGTGCACCATGCACAAGCTTATTTTTATAGTTTTCCTCATCATCCCGTGAGATGAAACCCATTATCCGGTGTTTATTTGGAAATTCAATATCCGCTAAACGGTCACTGATGACTTTTTTCACCAACCCCGCTATTTCAATGCCATTCTCTCGGTCCATGTCAATATCTCAGGTTCACCCTCCGTAATCAAAACGGTATGTTCAAAATGCGCTGATGGTTTTCCATCCTGCGTCACCACCGTCCAGCCGTCGGACAGGACTTTGACATTCCCGGTCCCGAGATTAACCATTGGCTCGATGGCTAAAATCATGCCCGGTTTGAGCTTGGCTCCTGTTTTCGGTTTGCCGAAATTTGGCACCTGCGGCTCTTCATGCAACCGCTTGCCCACACCGTGACCGACAAACTCTTTGACCACGGAACATTTATGCCCCGACACATACCGTTCCACTGTCGCCCCAATGTCATGGACATGATTTCCGAGCCGTGCCTGACTGATTCCCTCATAGAGGGCTTTCAGCGTGACATGCATCAAATGATTGATCTCAGCGGACACCATTCCCACAGGCACCGTAATCGCTGTGTCCCCGATCCATCCATTGAGAATGATTCCAACATCCAGCTTGACGATATCCCCGAGTTGCAAACGGCGATCCCCGCCGATTCCATGGACGACCTCCTCATTGACCGAGACACAGATGTGACCCGGAAACTTTTTCCGTTGCCCGTATCCGAGAAATGGACTGGTCCCGCCCGCTTCCTGAATCATGTCTCGAGCCATCTCATCCAACCGGCGTGTCGTCACACCCGGCTTGACTTCAGAGGCGAGACGATCACGGATTGATGCTGCCGCTTTGCATGATTCTCTCATGAATTGAACTTCACGCTCATTCTTGATTGGAATCATCGTCCCGTCACCTTTGTTTGGTTGCTCCTGGCAATCTTGACCTGCCTTACGACTGGCGGCTGCGGAGTCTTCCTTTTTTCAAAAAACCGTCATAATGGCGCTGCAACAAGTGGGTTTCCACTTGTCTCATCGTATCCAATACGACACCGACACAAATCAATAGACTCGTGCCACCAAAAAACTGAGCGACAAGAAATGATACTTTCAAATTGTAATTCACCATTTCCGGTAAAATCGCAATAATCGTCAAAAAGGCTGCCCCAGCCAAAGTCAATCGTGTCATGGTATAATCCAAAAAGTCGGCTGTGGGTTTTCCAGGGCGTACTCCGGGGATATAACCACTATTTTTCTTCAAATCATCGGCGATTTGTGTCGGGTTGAACTGGGTCGAAACCCAGAAATATGAGAAAAAGAAAATCAGAACCCCGTACATCAACACATGCAAGACCGTGCCCGGATTCATCATCGCCATGATATCTGTGAATCCTGGCAAATTCTGCAATCCCGGCACCATGAGAAGCGTCTGCGGAAACATCAGAATCGCTTGGGCAAAAATAATCGGCATCACACCTGCATAATTGACTTTCAAGGGCATGAATGTCGTCTGTCCACCATACAATTTCCGCCCGACCATGCGCTTGGCAAACTGCACAGGCACTTTTCTTTCAGCCGAAGTGACCGCCACAATCGAGGCAATGACACCGAAAAGGAATAAAAGTAAAATTCCAATAATAACCGGATTGAATTGCTCGGAAAAGAAATGGTATGATTGGGTAATAGCCCCCGGGAGCTGAGCCAGGATGCCAACTGCGATAATGATTGAAATCCCTTGGCCAATCCCTTTTTCAGTAATCTGCTCTCCCAACCACATGAGCAGCATTGTCCCCGCACTCAGTGTGAGTGTGCAGGTAAAGTAGAAAAAAAAGTCCGCATTCGCAACAAGGGGACCGTACTGCTGGATTGTACTCTCAATGCCCGGCAAAAAGGGATTGGATTGAGGGTAGGCAAATCCGTGAGCAAGCAACACTCCTTGAAAGATGCATAAAACCAAAGTCAAATAGCGTGTATACTGGGTGATTTTAGCGCGTCCGCCTTCTTCACGGGCAATTTTAGACAGTCGAGGGTAAACCGCCGTCAGCAGCTGTAATATGATCGATGCACTTATATAAGGCATGATTCCCAGGGAAAATATGGCACATGCCTCTAATGCTCCTCCGCTAAACACATTCAAAAGTGCAACCACACTACTTCCCGCCTGATTATTGATCTGCTCAAAATAGTGTGCCAGCACCGAAGCATTCACGCCGGGTGCCGGAATTGCCGCTCCGAGCCGCACGAGCGCAATCACGCCCAAGGTAAAAAGAATCCTTTGGCGGAGCTCAGGAATTTTGAATGAATTATAAAAAGCAGATAGCATAGAACAAATAACCCGGCGTTATGCTTCCACTTTTTCAGGGCGGCGGGCGATGACCTCGGCTGTACCACCGGCCTTTTCGATTTTTTCGCGCGCTGTAACGGAGAATTTATGAGCTTTCACTGTGAGCTTTTTGGTAATTTCGCCATTACCCAGAATTTTGATACAATCAAATGTCCCCGATGCCAGACCTTTGTTCTTGAGTGTGATGACATCCACAACACTGCCTGACTCGAAAACCTCCAAAGATGAAACATTCACAGGACAATAGACGTAACGGAAAGCGGTATTATTGAATCCACGTTTCGGAATACGCCGGATCAAAGGCATCTGACCGCCTTCAAATCCTAAACGAATGCTGCCGCCTGAACGGGCTTTTTGCCCTTTGTGTCCCTTGCCGCTTGTTTTACCGTGTCCGCTGGATTCACCGCAACCAAGTCGTTTGATACGATGTTTCGAGCCGGGGCGTGGTTTAATGGTATGCAGTCGCATATTCTTGGTGTCCTTGTTGAAAGAGATTAGTTCGATTCAGTTTTAATTCCCCTCAATTGACGGATGGATTGCGCGGAGCGCAATTCCTGGAGGGCTTTGATTGTTGCTTTGACCACGTTATTGGGATTGCTGGAACCTAATGATTTGGTGAGAATATCACGAATGCCGACGGCTTCCATGACGGCACGCACTCCCCCACCCGCAATAACGCCGGTACCGGGAGACGCTGGACGCAAAATCACGCGACCTCCACAATAAGCACTGCTCACCTCATGAGGAATCGAGGCATTGTTCAAAGGAATCGCGATCATGGAGCGGCGGGCGACTTCAGTGGCTTTTTTAATGGCATCACCGACTTCTTTAGCTTTGCCAAATCCTTGTCCCACTTTGCCTTTCCCGTCTCCGGCGACGACAAGCGCGGCAAAACTGAATGTCCGTCCGCCTTTGACCACTTTGGTTGTACGGTTGACATACACGAGTTTTTCGATAAACGGATTTTCTTCGTTCCTTTGTGAAGAATCACGGCGTGAATTATTGTCACGGGAACGACGTCCCGGGCCTGCTGATCTTCTGTCCTGTGTGGCTGTTTCTTGGCTCATAATATATAGAAATCCTCTAGAATTGAAGTCCTGCAGCACGGGCGGCGTCCGCCAAAGCCTTGACTTTTCCATGATATTTAAAACCGCCGCGATCGAACACGACGGATTTCACATTCTTGGCAATCGCCCTTTCGGCGGCCAGACGTCCCAGTGACTCGGCTGTCTGCACATTTGCCAAGGATTTGTTCTTTTGTTTCAAATTTTTTTCGAGCGTGGAAGCCGCCGCCAAGGTAACTCCCGCCTCGTCGTCAATGACTTGAACGAGGATATTCTTATTCGAGAAATTCACCGCAAAGCGAGGACGCTCTTGGGTTCCCTTTACTTTCCGGCGAATCCGTGTGTGGATACGTTCACGCGCTGTCCAACCTTTTTTCGGTGTGTTTAATTTACCCATAATCTTTAAACCTTTTTATAGTCTCTCTCTTTGAATTACTGGACAGTTTTTCCAGCCTTACGACGAATAATTTCACCTTTATATTTGATTCCTTTGCCTTTGTACGGCTCAGGAGGATAAATCGAACGGATTTCCGCGGCAAATTGTCCGACGACTTGTTTATCAAAACCTTCGATGGCAATCTGTGTGTTATCTGTCACCACGACTTTGAGACCTTCAGGGATCGGCAATAAAACGGGATGTGAGAATCCCACATTCAAATCAAGATCCTTGCCTTTGACAGCTGCTTTGAATCCAACGCCATTAATTTCAAGACTTTTTTTAAAGCCATTCGTGACGCCCTCAACCATGTTATTGATCAAACTCCGGGAAAGACCATGCAAAGCTTTGACAGCGCGTGTTTCATTGTTGCGAACCAGAGACACTGTCGTGCCTTCGATCTTGACAGCAATCTGGCGCGGCACGGTGTATGCCAGTTTTCCTTTGGGGCCCTCAACATGCACACGGCCTCCATCGATCTGGATTTTCACATTCTTGGGAAGTTGGATTTGTTTATTTCCGATACGTGACATAAATACCTCTTTAATAGACGAAAGCGA
>CAYTAI010000011.1:59863-62791 GCA_964435715.1 uncultured Verrucomicrobiota bacterium | reverse complement strand
GTCAAAGAAATGGTGTTGCTCGACGCGAATGCCGCCACCGCGGAAGGGGAGGCTCTCGACCTGCTGCACGGTTCGGCTTATTGCGCCGACCAGAAAATCTCCGCCGGGGGTTACGAGCAAATTGCACAGTGCAACATGATCGTGATCACCGCCGGGCTGCGCCGGAAACCCGACGAATCCCGTCTCGACCTCATCAACCGCAATGTTTCCCTTTTCCTCCAGATTCTCGACAGCCTCAAAGCCGCCCGGCTGCGCGATGACGCTTACATTTTTGTCGTGAGCAACCCCGTGGACATTCTTACGCAACTTGCGCTGCAAAAGCTCGGGCTGCCCGAATCCCGCGTGATCGGGTTGGGCACCATGCTCGACACGTCGCGCTTCTGCTCGCTCATCGCGGCGGAGCTCGACCTGCCCGCGACACAGGTTCGCGCCCTGATCTTGGGTGAACACGGCGACTCCATGATTCCCGTTTGGTCCACCGCGACCGTGGACGGGGTTTCACTGGCGAATTTCCCCGGCATGACCCCGCAACTGCAGACGAAGCTTTTTGAGCGCACCAAAGGCAGTGGCGCCGAGGTCATCAGCCGCAAGGGCGGCGCGGGCTGGGCCGTTGGAGTCGCGATCAAGGAAGTCGTCGAAGCCATCGCGCTCGATCGCAAGGCGATTCTGCCCGTGTCGAGCTATTTGCGTGGGGAATACGGCATTCGCGACATTTGCCTGAGTGTTCCCACCGTGGTGGGGCGTGGCGGCGCGGAAAAACGCGTCGTTGTGGAGCTTTGGCCGAAGGAATTGACCGGTCTCCAAGCCTCGGCGAAGGCGCTCAAGGACACGCTGGCAAAGGTCAAAGCGTAGTTTTTAACCGCAGATGAACGCAGATGGACACAGATTTATGGATGAAGGTAAAAATAAACAGAAGGAAATTGAAAAGTGCTTTTTTAAATACCTCTTCCCCGCCGCTTGTCTGTTGGGACTATCAATATTTAGCAAGGGGTTAATATTTTATATTACGATGTCTATAGCAATAATTTTTCTATGGATAGGGCACCGGAAATTTCAGAAAATACAAAAGACAAATACAACCACAAATGTAAACTTGGATAAAAAAGTGATTAACCGAAATTTTATTCTGCTAGTAGTTTCAGGGTTTGTGGCAGCTGTGTTTGGATATTTTTTAGTGCCGTTTCCGCCATCAATTCCGTTTATCCGGGAAATTTCCGCTTTCACGGCGTTTGCAGTGGTTCTGGGCACAGCTATTTATGCCCGCAATCACGCTTTGAAAAAATTAAACCAAGCACAAACAGAAATTAGTCATTAGGAATTTTATGAACAAATCTTTGGATCAAAAGCTGGCGGAAATCCGGGCGAATCCGCACACGAGCAAGGCATTCATCATCGCGGATGCAAAGGATGCGGACATGGCATTTGGCGCCGCGGCGCCGGGGCCGAAGGCCGGGCAATCCCCTGAGGCTTATGCCAAGGGTGAGGCGCATTTCAAATCGCTGGAGGAATATCGCCAGCAGATTCGTGAGGTGATTAAACAGGGGCTGGTGGACATTTTGCTCGCGTCCGCATCGAATATTGAGCAGCTCGCCATGAAAGAGGGGTTATTCCGGAACTCCCATATCACCCCCGCCGCACGCGCCAATGACACCACGGACATCTGGGTCGTGCGCGGCAGTCAATATATCAAACAACCCTCGCAACCCTTCCGCACCGCCTCCATCGCCCACATTCAGTGCGGCAAGATCGAATGCGGCGAAGAGGAGGTCACCGGCGCGAATCTCGGACTTTACTCCGTGACATTCACCAATGACGTGGATCGTGACAAATATTCGCTTTGCGCCTTCAAAACATTCCGCGAGGAAGCCGAGCGCAAGGGGTTCAAATATTTTCTCGAAGTTTTCGACCCCAATATTGATGCCGGGGTGTCTGATGAAAAGTTGGGCAGTTTCATCAATGACCAGATCATTCGTTCCCTCGCCGGAGTGACCTCCGCCGGACGTCCGCAATTTTTGAAAATTGTTTATCATGGCCCCAAAGCCATGGAGGAACTCGTCAGTTATGATCCCCAGCTTGTCGCCGGAATCCTCGGTGGAGGGGCAGGAACCACCTATGACGCATTCAAACTGATTGCCGAGGCGCAGAAATACGGCGCGCGAGTGGCGCTCTTTGGACGCAAAATCAACATGGCCGAGCACCAACTCGCCTTTATCCAATTCCTGCGCCTGATCGTGGACGGACAAATCACCCCGGAGGAAGCGGTGAAAGCCTATCACGGAGTCCTCCAAGGCATGGGCATCAAACCGCATCGCAATTTGCAGGACGACATGCAGTTGCAAACCGGTGTGATGAGTTACGGTGGCGGCGGGTCAACGGTGACCGTGGCAAAACCCGCCGGCAGTGTCCCGGCGCAAATTGCTCCGGGCAAAACAATCCCCGACAAGGCGCCCGCGCAAATTGCGCCAGTTGGCAGTGGAACCTCCAAAATCGCCGGAAATCTCGGGGGCAATATCGTTGCCGCCCCGAAACAAAACACTGCGCAAATCGCCCAAGACCGCGAGAAAAACACCGCCAAGGTGCAGGAGCAACTTGCGCGGCTGAAAAAATTGCTTGGGGAATAAGCGGGGAGTCGATTAGATTCCCCGCATCATGTCCAAACGGTGTTCGCAGATTCACGAAGAGTTGCAGGATCGCATTACGGTCATTTGCTCGGATTTGTCCGGGGTTCTTCCAAAAAATCCGGCGTTACTCGATATTGGATGCTGGGACGGGAGCAATTTGCTCCGTTACTCGGAGCCATTTTCCGGGAGCAAATTGCACGGGATAGAAATTTTCACGCAAAAAGCCCAAGAGGCCAGAGAACGCGGGATTCAGGTGTCCGAGGTGAATCTCGAAGCAGACACATTTTCCGATCACGATCGATTCTTT
>CAYTAI010000011.1:32974-59814 GCA_964435715.1 uncultured Verrucomicrobiota bacterium | reverse complement strand
TTGAAAAATATATTTCATCCCATGGATGAAATTGCCCGAGTGATCAAGCCCGGCGGATATTTGATATTGTCCGTGCCCAATCTGGCGAGCTTTCACAATCGAATGATGTTGCTGGCAGGCATCCAGCCCTCCTCCATCCGGGTTTTCGGCCCGCACGTCAGAGGCTTTGCGTGCCGGGAATTTTTGCGGTTTTGCCAAACCGGGGGAGTGTATGAAATTGTGAAAACCATCCCCGTCGGATTTTACCCTTTCTCGACAAAAGGTTTTGGGAATCTCCTCGCACGGGCTTTCCCATACTCCTGTCATACACCGATTGTCTTATTGAGAAAAAAAACGCAGGAAACTTCCTTTTCATGGCAGCGGAGTTACTCCGCACAGGGCGAGCAGACACTCATGTAAATGGGGATTGATTAGAGGTTCGACTTTGATAGCTTAACTGTGTGTTTTACGAAAAGATCATTCGTCCGATTTTTTTCCTGCAAGACCCTGAACGGGTGCATCATCGGGTGATGCGGCTCATGGAGGTTGTCGGCCCGACATTTGTCATGCAATCACTCGTGGCGCATATTGCACGGCCTGACCGGGGGCGGCCCGTGGAACTTTTCGGGCTGAAATTTCCCAACGTGATCGGGCTGGCGGCGGGGTTTGACAAGAATGCCGTGGCGATTCCCGCCTGGCAGGCATTGGGGTTCGGCTTTGTGGAAATCGGCACCGTGACCGCCAAGGCGCAACCCGGCAATGATCGCCCGCGACTTTTCCGGATTCCCGAGGACGGTGCGGTCATTAACCGGATGGGCTTTAACAATGACGGCGCGGAGCAAATTGCGCGGCGGTTAAGCAAATTGCGCACGGGATTCCAGAGGAAGATTCCGCTGGGCATCAATCTCGGCAAAAGCAAGGTGACCCCGCTGGAGGAAGCCGCCGAGGATTACCTTTTTTCATTCACCGCTCTTTATGAATATGGTGATTATTTCGTGGTCAATGTGAGTTCGCCGAATACCCCCGGACTGCGCGAGCTGCAGGACAAGGAACATTTGCGCCGGATATTTTCGGGTTTGCAGGCGAAGAACCGGGAACTCGGCGGCGGCAAACCCATTCTGGTCAAAATCGCGCCCGATCTGGAGTGGGAGCAAATTGACCAGGTTCTTGAAGTGGTGGACGAGCAGGGCATCAGCGGAATCATCGCGACGAACACCACCATCACGCGCCATTTGCTCCAGCGCCCCGACGCGCAAATTGCGCGAGAGAGCGGGGGCTTGAGCGGGAAACCCTTGCGGGCAAGGGCGACCGAGGTGATTCGTTACATCGTCGAACACACCGGGGGCAAATTGCCCGTGATTGGCGCCGGGGGAATTTTTACCGCGGATGATGCCCAAGAAAAGCTCGATGCCGGGGCCGCGCTGCTCCAAGTTTACACCGGATTTATTTATGAAGGGCCATTGATCGCTAAAAAAATACTCGCCGGGTTATAGTGCCCGGTATTGAGGGGTTGGTGTGATTTACAGATTGAAAAATAAAGAACGAGAGTGTGCGTCAATTATTTATTTCAACCTGAGCTCAATTACACGAATATTTTTAGTTTTTAGTTGCAGTGGAAAGGACGATTGATTATAAAGCGCGGTTCGTCCCTGTCTCAGGTTTTAAAAAAAGAGCAGGGGGATTTGAAGAAATCAACAAGGAGACAAGTTATAAAAGACAACAATAGCCGGGGTTATTTCCGTAGAAATAACAACCAGTTCTCGACCCGAGTGAATGGAAGAATCAGGGTTCCTGAAGTCCGTGTGATTGACGATCAAGGGAAAATGCTGGGTATCATGAATACCCGTGATGCCTTGACGCTCGCCCATCAAAGAGGGGTGGATCTGGTGGAAATATCTCCCAACGCACAGCCTCCGGTCTGTAAAATCGTTGATTTTGGCAAATACAAGTATGAGGAAGAGAAGAAACTCAAGGATGCAAAAAAGCATCAAACGGTTTCGAAGGTGAAAGAGCTGAAATTTCACATTAATATCGCCTCGCACGATTATACGACGAAGATCAACCACGCGATTGAATTCCTCGAAGACGGGGACAAGGTCAAGCTGATCGTGGAACTCCGGCGCCGGGAGATGTCCCAGAGGGAGATTGGAATGGGGCTGATGGCACAGATTAAAACGGATCTGAGTGAGTTTGGCAGTCTGGAGTCCGAGCCGAAAGCGATTGGGAGGAACATCATGATGTTCTACAATCCGTTGCCGGCAAACCAGCGTGAGAAACTCAAGAAAGAGCACCATGAAATACACCATGACGATAACGATCTGGTCAAGAATGTGATCGAAAAAGTCGTGGTTCGACGCATGGACAGTGAAAAGTCCGCGGCGGAAAAAGATTTTAAGAATAGTCCTTTTGAGAAAATCAAAACTTAATAATTACCAGAGAAAAGGAAAGGAAAGAAACGTATGCCCCGTCCGATCGCCAGACGAAAAACAAAGAAAGCCGTTGCCAAGAGATTCAAGGTGACAGGCACAGGTAAAATTTTACGCCGCAAAAGCGGCAAGCGGCATCTTCTCGCCAGCAAAAGCGCGAAAAGAAAGAGCCGTCTGTCAAAAGCGGCTGTCGTCCATCACACGGATGAGTATCGTATCAAGTCGAACCTGCCTTTTGATGTGTAAGAAGAAAACAAACAAAAGAAATCTGATTTCAGAAAAACAAAGAAGAGGATAAAATTATGGCAAGAGCAACCAATGCCCCTGCAAGCCGGGCCCGCCGCAAACGGGTGCTGGAAAAAGCAAAAGGATTCCGCGGACGCCGCAGCAAACTTTTCCGTTACGCTAAAGATGCAGTCATGAAAGGTCAGACATGGTCTTATCGTGATCGCAAAGTCAAGAAGCGTGATTTTCGCAATCTTTGGGTCGCCCGTATCAATGCGGCGACGCGCGCTGCGGGAATCAGCTACAGCCGTTTTATTGAGGGTTTGAAAACCCTCAAGATCGAGTTGGATCGCAAGGTTTTGGCTGATTTGGCTGTCAATGAGCCACAGGCATTTGCAGCGATTGTCGACCAAGTCAAAGCCGCGCCGGCAAAGACCGCAAAAGCTTGATGGCTTGCCCCTCTCCTGTCTCTGACTTTGAGAATAAAGTTTCCAAAAACGATTCTCATCTCAGAGAGAGAACAATCCAATTACTTTAAATTCCGCAAAAAACCCGCCTTAGCGGGTTTTTTTTGTATGGGGCACCATCAGGGATAACAGGTAGGGTTTTAGAGAAAGTGCGTGACCTTTTTTCTTATCGTGCTTCTATTATTTTCCATGATTGAAGAACTCAACAAATTGCGTGACGAGATTCTTGCGACACTTCAGGGGGTCAATGACCTGGAGACACTGGAAGAAGCGCGCGTGAAGTATCTGAGTCGCAACGGAGCACTGCCAAAGCTCCTGGAAGGATTAAAGGATGTCCCCAAAGATTTGAAACCACAAGTGGGAAAACTTGCCAATGAGGTGAAAATGGCTGTTGCGATGGCTTTTGATGAAAAGAAAGAGGGACTCAGCCGTGTCCAAGTGGATTATACTGATTTCGATGTGACATTGCCTGGTCGCAGGATTCATTGGGGGTCGACTCATCCGATTACAAAAACGGTACGGGATATATCCAGGATATTTGAAAAGATCGGTTTTTCATTGGCGGAAGGGCCTGATATTGAGACGGAGTTCTACAACTTCGATGCATTGAATACTCCGGCGGATCATCCCGCGCGCAATGAGCAGGACACATTTTACATTGCAGGGCAAATTGCAGATGACAAACTCGGGCGACATTTATTGCGAACACAAACTTCACCGGTGCAAATACGGGTGATGGAAAAAATCCAGCCTCCTGTGAGAATTATTGCGCCGGGCTCTTGTTTCCGGAGAGACAATCCGGATGCCACACACGCTTTGATGTTCCACCAAATCGAAGGGTTGTGTGTGGATGAAAATGTCAGCTTGGCGGATTTGAAGGGGACGATGGAGTATTTTTTCCGGGAATTACTCGGGGAAAACACGAAAGTGAGATTCCGCCCGCATTTTTTTCCGTTTACGGAACCGAGTTTTGAAATTGATTTTAGTATTCCGGGCAAAAAAATCAGGGGAAAAGAGTGGTTGGAAATAGCGGGCTGTGGAATGGTTCATCCGCATGTATTTGAATCGGCCGGTTATGATCCGGAAAAATACACGGGATTTGCCTTTGGAATGGGAGTGGAGCGGATTGCGATGATGCTGTACGGAATCGATGACATCCGCTGGTTCACTGAAAATAATGTTCGATTCCTCTCGGAGGTTTGATAAAAATCATGCTCTGGAGGCAGACAAGTCGGATGTTTTTATAAGTTGTAATGATTATGAGTGATGAAGAGTACATGGATCCGCGGAAAAAGGTGCACCGGAAATGGAGGCGCCGCCACCGGCTTAAAGTCATTGGTCGGACTTTAGCCTTTATTGTGATTGTCTCTGCCCTCGCACTTTTTAGTTATCGCGCCTATCAGCACTTCAAAACAGCATTTGAATACGAGATGCCCTATCCCGTTGCGGGGACTGAGCCACAACCCTCGACTCCCGAAGAACCTTTCAAGCTTCCTTCAGCTTCCTATGGTGAAAAGGTCTCGATAGAGCCCGGAATTGATGCTGTGTTACAAAAGGTCAATGTTACAAAAAACGGGGCACGATTTAATGTCACAGCGAGTTTTTTAGTCGAGAATCTCACGGAAGAGGATTTTCGAATCAATCCAGTATCGGTGGAACTCATTGATGGAAGGGGATATACATACTTCAAAGAAGCCGATAAACCGGATGATAAAAGGCAAGTCGGACGACTATTGGCACCTGCCAAAAAGCAATCAGACATTGAAATTGCATTTTTTGTGGATCACTATGCGATTTATAATCAGTTTTCATTGATTATCGGAGGCAGAAGAATACAGATCAAGTTGGAAGGAGATCCGAGTACGAGATTCATTCTGGGTGAGACGGTATCGTTCACCTCAACCCAGTGGTAATGAGAAATTTACCAAAAAAATAGACCAAGAAAACAATTTAATATTTACACGTAAAAACTTATGGAAAATTTTCTATCACATTCTTATTGACGTCGTAGAAACTTATGGTTTGATATTTTCAAAAGTACTAATGTTTGTTAATAGGGTGTATTGCCCTATTAGTGATAATGTTAATCAGTTACGCATATCGTTTTGTATCCAAGTACACATCTAAAAATGAAAATGATTAAAATGATGAAACAAAATACTCTCTTCAGTCCATTTTTGGGTAAAATCGCTCTATTATCCGTGCTTGGTATTTCGATGGTATCCCTGAATGCAAAACCCTTAAAAGTGGGGGTATTAACGATTCGCCCGCACATTGATCAGACATTTAACTACAGTGACAACATTTTTATCTCAAATCAGAACAAGGTAGGGGATTGGAGTTTTAATCTGCAGCCGGGTGTTCAAGTCAGTGCAGGGCAGACAGAAGCACTGAAAATTGATATGGATTATACATTTTCAAAAGTTTATTATCTGGAAAGGGATGATCAGGACAATATTGGAAATCGTGTAACATTCAGCCAGACATCGGTTTTTAACCGTTTCACAGTGTTTTCATCCTTGAATGCGAATTTCTCGACTGATGCAAATACACTGGTGGGGCAAAGGGTGCCCGCAGGGAATTTGGGATCAAATTTGGGGAGTATATGGAGACTGACCGAGAAAATCACGCTGTATACTTTTTGGAATCATCAATTCAACACATTTGAAGATACCCGCTTTATTGACAATGCCCAAGACGTGCTGGGTGGAAGCATCGGATATTCATTTGATGAGCTGACCACATTCAATGTCTATGGAAATTATTCCCGCAACGAGGTCAACCAAGGGCAGGATATTTCAGGTTTCGCAACGGGCATCGGAATTAATCGCGTCTTGAACTCAACATTTTCGGGTTTCTTTAATGTGGGTTACATGCAAAACGCATTCAATAACATCTATCAAGGGAACCAAACTTTTGAGACTTCAAATGTAACAACGGGTAGCAGCCAAGTGAATTTAAGTCGTGTCGCACCGGGAAATGACAGTCAGGGTGCGACTATCGGATCGGGTATTTCAGCAAACACAGGAAAATTAAGCAGTACACTCAGTGGTACCGCCTTCATTGGCGACGCAAAAGATTCCGCTGGTGGATCAAGCAGCTCCTTTGCTTTTACTGCTGGTGCAAACTTTGCTTACTCAATCACTGACAAGACGACGGCAAGCTTGAATATCTACCGCTCGATCAATCAATCAGTGACTGAAGTGGACAATACCTACTATAATACAGGTGCAAATTTGGTTTTAACTCAGAAAATCACTCAAAAATTGACAGCATCCGCATTCTTTAACTGGAATAATGTCGATTTCCAGGATTCAATCAATGTCATTGGCGTTGGAAATGTCGTACGCGACGACAATCTTTATGGAGTGGGTGTGAACTTCACATACTTAATCCAAGAATGGCTGCGTGTTTATGGGGGATATACCTACCGCGAGAATGATTCCAATATTTCTAACTTTAGTTTTACAGAAAATCAGGTTACATTAGGTGTAGGTGCATCCTTCTAACTCTAGTAACGTTTGTAAGAATTCCATCAAAATGGGATACAAACTGGTATTGATCAAGTATTTTACAGGATTTGTTTCCGTAATATTCATTCTCGGGCAAATTGCCCACGGTCAGGATGGTAATTTTTCCACCCCGCCCCCGGGATTTAATCAACCTGCACCCCTTACTCCTCAACCTTCATCTCAACAAAAAAACCCACTGATTAACACATCGGAGAGCACGGATATCATTACAGCGAATGAAGCGGGTCAAGAAAGTGTGGTGCCGACGGGCGTGGCTGTCAGTGATAACTATGTGATCAAGGGATCTGACATTGTATCCGTCACGGTGATTAATGAACCGGAACTCAGTGTCCGGGGAAATCGCGTCACTTCTCAAGGCATGATTCTCATGCCTTTATTGGGAGAAGTCAAAATCATGGGATATACGCTTCAACAAGCCAGAGAGCACATCACCCGCCTCTATCGGGCGGATTATCTTGTCAATCCACAGGTCGTGGTCACTTTGGAGTCTACAGATCAAAACGAGTTTATCATGAGAGGACAGGTTGGCGGTGTGGGAGTGAATAAAATACCGACTGACGGTCAAATGACCTTGCTGAAGGCGATATACAGCCGGGGAGGCCCCACAAAGATTGCAAATATCAAACGGATCCGGATTACTCGTCGTGTGAATAACCAATCGACGACAAGCGAGTATGATTTACGACGGATTCAAAAAGGTGAAATTCCTGACCCGGAAATTTTACCGGGCGACATAATCGAAGTGCCTGAGAACTTTTTCTAGTTGTGAGGGTTTATTTAGTCTAATTTCAGCTCCATTATCTCAATGTCCGACCCAAAAGAGTTTCCAAAACAAAATTCCAGCCGGGAAACCAATCCTGCTTATCATGCAAGTGCTGGTTACGGGGGGTATGGTTACGGTTACACTGGAGCTTATGGATATAACAAAGGGCATGAATTTAACACGCAGAGTATTAAAGAATACTTCGGTATATTCTGGCGCAGAAAATGGCTCATTCTTTCGGTTTTTCTAATTATCAGCTTGGGGGTAGCAGAGTATGTCCGGCGTCAAACCAAGATTTATCGTGCGGTTTCAGTGATTCGAATCGAACCCGGACAGTATCAAGTCGTTGAAATCAAACAAGTTGTTGCCTCCAATCTGACTCCCCAATACATCAATACACAAGTTCGGGTCATCGGCAGTCGCGAGCTCATTCAGCGGGTTGTCAGGGTTTTGAATTTGGATGCGAACAAAAATTTTCCAATCGGGATTGTTCCCAAAAAATTTGAAAACAAACCCATCAGCAGGGTGGATTTAGTCTTGAGTTGTTTACGGGTCGCGCCGGAGCGTGATACAAATCTGATCAATATCATGGTCGACCACCCGAATCCTGAGATCGCCATGGAAATTGCCAACACCATCGCAAAAGAATATCAAAGATTCAGCTCTGAAAGTGTTCTTTCTGTCAGTTTTGCCGCCGCTAAATGGCTAAAAGATCAAGTGGAGGATTTGAGGACAAAAGCCGAAGCGTCGGAAAAAAAGATGCTTGAGTACAGGGAAAAATTTAATGCGGATGCTTTGGATGAGAGACAAAATATTGTCTTGGAGAATTTAAAAAATGCCAACGCAAAGCTGAATTCTGCAAAATCGGAAAGATTGTCCGCTCAGAATGTCTGGGATCAGTTAGCACCGATTCAAGATGATAATAAAAAACTGATTGAATCACCTTTTATATCCAACTACCCCGAAGTCGTCCGCGCAGAAAAGGAAATTAATGATCTCGAGCTCTATATTCTCAGTCTTTCCCGGAGATATAAAGATAAGCATCCCAGAATGATTGATGCCAATTTCCAGCTAAAACAGAAAAAAGATGCTTTTGGCAGAGCCATGAGAGAGGCTGTAAATACTGCAAAAATCCGGTTGGAGCAGTCTGAAATCAATGTGAAGGTGTTATCGGACGAGTATTCCAAATTTGAAGAGGATCAGAGGAATCTTGACCGATTAAAGGTGCAGTACAACACTTTGGTTCGAGAAGCAAATATCAACCGGTCACTCCTGGATTCATTAACCCAGCGGCTAAAGGAAACAGAGTTAACGGGCGGCCTTAATCCCAGCAACGTATCTGTATTGGAGTGGGCGGGTCGTCCAACCAAACCGATCAAACCGGAAACATTGAAGCTGATTATTATTGGGATGATTTGCGGTGCGGCTGTGGGGCTTTTACTCGCATTTGGCCTTCATTATCTTGATGATAAAATCAAGAACCAGTTTGATATTGAAAATTACCTGCAACTTCCACTTCTGGGAGTGATCCCCAAAGTAAAAAGAAGCCGTAAATATTCGATGGATATGATCACGATTGAGGATAAGAACTCCATTGCCTCCGAGGCGATTCGAGGACTCAGAGCTTCACTGCGACTACGCTCTGATTTTGATAATCTGCGTTGTATCATGACGACGAGTACGATTCCCTCCGAAGGAAAGTCTTTTGTGTCTTCCAATCTTGCGATTGCATTTGCCCAGAATAATATGTCCACACTGATCATTGACGGTGATTTACGCAGACCGAGTCTTCATGCTGGTTTCAAAATTCCAAACAATATCGGTTTGGGGAATTATCTCAATGGCGAGTGTGAGTGGAAGGATGCCATTGTTGATACACCACAACCAAATTTACACATCATGACCGCCGGCACAAATCGTGTGGATCCGGCGGAATTGCTGGGTTCTCCAAAAATGGGTGAGTTCATTGTGGAGTTAATGAATTATTATGATCGTGTGATCATTGATTCCACGCCATTGACAGCGGTCAGTGATGCCCTCTCGCTTGTGCCCTGGGTTCAGGGCATTTTGTATGTTCTCAAAAGCGGCACCATCAAAAGGGGCATGGCAATGAGTTGCATCCAAAGATTGACCTCTGTTTCCGCTCCGATTCTTGGTGTGGTCTTGAATCAGGTGAATAAACTTGAAGCTCAAGACTATTACTACACCCAAAAATATTATACTGCCTATATCAGCTCGGATGCCTGATGACAGCCGGAGATAAAATTAACAGGAAATCGATTTTCGAAGCGCCCCTCTTTTCCGGCTTGGCGAAGTTGGACTCTGTTCTGGCTCTTGTTCTCATCTCCGCCGTGGTATATTTGTTTTTTATAAAAAATTATTATGTTCTGGCGGATGGCCGTGATGTGTCGGTTGCCCAGTGGCTCTGGCACTCTTGGAAAACCGACCCTGATTCCGAACATGGAATGATTGTCCCTCTTATCTCGCTAGGTTTGATTTGGTGGAAACGAGAAAGCTTATTGGCTCTTTCTCCCAAGAAGGGATTTGTCTACATTTGTTTGTTATTAGTAGGAAGTTTTTTATATGTTGCGGGTGCCGGCGGGAGCGTTTCTGCTGTCGGACCTTTGGCGCTGATTTTTTGGCTGTTAGGGGTGATTGGTTTTGTTGGTGGGAACAAGATTTTTTTGCAAATGCTTTTTCCCGTTGGTTTTTTACTTTTTATGATCCCTTGGTCTTTAATCGGGGGAGACACGATCACTGTCCCCTTGAGACATTTGATGGTGAATATTGTCATTCCGCTGTTAAATTTTATCGGTATTGATGTGATCAAGGTTGGGACTGCCATTCTATCAGCCCCACAACCGGATATGGGGATTCCCGCGGGCAGATTATTTGGATTGGATGTGGACAATCCATGCAGCGGTATTCGCTCTCTCTTTGCTATTACAATGATTTCAGCTTTGTTTGCAAATCTGACTCAACCCACATTACTCAAAAAATGGATTTTATTTCTAAGTGCCTTTCCTCTTGCGGTTATTGGTAATATTTTCCGCATCCTGATGTTGACGATTGGCTCATATTTTTTTGGAACGGAGTTTGCCGTTGGAATCGGAGACGACATCTCCTTCTTTCATATGTTTGCCGGTTACATGGTCTTCATTATTGCCCTCGGATTTTTATTTTTCATCAGCTGGTTGATGAATCTGACACCGGAGAAAATGAGGGTTTACCGCGATAAATTTCTCCCCAAAAAGCTTTCGGCTTCACATCACGGGAATTCTGTTTAACTTTCTCTCAGTGAAGATTGGCATATTCCTTCCCAATGCGACTTTTGACTTGCCCGGAACCCCTGAGGTTGGGGGGATTGAGACATTCGCATTTACTGTCGGTGAGGAATTGCTACGGCAAGGCCATGATGTGATTCTTTACGGAGGCAAGCCAAAAATTGGTCGAAAACACCGGGAAACGGCCATTCCGCTGAAACTCTATGATTATATTGAAACAAAATCGATTACGGACATCGGCACACGATTCCAGCGGTTGGTGCAGCGGTTGCATTTCGGCTGGGTGACACGAAAAGATTGGTTGGCTGAAAATTTTGATCTGGCGTTGGTTTTCAAACCGTTTGATTGGCCGGTGGCATGGTTTTGGAAAAAAAAAAATGCGCGGATAAAAGTTCTTATGAGTTTCCAAGGAGAGGATTTTTATTTTTTGGACAGTGTTTTTTATTCGGCAATCCATGAATCGTTCAGTGTCAGTTCTCATATTGCCTCTGTCGCCTTTGCAAGAACCGGGAGGAAATCTTGGGTGATTCCCAATCCGGTCAACACATCACTTTTCTGCCCTCCCTTGAATGAGGCGGAAAAGTTTTTGGAAACCACGCAAATTGTTTCGGCTGGGAGACTGATTGGATGGAAGGGCTTTAAACAACTGGTTCGAGCCCTGAAAATCATCCGTGAGAGAGGACTTCAGTTCAATGCTGTGATCGCGGGTGACGGTCCGGCGAGAGGTGAAATTGAGGCGATGATCTCAACTTTGGGGCTGGAGAGCCATGTCCAACTGGCTGGGACTCTGTCGCCAAGACAGTTGGTTTCACTTTATCATCAATCGGATATTTTTGTCGCCCCATCCATAGGGTTCGAGTCGTTTTCCATAGCGACTCTTGAGGCGGCCAGTTCTGGATTGCCTCTGATCTTGTCTGATCAAATCGGAATCAAAGAGTTTTTTGGCCAAGGGGATTGCTCAATCTATCCGGCCATGGATGAGGAATCACTCGCGGAATGTCTGATGAGCAGGATTTCCCTATGTCCCAAAACCACACATGCGGAAAAAATCTCCCGGTATCAAAAGATCAAAGCAATCTTCGATGTGGAGACGATCACCCATCAAATATTACAACTTGCCGATTCCAAAAATTGATTCTCATGAAAATACTTGTCGCATCGGGAACGCCGGAACAACTTGGCCGCGGCATCGCCTCCTGCTTGCGGATGGAGGGGTGGGATGTGGTGTCTTTTGACACATCTCCGGAATCGCCCTTTTACAAACCCCTGATCAAACCTGTCAGAAAAATCATCAATGCCTTGAGAATTCAGAGGGCTCCTGACACTTTTGAAAGCTGGTACATTTCAAACATCAACTGGAGAAGCAATCGCTTTTTGGAGGCGGTTAAAAAAAACAAGCCAGATATTGTTCTCCATGTGTGGGGCCATAGAATTTCAGAAGAGATCATGAGAGAGGCTTCGTGCCTCTCTCCCATTGTGTGCTGGATGGTGGAGGCAAAGGAGCGTTTTGACACAACCAGAGAGTATTTTGATAAGGGTTACTATCAACACTTGATCGTATATGCTCAAAATTATTCTGAGTTGATCAAATCGGATGAAAGACCTGTTCATTACATGCCCCATTATGCGCCTTTGGGAAAAGGAATATCGGAGAAAATGCCTGGCGACCGGAAGTATGATTGGGTTTTTCTGGGCTCTCACTCTCCTTGGCGGGAAATTTGCCTGAGCCAGCTGATGCAAGCGTATCCGAACGGATTGATTCTTGGTCCGCGATGGAATAGGCTATCACGAAAATATAAATCGCTTTCGAAAATCGCCCATGACGGATATCTGGATGGTGAGCGTTCCTTGGAATGTTATCGTGAGGCGAGAGTGGGAATTGATATTCCATCGAAAAAGAACTGGGTGGATAACGGTGTAACAATGAGGGTTCCGGAGCTGATTTCTTGTGGTGTCCATGTCTTGACTCGTCATATTCCTGAAATCAAGATATTGCCATATTACGATGATTTCAGCGTGACGGTGTACGAGGATGAGCACGATATTGTTCACGGGATGAAAAAATCCCTGGAGACCGTGATGACCCTGACACGGGAGCAACTGGAGTCATCTTCAAAAAAAGTTTCCGGGTATCAGGAGTTGTCAAATCTGTTAAATCAATTCATCAGTACGGATCATCAAAATCAGAAAAACATATGAAATTGACCGCAATCATTCTTTTTTTCAGGGATGCCCCATTCATGGAGGCGCTGGTCAGGTCGATTTATCCGGTTTGTGACTCGATTCATGCGGTCACATCTTATGACCGGACTTTCAGCATGAGCCGACAGGATCCCGATGAAAGTTTGTCGCGACTTTTGTCCTTGGATGATCCGGGCAATAAACTCAAGGTGAGTGTTATTCGGCACTTTGATGGGATTCCGGGTAAGGACAATGAAGCCCGTTTGCGCAATGCCGCGATCATGCAGGACAAAAATTCAGATTACTTTCTGATTGTCGATACGGATGAAATTTTCGAAACAAATCATCTGATGAGAGTGTGGAGTGAAGTCCAAAAAACAAAATGGGCGGCTTATCGAATCCCTAGTTTGACATACTTTAAGTCTTGGAATCACCGGATTGATCCTCCCGATGGTTATGCTCCGTTATGTTTCTTAAAAAGAGGGTTTTATTTTAAGCATTTGCGTCAAGTGGATTGGAGTGGCGCTGCCCGTTATCGTGAATATCTGAGAACAGGAAGAAAACCAAAGACCATAATTCTTGAGGATGACAGCTTTCTCCATCATGGATCATATGTCGGAGATGATGACCGCATTCAAAAGAAAATTTCCTCATGGGGTCATGCCCATGAGGTCGTCAATGACTGGTTTGAAAATGTGTGGAAAAAATTTGATGCGCAATCCAAAAATATCAGCCCGGTTACACCCGAAAAATACGCGGGTGTGAAACATATCCCCACCAAAGAGTTGCCTCTTGAGATTTCCTCGTTCTCATGGCCAGATGGCTGGATCGAAAGATGATTTATTCCGCCGATGAGATGAATCCCGCGACTTTTCTGGCGCGGCTTTCCCAAGTGAATTCTTCAGGGGCAGTCATCTGAGTGACCCGCTCTGATGCGAATGCCTCCATGATTTTTTGGGCGAGCGAATCCGGGTTCTCCGGTTCTGAAAGATGCAGATTCAGAAAATGGGGTTCGATTTCTTCTATCACGGGAATTGCGCTGGCCACGACAGTTTTTCCACAGGCGGCATATTCGAGAACCTTCATGGGAAAACTGTAAAGACTGCTTTTGGGATGGGTTTTGTTCGGAGCGACAGCCACTTTGGCCTTGGCAAGCCAGCGGGAAATTTCCGTGCGGGAAAGATGTCCGGTAAATGTGATTCGTTCAGCCACACCCATTGCCCCGGCTAAAGATTGAAGGGTTTTGATTTCATCCGCTTTGCCGCCACAGATGATGAGCTTTTTCTCCGGTACTTGTTTCCAGGACTCGATGAGAATATCGACACCCTTCCAGTCTATCAGTGAACCGCAATAAATGGCCGTGTCGGGTTCGGGGGGTTGGGGTGGAGACTCCGAAAGTGAAAAGTCCTCTACGGCATTGAATGCAATGATGGTTTCTGGCGGCAGTCCGTAACGGTTTTTGATTTCACTCCGAAGATAGTCAGATGTGCAAACAAGGCAATCGACATGGGGATAAATGCGCTCCTCCAATTTTGTGAGAGTCCGATGACGACGGTCGTCTTTTGGGTAAGCGTCCGCAAAGATTTCATGCGCCTCAAAAAGAATTTTGGCCTTCGGACGATTTTTCAAAAAATGATCGGCGGCTTTGAGGTGAATGCAATAAATCAGGTCAAATTGTCCTTGGGCAATCACCTCCTCCATCCTCCTGAAGAAGCGTGAACGAGCCCCGATTTTCAGTGGCCCGATCCGGAAATGGCGCGGAGCAAATTGCATGCGCAAATTGCGCGTGTCAGTGAGACCGAGTTTTTGCCGCACGACCTTCTCATCGACACCCGGGGTTTCCCCAATAAGCCAAGTGACCTCATGTCCTGCGAGAGCCAATGCCTCACACATTTTGGCTGTGTGAATCTCCCGCGCCCGTTGAAAGGTGAGGGGTTCTGGATAGGGATAAAGAATTTTCGCCATGATTGATTCTTATTTCGCGCAAATGTCCAAGGAATTGATTTTTTTCAAAACCGCTTCCGCCGGGATCGTGCTCATCGGTTGGGAATATCCCCCTGGACGAATCGTCAAATGTTTTTCCTGATGAAACAATGGGCCGACACTGGCGACATCAGAACCTTTGTCCGAAGGGGCGAACCATGTCACGGTGGGGCAATCCATCGCCATCGCCAGATGATAGGGGCCGGTGTCACCGGAGACAAAACAGGAAAATTGACGCATGAGCGCGGCCAGTTGTCGCAGGCTGAGTTCCCCACAGAGGTTAATGACATCATCGGGTTGATCTTGGGCAATTTGCGCGGCGAGGGGTTTTTCCTCAGGGCTGCCGGTGATCACAAATCGGCAACCTTGCCCACGCAATTTGCCGATGAGTTCACGAAAATGCCCAACGGGCCAACGTTTAAATTCACGAGAGGCGCCGGGGTGAATTCCAATCCATGTGGAGCCGGGCGGAAGTTTGGCCTGCGCAAATTGCATGTCCTGCCCGGTTGGAAAAACCTCTGTCGGATAATCCGTCTCTGCGCAATTTTCCGCGCCGAGCCATTCCGTCATTTTGAGATTTTGAATGATGGCGTGACCCGTCGCATAATCCGGATCAGTGGAGCGGCGCAACTCCTCCGGATTTGCCATCCAACTGCGATAGGCGGAATCACGAGTGGGGCGGCGCAGAAAAGCTTTTGTTCCTGATTTGTGGAGCAGGGGAACCACATCGGGATCATTGGCATTGCACAACAGCGCCACCTTGTATCCACCCACTTGCATGAGCGAGGCCATGGTGGCATCGGCATCCACATATTTTTTTGTGTAGGAATGAACCTGTATCCCGTGGCCGTGGTGTTCAAAGAGATTCACAAAAGGTTTTTTGACGAGGAATCCAATTCGTGCGTCGGGAAATGTCCCGCGCAATTTGCGCAGGAGTGGTGTGCAGAGAATGGCATCACCGAGGGCTGTGCAGGCGACGACCAAAATGGATTCCCGTGCCATTTCCCGAATCTGTGTCCGGTCACGAATGACCGTCTTGAACCCCCATTTCTCAGCAAGGAGATTTGACTGCAAAACCCAAGTGTCGCGTCCGGGAATTTTCATGATTGTGGCGCAATTTGCTCCCGTTGACGGAGGAATTCGATTTTTTCAAAAACCATTTCCGGGGTGATTGAGGACATGCTGGCCTTCTTTTCAGCGGAGGAATTATATTCAGCCTCCAGTTGAATCACGAGATGTTTGTCCCCGTAACCGTAGGGGCCGACACGATGAGCGGGGTTATTCCCATGGATCAAGGCGATGACATTGGCGCCCACAGCGAACCCCAAATGCATGACTCCGGTGTCCGTTGAGACAAGGGCAAAGCTGCGTTTGAGCAGGGCGGCGGTTTCTGCAAGAGAGATGCGTCCGGCGAGATTGTGGGCTGCGGCGCCTGTGTCGGTGGTAATTTGCAAGGCTTTGGCGGCTTGATCCATTCCGCCCGTGAGAACCAATTCAAATTCATTTCTTTGCCCGAGCAATTTGATCAGCGAGATGTAATGTTCCGTTGGCCAATCACGCCAGTTGGCCCGTTTTCCTCCTCCGAGCTGAAGGATGAGCAATGGCTTGGCATTGATCCAACCTTTGAATTTTTCATTCACTTTGCCCAATTCATCCGGTGTCACCTGATAGACGAGACGTTTGTTCATGGTGGTGGCCCCCGCAGATTTGACCAGTTCCAGCGTTTGCTCCACCCCATGAAGATCGTCCCAGTTGGGAATGTCAATTTTGTGTGAGATCAGAAAGTCGAACTTGGTCATGCGGGCCGTGCTGACAACCGCATGACGATTGGCCAGATAAGCCAGCGGCCAGATGTCCGGGTCATTGGAGCGGAGAACCACCACCAGATCGGGCGCAAATTTTTTGATCACTGACCAAGTTTTGAAAAAAGTCAGCGGAGATTTCTGGTGCGGCGCCACCGAGTCAACAAAGGGGTTGTGATCATGCACGATCCTGCGCCGGGTATGGGTCACCACCATGAGTCGGCACCCCGGATGACTTTCCTTGAGGGCGCGAATGGCGACGGAGTCAGTGATGGAGTCCCCGATTCCCGCTGTGCTGAAAACCAGAATTCTCTCCGCACGCACAGGCAAAGCGTGTGGGGTGGGAGGCTTGAGGAGGGAGGCCGCTTGAAAAAATATTTTAAAAAAGGCAAAGACGAGGCGATTCCACATAGATCACACTTTGATGCTGTCGGATTTTTGTTTCTGGAGCAACTCTGTAATTGCGTTGAATACTTCATCGACGGAAATATTCTTGAGACAATCCCGGATTGCCTCATGGGCACAGAGTTTTTGACGAGATTCATTGCAGGCGCAGCCCTTGTAAATCGTGCGATGCCGGGTTCCCCAAGGATGCCAGACATCCGCGCCGGAGGGACCAAACAAAGCGACAACAGGAGTTCCCACAGCCGCCGCCATGTGCATCGGGCCTGTGTCCACGCCGACAAATATATGGCTCATCCGACTGATCGCCGCCGTTTGTATGAGTGTTGTCCGCCCGGACAAATCCACAACATCCCGACCCGCGATTTTGAGGATGTTGGCGACCCGTTCCAGTTCCTTCGGGTCGGGGCTGGAAGTGATGACGATTCGGGCATGGCATTCGTCGGTGAGGCGTTGAATGAGTCCGGCCATGGACTCATCCTCCCAACATTTGAAAAGCCAGCGGGACACGGGATGGAGATGAATGATGGTTTGTCCGTCTTTCGCGGCAATTTGCCCACGGGCCCAGTCGGATGTTTTCTGATCCGGATCCAGCCTCAGCGGGCGCTCGACGACAGGGATGCCGACAGCTTCCAACAATTTGAAATGACGGATGACCTCATGCGTCGGGCTGGGGGGAGGTTCGACAAAGTGGGTGTAAATGTGACGTTTCCAAAATGTTCTTTCCGATGACAGCGTGCGGAAGGCCGCGCGAATATCCGCACGACTGCATAACGTGAGCCAAGTCGCCCGGTCACCTGTGGTGTAATCCAAAACAAGGTCAAATTTTCCGGTGAACATCCTGAAGTATGGCAAAAGGGCGGATCGCAGACTGCGGGCTTTTCGTTCAACGACGATCACCCCGTCAATGTCCGGGTTATTGGCCAGCATGTCCTGGGTTCCCTCGGCGACAAAAACGCTGATTTTGGCGCCGGGAAATGCGTCGCGCAAATTGCGTAGGGCGGGCGTGGCCAGCAGGGTGTCCCCGATGTGGCGCAATTTGATGACGGCGATGCGATTGATATTTCTGAGTGTCATTT
This sequence comes from uncultured Verrucomicrobiota bacterium, assembly GCA_964435715.1. Taxonomy (GTDB): domain Bacteria; phylum Verrucomicrobiota; class Verrucomicrobiia; order JAWXBN01; family JAWXBN01; genus JAWXBN01. The sequence continues at coordinate 41,690 of CAYTAI010000011.1, read as the reverse complement.
CCAAAGAAGCCCCTATAATGCCGCATTCCCATGACAAAGCAACTCACGATCATTCACACGGAATCCTCGCCAAACTGGGGCGGGCAGGAGCAGCGTGTCTTTGCCGAAATGCTCGAAATGAGACGGCGCGGCCATCGGCTGATGGTGGTGACCGTGGCAAATTGCCCCTTGGCCCGGAAATGCGGGGAAGCAGGGATTCCCGTGGTGGCAATGACTTTTAAGAACCAGTTTTTTCTGGGCAATTTGCTTCGGCTGGCCACGCTCTTCCATCGTGAAAAAGCCGATGTTGTCAATCCTCACAGTTCCAAAGACGGCTGGCTCGCGGTTCTGGCCGGGCGTTTGGCGGGGGTTCCCTGCATCATTCGCTCACGCCACATCGAGGTGGACTATCCGAAAAAAGCCATCAGCCAATTCGCCTTCCGCAAATTGCCCCACCATGTCATCACGACGAGCGAACGAATCCGGATGAGGATGATTCAAGAGCTCAATGTGCCCCCGGACCGGATTGAAACGATTGCCACCGGCATAGATTTTGAAGGGTTTGTCCAATCCGGTCAGAGCAAATTGCGCCGGGAACTCGGGTTTTCTGAAAAAATAAAAGTCGTGGGGATGATTTCGGTTTTGAGGAGTTGGAAAGGGCACCGGTATTTTCTCGAAGCGGCGCGCAAATTGCTCGATGAAGGAAGGCAGATTGAGTTTATCATCACAGGGGATGGTCCTCAAAAAGCGACGATCCTCGAGCAAATTGCGCGGTTGAAGCTGGAAGGTTGCATTCATTTGCTGGGTCATCGCGACGATATTCCCGACGTGCTGGCCGCATTGGATGTGCTGGTGCTTCCCTCCACGGGTGGAGAGGGGATTCCTCAAATCATCCTCCAGGCACATGGGATGTCTGTCCCTGTTGTCGCCACCCGGGCGGGGGGAATTCCGGAAGTTGTTGAAGACGGGGTGACCGGGCATCTGGTGGAGCCAGCCAACGCGGAGCAGCTTGCACAGGCGATTGCCGATGTGATTGATCATCCGGATCACAGTGCGACAATGGCGTCTGCCGGTGCCCAATTTGCCCATTCCCGTCATTCCCGCCGGGAGATGGGCAACCGGCTGGAAATGCTTTACGCACGTTATGTGCCGGGTTACCGCCCGATACTTTTGTAGATGAAACCGGAGGCAGCGAGTTCCTGTGGATTATAAATATTCCGGCCATCAATAATGATCGGATGAACTAAAAGTGATTTGATTTTTTCAAGGTCAAGTGATTTGAATTCATCCCAATCCGTGAGAATCACCAGGGCTTCAGCGTCCTTCGCAGCTTCGTAAGCATTTTCGCAGAGGGTGACTCCGGGGAGGTGGGGAGCAGCCTTTTCCATGGATTTGGGATCATAAGCTTTGATGCGGGCTCCTTCTGCACAAAGTCGCTGGATAATTTCAATGGCTGGGGACAGACGAACATCGTCGGTATTCGGCTTGAATGACAGTCCGAGTGCGGCAATGGTTTTGTCTTGGAGAATCCAGAGGGTTTCACGGATTTTTTTGATGAACCGGTCTTTCTGGATGCGATTGATATTCTCGACTTCCTTGAGCAGGGAGAAATTGTAACCTAATTCATCCGAGATATGAATGAATGCGGACAGGTCTTTGGGGAAACAGGAGCCGCCGTAGCCGATGCCTGCATTGAGGAAAGCGCGCCCGATGCGCTTGTCCGCGCCCATGCCATCGGCGACCTGCTCGACATTGGCGCCGGCGGCTTCGCAGATTTGCGAAAGGGCATTGATGTAGGAGATTTTGAGGGCGAGAAATGAGTTTGCCGCATGTTTGATGAGTTCGGCACTATTAATATCCGTCACCATAAAAGGTGCGTTAAATGGGGCGTAAATTTCTTTGAGGAGAGGGACTGGTTTTTGTGAGGAGACCCCGACAACAATACGATCCGGATTCATGAGATCGGCGATTGCAGAGCCTTCGCGCAGAAACTCGGGATTTGATACCACATCAAACCCCGCCTTGGATTTATTATAACGCGAGATGGTTTCAGCGACATTTTCGCCGGTTTTGACCGGAACCGTGCTTTTATCGACGATGATTTTGTAGCTTTTCATCACACCAGCGATTTCGCGGGCGACACCTTCGATGAATCGCAAATCCACACTGCCGTCTGGCTGGGGCGGGGTGGGGACGGCGATAAAAATCACGTCCGAGGCATCGACGCCCTCTTCGATATTGGAGGTGAATCGTAAATGTCCGTTGGCTGTATTCTTTTTGATCAACTCCTCCAGCCCGGGTTCATAAATCGGCACACCGCCCTGTTGAAGCATTTTGATTTTATCCTGATTATTATCGACGCAGATGACCTGATGACCGACATCGGCGAAGCAAGTGCCCGTGACGAGACCGACATAACCGGAACCGATGATACATATTTTAACCATAAAAGTGCTTTTCTTTACTGTGAAGAATTAGTTCCCGCCCGTGCCGGGATTCAAGCTGGTGTTGACGTTGATTGCAGGGAATGCTTTTAATGTGAAAACCAGAAGAAACTGGTTATCATCCGGACCGCCCTTGTTTCGCATCTGGCGGAAGGTAAAACTGGTTACCCAACTGGGCCAGTCGCGGGAGATGCTGTATTCCTGATACTGGAGGAATTCTTGATTCGCCTCGTACAGCCAGTATCCGCCGACAGACCAGTCTTCATTGATCCGGTATTTGAATCCGGGACCATATTGATTGCCTGTGGGGAAGAAATCGCTCCTGCCAAGGTAACGCGTATTAAAGAATGCATCGAAATTTCCGGCAACCTGGAATGATGTCGATGTGTTGAACTCGTTGAGATTCCCGTCACTGCTGTCATTACGAAAATCAATCGATGTGGTCCACCAGCGGGTTGGGCGCAATGTCACCTCATTAAAAACGTCCGAGAATTGGTCTTCATTCCAATTCGGATTTGTGGAGGTGATATTGGCATCCACATAAATATTCCAATCCACCAGATCCCAATTGCGCTTGATCTTGCTGGTTTTGTAATCCCCGCGCTGGGTTTGGATTTTATTCCGCAAGCCCAACCGGGCGACGTTGAGCTTGTCAATCGCATCAACCGAATTGTATTGGGGAAAATCAAGGGGGGGGAGCTTTGTCGAGGGGAGCAGATAATCAAACTGGTACAAGCTGCCCGGACGATAGTTCGGAGTGGGGATGAAAGCGTAATTCACCGAAGGGGTCATCAGATGCCGGATGCCGTCAATTTCCCATTTTTCATTCTGCACATTGCTCCAGGTTTTATGAACTTTGAACGAAGCTTCCACTCCGGTATTGAGCACGCCGCGCAAAGCATCACTGCCCGAGCTGGCAAATGTCGGACTCCCGGCGACAGGCGTATCGGAGTAATAAGTGCCACGAACCCCCACACGCGGGGTGAGATTCAACCACCCGCCGACAAGAATGGGATAGATGAGCTGGTGATAGGTGTCCATGCGTCCGGCTTCATAGTCGGGCGGGAAAAAATTCTGCTGGGTCGGGACCAGCGCGTTGAAATTTTGGGATTGGTTTGAGAAAGCCCTTTTCAAATAGGCGAATGTTGTTTCCGTCTGATACATCAAACGTGTGCCGAAAATGCGCTGTCTTTTCAGATTGAAAAATGCTTCGGGCAAGCGTTCCACAGTTTCAAAAAAATTATTCAATTGCAGGCGAGTCATGACCCCGGCGGTGTACTCCGGGTTGTAATAGGTCAGGTCGAGGGTGTTGTCCGGCTGGACTTCCTTGGCAAATTCACTCTCAAAGAAATCCTCGGTGATATAGGCATCACTCCATTTGTTGACATTGGCCGAGAAAATCAAATTCTTGTCGTCTGTGAGGTAATTGCGCTGTTTGGCGGAAAGGCGGTAACGGACATCCGGGACATTGGACCGGCCCGTGCCCGCGAAACTTTCATTGGCCCGGTCGTCCCCCACCACAAAGAGCCGGTAGACTCCCTCTCCGTACTCCCTGTTTTTGCCGAATTTAATCGAAAAATCGCTGCCACCGCCGACGCCGCGTTTTGAGTAACCGGACACATAAATATTCCCCTCCACATACTGATTGATCGTCCAGTTGTATCCGACGGTCAGGAAAGCCCCGAGTTTGCTGCTGTATCCGGGCCGGACAAAAAACGGGGAGCGCCGGTCATTGATCCCTTGTTTGTAGTAGGGCAGATAAAAAACGGGGACATTACCCACATAAAAAGTCACATTCCTCAAGACCACATAATCATCCGGATAAATCTGAATGGATTTCGCCTCCATGCGTGTGTCCGGCTTCTCATAATCACTGGCGGTGAGTGTCGCATCGAAGATTTCGTATTTGCCATCTTTGGTTTCGATTTTTTCCCCCTCGTACATGAGGATGGCATTATTGAATTCATTTTTTGTTTTATCCGAGTAGTCATTGCCCATGATGCCCTCGAACTTCGTGGCGGTGACTTCACGGGTATTAAAATTGTAGATCAGTGCATCGCCGTGCCATTCCTTGCCCTGGGTGTAGAGATAAGCATTTCCCGTGGCGGTCGCCGTCCCTGAGATTTTATCATAGCTGACCTCGTCGGCGAAGAGGGTCGCTCCTTGATACTTGATCACGACATTGCGTTTTGCCGTGGCAAGTCCGGTGAGTTGATCGTAGGCGACTTCCCCGTCGGCAGTGATTTCCATGGGAGTGTTGGGTTTGGGAGCCGGTGTGGCGACATCCACGGGTTCGGGCATGGCTCCATCGACAATCAACTCCGCTTGCGTGGGTAAAGTCTCTTGAAATGAAGAAGGCAGGTAGGCACTCTCTTGGCCTTGCAAGGGGAGGGTGAGACCCGCCAGACCTGTCATGATCAAAATACTGAGAAATTTTATGCAACTCTCCATAAAACAATCGCTTACAACTAACACAAAGAATCTTTTATTTGCAATAGAAAATAATCTCGCATTTTTAGTAAAAATCACGTTAAAAACCTTGCTGTTGAATATCTTGCCACGGAGTTGACCATGACGACAAACACCCGATTAGCAAAAATTTCACAGTTTACGGATCATTACCTCAATCATTCCCTTGTCTCCGATTGGTCGGCTGCAAAAAATGGTTTGCAACTTGAGAATGACGGCAAAGTGACAAAAATAGCCTCTGCCGTGGATTGCAATTTGCCTGTGATTGAAGCGGCAATTCAATCAAAAGCCGATTTACTCATCGTTCATCATGGACTTTTCTGGAGTGATATCACCCCGCTGACCGGGAGCAATTTGCGTAAGGTGAAGCTGGCACTGGAAAATAATCTCGCCATTTACAGTTCACACCTCCCTCTGGATATGCATCCTGTCGTGGGAAATAACGCGCTCTTGGCAAAAGGATTGGGGCTACGCAATTTGCGCCCGTTTTTCGAGGAGAAGGGGGCGCAAATCGGACTCCGCGCAAATTGCTCCATTGCCCGGGAGCAACTCACCCTGCGTCTGAGCAAATTGCTCGGGGCACAGCCGCTTTTGATTCCGGCCGGTCCGGAAATCATCAAAAAAATCGGCATCGTCACGGGAGGAGCGGGAAATGAACTCGCCCGCGCTGCCGCCGGGGGTGTGGATACATTTATCACGGGCGAAGGAGCCCACTGGACATTTGGCCTCGCTTACGACCTCGGGATCAATGTCATCTACGCGGGGCACTATGCCACGGAGACTTTTGGTGTCCAAGCCCTGGGCAAATTGCTCGCCCGGAAATTCCGGCTCGAATATACTTTCATCGATATGCCGACGGGTCTTTGACACCGCCCGCGGGAATTAATATGACTTTGCCCAGAGCACGCGCTGTTTGCTCGGGTTCCCGCTGAAAGGACAGGTGCCGGGCTCGGGTGAATCCTCGAAAGGAATGCATCGGATTGTCACTTTGAGGTCTTCTTTGATTTTGGCCTCGACATCGGCACTCCCGTCCCAATGGGTCAGGGCGAAGCCGCCATGAATCTCAGGCTTGTCCGCATTTTGAGCTGTGAAACAGGCGTAGAACTCGTCTTTGGAATCGATTTTTTGGGTGTGCGCGTTGCGGAATTCCAAGGCGCGATTGTAGAGTGTGTCTTGTATCTCCTGGAGCAAATTGCTCGCCTGCGAGACAAATGTCGCGTGGGGCAGGGACACCTTTTCTTTGACCCCTTTGTCCCGGCGGGCGACAAAGACACTGCCGTTTTCAAGGTCACGCGGACCGATCTCGACGCGGAGGGGCACTCCTTTTTTGATCCATTCCCAGCTTTTGACGCCGCCGCCGAGGTCGCGGTTGTCGATCTCGACCGAGAGCGGTTTGCCGTGGAAAGATTCTTTTCGCAGGTCGTCGGCGAGTTTCTGGCACGCGGCACGGACAGCATCAGCGGTTTCAGGTTTTGGCGTCACGGGCAGGATGACAATGTGTGTGGGTGCCATGCGGGGAGGCAGGACAAGACCGTCATCATCGGAATGGGTCATGATGAGTGTCCCGATCAACCGCGTGCTCACTCCCCAGCTGGTTGTCCAAGCGAGCTCTTCTTTGCCTTCGCGGGACTGGAATTTGATGCCGGAGGCCTTGGCAAAATTTTGCCCGAGGAAATGGGATGTGCCGGCTTGCACAGCCTTGCGATCTTGCACCATCGCTTCGATGCAAAATGTTTTCACCGCACCGGGAAAACGTTCCCCTGCGCTCTTTTCACCTGTGTAAACCGGGATCGCGAGGTATTCCCGCGCAAATTGCTCGTAGACATGGAGCATCTTCAGGGTTTCTTCCATCGCCTCGGACTCGGTCTCGTGCGCGGTGTGACCTTCCTGCCAGAGGAATTCCGCCGTCCGCAGGAAAAGACGCGGACGCATTTCCCAACGGACGACATTGGCCCATTGATTGATGAGAATCGGCAGGTCGCGGTAGGACTGCACCCATTTGGCGTAGGTCGCCCCGATGATTGTTTCCGATGTCGGACGCACGACGAGGGGTTCGGTCAGCGGGCCGGAGGGGACGAGCTTCCCGTCTTTACCGGCTTCCAAGCGGTGATGGGTGACGACGGCGCATTCCTTGGCAAAGCCTTCAACATGTTCCGCCTCTTTTTCAAGGTAGCTCAGGGGGATGAAAAGCGGGAAATAGGCATTCTTATGCCCGGTATCTTTGAACATTTTGTCGAGGGCAGACTGGATATTCTCCCAGATGCCATAACCCCAGGGTTTGATGACCATGCATCCGCGGACATCGGAATTTTCCGCCATGTCGGAGGCGCGGACGACTTGTTGATACCATTCGGGAAAATCCTCCCGGCGGGAGGGGGAGATCGCATTTGTCGTGGATTTAGTCATAAGGAGAGGAGCCCTACATAGAGCTTTTCCGGCGCAAATATCAATCCCCTTGTTCAGAATGCCAGTTGATATTGGCTCTATCTGTGCCTAGTGTGGCGGATTATGTTTGAACAGAGCTGGTTTTGGTGGGTGGCATTCAATTCATTTGTCATCGTCATGCTCATACTGGATTTGGGTGTATTTCACCGGAATGAACATGATGTGAAAATCCGAGAGGCGATGGGATGGACGGTTTTCTGGATTGCATTGGCCTTGGTTTTTAATCTGGGGCTTTTCATGGGCTGGTTCGGCATTTACCAAGTGGGGGAATGCCGCAAAGCAGCTTTACAATTTCTGACAGGCTACTTGATCGAAAAATCCCTGAGCATGGACAATGTGTTTGTTTTTGCCCTTGTTTTCGGTGCGTTCAAAATCCCGTCGCGGTACCAGCACAAGATTCTCTTTTGGGGAATCATCGGAGCCTTGATCATGCGGGGAGCAATGATCTTTGCCGGGGTCAAGCTGATTGAAATGTTCGATGAGGTCATGATTATTTTCGGGCTCCTTCTCCTCTTCAGCGGCATCAAGCTTGTTTTTCACAAGGATGACGGTCTGGATGTTGAAAATAATAAAATCCTGAAATTCATCCGCAAAATCCTCCCTGTCTCGGAGAAGCTTCACGGGAGCAGGTTTTTCATTCGCGAAAACTCCAAACTCATGGCGACCCCGCTTTTTGTCGTATTGATTTTTATTGAATGGGCTGATCTGATTTTCGCCGTGGACTCCATTCCCGCGATTTTCGCGATAACCCGGGATCCATTTATCATTTATACTTCAAATGTTTTTGCGATTCTCGGACTCCGCTCCCTTTATTTTGCGCTGGCGGGGATATTAAAGCTCTTTCATCTGCTTCATTACGGGCTTTCCGTCATTCTCGTTTTTGTGGGCATAAAAATGATACTTGTCTATTTCGGGTACAAGATTCCGACGGTTTTCAGTCTGTTTTTTGTTGTCGGGGTTCTGGCGACATCCATCATTCTTTCGCTCAAGGTAAAAACCATTCAGGCGAATGTGCCGAGGAATATGAGGGAAAAAGACAAATAATATCTCTCGCTGATCTGTAATCGAATTTTCTTGGATTTTCCGGAGACTCTGGATATAGCCAAAACAAATTGATTGCTGCCGCCGGATGCGAAAATGATGAAAACAGGATTATTCAGAAAAATTTTGCAACAGACCCTGGAGCAACTCGCCCGCCAGATCATCCGCAGACCGTGGACTTTTGTCGCTCTTTTTGCGCTGATGACGTGTGTGGCGGTTTACCTGTCCGCATTCAAGCTGGGCATCGTGGGCAATACCAATGCCCTGATTGATTCGCAAGACCCGGCGCACAAGGCGTGGCTGGCTTACCTCGAGGATTTTAATGTTTCCGAGGATCT
>CAYTAI010000011.1:19515-32964 GCA_964435715.1 uncultured Verrucomicrobiota bacterium | reverse complement strand
CGTCGTGCAATCCCCCGACCGGGAAAAAAATATAAAAATCGTCTCCGCCCTGGCACGCGATTTTGAAGCGAAACCCGGGTATATCAGCAATGTCTACTATCGAAACGACTTCTCCAAAATCAAAGAAAAAGCCCTTCTTTACCTGGATAAAAAGGAGCTGGAGGGGATTGCCGCGCAAACGGCCCAGTTGACCCAGGCCATGAGGCGCACACGGAGTGATTTGAACGTGAATTTTATGCTCTCCGAAGCGCGGAAGGAGTTCGAAAACCTCGAAAAACACAAGGGCAAGGCGCTCGACGGGTTTGGAGGATTTGTCGATGATTTTGTGGTCAAGCTCGACAAGCTCGCGCGTGAGCTGGAGAGCAAAACCCCGGCAATCAAAGTCGATGGTCCCGATGCCGGAACCCGGGCGGCAGCGGTCAGCGATATTGAAGAGGAATTCGCCAAGAAAGAATATTTGGAATTCGACGGCGGGAAAATGTTCATCCTGTTGCTCACACCCGTTCAAAACACAGCAGAATCATTCACGCCATACGCGCAGACGATTGGATTCATCCGGCAAACCGTGGAGAAAGCCGCTGCAGAATATCCCGGGGCGGAATTCGGGGTGACGGGGGAGCTTGTTCTTTTGCAGGACGAAATGGAGATGAGCACCCATGACACGATGATTGCATCAATCGTCTGCTTTTTTATTGTGGCACTCATAGTCTTTGTCTCCTTCCGGGAGCTCATCCGTCCCGGGATGGCGGTGGGGGTGCTCGTCTGTATTATTTTCTGGACCCTGGGGGCGGGTGTGCTGACGGTCGGGCACCTGAATATCATCTCACAAGCAGTGATCATCATGATTATCGGGCATGGCATTGATTTTGGCATTCAAATCATTTCCCGTTATGAGGAGGAGCTCTCACGCGGCAGTGGCTATGCGGATGCCCTCGTCAAGGCAATGGGGACGACAGGGATGGCGATTGTGACGACCGGAACAATCAATGCGATGGCCTTTTACACCATGTGTTTCAATAGTTTTGTCGGATTGCGTGAGATGGGGATTTTGGCGGGCACGGGATTATTGCTTTCAGTCTTTGGTTATCTCACGCTCCTGCCCGCCCTTTTGGTCTTGGCGGACCGGCGCAAATTGCACGGGGTGAAAACCTCGAATGTTTTCAAGCCGCTCGGGGGAGCGCGGCTGGAGGCATTTTTCTTCGGGCGTCCTTGGGTCTGGTTGAGTCTTTTTGCCGCGATGAGTGTGGCGGCGGTGCCGCTGGTCAAGAATATGAGATTTGACTACAATCTCCTCAATTTGCAGGCCCGGCACACGAATGCCGTGCAAACTTTGGAAGCCCTCGACAAACAAGCCTTTAGCATTCTTTTTGGCGTCATGGTCGCCGGGGGACTGGAGGAGTCGCGCGCATTAGCCGGCAAGGCCGCTGCGCTCCCCACCGTCAAATCCATCCGGGGACTCCACGAGATGATCCCGGAGGGGCAGGAAGAAAAAATCCCCATGATCGAGGGCATCCGAAAGCAACTTGCCCAGGTCGATCTGCGGGAAAAAAAGAAACCCGATGTGAATGTCGCCAAAGCCCGCGCGGATATTGATTCCTTGCTCAAATCCTGCCGCGAGGGATACGAGCAGGCCCGGAAATTCTCCGGGATTTCTGGACAGGCGAAACAAGCGGTCGCCATTTTCAGCAAATTGATTGAGCCGCTGGAGCGTTCCCAGAGCATCCTGGCGAAAATGTCCGATGATGATGTCCTCAAAAGGCTGGATAACTACGACCGTGACACGGTGGGCAAGATGCGTGCGGGATTGAGATTCATCCAGCAAAGCAAGGTCAATGCGCCGATTGGCTTGGAGGATATTCCCGAGCCATTGCTCAAGAGATTCCACTCCCCCCGGACCGGGCAATTTGCCATCGAGATCGAGCCCAAGGAAAATGTCTGGGGTCATGAGGAAAGTCTGCGTTTTGTCGGGGACATGAAAAAAGTCGACCCGCTGGCGACCGGGACGCCGGTGCAAAACACGGTTTATATCGCCTTGCTGAAGGACAGTTTTGTCGAGGCGGGTCTGATGGCGATTGCGGTGATCATTGTTTTGGTCTGGATTCATTTCAAGAATTTCTTGCGAGTGGTGCTGGTGGTTTTCCCGCTATTCCTCGCGATCCTCTGGACGCTGGGGATGATGACGCTTTTGGATATCCCCTTTAATCCGGCAAATATTGTGACGCTGCCGTTGATCATTGGGTTGGGCATGTCCTTCGGAGTATATATCGTGGATCGTTACGACGAGGACGGGCGTGTGAATATTTTTCTCGCCAGCACGGGCAAGGCGATGTTCCTCACCGGCATCACCACGATCATCAGTTTTGCCTGTATGATCCCGGGTGAATATGTGGGGCTGGCGACGCTGGGGAAAGTCATGACCATCGCCATGTCATTTTGCCTTGTGACCGGGTTGATTGTCCTGCCGCAGTTGCTCATCGTGATGGAGAGGATAAGGATACTCAAGCCCATGAAATGATTCCAGCGGGAAACTTCCGGACGCGATACCGTTGGTCTTTACTATCATATTGACAAAATATGAGGTTCAACTCATAGGGCTAGTATATGAATGTGATGTTCGTCGAAGTCCTTATTATTTTCGCCCTGATTCTGGTTAACGGGATCTTGGCCATGGCGGAGATCGCTCTTGTGTCTTCCCGGAGGACGAAGCTGTCCCTGATGGCCAAACAAGGCGATACCGCTGCACAAAAAACATTGGATATCCAGCAAAACCCTTCACGGTTTCTTTCCATGGTGCAAGTAGGCATCACGCTGGTCGGGGTTTTGGCGGGGGCATTTGGCGGGGCGACCATCGCCGAGCAAATTGCCAAGATGGTGGAACACATCCCTTACATCGGAAGCTACGGGCAGGTCGTCGGAATCGCGATTGTGGTAACGGTCGTGACATTTCTTTCCGTGGTGGTGGGGGAACTCGTTCCCAAACAAATCGCCCTTGGTAAACCGGAGCAATTTGCAAAGATTTTGAGCGTTCCGCTGGATCGATTGAGTATCGCCGTTAATCCGGTCATCAGGATACTGTCTTATTCCAGCGAGAAAATACTCAGCCTCATGGGGGTCAAAAAAAACATGGACGAGGAGGTCTCCGAGGATGAAGTCCGGGGGATGATCGAGCAAGGATTCAGATCAGGGGTATTCAATGAGATCGAGAAGAATATTGTGGACGGGGCGTTGTCTCTGGACACCTTGATGGTGGAGGATATCATGACGGACAAGACCCATATCGTATGGCTGGATATCAATGATTCCGACGAGGTGAATTGGAGGAAAATCGCCGGCAGTGGTCATTCCCATTTCCCGGCATACAACAAGTCGATTGAAAATATCGTGGGAATCGTCTCCGTGAAGTCTTTGTGGGCAAATCAATCCCTGACCGGCAAGGTCAATATTCAAGATGTGCTACGCAAACCCGTCTATGTATCCGTTTTATCCACGGCAATGAGTCTCATGGAGGAGTTCAAACGGTCGGCCACCCATTTTGCCTTGGCCATTGATGAGTTTGGTGCTGTCCGGGGAATCGTTACGATCAATAATCTTTTTGAGGCGATTGTCGGAGATTTGCCCGAAAAAGAGCAGACGAGGAATCCCAAGGCTTTCAAACGGGAGGACGGGACATGGCTCATCGACGGACTGATGGATATGGATGACATTCCCGACTATGTCGGCCTGCCCTCATCGATCAAGGACGAAAAAAGGAATATCAAAACACTCGGTGGTTATCTCACTGCGAAACTGGGTCGTATTCCCCGGGAGGGAGACCGGTTCAGCGGGCATGGATTCCGTTTCGAGGTTGTTGATATGGACCGGCAGAGGGTGGACAAGGTTTTGGTCAGTCAATTAACGGAGCCGGATAAACTCTCCCCTCGCAATCCCCTTGATAATAAACAATAAACACCTACCTTGTCGGACACCGATCCAACCATATGATGACGCACATTTTATTTGCCGTCTCTGCTTCCGGTGATTACATCTGGCTGGCCTATGTTTTATTCATCCTGCTAGTCATTGGCTTTCTCGCTATGGACTTGTGCCTATTCCACAAGGAAGCCCATGAAGTTATGATGAAGGAGGCCATTGGATGGAGTGTGGTCTGGCTGTCGTGTGGCATCGCGTTCACGGGCTTTGTATACCTCGCTTATGAATACCATTGGCTAGGACTGGGAGGCGCGACCCGGATGTTTAATCCGGCATCAGCCACAGATCCTTCCGCCCCTCTCATTATATATGGGGAGGTGATGGGTGCGACGGCGGCCGTGCAATATCTGACGGGTTATGTGGTCGAAAAGTCCCTCGCCATGGACAATATTTTTGTGATCGCAATCATTTTCGGGTATTTCGCGATCCCGCCGAAATACCAGCATAGGGTTCTTTTTTGGGGCATTATCGGTGCCCTCGTCATGCGTGGGGCGATGATCGGTATCGGCGGGGAATTGATCATGGCTCATCAGTGGATTTTGATTGTTTTCGGAGCGTTCCTGATTCTGACGGCCATCAAGATGGCTTTGATCGACAGTCACAATGATCCGTCGCAGAATCCCGTGGTGAGGCTCATCAAAGGGATTTATCCGGTGACGACATTTTATGTCGGGCAGAAGTTTTTCACCCGGCGGACACTCGCGCCCACTTACAGCAAAGATCCTCTCACGGGCAAAGAAGTCATGGATCCGCCTCCCGAGGGGTCATTGGGCAGGAGAGCCATTACGCCGCTTTTTCTAGCATTGATCATGGTTGAAATCACCGACTTGGTTTTTGCGGTGGATTCCATCCCGGCCATTTTTGCCATCACCCCCGATCCATTTATTGTTTTCACCAGCAATATTTTTGCTATTTTGGGTCTACGCGCCCTGTATTTCTGCCTGGCCGCGCTCATACAGAAATTCCGTTTCTTGAAGGCCGCTTTGATCTTCATTTTGGCCTTCGTTGGTGTGAAACTCATGCTTTTGAGTGTTCCTCCCTATCTGGATGTCATTGGTTTGGCCGCCCGGAAATCGATCAAAATCGATCCTTTCATTTCGCTCGGGGTGGTTCTTTTGATTTTGGCTGTCGCCGTGGTTCTTTCTATCCTGTTTCCCGGCGAAAAGCCGGAAAAGAAGGTGGATTAAATAGGGAACTCCTTCGGCGACACGCATTAAAAGGTTACTGACCCAAAAATATGAATCAAGCAACCCACGATCCAGACACGAAACTTTCTGTCCAAATCACGGGTCTGACATCGAAATTTGGTGACAGCTCCGTCACTTTAGGTGAAATTCTCGATGTTTTGAAGGGGCGTACTTACCTGTTTTTTCTGATTTTACTCTGTATCCCTTTCTGTACGCCTGTCCCCGCTTTCGGACTCTCCACCCCTTCGGGGATCATTGTCTTACTGATAGGTATCCGTCTGTCCCTCGGACAAAAACCATGGTTACCATCATCACTCTTGAGTAAAAAGGTGCCAAACCGCTTCTTTCCGTCATTTCTAAAAGTGGCGGGAAAATTAATCAGGTTTCTCGAGTATATTTCCAGACCACGGCTTTTGATGATATCCGAGAATAAATTTGCGTCGCCCTTGTGTGGTTTGCTCATCTCCTTGTCCGGTTTTTTACTGTTGTTGCCTCTGCCGATTCCACTCTCGAATATGCTTCCCGCGTTTACCGTCATTCTGCTATCGATGGCGATGATTGAGAATGATGGGTTGATGATCATCGCGGGAGTGGCCATGTTCATCATCACAGTCTTATTTTTTGTATTGATTGGTGTGGGTGGGGTTGCCGTTTTTGACTGGGTAAAGGATTTGCTGGGGTTTACGTCTTAGAATATTTAGGGGCAGGAGAGATACCCGCCCCACTCCTTGACGCGGAAAATGATTTTCAGGCATAGTGGTCATCCATATTTTTATCATGTTTGAACTCATTCAAAAAGACACGGCGACCAAAGCTCGGTTGGGCAAACTGCACACCGCCCATGGGGTTATTGAGACACCGGTTTTCATGCCTGTGGGCACGCAGGCAACGGTCAAGGCGGTCAGCCCGCGCGAACTCGAGGAACTCGGCGCACAAATCATTTTAGGCAATACCTATCACCTGATGATCCGTCCCGGCATGGAGATCATGGATAAATTCGGCGGCATCCACGGGTTCTCCTCATGGAATGGTCCGGTACTCACCGACAGCGGGGGGTTCCAGGTTTTTTCGCTGAGCAAATTGCGCAAGATCGAGCAGGACGGGGTGCGGTTCCAGTCGCATGTGGATGGCACAGGGTTTTTTCTCGGGCCGCGGGAGGCTGTTGATATTCAATGGCGGCTATGCAGTGACATCGCGATGGCTTTCGACGAATGTCCTCCCTATCCATGTGAATACGATTATGCCGCCAAGTCTCTCGATATGACCTTGCGCTGGGCTCAGGATTGTAAAAGGTGGCACGACACAATTTGCCCGGTTCCCGCACTCGGTCAGCCCAAGCGACAGATGCTTTTCGGGATTGTGCAGGGTTCGGTTTATGGCGATTTGCGCCAGCGTGCAGCGGAGGAATTGGTCAAAATGGATTTTGACGGGTATGCCATCGGAGGAGTCAGTGTGGGGGAGACTGAAGCGGAAATGATGAAGGCCGTCGAGGACAGTGAGCCTTTCCTGCCGGAGCACAAAGCGCGCTACGCGATGGGGCTGGGGACACCGCCCCAGCTTGTCGAGATGGTCGCGCGGGGTGTGGACATGTTCGACTGTGTGCTACCGACCCGGGTCGCGCGTAATGGAACGGCATTCACCCGGACAGGCACTCTCAATCTCCGGAATGCGGTCTACAAGGAGGATTCCGGGCCGATTGAGGAGGGGTGCGCGTGTTATGCCTGCCGGAATTTCAGCCGTGCCTATGTCCGGCATCTGGTCAATGTCGAAGAAATCCTCGGTTTAAGGCTTGTCACCTTGCACAATTTACATTTTTATTTGCAGCTCATGCGCGATGTCCGCGCGCAAATTGCCGCAGGGACTTTTCAGGAGTTCCGGGAGCAATTTGTCTCAAGTTACAAAAAACATAAAGAGGTTTAAAAAAATATTATGCAGCTTTTCATTTTTGATTTTTTCATCGCCATGGCGGCACCCACACAGCCCGGCACGGAGTCGAGCCAACCCGTTTGGATGTCATTCATGCCATTGGTATTGATGATTGTGATTTTTTACTTTTTACTCATCCGTCCGCAGATGAAAAAGCAGAAGGAAATCGACCGGATGCAAAAAGAGCTCAAGAGCGGCGATAAAATCATTACCTCGGGCGGCATCTATGCGACCGTCAGTAATGTCAAAGACGATGTCTTGACGGTTAAAATCGCCGACAATGTCAAAATCAATATCCAGCGTTCGGCGGTTGGAGTCGTCCTCAAGGACAAGGAATCATCCGCGGAGCCGGACAAAAAAGATTGATCTCGCAATCACAGGATAGGATTTATGGTTAAAAGTCTCTTTACTCGTTTTGCAGTCATCATTTTTGTCACGGTAGTGGCCTTTGCCTATCTGCTCCCGCCCTTTGATAAAAAGGCTCCGGATGGACAAATCCTCGAGCACGGCAAATTGCGCCTGGGTCTGGACTTGAGTGGTGGTTCTTCATTTCTGGTCGAGGTCAATACCGGGGAGATGGAGACTTACCAAAAGGCGGCGGCTCTGGATGAAGCGATTAAAATCATCCGCAAAAGGATGGATCCGGATGGAGTGCTCGAGCCGATCATTCAAAAAGTCGGGGAGAACCGCATCCTTGTGCAAATCCCCGGGATTACTGATGAACAAAAACTTTCTGCTCGTCAGAGTCTTGAGCGCGTTGCCAAGCTGGAGTTTCGCCTTGTCCACCCGCAGAGTGAACAGTTGTTGGAATTGAATCAGCAGGGAGAGCCTTTGCCTGCCGGATTTGAAATTCTTTACGGGGAGGAAATCGTTTCTGGTCCGCAGGAACCCGTCCGCAAGGCAAAGCGGGGTTATGTGGTGAAAATCCGCCCGGAAATGAGTGGAAAATATGTGACGCGTGCCGTCCATAGCTTTGATCAGGTCGGACAATCCATTGTGAATATCGAGATGAATGATGAAGGGGCGCGCATATTCGGCAATGTCACCGAGCAAAATGTAGGGAACCGTCTCGCGATCGTCATGGACGGCGAGGTCAAGTCCGCTCCGGTGATACGCTCTGCCATTTCAGGCGGGCGCTGTGAAATCTCAGGCAGCTTTACCCCGCAGGAGGCAAAAGAGCTCGCCAGTGTTCTGGAAAACCCTCTTGAAAACCCCGTCAAAATCCTGGCTGAACGGAATGTGGGGCCGTCGCTGGCGGCTGATTCCATCCGTCAAGGGGTCAATGCCTCGTTGTGGGCGACTGTGGCGATTGTGATCTTTATGATCCTTTATTATACTGTCGGCGGTTTGGTCGCGGATATCGCACTGGCTCTCAATTTGATTCTTTTGCTCGGTTTGATGGTGATTTTTGATGCGAGTCTGACATTGCCGGGGATTGCCGGCATCGTACTGGTTCTGGGTATGGCGGTGGATGCCAATGTGTTGATTTTTGAACGCATCCGCGAGGAGTTAAATCATGGGAAAAGCCTCAAGAGTGCGATTGCCGCCGGTTACGGGCGCGCTTTCTGGACGATCATGGACTCGAATATCACGACACTTTTGGCGGCATTCATCCTGATTATTTTCGGGACAGGCTCCATCAAAGGTTTTGGTGTGACCTTGGCGATGGGGCTGTGCGTGAGTCTTTTCACCGCGCTTTTTGTCACACGGGCGATCATGGATTTATTGATCCATTTGAATTTGCTCAAAAGCCTGCCGATGATGAAAATGATCTCCAATGATCACAAGATTGATTTCCTCAAAGCCCGCAATGTGATGTTTGTTCTTTCCGCTCTGATTATTGTTGTTGGTTTTGGTTGGGGATTCAACCGCGGTGACCAGGTTTGGGGGATTGATTTCAAAGGAGGGGACACGGTTGTCCTCAAGGTCAAAGACCGTGTGCCATTACAGGAGATCCGTGCGACCCTCGAGTCAGCCGGTTTGAAGGAGTTTACCCCCCAATATCAAAAAGACGACATGACCGGAGAGGATTTCCTGCAAGTCCGGACAAAATTTGACGAGGGACTCAAAGCGGAGGCTTCACTCTTGGAAAAATTTCCGGATGCCGGATTCAGTCCTTATAACCTTGAAAAAGTCGGGCCACTCATCGGTCAGGAGATTCTTTTAGCCGGTCTGGTCTCGTGCGCCCTCGGGTTATTAGGCATTCTTTTCTACATTACAATCCGTTTCGAGTTTCCCTTTGCCCTCGGCACGATTCTCGGGACAGTCCACGACGTGCTCGTCACACTGGCGATATTCATGCTCTGCGGGTTCGAGTTCTCCGCGCCGATCATTGCGGCGGTGCTGACTATTATCGGGTTTTCGGTCAATGACACCATCGTCGTCTTTGATCGTGTCCGGGAGAACCTGCGCCTGCATCAGGCGATGTCCATCGAGGAAGTCATGAACTTGTCGATTAATCAGACCTTGAGCCGCACCATCATCACATCGGGGACGACGCTGATGGCATCGATTGCCCTTTATGTCTTTGGAGCCGGCCCCCTGAAAGATTTTGCTTTTACCTTCGGCGTGGGGGTTGTCGTGGGCACCTTATCCACGATCTATATTTGTGCGCCGGTGGTGCTGCTCTATACGAAATACCGCAGCCAAAACCTGCGGACGGTTGTGGACGCCATCCGCTCATGATGATATCGAAGCACTGACAAATCCTCCCTTGAGTTTCCCGCTCAATTTGCTTTATTGGCTGTTGCATGGCTTCACTCAACAACAGACGCATTGCCGCTGTCGAACGCAAGACGGCGGAGACGGACATTATACTCAAGCTGGACTTGGACGGCACGGGGCGTTCGAAGGTGTCAACAGGCATCGGTTTTTTCGACCACATGCTGGCGAATTTCGCCAAGCACTCGAAATGTGATCTCACGCTGAAGTGCCAGGGCGATTTGCACATTGACGCGCATCACACGGTTGAAGACACAGGACTCGCCCTCGGCAGCGCCTTTGAAACGGCACTCGGCAACAAGGCTGGATTAAAACGTTATGGGACAGGGTTCCACCCGAAAAACCCGCTTTTTGGCGAGACCTATCTGCCGATGGATGAGTGTTTGAGCCGGTGTGTGATTGATTTTTGCGGACGCCCCTTTCTGGTGATGAAAGGTCTCGATAAATATTCCCAGAAAAAGGTCTCTGCCGCAGAAAAAAATCAAGACATGTCCAGTGCCTTCCGGTTCGGACTGATCAAAGAGTTCTTCCACGCCTTTTCGTCAACAGCCCGGTGCAATTTGCATCTGGAGCTTTTGTACGGGGAGGAGCCCCATCACATTGTGGAATCCCTTTTTAAAGCTTTTGCCAAGGCTGTGGATGAGGCGAAGATGCGGGATCCCCGGCTCAAAGGCATTATTCCAAGCACCAAAGGGACTTTGTCCAAGTAGGGGTTTTTTCCATGATCGGACTCATCGATTATGACATTGGCAATTTGCGTAGCGTGCGCCGTGCTTTGGAAAAAGCCGGGGCTGAGATGGTGATGGTGCGGACTGCCGTGGAGCTCTCAGGTGTCGATGCCGCGGTCTTGCCCGGTGTCGGGGCTTTCGGGGATTGCGTGGGCAATTTGCGCCAGCGCGGGCTTTTTGAACCTGTGCGGGATTTCGCGCTTTCGGGCAAACCCTTTCTGGGTATTTGCGTGGGGCTCCAGATGCTCTTCGAGCGCGGGCTGGAGAACGGAGTGCACGAGGGATTGGGCTTGATGCCGGGTGAAGTCCGTGTCTTTGAAAGCACTGAATTAAAAATCCCGCAGATCGGCTGGAATACGATTGATATCAAAAAAACGGAATGTCCTCTCTTCAAAGACATCCCTGATGAATCCTATTATTATTTTGTCCACTCCTATGCGGCACAAGGGGTTCCTCTGCAATTCGTCGCTGCGGAAACAACATATGGCCAGGTCTATCCGTCGGTCGTCTGGAAAGATAATATTTTCGCGACACAATTCCATCCTGAAAAAAGCCAGAATGCCGGTTTGCGCCTTTTAAAAAACTTTGTGGATTTGACAGCCTGATGATGGGAAGCTCAAAAGAGGATTGATGTGAGCGGTGAAAGCTCTAAGGTCTTTTAAAAAAAATGCATCTGATTGATTTCAAACAGAAAAACTTTTCCTCCCTGATGGATTCACTCTGCCGGAGGGAACTCTACGATGCCGCCACGGAAAAGACGGTCAAGCAGATCATTGATGCCGTCGGTCAACGCGGTGATAAAGCCCTGCTCGAATACGCTTTGAAATTTGATCAGCTCAAACTCAAGAGTGCCTCGGATCTGCGCGTCCGCTCAAAAGTCTCGCCTGAGCAAATTGCTCCTGGTTTGAGAAAAGCCTTGCGTGAGGCACTGCGAAATGTGAAGCAATTTGCGCGGGCGGGACGTCCTGAAAACTGGTCTGCGCGCAATTTGCACGGGGCTGCAACCGGTGAGAAATTTTTTCCTTACGACCGTGTGGGGGTGTACATTCCCGGAGGGACAGCACCGCTGGTCTCGACTTGTCTGATGACGGTCGCACTGGCGAAAGAGGCGGGGGTGAAGGAAATCGTGGTGTGCTCACCGGCAGGCTCCAGCGGGAAGCTGCACCCGGCCCTGCGGCGCAGCTTTCCGGCGCGACGGAAATTTATACGGTGGGGGGGGCGCAAGCGATTGCCGCGATGGCTTTAGGGACAAAGACGATTGCACCTGTTCAAAAAATTGTCGGGCCGGGCAATGCCTTTGTCACGACCGCTAAACGTTTGCTTTATGGGCATGTGGACTTGGACATGGTGGCGGGACCCAGCGAAGTGGTGATCATTGCCGACCACACCGCTAAGCCCGCATATATCGCCATTGATCTGCTCGCGCAAATCGAGCACGGTTCGGGGCATGAACGCGCCTTTCTGGTCACGACCAGCAAATCAAAAGCCGTGCAGTCCATGCGGGAGCTGGGCAAATTGTCCGAGTCCCACAGCCGCCGCGATTTTGCCCGGAAAGCGATGGAGAAAAATGTTTATTTCATCATTGTTCCGGATATGACGTCAGCGATGAATCTCGTGAATCGGCTTGCTCCCGAGCATTTGGAAATCCAGACGCTTCATCCCCAGCGGATCGCCGCCGCTATCACGCGGGCGGGTGCGGTTTTTATCGGTGAATATACCCCGGAGGCGGTGGGTGATTATGTCGCGGGACCGAGCCATGTGCTCCCGACAGGGGGAGCAGCCGCGAGCTTCTCCGGGTTGACGATTTCAGGCTTCTACCGCCGGACAAGTTTTGTGGAGTATGACAAAAAAGCACTGCAAAAAGCAGTTCAAGCCATCAAGTCCATCGCTTTGGCAGAAGGACTGGAAGCTCACGCCGCATCAGCCGTCACGAGGCTCTCCCGTTAAGGACGGGAGCCTCTGACAGCAATGGGTGATTTTTGAACATTGAGTTTGCCGATGACGCTTTCCAAATCTTTGATCCGGAAAGGTTTTTCGAGGATATGATGAATCCCGAGTTTTTGTAGTTTCAGCCGGTTTTCCTCATTCAAATAAGCACTCATCACAATGACGGGCACGGAAGCGTTTAATTTTCGCAAGTGCTCGATGAGTGTGACCCCGTCGACTTCGGGCATTTTGATGTCTGTGACGACAAGGTCAAGTGCTTGATGTTTTTCATTGATGATTTTCAGGGCGACTCCGCCATCTTCTGCTTCGAGCACTGCATAACCCAAGTCACGAAGGACGTGGGAAAAAAGACGCAATGTCTCTGTATTATCTTCTACGAGGAGTATCATATTTATTCCCGATCTTTTGTATAAGATTAAGGATGTTTTATTTATCAGCTTAATTTATTGACTTAGCATATACCGAGCACCCGAGACAGTCAATCTAGTAAAATTATTATAAATTTAATGTTAAGTTAACCTGAAAGCCATTTTTTGTGATACTTCACACTGAATATTGATCCGTTTACGGATGGTCATCAGGGGAGAATTTTATGTTTCAAAGCTAAGGCTTGATTTATTTGAAAGAGATTGGAATAGTCGGGGTTCGCGGTCGGTTAGCTTAGCGGTAGAGCGCCTGCTTCACACGCAGGAGGTCACTGGTTCGAACCCAGTACCGACCACCATTCATGGGATTTGGTCTGCGTATTTTTCAACAAGCCCGACGGCTTTTTCTCTCGCGGCTTTTGCATCATCGACCCCGCGCCGGTAGGGGACTAATGAGCTCACCACATGTTTTTCTCCGGATTCCCTGACGACAAGCGCGATGAAACGAGCCACGCCGAAGTGGGTGCCGGTTTTGCCGTAGATCCTGTACCCGCGATCTGGATTCTCCAGCCACGTCATGGACTGCAAGAGGTCTTGATTGATCTT
>CAYTAI010000011.1:6167-19434 GCA_964435715.1 uncultured Verrucomicrobiota bacterium | reverse complement strand
ATGGGCACAGGCTTTGATATCAGACTCCAGCCATTGGCGCGGGACTGGTGAGGGGAGGAATCCGGTTTGGTTGACGTAAGCCGTGAATTTCTCCTGTCCGATCAAACGCACGACCTCGACGAAAAAATCGTTACTTGATAATTTCATCGCTTCTTGCAGGCGCAATTTGCGCGGGACACCCGGAATGTAGGAGTCCCGGCAGAGGATTTCTGTTTCAAGTGAAATCACACCGGACTCCAGTCCCGCCCATGCAATCACAGTTTTGAATGTCGATGCCGGAGGCAAAGCCTCATCCGCCAGCGCGGCATTGCCTTGGATTCCAATGGGAGTGAAACGACCCGGCGCATCCATGCGGCTGGAGAGCAGGAGGAAATCTTGCCCTCCCGCATGCAGGTTGCTATCAAAGATGAGTGCGATGGCGCAAATGATTATGAGTAAATTTTGTTTCATCTTGAAAATCTCCCGGACAACAGGCCTCCTCTCACAGGGTGAGCGGGCTGCATTCCTGGCGGCAAGATTGAGCCAGTGTCAGGTTCTTTTTCAAGGAGAGAATGAGTGTTTGAAAACAGGGCATGCAAGATGAACCACTGGCTTCCGGTTCCCTGGCAAGAGCTGGGCATGAGATTTGCCGAGCATGTGCAGTTGACATTTACCGCTGTCCTGGCGGCGGTCGCGCTGGGGATTCCTCTCGGTGTCTGGTGCGCGCGCTCGCCCCGTGCGAACCGGATTGTGATGCCGGTCATCCATGTCGTGCAGACGATTCCGGGCCTGGCGATGCTGGCATTCCTTCTTCCCTTTTTGGGAATTGGTTTTGCCCCCGCCATCTGTGCGCTCATCCTCTACTCGGTTTTGCCGGTCACGCGCAATACAATCGCCGGACTCACCGGGCTGAATCCCTCTTACGAGGAGGCGGCGGCATCCCTCGGGACATCCCCCGTGCAAAGCCTCATCAAGGTCGGGCTTCCCTTGGCGGCTCCGGTGATTCTCGCCGGGATACGCACGGCGGCCGTCTGGTCAGTGGGACTGGCGACGCTGGCCGCCTTTATCGGCGCGGGGGGACTGGGGGATTTTATCAACCGCGGTCTGGCACTTGATAATACGGCATTACTCCTGACAGGGGCGATTCCCGCGGCATTGCTGGCCATCATGCTGGACGGTCTTTTGGCCCGCGTGGAAAGACTTTCCCATGCGCGGCTTCAACAAGCGATTCCCTGGGTGCTCGCCGCGATCATCGGCATTTTACTCGTGGTTCCGGCACTCAAGTATGGCAAAGCTCATCCCCCGCTCATTGCGGATGACGGGACAGCCACGGGCAAATTGCGCGTGGGAACAAAAAACTGGTCGGAGCAAATCATCATCGGCGAAATCGTGGCGCAACTTGCGGAGGAAAAATATGGAGTGCCGGTGGAACGGCGGTTCGGGTTTGGCAGCACGGACATGATTTCAAAAGCGCTTCAAAAGGGGGAGATCGATTTTTATCCGGAATACACGGGCACGATTTGGTCCGTCTTGCTCAAGGAAGAGACTGCCCCCGCGCAGAGTCCCGGGCAAATGGCTCTGCTGGCGGAGGCGTGCCGGTCGCAGTTGGGACTGGAGATCGTCGCGGATTTGGGTTTTTCAAATACCTATGCCCTGGCGGTGAGAGAAGAGGACGCGCGCAAGGAGGGGTGGCGGACCATCTCTGATTTGGCTCGCTCTGCCGATACCTTGCGCGCGGGGTTCAATAGTGAATTCGCCGGGCGCGCGGATGGATGGCCAGCTCTGCGCGCGGGATACGGACTCGCTTTCAAAGAGGTGGCGACACTGGATGCAATGCTCGTGTATGAGGCACTGCGCTCGGGCAAGGTCGATGTGGCATCGGTATTTTCCACAGACGGGAGGATCGGGCGGTTCAATCTTGTCTTGCTTGAGGATGACCGCCGGATTTTCCCCGATTACACCTGCGTGCTCTTGAGCCGGAAGCCTGCTGACGGGCGTGCCGTGCTCATTGAGAACCTGGGCAAATTGCTCACGGGCCGATTGACGCAAGAGAAAGTCCGGGAGATGAATGCCGCGGTGGATGTGGATAAAAAAACACCGGCTGCAGTCGCCCGGGAATTTTTGGTGGAAGAAGGGTTGATTCCTGAAAAGGTTAAGCTACTTTATTGACTCATGCTTGATCTGGATTATCTGAAAAGACTGCGGGACACCTACGCGGATGAGTTCGTCTCGAAAGTGAGGAATTTCGAGTTGCGCAGCAAACATTTCGAGTTTGATGTGCGCCCGCACACGATGGGTGTCATCAATCTCTCGGCGGACTCGTGGTATCGCGAAACGGTTTCTCTCAATGTCGAGAGCGCCCTCCAGCGCGGGCGTGTGCTGATGGCGCACGGAGCCGACATCATCGATATCGGTGCCGAATCCACGCTGGCCCACGCGGCGCGGGCTGATGAATTCACCCAGCAGAGCAAATTGCTCCCGATTGTCACGACACTCGCCGAGGAGGGGGCGCGGATTTCCGTGGAGACCTATCACCCGAGTGTCACAGAGGCGGCGATGGACGAGGGCGCGTGTGTTCTCAATCTGACGGGCACGGAGAATATGGAGGAACATTTCAAGATTGTCGCCGACTATGACGCGGCTGTGGTGATTTGTTATGTGCAAGGCACCAATGTCCGTGATGTCGCGGATTTTGAATTTGCCGAGGACATTGTCTCGAGGATGTACGAGTGGTTCGGCCCGAAAATCGATCTGGCGGAGAGGTGTGGTGTCAAAAAAATCTTCCTCGACCCGGGGTTGGGATTTTATTACCGCAATCTTCAGGATAGTAGTGTGCGGGTCAGGCACCAGATGGAGGTGTTTTTAAATACATTCCGCCTGCGAAAGCTTGGTTGGCCGACTTGTCATGCGTTGCCGCATGCTTTCGAGTATTTCCGCGAGGAGGTGCGTTGCGCGGAGCCATTTATGGCGATTCTCGCCCTTTTAGGGAAAACGGATTTGATCCGGACCCATGAGCTGGCGAGGATCAATGCCGTGATTGAAACACTCCGCGTCTTTTCCGCCAAATGAAGACCGGGGAGCATCCGGTCGCTCTCATTACAGGGGCGGGGGCGGGTCTGGGGGCTTGTCTCGGGCAGAGACTTCTTGAGCAGGGATTCCATGTTTTTGGACATTATCACAAGACCACCCCGGCATATCTGGCGCGGGAAAATACTTTTCAGGCGGATTTGTCCAAGGACGAGGAAGCCGCCGCGCTGGTCGCAAATTGCGCGGACAGATGCGGGGGAATCGATGTGCTCATCAATAACTCAGGGGTCTATCATGAGAAAAAACTGCATGAGCTGACACCGGAGGAATGGTTTCAAGGCATCAATACGACAGCCACGGCTTGTTTTTTCACCACGCGGCAGGCCTTGCCCCATATCCGCCGGAGCAAATTGCGCCGGATCATCAATATCGGGGACTCCAGCGCGGAACGCCTCTCCAAGCGAGACTTGTCTGTCTCGTATCATATAGGCAAAACCGGGGTGCTGCTCCTGACAAAATCCTTTGCCGCGGCTGAGGCGGCGCATAACGTCACCGTGAATATGGTTTCTCCGGGGATGCTTGAGAATAGCGTTGGTCGACCGGGTCTTTCTGCGATGCCAACGGGTCGATACACGGGATTTGACGATATCGGGAATGCCGTGGATTTTCTCTTGAAACCCGAAAGCAGTCACGTCACGGGCAGTCATCTCATTGTCGGTGGGGGTTGGAATTTGTGATGACCTTGGCAAAGAGTGCCTGCAAGATCACCACACATGTTTGTGAGGCACGACATGAGTTCTTGTATCGATAGATAATGTTCATAATTTACGGTAATAAAAATTACTTGCCAAGAGTTTGTTTACAATGTAAATACATAGCATGGACATGGAAAGTCAAAAGTTAAAAGTTGAAAGTCGAAGTGTGAGGACAATCTCTCGCGAGACCATGCCGTCTGTCAAATTTCCATCTATGGTGACACAGGAGTTTCACCCTCCAAATCTTGCACATGGCGGAGGGTCGGGTTCCCGCGAGAGCGTTTCCGGGGAGCGCGCGCGTCCCGCGTCCGTCCCGGAGGGAGGAATCCTTGAGGCTCCAAGGGTTTTCGGTGCATTTGACAAAGACGGCGGCGGAACGCACCCTGGCAACACATGTGAATCCATGAAATCTGCGGATCACTTTTCTTCCCGGTCGGGAATGGCATTGGTGGTGGTTTTGTCGATGCTGGCGCTGGTGACGATTATCGCGGTCGCATTCTCGTTTTTTTCGCTTTATCAGAGCCGGAACGCGCGGAATTTTCTGCTGGCGGCGCGGGGGGATTTCCTGACACAAGCCGCTTTGTCCGATGCGATGAGCAAAATCATCGCGGGCACACCGCAGGTCGGTTCCCATTATTACTGGGTGAGCGCCCCCGGCCGCATTTGGCGGGTGGGCGGTGTCAACACCCTCGGGGCAACCAATCCGATTTCCTCCTTGAGCCCGGATTTCGTGCCGAACTACGCGACCAATGGCGATGGCACACCTGATTTGGCCAGTTTGCACAACCAAAGCGGTTACCTGAATTTATTCTCGGAAAACGCGGCAAACTACACCTCGGCACTGGAGGGCTTCGGCACTAACCATTTTTTTGTGGATTTGAATTCCTCCCTGCGCGGTCGCCGCATCGCCCCGGACACGGACCCGACGGGCACAGGATCGGGTTCACCCATCCGCCTGCCGGTCGCGTGGGTGGAGGTGACCCGGGATGTGACCCGGCCCAAGCAGGCCACCAACCCCGCTGCGGCAAATTACAATCCTGTCATCGGGCGTTATGCCTACTGGGTGGATGTGGATAATGCCCGCCTCAATATCAATGACATTCACGAGCGCCCTTCGGCGTGGCGCGGGCTGTCCCCACGCGAGCTTGATGCCCGGGTGCTCGACGGCATCACACCGGCAGTCCTCGATGGATACCGTTCGCCTGACACAGTGGCGGGGCTTTGGAATGAGGAGGCGCGCAACCAGAATTATTTCCGCCGCGCAGAGGACTTGCGCCTCGCGGGGGTGACTCCCGAGGTGATCCGGACGAATAGCTTTTATCTGACCGCCGCCGGGCGCGGCGACGAGGTGGACAACGCCGGGCGGATTCCGCTCAAAATCACCGACTACAACGGGCATCCCACGAATGTCTCATGGCCGAGCGGATTCGGAACCGCGCCGACTGGTTTTACCAACAACCATCCGATGGCGACGTGGAATATTGCTTCGGAGGCACCGGCATTGACGTCCAAGCCCTACGCTGAGGGGACGACGAATATCATACCGGGAGGAACTGTGCTGACAACGAATCCAGGCTCCGTTCTAATTTCCGAGGGACCATATTCAGACGGATCCGAGGTTCAATTTTGGAGGGATGCCACGAATTCACCACCAAATGCCAATAATCCGCTTCTGATCAATGGCGTTCTGACTTTTACTGGCATTTCCATCAACTACGATGACTTGGACGACATATACAATATCACAGCAACAAGCAACTGGGCACAAGAGGTTTCGGTGCCGTCAGACCCGGTGACAAATGTCACTGATGCCAGTATCGCCGCCAACTACTTTTTACCTTCGTCGACGGGAAAATTCACCAACAGCCAGGACTGGCTGCCCACACGGTTGATTGCGACCAATGCCGGTGGATTCACCGCCGACGTGACCAATCGCGCCCGCATCGCGCTGCAGCGGCTCACGCAGGTCACGAACCCCGCCACCGCGCCCGCGTGGTTCGTCGCCACCACCCCGACGAGCACAAATGGTCAGGGCGGCAAATACACCTGGAATGAATTCAGCCAAATCCTCGCCAATATCAACACCTGGCGGCAGACGAATCTGGTCGCACGTGTCAAACCCTTTAATTATTATCTCAATTGGAACTATGGCCCATTTCACGCATTCACATACCGGAACGATGTTGCGGCTGGAAATCTGACCAATGCCATTAATTCCTCCGTGGGCTTTGCTCCTCCCACCACCACCCTGAATGGATACACGGTTGTTGAAAACCAGAATTTGGGGAGCCGGCCTCTTCCTTATGTCAACGAAGTCGGACTCACCATCGACAAATCGGGCCACTCGGTCAGCCGGGTTACCCTGCATTTGGAGCTTTGGAATCCCGCTCTTCCCGCGCCGGGAACCACCGCGCCTTATTCTTTGGGGATTGTCGTAGCGATGCCCGAGACCTATTCCCCGGGAGGTCAAAGAAGCGACTCGGTGGCCACTGCCACAAACGCCCCCAACCGTAATCTCACGAACGGCACAACCATTAGCTTTATTACCAATGGGGCATCCGAGCCGCTGCGGATTTTTGAGCGTTGGAACAGCCAGATTGGATATGAAATCACGATGGCAGGGAACAACGCGGATACATTTTACACAGACAACAATGTGGTTCCCGACATTAACACCTTCCCCTTGAATATCGCCGCCGGTTTTTGGGCGCGCCCCGGATTCGGCAATAAACCATTTGATATCAAAGGAAGGACTCCACAGGCGGATGATCTGCATTTTCCGGGCATAGGTGGAGGGACATATGGATGGGATCAGAACTCCAGAATTGCGCAATTGTCATTCATCTTCGGTCGGTGGCACCTGCCTTTTTTGCCCCGCGCCTTCAATGGGGTGGATCGAACAACGGCTCTGACACTGGCCAGTGGGGCGGATCACACCGTTTTCTACATCTCCAACGCGCATCTCGTCGATTGGCGCATTCCCCAGCATGTTGACATTTCACTCATGCCCCGCAATGCATGGGTGTCAGAACCTCTCAGTGTGGAGCAGCCCTTTTGGGGGGGATACACCACGGTGACCAATGGACAAGAGTTCAATTTCGGTGTCGCCGTCGGGCTTTTTCAAGTCACTTCTCCTGTGTCCACTTCACCCAGTGACTATGCGATGCACGGCGTGGGGATTCCCTCTTTGGCCGCAGGACCCATCACCACCAATGCCGCAGGAACACTTTACCAGATTGTTCCCCACCCAAGAATCAATCCGGGGGATGTCACAGGGGGACTGCCTCAAACCAAATTCCTCATCTTCCCCGACATCATCTCCCAAGACGGGCGCAATACCTACACACGCGAGGTGGACGATCCCCGCGTCAATGGCCGTGCGACCTTTATCGATTGGAGATTAACGGGAAGCTCTGAGAGAAACAATCTCGTCAACACCTACGACGCCAATGACTGGGGACCCGTGCAAAGAGCCTTGAATGCCGGGGCTGTTTCGGGGCATTCCCTTCCCACACTCAATGTCAATGTGGAGGGAATATTTGACAATTTTGACGGTGTGAACAACGTGGACAACCATGGTATTAACCCTGTCCCGCTTTTTGAGACCGCCACCGGGCCGCTCCTGACAATTGAGGACAGATATTTTCGGGGCGAGCTTGGCATGGTGGGTCGCACCAACCGCGCCCTTGTCACCCAATACTCAAGTGAATGGACCCGGTCCGGCACGAACTGGACTGATGAATCAGGCATGGTCACAGGCGCAAAACCCATTTTTTCCGGTCTCGGCGACGGCGACGGCGACCTGACGAGTCATTTGTATAAACAAGGCAACTACGAGCATCCGGCGGAGCTGGGATACGTCCACTCAGGGAGGCCGTGGCGCACACTGCGTTTTGGCAGGAGCGTCACCAATGATTTCGACACGGCCAATTCGGTTCCCGACTGGTATCTCTTCGACCAGTTCCTCAGTTCGGGCGGCAGTCCTGACGCCGCCGGGCAGGAATGGTCGCGCATTTCCACAAACCGGGTCGTGGGACTTGTGACGAATCCGCGGAGGGGACAACTCTCGCTCAACAACGCGATCCATACCGCTGATACCAACACGGCAACCAGTTTGACCACCGCCCGGCTCAAACCACTGCTGGCAGTCCTGACCAATGTCGTCGCCAATGCCTCGCTTTATGATGTGGCGCGCGCGGTATATATGCCTGGCAGCACGAATATCACGGGCTACACAGGCTACACCAACGGTCCAACGGGTGACCGGTTTGGCATTCCCGGGGTCATCGACAGTCCCGGTGAACTCTCCGAGGTGTTCGGACGGTTCGATAATTCCGTCGCTCTCCGATCCAGTGCTCCTTACACGATGATGGTCACGAATGTGTGGGGGGGAGCCTCCATCAGCCTGACGACCGACAGCAGCGCCCATACCGTCAGTGGCGCGCAGGCGGCATTTGATTCAGGCTGGAGTGGCGCGGGATTCTCCGGCGGGGCGGTGACACTGTCTGGTGGAAATTCAGCGTTCCCGAAGGAACTGCTCCGCGCCGTCGGCCTCCACATGAGCCCCCGCACGAGCCATTTTCGCATTTACATCCTCGCGCAATCGCTCAATGATCAGGGCAAAATAACCGGCGAAAAGTGGAAGGAGGTGCTCGTGGAAAGATTCAACAATTACAACGAGTCCGGGCAGAAACCCGAATACCGCATCATTTGGGAGAAAAGCCTATGACAAAAGCTGTGATTGTTTTTTTTACAGTCTGTGGCGCGGCTTTGACAATGGCGCAAAACAAGCCTGAAAAGGTTGAGACCGTGCAACTGACCAGCCCTCCTGCTTTTACATTAAAGTTCCGTTCCTATCCTTATCTCGGAGACAATACGGTTGTTCGAACATTCATTTTCGGTGTCCGGGGTGAAAAAGTTCTGTGTTCTGAGGAGTATTCGCCGCCAACGCCGCGGAAGAAAGTCACATTTTATGACAACAGCAAATCCCAATACACACTCCTTTCCACAACAAAAGCCTATGTTCATTCCCCCGTGCGTTTTAATCTCTCGACAAATATCGTGACTTCCACAAATGCTCCATTTTCGTTTTCCCCGGCAGGATTATTCCTGAGAGACACGAATTCCCCTTCGATTTCATTTCAGGGAGGCCGCTGCGAAAAATGGGTTCTTTACGATGGGCCGGAGACAAATTCACCTGTTGCCCGCGAATACCACCTTCTGCGGAATCCCTCCGTTGCCAGGAGTGTATTGGGGTTATTCCAGTGCAATTCAGCGATGAGGAGCGGGCTTGGACTCTATCCCCCGATGCCCGGGGATTTTTCCCTGAATTATCTTCCAGTCAGGGTTGTGGACTTTGTGGAGGGAAAAACGAATCAGATTTTTGAATTGGTCGAGGCGCAGCAATCCCCCCCTTCCGACTCTCTTTTTGCCATACCCGCCCCGCTTGAAAAGATGAATGTGGTCATTCCTCAGTCCACGGAGCCAATGCTGCCAAAAGCCCGCCCCGCCTCTCCTGCAAGTCCCTGAACTCGAAAATCCGCGACATTTTCTCCTGGGCAAATTGCACCGTCAACCGGCCGGACTCTTCACTCCACTCAAAAGGGGGCGCGTCCTCCTTCGGATAGGCGCAACGCCATTGGCCATTCACGCCCTTCAGGTGGGGCATTGACAAGGTCTGGGACGGTGATCCCCCCTCACGCCGCCAGGCGGCGACAATGGTTTCGTCCTTCATGTGATAACCCAGCAACACCCACGGATCAGGATGTGAGGGGAGTCCTGTGAGACTGGGTTCTTGCATTTTTCCCATTCCATCACAAACGGGCGGAAACTGAATATTTATGCCATTCAAAAAAAATCTATTGACCAGTCATATTTTTATGCTATAAATACAAAAATATGAAAACGCCGACTATTAATAAACTATCTTTACTGTTAATAATTTTTTTGACCGTTACGACACTGGCGCATGCACAAAGTTACTATCAAGAAGTCACCAATAGTGCCCCGGAAGCTTATTACCGCCTCGGCGAGAGCAGTGGAACTACTGCGGTGGATGAGACGGCAATGCACAATGCGACCTATGTCAACGGGCCCACGCTGGGTGTGACGGGTGCTATGGATCCTGCCGATACAAACACAGCGGTAAATTTTGCAGCAACAGGACGTGTGGATGCTCCCTTCCTCTTTGACCCTTCCATTACGAGCTTTACAGTTGAGTTCTGGATCAATAACAATGCCATCGGAGAGCCTAAGGGAGTCATTTCCCAGACAGACGGGACAGGGACAGGGCGTTCTTGGGTTTACTTGGATAATACTGGTGCAGGTCCCGGAGGTTTTTTTGTAAGATCATTTTTAGCTGGGGTTGACAATGGATCAGGGTTTGGAGAATTATCGAGTGGAACATGGTATCATATTGCCCTCGTTGTCACGGATAACGGAGGCAACAGTGACTTGCAATGGTATAAAGACGGTGTGGCGTTCAATAATAACACGAATGTCTTAATTGAGGCGGCAAACGGAGCTATGAGAATCGCTTCGTTCAAAGATGGGACTGGTGTGTTAAATGGCGTTCTTGATGAAGTCGCTTTTTACAATTACGCCTTGTCTGGCACCACGATTTTAGATCACTACAATGCGCGGTTTAACTCATTGCTCCCGATTCCGGAACCCTCCACCTACGCGATGCTGGGTGTGGGACTGGCTGCGCTCGCATGGGGCGGTCGCAAGAGATTCAGGAAAACGGCTTGATTGTTTTTAAACTTTCTTGTTTCTGTTTTTGCTCTCCTGATTCTTTGCTTTCATATCTTTGTCTGTGAAACCGCCAGATGTCGGATTTGGGATAATCGCCTTTGCCGGCTGATTCTTTTCCAAGAGACCTGACTGAAAAAACTGGGGAAGCAAACCGTTGAAAGAGTTCGCCAGCCGGCGGGTTAAAGGCATTGATCAATCCGGTTTTTGTCATGGAGTCAAGGAAAGGTGCTTCACAAACAGCCTGCTGGGCACGGTATTTTTCGTGAATCGTGGGAGGATAGAGAATGCAAACCACGACACACTGAATACCGGGGTGTCAAAGCAAAATTCCATTATTTACTGAACAGAGGGGTATAAAATGTGAAAAGAAAACTATTGACTGATAGAGTTTATTGTCAATAATATTACCAAAAGATGCAAAACCTATTTATTAATTGTCAATGAATGATTTGAAGGTTACGTTATTGTAAACAGTCTATCATGTATTTGCTTAGTAAATACCAACCTGTAGTCTATGATCCTGAATAATAAAACTGTTAATTTTCTTACACTCCAATTTTGGATGGCGGTGGTATTGATCTTATTTTGCTTTCAAGCCTATGGACAGACGACCAACCGTTGGACGGGAATCGTCGACGGGAGTTGGACAAATGCAACGAACTGGAGCGGATTTTCCGAGCCTGTTGAAAGCAATAATCTTTACTTTGGGAATTCATTGTTTTTCTCCGTGACCAATGATTCTGCTGTGACAAACTACGGGACATTGATTTTTGACTTCACGGGATATTCGATTCACGGCAACCAGTTGGAAGTCGCAGGCATCAATAATATCAGGGGGGAGAATACCATTTATGCGCCTGTTTTATTTAACGGCGCAAATGCCTTTGCTTCGGCAAGTATCGGGTCAGTCCTCACATTCGAGGGGGCGGTGACGGGGAATTCCGGAGGCGCCGGGTTTCTGAGCTTTTTGGGTGGCGGGGTTTTTAATGTCAATGGATTGATGACAAACAACGGCGGGTTTTACATCGGGGGAAACTCTTTGCTCGTGGCGTCCAATGGATTTGATAGTATGTAATGTTGATGTTAAAACATTATTTTTCCCTGAATTCCGGCTCAATTCAAACAGTGGTCGAGGCGGGTTCAAAAATTGAAATCCGCGGGGGGGATTGGTTCTCGCGGAATCTCAATCTCGTGGGCAATGGCTCCGAGCTGGCTAAAGTGGACATCATTGGCACAAATGCCAGTTATCAATTAATCAATTTTCCGGCTTTCATGAGCTTTGGACGCATCCGCGTGCTTGACGGGGGAACTCTTGATGTGGCCTTTTCGACGCTTGGGGCGCGCGGCTCGGGGGACTCCATTATTGTTTCGGGGTCGAACTCCGTTTTCAACGCCACCGCCTTGACCATCGGCGAGGGAGACTTGGTGAGCGGTTTCAACACGCTGGTCATTTCCAACGACGCGGATTTTTCCGCGTCCAGCGGCACTATTGTCGGCAATGCGGGTGTGGGAGCGTTCGCGTTTCAAGTGGGCAATGGGATTGTCATCACCGATCCCGGCAGCACCTTTATTGCCAATTCCTATTTTGTCGTGGGCTACGGTTCGGCTTTTAGCTCCGGAGGTTCGCTGGACAACTATGTGAATATCCTCAACGGGGGAATGCTGACCGCTGCCACCTCGGTCGTGATTGGCTCCCGTGACACCTTGTTCGGCGGTTCCACAGCCGCCATTTACAATAACAGGATCACGGTGTCAGGAGCGGGATCACAATTGCTCGGCGGCACAAACGCCCTGATTATCGGTGACACAGGCTCTGCGGGCGGAAATCGTTTGGAAATCCTGGACGGGGGATTGGTTAATATGGGTAGCATCCGCATCGGCAGCACTAATAGCCAGAATCATGTGGGGGGGGCGGATCGCATTCTTATCGATGGAGGTTCCCTCTATTTGACGAATTCCGGCGCTTCAGGCGATATTGTCATGCATTCGGTGATGGGCACAAACGGTAATGTGATCACCAACCGGAACGGGGGGCATATTGAAATCATTGGTTCGCTTCTCATGGGGGTCGAGCCGACCGGCTCCAACAACACCCAGCGTCTCACCATTTTGGATGCCACACTGGTCGCCACAAATGCCTCCGGAACCGCCTCCATTGTCGTGGGAGCCGGCGATAAGGCCGTTTTTGAATTCAAAGGGGGAACGGTCATCGCCGACCATCTGTATGCGACCAATGGTTATGATTCCCTTGTCACGTTTCAGAGGGGAATGCTCACGACCAAGGGAGCCAGCCGGGTTCACACGGGGACGAATGACTTTGTCATCGCCCAAGGTTTCGGGGATGCGGCGGAGTGGAGGCATTTCGGGGGTATCATGACTCTGGACGGCTCCGCAGACACGGTTCTTGCCAATGCTCAGGCCTCCTCTGCGGCGATTCATGTCGATGGCGCCTCCGCGGTCTGGAGCAATCTCGGGGGGCTGGTCATCGGGCAGCTCGGCTCGGGTGCTGTCACTGTCAGCAACGATGCGACGCTGTGGGTCGGGGGAAATGTCGTCATGGGCGCGACCACCCAAAGCGTGGGCAATTTGCTCAGCATCCATGATGGCAAATTTTTCGCGACGAATGCCGGGACAACGGTGGATATCCGCAGGGGAACACTGTCGGTGGGCGCGGGCGGCCAGGCTCTGGTCGGAGCCATGCTCCTGACCAATGCCGCCGGGACGGTGACGGCGGATGGAACCCTGCTGCTGGG
>CAYTAI010000011.1:3319-6141 GCA_964435715.1 uncultured Verrucomicrobiota bacterium | reverse complement strand
GGCAGATGCGTGTGGGTGGGGCGGTCTCCTCCATGACGGGGATCAATGGCAATGTCCGCTCGGGCGGACTCATCCTCGGTCAATCCTCCAGCCAGACCGGCGCCCTTGGTTTCACGGGCGGCTCCTTGGTCGTGACAAATTCAGGGGGGACAGCTTCTTCTGTCATCGGCCAGGGCGGAGTCGGATATTTGACCAATGCCGGAGCCACGATGATTTTTGACAGTTTGAGCGTGACCAATGCGGGGTCGCGTTTCATCTTTTCCTCCGGCAGTGTGTCCAGCAAGGGCACAACCATCGACAATGGACAGCTTTTCACCATTGGCAACGGGTCGGGCAACGCGATTTTTATCGCTGATGGAGGCAGTCACGGGTTCAGCAACGGGGTCACCGTGGCCAATGCCGGGACTCTGGCGGGCAGCGGACAGATTCATGCCGGCGCGGGGGGTGTCGTGACAATCCAGAGTGGCGGAACCCTCGATCCGCGGGGCAGCCTGACCAATACGGGCACCCTGACCCTGCAAAGCGGCTCTTCCCTGCTGATGGGAACCAATGATTTTCTGCGCGTGACGGGCAACCTGACCAATGCCACCAGCTTTACCATCCGTGACGCGGGCGGGGCGACATTCAATAACAAAGGTGTCCAAGTGGACGGGAATTTTGTCAATACCGGCACGGTCACCTGGTTTTTTGAGAACCCCGCCTTGCAAGGCTATTACGGTGGACTGTGGAGCGCCAACAGCCTCGGCAGCCCGGCCAGTTATGTCACGATTGATGGTGCTCTGACACCCGGACTCTTTAATCGTGCCGCCGCCTCGACAAATGTCGGTGGCGTCAATTACCTCACCATCACGGGTTCGGCAGGGGTGGTGTGGAGCTCGACCAGTGGAACGAATTGGTCTGCTGGGGCGAATTGGAGCGGGGGTGTGGCTCCGGTCAATGGTGACGGTCTGGTCTTTGGAAGCAACACGGCGACCATTCTCACCGCCAGCAACAACGCCCATCTTAACCGGATTGCAGGCATCGTCTTCAGCAACGGGGGATACAATCTGGTGGGCAGTGCCGTGACCAATCTGGGTGGGATTTACAACGTGACGGGCGACAACACCGTCACGCTCAACCAGACCATTTCAAACAATCAATGGTTTTATAGCGAAGCGGGGACTTTGACTATTGCCGGCCAGGTCACCAATGCGGGTAACACGCTGACTTTTGGCGGAGGAGGGGATATTGTTCTGAGCGGAATTTACCGGGGTGCGGGCGGTGTCAGAAAATATGGCGACGGAACACTCTGGGTGATTGACAATAACAACAACACATATGCCGGAGACACTTTGCTCGAGGGGGGAGTTATAATTATTGACAGAACCAACCGCGCGGCAAATGCGGTTTTCGGCAGCAGAACCGGGAATGTTTATGTGGGAAGTAACAATGCGTCCGTGAGCATGATATTGACCAACACCATCAGCGCAAGTAATATCGCCGGCATTGCGCTTGCGAACAACATGTTTATCGGTTACTCCGAGTCATCGTCTAACAACATGGTTCTGGGTGCCAAAAATATGAGGTTGGATGCCACCAATCTCTACATCGGATATCAGGGCGGGGGGAATCAGTTGATTTTTGACAACGACACCGCACTAGCACCGGCTGTGGCGAGCTTGCAGGTTTTTAGCAACACTTATGTGGGATATCAATCGGACGGCAACAAACTCGTCATGAGTGGGTCAAACATGTTATATAGAACCACGGTGTCAAGCGCGCAAAATGATTACGTCGGATATTTTGGTTCAAACAATGAGATGATTATGAGCAATGGGGCAGTGGCGAGGTCGGCAACATTCAACCGTTCCTTGACGGCAGGTTGGGCTGAGAGTGCGACTGGAAATAAAGTTGTCATTAACAATGCAGTTTGGAGTAATGTGCTTGGAACTCTCACTGTGGGTGTTTTCGGGGACGGGAATTCGGTTATCATCAGCAATGGAGGCCAATTTGTGACTGCCTCGACCTCTGTTGGCGTCGAAAACGGCGCGTTGTCGAACCGGGTGGTCGTCAGCGGGGCGGGCAGTGTGCTCAGCAATACGGGCACCATCATTGTCGGTGCGGGAGGCCGTAGCTTGAACGAGATGGCAGACAACCGGTTGGTCGTGAGCAACTCGGGCTTTGTCTCCGCCGCATCCGTCAGCATCGGCACGAATGCCCTCAGCGCGGGCAACCGCGTGGACATCGACAATGGGGCAGTGAATCTCTCAGGCGCCATGAATGTGGGAACGGCGGGTTCCTTCAATTCACTGAATGTCACCGGCGGCGGCAAACTCACCAACGTCAATGGCGTGGTGGGTTCGGGTGCGCTCGCCCGCAGCAACTCAGTGACGGTCTCCGGCGCGGGAAGTCTCTGGAGGAATACGGGGAATCTGACCGTGGGTGACGCGGGATCGTTCAACACCGTCACAGTCAGCAACGGCGGTGGGGTCACTGTCGGAACCAATCTGGTCATTGGCGCGTCCGCCGGGGCGGAGGGCAATGCTTTGAACATGGATGACGGCGGCTCTGTGTTTGCGACCAATGCCGGAGGCACGGCGGTCACGGACGTGCGGCGGGGGTCGCTCAACCTCGACGGCGGCTCGCTGGTCACTGACATTTTGCGCGTGACCAATGGGGGCGCGGGGGTGTTGAACCTGCGCTCGGGCTCGCTGACCACAAGGGGGGCGGTAACCATCAGCAATGGCTCCTCGACTCTGGATGTCGGAACGGGGCAAAATGGCGATGTGTCCTGGACGATGCAGGGCGCGGTGAATAACAATCACGCGTTTGTGGGGATTCCG
>CAYTAI010000011.1:0-3301 GCA_964435715.1 uncultured Verrucomicrobiota bacterium | reverse complement strand
AGCATCGGGTTCGACCGCCACAGTCAATGTCGTCGGCGGTGTCTGGAATGATGTCGGTTTCCTGACGGTCGGCTCCGCAGGGGTCGGCCGCATCGTGGTCACCAATGGCGGACGGATCAACAGCGGTTTTGCCAGCGCATCGGGATTTTCCTCCATTGGCTCCGGTGCCAATGGTTCCGCGGTCACGGTCACCGGCTCCGGCTCGGCTTGGACAAATCTGGGACTGAGCCACACATTGATTGTGGGCAGTTCCTCATCCTCGAACACCCTGTCTATTCTCAATGGCGGGTCTGTGCGTCAACAGGGGTCTTTTGTGGTGGGTTATGACGAGAACTCCGCGGGGAATACTGTTTTGATTTCGGGGTCGGGGTCAAGATTGGATGTGGGGACTGGTTTCACTCTGGGGCGCGAGGGCAGCAGCAATAACCTGGTTGTTTCCAACGGCGGAACCCTCTGGGTCAGGGCGGGCGGGATGGTCGTCGGTGAAAAAAATGATTCCGAAGACAACACCATTGTCATTGATCAGGGCACAGTCATTATCACGAACAACTCAGGGACAGCCCAGATGGACATCCGGGATGGCGCTCTGGTTTTGCGGGAGGGAAGCCTTTACAATGTCAACAACACCCGCGTGCGCAATGGGAGTGTCTATGATCCCCAGGGCCACGTGACCAACACGGGCAATCTCACCCTCGATGCCGGAGCAAATCTCCTGATGGCCTCATCCGACATCCTCCGGGTCGAAGGAAATTTTTTGAATTCCGCATCCTTCACAATCAATGCCTTTGGCGGGGCGGTGACAAATTTCTTCGGTTTGGACATCGGCGGCAATCTCAACAATCTTGATTCAGCCAATCAAATCACCTGGAATTTTGCGAATGCCTACAGCAATGGTTACTGGGGCGGCATCCGCGTGTCAACCAACAACGCGGGACAACTCGGCGCGATCGTGGGCGCGGAAACCATTGTTTTGGGAGGGAGTTTTAGTGTGGGCGATGTCATTGTCACCACCAATATCGGAGGGTTTACCACGCTGACGATCCAGACCAATATCCTCGCCATCTGGGACGGGGGCAGTGTTTTGAATGACAATTGGTCGACAGCCCAGAATTGGGTCGGGGATGTCGTTCCTGATTTTGCAAATCAGATTATTGTCTTCGCGTCGAACAATGTGCGCCAGACGCCATTTCTTCAAGCCGACACCTATGTCCGCGGAATCCGGTTCACCGACCAATTTTCCCCGATTTTCAATTATGTCGTCAGCGGGTCGAATATCACCATCGGAGCTCTCGGCATCAACCAAAATTCTTTCTCTGCGCAGACGATGCTTAACAACATCATCCTGACCAATGTCAATGGTGTGGGCAACATCTCCGCCAACAACGGCGATCTTTTCATGGGCGGAACCATTGATATGAACGGGAACAATCTGACTGTCGGTGGCAATGCGACACTGGTCTTTTCAAACCGCATTTTTGGCGGCGGCAGCCTCACCAAAATCCAGAATGGAACCGTTGTTTTGCGCGGAGCCACCAACCTTTTCACCGGCCTGTCCGGTCAAGGCGGATCACTGTTTTTTGACCAGGGGCTGACCGTTGTCTCAAATGCCGCCAACGATGCCAACATTGATCTCACCGGGTTGAATAACCTCGTCGTCGCCCGGAATAACAGTTCGACGGCGACTGTCAATGTCGTGGGGGGCAGCAATATGAATTTCAACGCCGCGAATTTCACCATCGCCTCTGGCGACAATTCCGCGGGGAAAGTCTTGGGAACCAACCAGACCATTATCTACAATATGAATGTTGGGAATTTTTTGGTTGGCACGGGCAGCAATTCCGTTGGTGAATTCCGTTTCGGCACAAACGCCCAGTTCACGTCCATGTCGATTTCCAACCTTGTGGTGGGAACCAACAGGCAATCCTATGGTTTTGTCCGTTTTGCAGGCAATGATCCGACGCGTCCTTTGGCCAATATCGGCTCCATGACATTTGGGGGCGTTCAGGGAACAGGGATCGTGGAGCTGGTTAACATGACCATTGATGTTTCCGGATCCCGTTATGCCTTGGGTGTGTCGAACTGGGGAGGATTGGCACAACTTTCTCTTGAAGATTCCACTCTGACTGGAACCATTGCCAACCGTTTTATTGTCGGAGGACAGGGGGTCAGCTCCAACGCCTTTGGCTCCACCTACGGACGGATCGACGGGGGAGCCGGTGCGGGCAGCCTGTCCAATCTGATTGTGAATCTCGATTTCCTTGTCGGTGCCGAGATGGACGCTCCCGGCCACGGGGCGCGCGGCGAGATGATTCTGACAAATTCCACAGGCGGCGGGCGCATGCACGTGTCGCGTTATTTCCAGGTGGGCACCTACGGAACAGGCGCGGTCGGCGAAGTCCGGTTGAATCTGGGCGGGGAGAACTTCACATGGAACACCAACAATGCCTTCAACTCGCTTTTCTATGTCGGGCACGGGTATGACCCGGCCGTGCGTGGCACTCAGCGCGGCACGCTGGAGATCGTCAATTTCGGAACGGCGCGCCTTGGCAACAACGCCTTGAACACCATCACCCACAACTTCGAGGTCGGCATGTATGGCGACTCCTTCTCGTCCATGACCACCGGACTGGTCACTTTCCGCGATGGCGATTCCGTCATCCACAGCAATCTCCAATACCAGGTCGGGCGTGATTTTGGGTATGGCCGGGTGACCTATGACAATGTCACCAATGTCAGCATCCACACGGGCAATTTTCTGGTCGGCCTGGATCAGGGGGGCGACGGCGCGGTTCTGCTCTCCAATGACAGCGCCTTGTCACTTCTGAGTGTTTATGGGGAGTTCTACGTCGGACGTCTCGGCGGCACGGGCAAATTCATCGCGACGAACACCCCGTCCGCTCCCGCGTCCGCCAATATTGGCGGGAATGTGTTCATTGGTGTCAGTGGCAATAATGTCAATGGGGATGTCAGGCTGAATCTCGGCGGTGGCAATCTGACAATGCAGACAAATACCGGCGCTGTGAATTTCTGGGTGGGTCTCGGGGACGGTTTAAGCACAAACGTGCAAGGCAATGTCCTGATCACCAATGCGGGACACATTGTCATAGGAAATGACGGGAGCGGCAACGACATGCGCTTTGGCTGGAATGGCACCAATGGATCAATGGCCACAGGGCTCGTCACGATAACGGATGCGCTTTCGGTCACATCCTATGGGCCGGTGATTGTCGGACAACACGCGGGATATGGACAATACATCCTCGACAATGCGGGATTGGTCTATCTGCAGGGTGCGGAAATC
>CAYTAI010000010.1:64867-66131 GCA_964435715.1 uncultured Verrucomicrobiota bacterium | reverse complement strand
GGTAGCGCCGGGTAGCTATGTGCGGAAGAGATAAGCGCTGAAAGCATCTAAGCGCCAAGCTCATCCCAAGATAAGATTTCCCTGAAGGGTCGTGGTAGACTACCACGTTGATAGAGCAGGTGTGTAAGCATGGTAACATGTTCAGCTGACTGCTACTAATATCCCGTCCGGCTTGATCTATTACTTTTCATACTTCCAGAACTCATTTTCTGGATAGGCTTTAAAGTCATGATACTTGCACGTACGCTGCATTTATAAATTGAAAACTACTGCACAGTTGTCAGGGAACAAATTCACTTGTTCTTTGAAAAACTGGTCATTATTGGTCCACAGACGAATAGCATTGCGAAATATTGCTAAGGTCTGGTGATCATAGAGGCGTGGTCCCACCCGTTCCCATTCCGAACACGGCCGTGAAACGCGTTCTCGCCGATGGTAGTACATCTCTAGGTTGTGCGAGAGTAGGTTGTCGCCAGTTTTTTAATTTTCCTTCAAAAAAGCCGCTGATTCATTTCAGCGGCTTTTTTATTCCCATACTTGCCGCCAGTGGAGAATTCACGAGAGGTGCAGATCAGGGTAGAATTCTTCAATCCCGAATCTTTCAAATGAGACAACCAATAGCGAGCCGAATGCCACCAGCCCCAACCGCACCGCAATTTGCACAGGATGATGAAAAGAACGATGTCAGTGTCCAGATTGTCAGGGACAATTTCCCCATTCCTGAGAACGAAGGGGACAGAGAGAATCCTGAATCCAGGAGTCAGAATCCAGAATTCAGCGCAGTCAGAACGGCGCAGTCAGAACATCGGTAACACTTTTCAGTGGAAGCGTGATGGTTCAAGATGCGCGCGCTCCCCGATCCTTTGCGTTCCTTGGCGGACGTGGCGAGAAAAAGTGGTCTCGTGGGAACTCGACCCTGCCCGTTCGGAAAAACCGGCGGTGCGGGAGCACACGCCCTCCAGCCCCAAAATCCGTGTCTATCTGCGGTATTCGCGGTTAATCCTTTGGATGCGCGGACGCCTCGGAGATGCGTCCCTACCAAAATTGCTCTGTGTCCTCGGTTTCCCCGTGGTTCATCTCAACGACACATGGGTATCCCGAAGTTTTTGATTCTGGAGTGGTCAAATCCTGATTTGCCCAATTGCTCACGCAAAAGCATTTCGCATCAAAGATTTTTGTGAGGTGCCATGTGGATGTGTTCATTGCAATATTCCTCACCGTCCTTGGCGGAGATGCGGAATTCCAACTCGGGGTTGGAAATCTC
>CAYTAI010000010.1:50897-64839 GCA_964435715.1 uncultured Verrucomicrobiota bacterium | reverse complement strand
GGAAATCTCGGTTCGTCCACAGACAAGACATTGGTGGAAAAAACCGGATTGAGACCGGGTGGGGATTTCACGGAAATCTTTCAGGCGTTCCCTTTGCACAGCGATTGTTTTCCGGTTCCGGTACCATTGCCGGTAGAACGGCGCAAAAAAAAGAAAATAATTTCCCAGCGAAACCACAATGGCTATTTTCTGGGCAAAGTCCCCGAAAACGAAAGAAGGCAGTATGAAAGCGGCTGAAATCACCCCCACCCATTTGACTTTGAGAGGCAGGATGAGGAAAAAATAGATGATTTCATTCGGGAAAACTGTCGCATAAGCAAAGAGCAGTGAAAGCATCAGAAAAATATTGGTCACTTGT
The DNA here is from genome assembly GCA_964435715.1 of uncultured Verrucomicrobiota bacterium. Classification (GTDB taxonomy): domain Bacteria; phylum Verrucomicrobiota; class Verrucomicrobiia; order JAWXBN01; family JAWXBN01; genus JAWXBN01. The sequence goes on along the minus strand of CAYTAI010000010.1, from coordinate 64,481 downwards.
CCTTGAACAATGAAAAAAGCGGTAAGGGTCATGAAGACCATGCCTGTGAGCAGATAAAGATTGAGTTTGAAAGTTCCCCAAGCGGCCTCAAGGCTGTCCCCGATCGACCAGAAAAAGAAAAAATAGAAAATGACGAATATAATCCATCCGCCCCTGAATGCTTCGGGAGGAATGAAGGCATAAGTGACAAGTCTCCAGACCTCACCCGAGAGAATGGCGGCGGGATCCAATGTCAGGCGCGCTTGGAGTCCGGGCATCGCCATGACCAAGACAAAAAATGCGGCTTGAATCAGCACCAGGTAGCGGACGATTCCCGGGATGGCCAGCTGTCCAAAGCGTTTTTCAAGTTTATCAACCAATTGCATAACGGCATAAGATGTTGTGAATCAGCTTTTATTGCAAGAAAGACCCACAAAAAAGAAAGCCTCACTTGCTAAAGTGAAAAAGTGGATTACTATTCCAGTATGAAAACAACCATGACACTTCTCTTTGCCTTGGCCTTGGCTTTCGGCGCAACGACCACCGCACTCCATGCGGGAACATGCGGCGGCTGCAAAGGTGGTTCTAAAGAGACATCCAAAGAAAAAGACAAATCCACCTCCACGGATACTGAGACAAAAGACAAACCCGCTAAATCATAATCCAAGCGGAAAATCTTTTTTTTCAACAGTCTATAACTGTTCGGGCGGGGCAAATTGCTCCGCCCTTTGACTTTATCAGGGTGTTTCGGAAAGGGTTGAAAACAGGCTCGATTCAATCATGAACAGAAAAATGGTGATCATTCTTGTGTCGGGATTGATTCTTCTGGGTGGAGGATTCTACTGGTATTGGACAAAGACACGCGACGCATCAATGCGCGGTTTGACCGCATGGTTGAACAATTGTCCAAAGAGGGGACAGAACCGGATATTGAACGTTTGACTCGAACAGCTGTCTTATCCGGTCTCTTTTCGGATCCGCTCAAAATCAATCTTTTAGGGGACGAATACACGGTGCATCAGGATCAGCTCAAGGCGGGGATCCATGATTTGCGCGGCAACGCACAAAGTATCGCGGTTGAAATCGAAGAGAGAAATTTATTTTTTAACCGCGCTCTTAAAGAGGGGAGACTGGAAATCGTGGGGCAAATGTTAATCAACGGCTCCTCTTACCGTATGCCCGGAAAATCAAGGATACAATTTATCTGGGGCAAAGATGAGAAGTCCCGTGACTGGGTGGTGAATCAGATCAAGATATCGACTCAGGAATCAATCAAGTGAGTCAGTAACAAAAGCAATGTCTCACCAAGCGATATCCTGACCGGGAGTATCCGGCAGCCGGTGTCCATCAATATAGAGAGGCTCTTCTCTCCTTTTGTCCTTATACAGATAATAATCGGTATAAAAATTTTCACGAACAAGAAAGTAGTGGGCGGTTGCGAATAATAAGGCTTTTTCTTCAGGGAGGGATTTATAGAATTCCCGGAGTTCATCTCCCCTGCCTGCTTTGATCCAATCGATAATCTGCTGTTTATATTTTTTTACGAGTGCTTGGCTGTCTTTCGGCGATTGTTTTTTTAAGATTTTTTTTTGCGTGGGTTTATTCGAATATTTTTTTTGAGAATTTGCCTGCAGGCAAGGAGTTGTAGAGACTATAATGATTGACAGAAGTATGGTAAATGAAGCTGGAAGAAATGATTTTAACATATTATCACGCAATTTTATGTAATAATACGTTTAGAAATGTGTAATATGATGTCAAATGAATATTGATTATCTGGTCATAAAAAAACCTGTCTCCGGTAAGGGAAACAGGTTTTCTCCTTGTAAGTGGAATCATTTACCAGCCAATACCACCTTCTGGGGCATCAGGCAGACGATACCCGTCCACATACAAGGGCTCTTGTCCCCGTTTATTCCGATATTTACGAATGTCCTCAAATGCACCTTCACGATAAAGTTGTTCGTGTGCGATTGCAAAAAGCCTGGATTCACGATCAGAGAGAGAATCAAACGTTTTATCAATCGCATCATTCTTTCCCGCCTTATAGTAATCAACAATTAATTGTCTGTAAGACATGATTTTTGTGTAGTCGGCTTTTTGCTGCTGTGCCCTTGAGGGTTTTTGTTCTCGCTGACTGGATGCTCTCAGATCCGGAGATGCCATTGAGATAATAATTCCTAACGTTAAGATAGCTAATTTATAGTATGTATTATTCATATTTATCCTTTGTTATTATTGATAAATATTATAATAAAAATGAAGAGATGTCAAAAATTTTTTATAAAAATTACAAATCTTATAAATCATTAAATATAAATAACTTATGAGAATTAAAAAAGTTGACAGCTCATGACGATGTATGGCTGAGGAGAAAATTACAAATCTTTGACGATTTTTCTTAACAACGGAATATTCCGGCGACTCACAGGGAGTGGTTGGGGAAGATGATTCATCGTCAAAAGAACGTCTCCGTCAGTGGACTTTGATACTTCTTTGATATGGTGAATATTTGCCAGCGTGGAGCGGTGTGACCGGAAAAAGTCATTTTTTGGCAAGGTGCTCTCCCATTCCTGCATGGATTTGAGAACCAACCCCTTCCCATTGGACACAGTTGTGACCTCGGTGTAATCACCTAAGGCATTGATGACGACAATCTCGCTCAGGGGTGTGAAAATATTGCGGTTACCGATCCGGAGCATGATGCGATCATCTTTTTCCAAGGCAATGTGAGGCCGGGGAACCCGTTTTTTGGGAGAAGACAGCAGTCTTTGGATCGAGGCCTGGAGGCGGTCGAAATCAATTGGTTTTGTCAGGTAATCCAACGCATTGATTTCAAAAGCGCGGAGCGCATATTGCTCGTATGCGGTCACAAAGATGACCTCAATATCAGCACTGATGCGGGGGATCAGGTCAAAACCCAGTCCATCGCGCAGTTCAATATCCAGAAAGACAACATCCGGTTGTGCATCGGGTATTTTCGAGGCGGCTTCGGAAACCGAACCTGCGTCGCCGATGACTTCAACACCGCGTATCCCTGAGAGCAAATTGCGCAGTTCGCGGTTGGCGAGGACTTCATCGTCGACGAGAAATGCCCGGAGGGGGAGTGACATGAGGTTGATTGATGGGTTATGGTTGGGAGGATGTCGAGATGGGGATTTTCATGATCACGCGGACTTGTCCGTTCTCTTCATAGACTTGAAGAGAGACTTGGCTTCCGTAGAGGAAAAATAGGCGGTCATTGATATTTGATATGCCGATGTGTGTGGACTCGATGGTTTCAGAGGAATCCATCCAGCGTCCAGTGTTGCTGACTTCTATATTCATAAAGCCGGATTCAATCCAGCCGAAAATTTTGATAATCAGCTGACCGGGGTTTGTTTTTTTCCCGTATTTAATGGCGTTTTCGACGATGGGCTGCACCAAAAGCGGGGCAATGAGATATTCCATCGCATCCGGCTGGATATGCATTTCGACGACGAGATCATCGTTGAATCTTGTTTTTTCGATATCGAGGTAATGCTTCAACGACTCGATTTCCTGACGAAGGGAGACAAAAGATTTATTTCCTTCCCGGAGGGAGTAACGTAAATACTCCGAGAGATGGGAGATCATTGTCCGGGCTTCCTGATTATCCGTGGGGATGTAAGCGCGGATGGAATTGAGCGTATTAAAAAGGAAGTGGGGATTGATCTGGTAGCGCAGCGCGGTCAGTTGGGCTTCACGGGCAAGGATATCCTCGGCTTTTTTACGCTGGGTCACATCGATCAGTGTGCCGACGATGCGAACCGGTTTGCCGTTCATGTCGGATGTGGATTGGGCGCGGCAGACACACCAGATATACTCGTTTCCCCTATTCTTGATCCGTAATTCCATCCTGAGATTTTTGTGCGATGTCAGATGCTCCTCCAGCTGTCGTGCGAAGAGAATCCTGTCCTCGGGGTGGATCAATTCATAAAAAGAATTCATCATTTCGGGCAGTTCTGCCCCGGCATCTCCGAGAATCGATTTGAACTGGGAGGAAAATGAGCAGGCATCGGTGAGCAAGTCCCAGTCCCAGACCCCGATCTTTCCGGCTTCAACGGCGAGGGAAAGCGTTTCCTCATTCTGTCGAACCGCTTGTTCGGCTTCTTTCATCTTGGTGATATCAATCTGAGTTCCCATAGATCTGACGGGTTCACCCCGTGAGTTCCGCTCGACGACTTTGCCCCGATCCGCCACCCATATCCAATGCCCGTTTTTGTGTTTCATGCGATATTCCGCACTGTAGAGGGGGGTTTCACCGCGAAGATACTTTGAGACTTCCTGCCAAACGCGGGTGACATCATCGGGATGAACCCATGACTGCCAGGAGTCAATCGTGTTGCCGAACTCCGCCGGGTTCATTCCAAGCATGATCGCGCAATATTCATCTGCCACATAAAGATTATTGACCATGTCCCATTCCCAGGAGCCCAAGTTACTGGCTTCAATGGCGAGCAAGAGTTTTTCAGAATCCAATTTTTGCCGGGTGATATCGATGTGTGTGCCTGCGAGAATGAGGGGACTCCCGTCGGGTGCGCGCTCGATGATCCGTCCGCGACTCAGAACCCATACCCAGTTCCCGTTCTTGTGGCGCAAGCGGTGCTCGAATTCTTGGAAACCCCGTTTCCCGGAAATGTATTCATTTTGAATCCTTAAAACACGGTCCCTGTCTTGGGGGTGAATGCGACTTTCCCAGGTTGAGGCATTTTGGCGGGTATCGCGGGGATCGAGTCCGAGCATTTTGCACCATTCATCATTGTAAACGGTTTTTCCTGTTGCCAGATCGTAGACCCATGTGCCGATATTGGCTCCCTCAATGGTCAGCCGCAGCAACTCATTTGTCCGATCAAGCTCCTCTTGTATGCGGATTTCGCTTGTAATGTCCCTTTGGATCGCAGCAAATTGCTCCGGGCGGCCGTCGAGTCCCGGAATGGGAAAGAGGTTGATCTCGCTATGGTACTCGATACCTTGTTTTGTGTAATTAATCAATTCGGTATGAATGGCACTGCCCTTCTCAAGAGCCTGCCGGATTTGGGAGCGTTTCTCGGGGTCTGTTTTGGGGCCTTGCAGAATACGAGGGGTTTGTCCCACGAGTTCTTCGCTGGAATATCCTGAAATTTTTGTCATTGCCCGGTTCGCATAGACAATGACAGGATTCTCGGGATCGGCTTTGGTGATCAAGACGCCATCATTGGAGTGGGTGATAAAAGATTCAAAGCTGCGGAGCTTTTTGTCGGATTCGATTTTTTTGGTGATGTCAGTGAATGTGGCAATGCTGCCGGTGATTTCATTGGATTTATCAGAATATAAAGGTGCGGTATTGATTGAAATCCATGTGGCAGGGGTTCCCTTCTCATCGAGTAATCCCATAGTCACATTCTGAAAAGATTGACCTGTGCGCATCGACAAAGCCACAGGATGGTCTTCCACCAGAAAAGGGGTTCCGTCCGGATGAATTGTTTTGCCGTGCCAGTCCACACTTGAGAGTTGTTTTAATTCAGAGGCGCTGATGCCCAATATTTTGCAGGCGCTGTCATTGCACTCGATGATTTTGGTGTCCAGGCCGTGGACGACAATGCCTTCATTCATCGATTGTACAATCGACTGGTAGCGCGCTTCGCTGGAGCGGATTTCCATGTCTTTTTCGAGAGCGATCAGAGCTGATGTGAGGATGTTCCCCAGCGTTCTCAAATCACCGATTTCAATTTGTTTCCATAAATGATTCTTGTGGTTGAACTCGATTCCGAGCACACCGCACAATTGATTGCGGATCATGATGGGGACAAGTGCGGCGGACTTGACTTTATTTTCGATGTAATAATCTTTTTCCGCCGTCGCCTCGTAGGGCAAGAGCTCGGGTGACTCGAGGACGAAAGGGATGCCAGTGGAGAGCTGTTTGCGGACAATCGACACGGGATCATCCAGAAAGAACATATTCCCCAGCACACACCGGTCATCCGGCCATTGCATGCGGGTTCCGGGAAAAGACAAATGCCCGTCGAAAATCTCGCAAAAAACGTGATCGGCTCGAAAGAGCTCCCCGAGCCGGTGGCACTCGGCTTTGATAATCTGAAAAAATGATTTTTTGTCTGTCAACTGGCTGAAAAGCAGGGAGGAAAATTCCGAGGCATTTTGAGAAATTTGCACGGCATCGAGCAACTCCTCTTCCGTGTCTTTCATATCCAGCTTGCGGAGTTGAGCCATCACGATGAGGAATGGTTTTCCGAGGAACTCGAGTTTGTCGATCAAGACAGTGTAGGGAATGATTTTGCCCGTGGCAGCCCGTGTCCTCCATTCGAATTTTTGGGCACCGGAATTTTTTGCCTTCTCTAACCAGTCATGGGCTTCAATGCGAGAATAGGGGGAGGGCAGTGAGGCATATACATGGTCAAGCTCATCCAAGGTGCGACAAGCGTGCATTTCCAATCCGGCACTATTCACAGCGATAATGCTGAAGGTATTCCAATCATGGATGAAAACCCCTTCGTCCCGCGATTCATAGATTTTCACGAGATCTCGCAAGGAGGCATCAGCCGACTTGATCATTTTTTTATCCGGCATGGGATTCGTAAATATAACACATAAAACCAGTAACAAGCAATTTTTACGTGCAAGGTAAAATTATAATATAATTCTCATTACGCTTATCGATTAATTACCGCCGTTTATCGAAAAAGTCTACCTAAGATAATCTCTTAAGGTATTGTGATGAAGTTTTATGAGTTTGAGTATCAAAATCCCACTGTGCCACCAGATTTGGATTGGATTCAAAAGAGTCATGATTCTTTTTTATCTGTCACTATCTTTTCAAGGGACTTTGCAGTTGAGAGCTCAGACATCCACATGGGATGGCGGAGGTGTTGGCAATAATTGGAATACTGCAACGAACTGGGTGGATGATGTCGCTCCTGTCGACGGAGATGCCCTTGTTTTCGCAGGAACAACCAAACTCACGAATACCAACAACATTGCGGGACTGACACTCAACGGAATCACTTTTTCAAATAACGCCGGTGCATTCGTGATTCGCGGCAATGCCTTTACCATCTCCAACAACATCATCAACAACTCCACCAACACCCAGACCTTTCATCAGGCGATCACTCTCTCCGCGCCTGTCAGTCTTGACGCGGCGGACGGGGCGCTTGTATTCAATGGCGCCCTGACCAACGGGGGCAACTTGCTCACCATCGCGGGGGTGTCGAATATCACGCTGGCAGGAATCGTCACCGGCTCGGCTGGCATTGTCAAAAACGGAACGGGGCGGCTGATATTGTCCGGGGCGAACACATTTGTCGGTGACATCACCAATAATGCGGGAGTCATCCAGATCAATAATGACAACCGTTTGGGCAACACCGCCAACGATGTGATTTTCAACGGAGGCATTCTCAATGTCGCCGCAAACATTACTCTCAATTCCGGACGGCAACTGATCGGCGGCTCTGACAACGTCATTTTGGACGTGAGTACTGGAAACACGCTCACGCTCGGAACGGCAGGGCAGGTGACGAACACCCCACGTTTGCTCATTGAAAATGGCAATGTCCAAATCAACAATGCGGGTGCGGTCACAGTGGGAACTTTGGTGCAAATCGGCGACGGGGTCGGAGCGGCAAACTCGGCTCGTTTCAGCGTGAATGCTGGCATCGGTGCGGGCAACGCCCTGAATTACTTGATTGAATCCGACGGGAGACTCTTTCAGGGGAACAACCGGCTCGTGCGCCTTTTGTCTGTAGCAGGCTCTGGAGAGATTGAACTGAATTCTCCAGTTCCCCAAATGGTGGAATTTGTCGGCTCTGTGTCGGGTTCGAATTTTTCCGGGACGATTTTAGGAGGAGCCCACGGCAGCCCGGATGCGAATTCCGGCAGCCGTCTGGTTCGCTCTGACACGGGTCTCCAGATTCTCTCCGGCGACAATACTTACTCCTCCCGCACCTATATTCGTGGCGGTGTCTTGAATATCCGGCACAATAACGCGCTCGGGCAGTGGGGCACGACTTTGGTGTCCAATGACACGTCCATTTACTCCACGGGGACACTCCAAATCGAGGGGGGGCTGGATAATGTGCGCGAGGTTTTTTTGCTGGGGTTGCCCGCGACCTCTGCTCTGGGATTCGAAGGTCAGGGCGCGATTCACAATGTCGCCGGCACCAATCGCCTTGCCGGGTTGATCGTCATTTCCAATCATGCTTCAATCCAGTCCTCCGCCGGCCTGCTGCAAATCGCGGGCGACGTAAACCATATCCACAGCAATCTCACCTTCTTTGGAAATGGTGATATCGCGATTGTGGAAAACTCCGTTATCAGCGGGGCGGGCAGCATTGTCAAAACAGGCACGGGCACACTGACATTCGGCGGAACAAATGCCAATGCTTACACGGGGAATACCTTTGTCAGCAATGGCGTGCTTTTTCTCGACAAACCCACGGGCACAAATGCCATCTCCAACGGTCGGGTCTATGTCGACTCGGGCGCGACACTCCGTCTGGGCGCGAGCAATTTGATCGCTGATGGCGTCAACCTCACCCTCAGCGGTGGAACATTCGACTTGAATAATTTTAATGAAACAATGGGCACACTCGATTCCCAAGGCTTCACGGTCATCTCGAAAATTTTGTATGGGACGGATGCATTGACCAACACGCTCACATTCGCCAACAGCACAAATGAACTCTGGTCCCTGAGCGCGGTGGTGCATATCGAGCAATACAATCGCACAGCGGATTTTGACCGTCTTTTTATCGGCACCGCCGCCGGTCACATTACCGATGAGCAGCTCGGAAAAATCAAATTCATCGACCCCAATGGATTGTCCGGCATGTTCGCCGCCGTGCGCGGATCCAATGGTGAAATCGTTCCCCACACGGCAGGCGACTTCGTCTGGGTGCCCGACTCGAATGGATTTTGGGAGACAGGCTCGAACTGGGATGCGGGGTATGCGCCAAATTCCGACGGAGCCAGTGTTCTCCTGGGGACAAATATCACCGCTCCGCGTGTGATCTCATCCTCCTCAGCGGCGGGAACGAATATTCTGAACAAGCTGAATTTCGAAGGCAACCAAGCCTACACTCTGAGCAACAATCTGACTCTGAATTTCCGCTCCTCGGCAACCAACGACCCGCGGATCATTGTGCGTTCGGGTTCCGCCGATCATCAGATTGATGCGAATGTCGACGTGTATCACACGCTGGCACCGGGGAACCGTTTTTTTGTGTCGAATAACGGCACGGGCACCTTGACGCTCAATGGCGTTGTCTCCCTGACGAATAACTCAATGGTGGCGGGGGGGGCGTCCCGGGTGGTTTTTTCCAATACCATCAGCGGCACGACCAATGCGACGGTGACGGTCGACAGTTCCTCGGAGGTCAGTTACCGCGGCAGTAATGCCAACACTTACTCAGGTCAGACAATCGTCAAAAACGGGACATTGACACTCCAAAAAGCCGCTGCGGGAATCGATGCCATTGCCGGGAATCTCTTGATTTCCAATGGCACTGTCCGGCTCGAGCAGAATGAACAAATCAGAAACTCGTCCACAGTGGACATGTTTTCGACGGCACGGCTGGAGCTCAATGGATTCAATGAAACATTCAATACTTTGAATATCGCACAGTCGGGCGGGATTATCGACTTTGGCAACTCACCGGGTGGTTCCACAATCACCGTGAGCAACTTGTCTTTCGGGTCGAATATCTTCCATGTCCACAATTGGACGGGCACACTCGGGGAGACCAATAATCTCGACCGCTTTTATGTCACCTACGACGCGGGTGTCATCAATTACCAGATGTTTTTCTATTCGGACGCGGGAACAACACTCGTGGGCGTGGGCACTGTTTACAGTTATTCTATGGGAGCGGGCTTGTATCAACTTGTTCCTGTTCCTGAGCCCGGCACTTACGCTCTGCTCATTGTCGCAGCCATTTGCGCGTCGGGTTTCTATCTGCGCCGAAAGTTCAAGCTGTCAGCCGGATGACTGCGATTTATCACTTGTTTTTGCGGGATATCAATGTAGTTTCTAGGGCGAATTGTAAAAAAATCGATTATGAAGCGCCTTATTCACACGATCATCATTTTCATTTTCTCGGGTCTTTCGCTCTCTGCACAAGCTGGGTTTCCCGATATTTCATCCTTCACACTGTTCAAAAAGCTGGACGCCGCAAAGTTGGAAAAAGGAGATATCCTGGCTGAACGGGGCAATTACCGCACGTTCGGACGCGGGTTGACGGTGCAATTTGCTTATGTGATCGACAAACCGGTCGCAGAAGTCAGTAAAGGACTGGCATTTTGGAACCCGCCGCTGACGGCAGAATCAAATGTTCTGGCGAGCCAGATTTTTGTCCAGACTGCCGATGCGAAATTTGATGATCTGAATTTTGATCATGGCGACCGCTCGATCAATTCGTTTTTACAGGAAATGCTCAAAGCCCGCGACCGCGATCCGGAAATGCAGCTCGGCAAAGAGGATTTGGAGGCTCTCAAAAAGGGCTTGGAAAAGCTCCCCGCCGGCGCACGTGCGGACTCCCCCGAGGTCAAGCAATTTGCACAGGAATTCTGGTCCGACCTGATCAAACGCAAATTCACCGCTTACCGCGAAAAAGGGCTGTCGGCACTGCCCGGCTATCAGCTCGGGACTGTGGAGTTGTCCGTGTCCAATGAATTGCGTGGCTTGCTTTCCGAGTCGCCTGAGGTTTATACCCGGTTCAAGGATTTGCTCGATGATTCGATTATTTTGCCGGCTGGTCGCAAGCCCGCCCCGGCGACATCCTATTATTGGCAAATCATCAAGGCGGATAAAACAGCCACCTGCGTGATTGGCGTGGTCAGCAGCCGCAAATTGCCCAATGGGAATGTGCAGATCGTTGACAGCCAGATATATGTGAGCAATTCCTATTTTGCCACCTTGACGATTTACGAGCTTTTCCCGCTGAAAATCAACGGGAAGGACACCACATTCGTCTGGCGCGCCGACTACGTCTCCGCTCCCCTTTTCCAGCATCTCAAGGGGGTGCAGCAATTTGCCGCGGGCGCCCTGATGATCAAGAGCATCCGTCATTCCATTGAAGAATTCAAAAAAGATATTGAATCCGACCGGAAAGAAGCTTTTAAGAGTAGATGAATTTTATGAAAAATATCCGTTTCCATATCGCGGGCGCAATTTGCTTCGCCTTGATTCAATCCTTTGCCGTTGCACAATCCGGGAGCACGGTTTTTGAAGGTGCTCCCTATGTGGATCCGATTCCTCAAAAGAAAGGCATGGATATTTCTTATGAGTTCGACTCTTCAAATGGCTATGGATTTTCCTCGGGCACCAGCCAGCCCAATGAAAATGGCCAAAAAATCGGGGTGATGAATAACTCCGTGGAATTCACTGTCGCCCCCAAGGTCGGGGACAATTTCATTCTTCGTTTTGGTGGAATGTGGGATCGTTACTCCATTTCCAAAGAGGGGAGCTCGCCCATTCCCAATACCCTCCAAGCTCTGAATTTGAAAATCGGGTTCGACACTATCATCAATAACGAATGGATTGTGCGTGTCGAAGCGCACCCCGGTATCTACAGTGATTTTGCGGATATTTCATATGAGGATTTTCAAGTCCAGGGCATCATCGGAGCCAGCTACCTCATGAATGAGAATTTCCAATGGTTTTTCGGTGCTGGCCTGGGCATGTTCCGCGAGATTCCGGTTTTCCCCGCAGTGGGTTTCCGCTGGAAATTTGCCGACTCCTGGGTGCTCAATGCCATGCTCCCCAAGCCGCGCTTGACGTATGAGCTCGACCGTCACTGGGAGTTTTTCATCGGGGGCAATTTGCTCGGCGGTACTTTCCGCACGGGTGAAAAATTCGGCGAGCAAAATGGCAACGGCCGGTTGAACTCCGCTGTGCTTGACTATATCGAAGGTCGCGTCGGTCTCGGTGCAAAATACAAAATCACCCCCGGCGTCTCTGTCGAAGCCGAAGGCGGATACTCCGTCTACCGGAATTTTGATTACATTCGCGGCGATCTCAATGTCAAGGGCGACCCGGCTCCTTACGTCAATCTTTCGATCTCCGCTCAATTCTAGCGTGCAGTCAAAAAATGGTAGCGCTAACGGGGCTCGAACCCGTACACCGGCCTTGAGAGGGCCGTGTCCTAACCACTTAGACGATAGCGCCGGAGAAAAGTGTTTTTCGGGAAAATTAATCTATAGACGCAATTTGCACCGCTGGCAACTTCTGATATAAAGAATCGTATGATTGATTTCAACCACCTGGACCAGTTGCTCGACGCGGGGCGTGAGCTCAATGCCGATGAGATCCGGCGCACGTGCGAATTGCTCTTGTCGGGGGAAGTCGACGATTCACGCAAAGCGGAGATTCTCATCAAACTCCGGCGCAAGGGCGAGACGTCCTCGGAAATTGCGGGTTTCGCATCGGAATTCAAAAAAATAGCCGCTGATCCCGGGATCGACCCTGCAAATTGCGGTGGAATCATCATGGATGTCTGCGGCACAGGCGCCGACCGCTCCGACACATTCAATATTTCCACTGCGACGATGTTCCTCGTGGCGGCTGGAGGAGTGGCGGTCGCTAAACACGGGAACCGCAGCATTACCAGTCAATGCGGGGGAGCCGATGTGCTGGAGGCTCTGGGAGTCAAAATCGACCTGTCTCCGGACAAATTGCGCGGATCCCTCGAAAGAAATGGATTAGCCTTCTTTTTCGCCCCGCTTTTTCATCCGGCTTTCAAGCAAATTGCTCCGGTCCGCAAAATGCTCGCGGAGAAAGGACATGCCAGCATTTTTAATTTTCTCGGGCCATTGTTGAATCCCGCGCCGCTGACCCACCAGCTCGTGGGACTTTCATCCGCCGCGATGATGGAAAAGTATGCCCAAGCCCTGGGGCAACTCGGGCGGCAGCGCGGCTGGGTGGTGCACGGATTCATCGATTCACAAAAATCGCGCGGGATGGACGAGGTTTCCGTGCTCGGACCCACACTCGTCGCAGAGGTCGCCGGCGGGGAGGTGTCCTTGCGGGAGGAGGATTTCCGCGCGCAATTTGCCCCGCTGGAACCTGATGGGATTGAGGCACTCAAAGGCGGGAATGCACAGCAAAATGCCGCGATCATTGAGCAAATCCTTTCCGGCGGGGACGTCTCGGCAAAATGTCACGCGGTTCTCATCAATGCCGCCGCGGCTTTTGTCATCACAGGCAAGGCTGGCTCAATGGAAGAAGGGCTCGCCCTGGCTCGTGAGATGATCTGGAGTGGAAAAGCTGCGGAGAAACTGGCGGCTTTACGCGGTTTGTCTTGAGGGGTTTTCACGCCTCTGGCCGGCCGTCATCACTCCGTGAGACCGCCGCAAAAAGGATTGGTGCGGCGTTCATGTCCGACCGTAGTGGCAGGACCGTGGCCGGGGAGCAATTTGAATGAATCATCCAGGGTGAAAAGCTTGGCCTGGATTCCCTCGATCAATTGATTGAAATTGCCGCCCGGCAGATCGGTTCGTCCGACCGAACCCGCAAAAATCACATCCCCGGAAATCGCGTATTTGTGCGCGTCATCCACGAGGACAATACTGCCCGGACAATGACCGGGGATG
>CAYTAI010000010.1:28176-50863 GCA_964435715.1 uncultured Verrucomicrobiota bacterium | reverse complement strand
GAAATCAAGAATGTCGCTGGAGTCGATCAGGCGCGTGGCGGTCACGGGCGCGACCTCCGGGAATCCGTAACGGGCTTGCACTTGGGGATTGGTGATCATTTTGAGGTCATCGGGATGATGCAGGATTTCCGATTCCGGATGCTCCCGCGCAATTTGCGCGGCATCCCAGGTGTGGTCGAAATGACCGTGAGTCAGGATGAGTGCGCGCAATTTGCCCCCGGTCTCCTGCAATCTTTCTTTGAGCCACTCCGCGCTTCCTTCCGGTGCGTCAAAAAGTATGTATCCTTGTGCGGCGGATACGAGGAAGCAATTTGTATGGGCAAGCCCGCCTGTGAAACAATCGATTTGCATAAAACCCAGTCTTGCCGCAGGAACCATTTTTGACAACTTAAAATCAATCGATACTCCCCGCAAATCAAAGTGATGGATTATCATCGATTCTGTGGAACAATGGTCTCGGGGGAGGTCTCGCCCCTTCATTGAAAAATTATTTGATTAAAAAATAAATGCCGATGAGCAGGAGGAAAGCGTAAACGGTCTTCATGAAAATTTTCTCCGGCACACGGGAATTCACCCAGACTCCAATGAGGGAACCTGTGATCATCGCGGGGAGAATCCACAATCCATAGATGAGGGTCTCCCGGGTGATCAGGTCTTGTGTCACATAACCGGGGACTTTCAAGAGATTGACCAATGTAAAATAGCACACGCAGGTGGAGACAAAGACCACAGGGGCGAGTTTTTGTGGTAAAAGGAAAATCGTCAGGGCGGGGCCTCCCGCATGAAGAATCGTCGACGTATATCCGGCTCCCGCGCCGAAGAAGAAGGAATTCAACCAGCCCGGTTTCATATTTTTTTCCGCTTCCAAGATGCGCCCGCGCAAAATCCGGAGGAGGAAAAACAACACGCAGATAAGCCCGAGCAATTTGCGCAGGAAGTCTTCGGACGAAAAGGCAAATGTAACAGTGCCAATGATAATCCCAAAAAATGTGCCGGGCAGGAGCAATTTGATCAGATGCCATTGCCCGTGACGGAAATAAAACCTGAGCAGGATAAAATCACAAACAATCATGATCGGCAGGAGGACTCCCGCCGCTTTCGAGGGCGGAAGGATAAATGAGAGGAGCGGAACGGCAATCACACCGGGACCCCCGCCGAAACTGATCCGGCTCAGACCGACCAGCGCGATGGCGAGGCTGACGGCCAGATAGGAGCCCGTGTCGGAGAATGGAAACATCAGGCTTTTGAACGTTTTCTTTTGATTTTCACTGCCACATGAGCTGTTTCCGGAAGGATGAATTTTTTGATTTCCACCTCAACGGCATGGACTGCGTAATCCTTGAGAATCATTCCGGCGATCTCGTGGGCAAAATGCTCGATGAGCTTGCGGGGTTTGAGAGAGGCAAGGGCGTGAATCCCTTGATAAACCGAGTAATAGTCGGTGGTTTTTTCGATGGAATCGGATTTTCCGGCTTTCCGGAGTGACTGATGAAGCGTGATGGAAATCAATAGTGTCTGCGGAAATTTCCTTTCCTCATCAGGCACACCGATTCGTGTTTTGACAGAGATATCTTGGAGAATGATTTTATCGGACATTTTGTCTTTCGTATTCCTCAATGAGAATTTTGGTGGGTGTATTCAAATCCAACCGTTTCGCCTCGTCCAAAGCAAGCCAACGATAGATTTCCGCCTCTTGGTTGAGAGTCACATCGGTTTGATTTGTCCGGCAAATGTAATTGAGCAAGAGAAAGTGGGCTTTTTTGTAGAACTCAGGTGGTTTAATACAGTCTTGCACCATGATAAAACGGACGTCGTGGACATCCAGAGCGGTTTCCTCTTTGATTTCACGGCGGAGGGCGGCTTCGGCGGTTTCATTGGTTTTGATTTTGCCGCCAGGGATGCCCCATTTATGACTCCATTTATGGGTTTGTATCATGAGCACTTCTCCTGCGGAGTTAAAAATGAGGGCGCCCACCGTGGCAATCGGAAAATAATCGGGAAGCTGGCGATGCCTTTCCAAATAATCCTGTAGCCCTTTGAGATTTCCAAACATCAAATCGGGGTTCGATTTTTTGAGTTTTTCCTCGGAATCGTAACCGGTCAGCACGGCAATGGCGGTGACCCCTCCATGATGGGCTGTGTCGATGTCGTGTTGCATATCACCGACGAATATTGTTTCGCGGGGATTGAGATCGTGATCAGCAATGATTTGATTGATCTTCACTTTCTTGTCGATGATCTGGACATAAGGGCGCTCGAAATAATCCCGGACGCCAAGTCGTTCAGACTGGATTTTAAAATGTTCTGCATGAATGGTGCTCAAAAGAAAAATACGATAGTTCTCACGTTTGCAAAAATCCAGAAATTCCCGTGCGTAAGGCAGGAGCGAAACGTTATCCTCGAGGCACTTGAATGAACGGTGGTAATGATGCTCCAGCTCGACCATTGTCGCTTCAGGGAGGTGCTTTGCATAAAATTTCGGGAAAGGCAGGAAGAATTTTTCTTTGAACTCCTCCCGGGTCCATCCGGGTTTCCCGTAATGGACAAAAATCTGATTGGTCGCGTCCAGTACGGGACCCAAATCATCCACAAGTGTTCCCGACCAATCGAAAATAATATTTTTAAATTGCATGATTCAACCGATACCCCGAAAAGGTGTTTCTAGCAAATCACATATCAGGATAAACCCGAATAAAACCCTTGACTTAGGGCTTGTGTGATTGATTTGCAAATGGCTAAATCAATATCGAATCGCCCTATTATTTTGATTAAAATTATTGCATTAACTTTTTTTGGGTTTGGCATCACGCTTTTAACTGTGCCATTGGTGCGGCGTTGGGCACTTCGCAACCGCCTCGTTGACCGTCCGGATCGTCGACGCAAAACGCATCGCAAACCCGTTCCGCGGGTCGGGGGACTGGCGATATTTATCAGTTTCCTCATGATCTTGCTGGGAGCGAGTTATGTCAGGAATAATGAGTTTGATCTCGAGGTGGTGAGCTTGGCGGTTTCAGCGTCGTTGATGTTCGTTGTGGGATTTTGGGATGATTTGCGTCCCCTGGGAGCACGGGTCAAACTCATCCTCCAGATACTTGTCGCTGTGGTCGCGTTTTCCATGGGGATCCGTATTGAAAAGTTTTTAGGTTACTCCGTGGGTTTCCTCAGTCTGCCATTTACAATCATCTGGCTGGTTTCCACTGTTAATATTATCAACTTGATTGACGGGATTGATGGTTTGGCGGCCGGGGTATCGGTTTTCCTGATGATTACACTGGGGATATTGGCGTCCAATGCGGAGCCCATCACATTGATTTGTTTTGGCATGGTCGGGGTGCTCGGCGGCTTCTTGATTTACAATTTTCCACCCGCCCGGATTTTTCTGGGTGACGGCGGTGCATATTTTTTGGGGTTTCTCATTGGAGCGACCGCTTTGCTCAATTCCCGCAAGGGCGAGGTCGCCCTGGCTCTGGTGGCACCATTTCTCGCGCTGGGTCTGCCCGTGCTGGACACCGCACTCGCGATCATTCGCCGGGGGATCCGCGGGTTGCCTCTATTTTTCGGGGATCGCGAACACATCCATCACCGGATGGTTGATCTCGGATTTTCCACCCGGCGCGTGATCTTGATACTTTACGCCGCTTGCGGGCTCTTGAGCTTTGCCGCGATGCTTGTTTTCTGGACGCAGGGACGTTTATTGCCCCTTTTCATCGGGATATCCCTGCTGAGTGCCTTGATTCTCGTGAGGCAACTCGGCTACATAAAAAGTTATACCAGTCTGGGAGCGCAAATCATTAAAAGTCTCGGGCGTCGCCGCGAGGTGAAAATGGCGCAGGAACAGATGGGTTTCTGGCGTCAAAAGTCAATTGTCGCAGGAAAGGACTTTGACCCGTGGAAACATTTTGAAATCGTCCTCGCACGCCTTGAGATCGAGCGGTTTGAATTTCGCACCAACCACCCGGAGATCTCCGGGGATTACCGGTGGGAGGAGCTCGTCCCTCATGCCGATGAGAAAACCCTGCTTCAAGTCGGTCAGATTTACACCTCGGTCAAACCGGTCAAAATCGATTCTTTGATCGTCGGCGAGCTTTACCTCTCCAAACACATTCACAATGATGACATCCCCCACTTTGAGCGGATTACGGGTTTTGTCGTGGAAAAATTGCGGGAATATTTTGCTGATAAAATCTCAGGCTTTAAATCAAGTCCTGCGCCGGGTTCTGGAAAAATCAATAGCAGTCATTGAAAAGCCAGCCGCTTCTGATAGTTTCTGACTGTTATGTCATTTGCCGATGCCTTTCATACCCTTGACCGGATTCAAAGTCCTGCAGTCCGGAAATTCGAGCAATTGATCACTGCGGGCTCAAAAGTGAGCTTGGAGACGCTTGCACGCGAGGCTCATGAGACGAGCTTGAAATATTTCGGACGCACCATCCGCCTTTTTGCCCCGCTCTATGTCAGCAATGAGTGCGTGAATAACTGTTCCTACTGCGGTTTTTCCCGTGATAACCCCGTCCTGCGCGTGACCCTGGATGTCGAGCAGGTCGCGGCGGAAGCACGGCATCTCGTCGCCGAGGGATTCCGCAATTTGCTCATTGTCTCAGGGGAACATCCGAAATTTGTCTCGCCTGATTACCTGTGTGAGGTTGTCACGCGTTTAAAAGAATTCGTCCCCTCATTGTCCATCGAGGTCGGACCGATGGAGACTGCGGAATATATTCCCATCGTCCAGGCGGGGGCGGAAGGACTCATTGTTTATCAAGAAACCTATGACCGCGATGTCTACAGCCAGGTGCATACCGCGGGTCCCAAAAAAGATTTCGACTGGAGACTCGAGACTCCCGAGCGCGGTTACGCGGCGGGATTCCGCCGGATCGGTATCGGCGCATTGCTCGGGCTCTCCGGCTGGCATCATGAGGCTCTCGCACTCGCCGCCCATTGTGATTATCTTTTGAAACATTGTTGGAAAGCCCAGATCACCGTTTCCTTGCCACGGCTTCGTCCGGCAGCGGGGAGTTATGAGCCGCGATTTCCTGTTTCCGATGCGGAGTTCGTCCGGCTCATTTGTGCGTTGCGCGTTGTTTTCCCGCAGGTCGGTATCGTTCTTTCGACGCGGGAACCGCGCAAATTGCGCGACGGACTCATTCCTCTGGGTGTGACGATGATGAGTGCGGGAGCCAAAACCGCGCCAGGGGGTTACACGGGCGCGGGCAAGGACAATGTGCATTTGACCGTTGCCGGAAAACCTCAGGAAAACGGAGCCTGCCCGTCCGCGCAATCCATCCGTTCCGAAGGGGAGTACCTCACCGCTGCCGAGGAACAATTCCAAATATCGGATACCCGTTCTGCCGCGGAAATGGTCGCGCAGCTCAGTGCGATGGGATATGACGCAGTCTGGAAAGACTGGGACCATGCCATCACCAGCGCATGACCTTGAATCATGAAGTTATGGAGAAAATTGTTTTCAAAGCCAATGGCCAAGAGCTTTCCGTCGAGGAAGGAATGACAGTCAGCACCTTTTTGGCAGACCGCGCTATTGAGCCGCGCACAGTCGCCATCGAGATGAATGGAGTGGCTCTCTTGCGTTCAGAGTGGTCCACGCGCAAATTGCGCGGCGGAGACCGGCTCGAGGTGATTCGCGTGGTGGCAGGAGGATGATGAGTGGGGAGTGGAGGGAGTCGCTCTTGCGTTATTTTCTGTATTTGCAGGGACGGGGTCTTTGGGGTTATAATGGCGTCTGTGTTTAAAATCGGCAATCTCACGCTGTCGAGCAATTTGCTCCTGTCACCTTTGGCGGGTTATACAAATCTGCCGATGCGCCTGACCGTGCGCGAGATCGGCGGGCTGGGACTGGCGACGACGGATCTGGTCAATGCCCGTTCGCTCACCGAAAAAAACCGCAAGGCACTCAAGCTCATTGAGACATCCCCGGAGGATCGCCCGCTGGCGGTACAGCTTTTCGGGTCTGTGCCCGAGGAAATGCGTGACGCGGCTTTGATGCTGGAGTCGATGGGCATCCAGTCAGTGGATGTGAATATGGGGTGTCCGGTCAGAAAGGTCTGCTCCATCGGGGGAGGCTCTGCCATGATGAGGGAAACCACACGCACCGCGCATCTGGTCAAGATGATGGTGGATGCTGTCAAAATCCCGGTCACATGCAAAATGCGGCTGGGCTGGGATGATGAGAATTGGACAGCACCGGATTTGATCCGGGCTTTGGAGGATGTCGGTGTCGCGGCGATCGCCGTGCATGGACGCACACGCGAGCAGGGGTTCTCAGGTCATGTGAAGCTCAAAGGCATTGCCCAAGCCGTCGCGGCGGCAAAAAATATCCCCGTCATCGGCAATGGCGATGTGACCACGCCGCAGGCGGCGAAAAGGATGATTGAAGAAACGGGCTGCCATGCCGTGTCCATCGGGCGCGGGGCTTTCTACAATCCCTGGATATTCAAGCACACAGATCATTTTCTGCGCACGGCCGAGCTTTTGCCGGAGCCTTCTTTTGATGAACGCATCGCTGTGATGACCCGGCATTTCGAGCGGATGATTGAGGTTTTTGGCGAGGTGCATGGATGCCGGATGTTCCGCAAGGTCGGCCCGTGGTATTCGAAGCGTTTTGGCCCGTCAAATTTTTTCAACAAACGTGTGGTGACCATTTCCACCGCCGCAGAATATCACCAGTTGATGGATGAGTACCGGCAATGGCGACTGCCTTTCCTGGATGAGGCGGGCAATTTGCTCCCGCAATATCAGGCGCGCGACTCACAAACTCTTTTCCACGAGGATCTCGACGGCACCCCCGCCGTCGCGAGCCGTCAGTCGATCCCTGTCCCGGGCGGTCCTGTGGATTTATGGTGACAAATGGAGTTTGCTCTTGTCATTCCCTTCAAATTCCAAGTAGTATCGTTTTTCCCGAATAAATGGGGCTTTTTTTATGACCGACCCGCTCAAACTAGATGAATTATTGAATTTGGAAATCCTGCCGGATTGGACAAAGTCCAGTCCGTCGGAAGACACTGCACGTTACAGCGACGCGGAGGGAGAGGCGGCTCACTCACCGCGCGGCTCCGCCCGTCCCCGTCGTGAAGGTTTTGCTCCGGGGGGACGTCCTGCCAATCGTGGAGGCGGCGCGCGCGATTCATTTTCCAGAAACCGCCCGGGTGGCGCCGGCGGCGGAGACCGTTCCCGTCATGAGCGTGACCGCGGCACCCGTCGTGAAGGATCTGGCAAACCAAAAAATCCCCGTTTTGCCCGTGGGGAAAGTTCCCGTGAAGAAGCACCGGCTCCTGTTGCCCCGCCGGTGACCTTGCCGGATGTTGAAATTTCTTTTTTACCCATCGAAGGCGGCATCGCCACCGTGGGCCGCCAGATCAAGGGGTCATTCAAAGCTTTCCCGGTCTTTGACATTGCCCGGCTCTTTCTGGACAAGCCCGAGCGGCAGAATGTGAAGTTCCAGACCAAAGCCGCGGAACAGTCGCTTTATCAGGATTCTGTGACGGGACTGCTTTTTACCAAACAAAGCGATTTGGTGGCACAGATTCTCAAATCGCGGATGGAAGAATATTACACCGTGCAGAAAATCCAGACCGAAGGTCCCAAAGGCAATTTCACTGGAGTCGCCAAATGCAAGCTCGGGGGCGAGTTGCTCGGTCCGCCCAATCATCATGCGTATCAGACCCGGCTGAAAGAGTTGTATCTGGGCAAGTACTCCAAACGCATGTCTTTTGACCAGTTCCGTATGAGGATTGATATTGTCAAGGATGAGGAGTCTTTGAATCAATGGAAAGAGCTTGAGAGCTGGAAAATCGAGTATTTGCCCAAAGGCTCTGGCGACGATGCGCCCCGGCTTAACAGCCTTGAAGAGGTCGAAAAACATTTCAAAGAAAACATCTTGCCCGGGCTTTCAAAGACAGGTCGCGATTTCACGATCAGTGGCACGGCCGCCCGCAAGCTGACGGATGCCGGGTTGCGCCAAGCGGCCTTTCAATCATGGGAGTCGGAGGTCAAATTTCCGATTAAATTTGTCAATGAAGTCCGCCCCGCACTTGTCCATGCAGGCTTGCACATTTTCAAGAACCGCAAAAATGTCACTGTCGTCAACTCCGCGAAACCGAAGTTTTTCGACATCGACTTGTCGACGGTCTCCTCCAACGTCGCCCACATTATTGAGGCGGTTCGCACACAACCCGGCATTAAACTCAAAGCTCTGGTGCAACTTGTTCCCTTTACCCCGCCGGAAAAGAATCTTGCCCTCGCAGAGTCTGCGACAGTTTACTTTGATCCGTTTGAAGGAATCAGGCCAAATCCTTTTCTGGCAGCGACAGCAACGGCTTATTTTGTCCCGCAGAAACCGAGCCCGCGCCAGGCGAAAGCCTTGCAGTCTTATCATGCAAATGCCGTCCTCGCCGATCTGCTCTGGCTCGTGCATGAGGGTTACATTATTGAGTTTTTTGACGGTTCCCTCGAGATCGGGAAAAAGAATCCTCCCCAACAGCCTCCCCCTGAGAAAAAAGGGTCTGCGGCTTCCACTCCCGCCACTCCGCCCGCTGAAGCTCCTGCGCCTGTGAGCCAGGGGAATTCCCCTGTGGAAAACATCCCTCCCTCCCCGGACTCATCTTCACTCCCGGAGCAAATTGCTCCGGTGCCCGTTTCAGAAAATCAAATCAGGGAACTGACAGCTCATACGGAACCGGGTGAGCAGAAACTTTCTTAAGCTTTGTTTATAATTTTAGCTAAAAATCGTTTGAAGACAGAGGGGAGAGCATGTTGTGGTCATAATGCTAAATGATCGCATTATGCAGCTTGTTTATAATGGACAGGCATTTCATCGTATGTTTTTCCATTTAATGTACGCCCAGTAATATCTTTACGAGTGCCACCCCATTGCTTGAAAAAGAAAGGAACATTTTGTTTTTTACATTCTGCCTGAATAGTCTCCACCCATTCTTTCTTCATTAATCGGGATTTAGGTCCGGATTCTCCGCCTACGATAACCCAATCAATGTGAGTTAAATTAATATCATTTAAGGGACCAATCAAAGGTTCGCATGATAAAAATTTGATATGGCATTGAGTTTTTCTCAAATCATCAATGCGTGATAAAACATTTTCATCCTCCACGCTGACACCCATCCAAATATTTGTCGACCAATCCAATTCTTTACTGATTTGCAAAAGGCGCTCGCTTCTTTTTGTCAATACTTGGAATGTGTGATGTGAACAACTGTTCATAACACTGAAAACCTTTTTGATATAAGTAGTCGGTATGTCCTGATGAAATAAGTCACTCATTGAATTGACAAAAATGAGCTTAGGCATTTTCCATGTTTTAGGAAGATGGAGGGCGTCTTTTTGCAGCGTGACTTTAAATCCGTTTCGATATCTCCTGTTCCCCATTGCCTTTAACCTGTAAGATAGTCTTTCGGCATAACAATTTTTGCAGCCAGCACTGATTTTTGAACATCCAGTGACGGGGTTCCAAGTTGCTTCTGTCCACTCAATATTTGATTTGTCAGCCATTTTTTATTTTTTTAAGGATAATATCATTGGCGATTTTTTTTGCGGTTTTATTATTAGCGGCAAAGCAAAGTAAATAAAGAGGATTATTCTGGGAATTATACAGAGGACAGGGGGTGGCGACTTCTCTAAAAACTATTTTTAAACGTCCAATAATATATTCTCCAATTTGCTTGAAATCAGCGGTTCTTTTTGAGGTTTTCTCTTGCTCTTGAAAGAGATTTTCCTGTATTTCTTCTGAATAAAAGAATTTAATCCACTCATTAGAGCCAAATACTCTATCTAACCTGTCAGACCATGCTTGGGGTGGCGTTCTATTTCGAGGCAGCATTCTGACCACTCCACTTCCAAAGGGAAATAACAGCCATAAATCGATGGCTTTTGTGCTGGCAATTGATTCAACTGTTTTCCATTCAACTTGCATCCCATAAGGATCGAGGAATATGACGGCTCGGTTTTTTAGCCAATCAACTTCTTGTATCCATGATTGGATGAATGTATTGGCATCTTGTTGTTCAATTTGTATTCGGTCTGATAGTTGAGGATACTCATCTTTGAGTTTATTGAGGGACGTAATGCGCTCCGCATCTTTTTCTATAAAAATGTATCTATGAAACCCGGGATTCAACTTGAGAACTTGAGCAGCACTTCCGTCCAGTAGCTTTTTTTCGGGTTGGTGTAATTCTGAAAATAAGTGTGAATCGATTCCTTCAGGATTTTCTGTTCTGTATCCTGTCCCTGCAAATGCATCAAGATAAATTCTATTATAATGATTGGCATATTTGTTGGATTCAAAAATTTGAATATAAGCCTTAAGATAATCACGTAGCATTTTCAGCTTTGTTTCTGTCCAGTCACCTCCAAATTTATGTTCTTTATGAGAGCTCATGTTTTTATGAATGGTTTAATCTCACCAGCCCGATCATGACCCCTTGGATGATGAGTTCTCCGGCGGGGATGAGATTTTTGTAGCGGGGATTTTCAGCTCTGAGGAAAGGACGTCCTTTGGCCATGACCAGACGCTTGAGCGTCGTCTCCCCGTCGATCAGAGCCGCGACGATATCACCAGGACGGCCTTGGCGAACCTCCATAATCACGATGTCCCCGTCGCAGATATGCGCGTCGATCATGGAGTCCCCGCGCACCTTCAGCCCGTAACACCGGTGATTGACCGGGAGCTTGAAACCCAGCAAGTCGATTTTGATGAAGCCATCATTTTCCTGGCGGTTGTCCAGTGGGAGCCCGGCGGGGATTGTCCCGTAAACGGGGATATGCCCCAGACGCTGGGCGGCTGTGGAGATTACTTCAGCGGCAAGTGTAATTGCCCGCGCGCATCCGCTTTGACGGTCGATACATCCTTTTTTCTCCATGAGGCGAAGATGATCCGCCACAGTCGTCTGGCTTGAAAATCCGAAATGTCCCTGTATCTCGCGCTGCGACGGAGCGAACCCGTGCTCCATTTGGTAATTCTGGATGTAATCATATATCTCCTGTTGTCTTTTGGTCATCATATTCTGAATACCGTTCATTTGAACGCTATCACAAAACCATTCTTTGTCAATACAGGTTTTGTTCATTCACAGATAAGTTCAGGGGCGATCAACTGCGGATGACCCGGATGGGCATGAAGGGTCTGAGTTCCCACGAGACCATTGTCTTGCCCTTGACAATCCGGTTATGGCGTTCCCGATGTATCGGGGCAAGCTGTAGAAGCTTCGTCCTCAATTGAATATTTTGAGGAATCAAGCTTCCGTTCTTCTCTCATGAGTGCTCGCTTCCACCTCGACGTTCTCGGGTGGTGACAATCTTTCACTACACGGTGCGGGAGAATTTTGTGGCGGGATTTTCTGCGAGATATTCGTCGAAAGGCATACAAATATTGCGGACGAGGAGACGGCCCAGTGGTGTGACGCGCAATTTGTTTTTGTCCCATTCGAGCAGGCCATCGGCGCGCATCGCCTCCAGCGCGGCAAAAGCACCGGCGAAATGTTCTTGAAAAATTATCCCGTATTCTTTTTCAAACCGGGCAAAGGGAATTTCAAAATGGCAAAGAAGGCTCATGATGACATCGTGCCGGAGGCGGTCTTCGCGTGAGAGCAAAATGCCCCTTTGCACAGGCAATTTGTCTGAGAGGACGGCTTTTTCGTAGTCATGGATATTTTTAAGATTTTGCGAGTAGGAGTGTCCGATCTGACTGATGGAGGACACGCCAAAAGCAAAAAGGTCACAGCCTTTGTGTGTGGTGTAACCCTGGAAATTCCGGTAAAGCGTGCCTTCATCCTGCGCCCGGCAGAGCAGATCATCGGGTTTGGCAAAATGATCCATGCCGATGTAACGGTAGCCGGCACGGGTAAACTCATCAATCGCCAGTCGCAGAATCGCGAGTTTGACTGAGGGCGAAGGCAAAGTTTCGGCTTTGATGGCTTTCTGGTGTTTGATCATTTCGGGCAGGTAGGCGAAATTAAAAAGAGCGATGCGGTCGGGGTTCAGTGTGAGAACCCGCTCAATCGTGCTTTCAAAGCTTGTGACGGTCTGAAAGGGGAGTCCATAGATCAAGTCCACCGAGACACTTTTAAAGCCGCGCTCGCGTCCTTCCTCGATGACGCGCCGGGTGATCTCATAGGGTTGGATGCGGTTGACCGCCTTTTGTACTGCGGGGTCAAAATCCTGGAGTCCCATCGACAAGCGGTTAAATCCTGCCTGCGCGAGAGCGTCCATGTGCGCGGTGGTCGTCTCGCGCGGGTCGACCTCAAGACCGATTTCCGCACCGGGCGCAAAAGCGAACCGCTCACGGATACCCTCCCAGAGGATCAGGAGTTGTTCCGGACTGAAAAATGTCGGTGTGCCCCCGCCCCAATGAAGTTGCTCGACCTTGCGCTCCGGAGCAATTTGCGCGGTGATTGTATCCATTTCCTTGCAAAGAAAATCAATGTAGGGGGCGGGACGTTTCCGGTCGGAGGTGAATGTGACATTACACCCGCAGAAAAAGCAGACCGACTCACAAAAGGGGAGATGAAAATACAGGGAGAGGGGTTTATCCGGATGCGCGGCATTCTCCCGGGCGATCTCCGCGCGCAATTTGCTCTCGTCGAAATCAGGGGTGAATTGCGGTGCGGTCGGGTAACTGGTATAACGCGGACCGGGCTTGTCGTATTTCGCGGTGAGGGATTCGTCGATGACGGGAATGACGGACGCGCTACTCATAACGCCATTCCTTTACCGTCTGGATAAAAGCGCGTGCATGCTCGACGGGGGTATCGGGGAGGATGCCGTGCCCGAGATTGACGATGTGCCCGGGTTGAGGGTGGTGCGAGAGCAATTTGCGCGTCGAGTGGCGGATGGTGTCCGGGTCGGCGTAAAGGACGGTCGGATCAAGATTGCCTTGCAGGGCAATTTGCGCGCCAGCGGCACGGCGGGCATCGGCGAGGGGAGTCCGCCAATCCAGTGACAGGCAATCCGCGCCGCTCAAGATCATGCTCTGGAGCAAATGGTTCGACCCTTTGACATAAAGAATCACAGGGACAGGGCTTTTTTCATGCACCCGTGCGATGGCTTTTTGAATCGAGGGGAGAGCAAATTGCTCGAAATCCGCGCGGTTCAGGAGCCCCGCCCAGGTGTCGAAAATCTGCACGGCGGAAGCTCCCGCCTCAATTTGCGCGAGGAGATGGTCGGCGACCGCGTCGGCGATCCGGTCAAGAATCCGTGCAAAGATCGCCGGTTCAGTCCGGAGCAATTTGCGCGTCTTGAGGAACTCCCGGCTGGTCATGCCCTCGATGGCATAGGAGGCGAGGGTAAACGGTGCGCCGGCAAACCCGAGCACAGGAATCCGGCGGGGGGTCAGCTCGCGCGCGACGAGACCGATCGAGTCACCGACATACGAGAGTGTGTCGGCAATTTGCCCGGAGGAGAGGGGGCTCAAATCTGTATCGCATGAGATCGTGCGGGGCAACCGCGGACCACCGCCCTCCTCGAAAGTAACCTCCAGCCCGAGAGCCTCAAGCACGACCAAAATATCCGAGAAAATCACGGCGGCATCCACACCCAGAATGTCAATGGGTTGGAGTGTCACCTCTGCGGCGAGAGCGGGTGTGCGGCACAGGGTCAGAAAATCGACTTGCTTGCGGACGGCACGGTATTCGGGCAGGTAACGTCCGGCCTGCCGCATCATCCACACGGGCGGTCTCTCCACCGGCTCCATCCGGCAGGTTTTCAAAAAAAGCGAATCACGAATTTCATTTTGCACAGAAAGTGAAGTTATCACTTTCCACAAAATCGTAAATGAGTAAAATCGGCATTCGATCCTACAAGTTTGCAAGGAATAGGTTCTTGAGTTTTTCCTATTGAATAAAAGGTTTTAAACTCCTTCAATGCTTGCCAGCGGAGGGGCTTTGCCCCTAGCATGACCGGTCATGTCTTTGGATGAATTGCTCGCATATCCGCGGTGGCTTGAAAAATGGTGGGTGGATGAATTCCTCGGGCATCACGCGGACTCCGCGCAATTTGCGCCACGGGGATTTGCCCCGCCTCCGGTCGATCATGGCAGCCCGGAGTCCCGTCTGGTTGAAGGCAAAAAACTCGCACGGCTCCGCGAGCTCGTCGACAGTCTCAGCGGCGGATTCACGACAGAAAGAGTCGAGGGATTCGGGCAATATGCCCGTGACCGCAAATTGCTCGTTGCCTATGGGCTTTTTTATTTCCCGCAGACATTTATCCGGACGCGTCTGGTGATGGAGGAGCTGCTCAGGAGATGGAAGCCCGCGGATCCGGACATCTCGATGCTAGATGCGGGAGCGGGGACGGGGGCAGCGGGACTCGCGGCGGCAGAGAGGCTCGCATCCTTTGCTCCGGCGGGTAAAAATATCCAGTTGCACGCGCTCGATGAGTCCATCCAGAGCATGAAAATTTTGCAGGAACTCGTCTCCGGCACACGGGATCAATGGCCTGTCCTGTCGCTCCAGACCACGGTCTCCGATCTATCCTCCGCAGAGAGTCTCTCACGGCTCCGCGGCAAGAAGCATGATCTGATGCTCGCGTCCTTTGTCATCAATGAGATTTTTCATCAAGCCGGAGCCCCGGAGGTATTCCGCTGGGTGGAAAAAATGATGAACGGGCTCAAGGACAACGGGGTTTTTGTCATCATGGAGCCGGCACTCAAGGAAAGTGCGGAAAAGCTGGAGGCTCTGCGTGATCTTTTTGCAAGGGCGGGGTATCGTATCCTGGCACCTTGCCTCCATCATGGGGATTGCCCATTGCTCAAAGAAGGAAAATTCCACTGCCACGAGGTGCGCGAGTGGAGTCCGCCCGAGTCATTCGAGTTGATCAACCGCAAGTTATTCCGCTCTTCCGGATCAACTTTGAAATTCAGTTTCCTGGTCGTCTCACGCCAAGAGATTCCTGCTTCCGCATTCCCTCAGGAGCATTCTTTCCGGATGATTTCACCGTGGGTGCGTGCCAAGGGCAAATGGCTGGCGGGCGGGTGCAATCATGAGGGGGAGAAGGCGGAGTATGAAATCCAGTCGCGTCATTTGCCCCGCGGGGTCGAAAAACAATTTGCGCGGATGGAGCGGGGTGATGTGATCGTCTTGAAGGCGGGCAGTGTCGAGCGGAAAGGCGGGATTTACCGGATTGAAAATCTGGAAGCGATTCAAATCCTCAAGCCCGGTGAATGACGAAAAAAACGTGGTGTGCGGTGTTGCTGTGTCAGCGCGGAACTTTTTTATTATTTTTCTTTTCAGTGATGTTGATGAAAATTTTCACACGGTAATCATCGTTTTTGTCCGCGGGCGAAACGGCTTTTGGCAGGTTGATCCAAGACTCGAAGATGTAATCCCCGGGTTTATCAATCAAGGTCAGATCAACGGGGACGGTATCAATGCTTTGATTATTTCTCCAGCTGGAGGTCATGACTTTGATCCGTTTGCGGTTCGGTTCCGCGCGCATGAGAGAGACTTCAAAACGGGGATCCAGGCCGGAGACAAGGGGTTTGATGGAGGCGTCGAGGGTGCGGACTTTTGCCAGGCGGACGGACAGTTTTGAGGGGTCGAACCAGAAAACCTGATATTTCGGGGGTAGTCCTGTGATCATGTCCGGAGACAGGTCAACGGAGTTGTCCCCCTCGGTCATTTTTGCACCGTCGAGCTGGATTGCCCATTCACGATTGCGTGTGAGGATGACATTGCGGGGAGTGCGAACCATGAACTCAACCAAGGGACTGCTGATATTGTCAACGTAGAGATTGTCACCCAGGTCGAGGACTTTGACGGAGGCTTGTTGAGAGACAATCATCTCTTGTTTCCCGAAAATGCGGTCGCTGATTGTCCCGATATTGTAAGATCCGATGGTTGAAATGATGACAGCGAGTATCCAGAGCGCGGGGGAAAGCAGGGACACGCGGCGGGATGTTTCGGTCTCCTTGGAGATGAAAATTTTTGTCAGGGACAGACGTAATTCCTCAAGGGTCTGCGAGGGAAGGGTCTGGCAGAGTCCTTCTTTGAACCAGGTGATCGAGCCGCGTTCCTCGGAGACGACCAGGATGTCGGCATCGCAACGTTCGGAAAGTCCGAGAGCCGCCAAATGGCGTGTGCCCCATTCGTCATGATCCTGAATGCGGTCGGAGAGGGGAAGGACAGCCCCGACGTGGATGATGCGGTTCCCCGCCAGGATGGTCGCACCGTCGTGACGGGGGCTTTCCGGGTTAAAGAGGGAGACGCAGAGGGAGTGGGTGAATTTCGCGTCGTAGACCTCGCCGCCGACGATGAAATCCTCCAGTGAGTCATTGTGTGAGAGGACGAGTATGGCACCCTGGCGGCGGGATTTGAGCTCGATCAAGGCTTGAGCCAAATCTTGAATCAGCTCCGGTGTTTGGGATTTTCCCTGGCGGAAAAAACTTTGAATGCTGATGCGTTGCAGGATGACTTTGAGCTCCGGCAAGGCTTGAATCAGGGAAATGATCAGAAAAGGAACCGCGATGGCGAGACTGATGAATGAAGCCAGCGGCAAGCCCATCAGGCTGAACACAACGACCACAAAAAGGAGCGCGAGAAAGGAGGCGGAAATGTAGAGAAACCGTTTATTTGTAACGGCCAGTCCCATCAAGAGTCTGAGCACAATTGTACAGACGGAGATGTCGATGAGATGAAGCCAGAGGTTTGTCATGGTTTGATGCGGCCGGGATTTTCAGACTCTTTTCTATCCTATGAATCACAATCTGACAACAGGAGTTTCGGTTTTTGGAAAAGTTTTTTCTACACTTGGACTTTGGACGGGATTCAGGCAAATTGCGCGGGTGAAAAAGAGCCCGATTTTAGTCACCTGTGCCTTGCCGGAGGAGTTGTCCCCTTTGATCCGGCGTCTACGGGAGAGGAAGCGTCTTATTTGTGGGGGGAGGATTCTCACAGGAGGATTTTTGGATGGGCGCGGAGCCGGGGTCGGGGTCACCGTACTCGCGACCGGAATGGGCAGGGAGATCGCCCGGCGCGCACTCACGGATGTTTTGAAAGAGTGTGCTCCCGCATTATTGATCATCAGCGGGACCGCAGGTGCCCTGACCGGGGAGGCGCAACCGGGTGACATGCTCATCTCCTCAAATCACGGGGAGGAGTCCATGAGAGAGAAGGCATTGCAAATCACCCGTGAGGCACTGGGTACAGGAAAAGTCTGGCATGAGCCGATCCACTCGGTTCAGATGGTGATTGCTGATGCGGAGGGAAAAACGGCATTGTCCCGCCGGACGGGTGCTTTCGCGGTGGATATGGAGAGCGATTTGCTCGCGCAAGTGGCGCGGGAGTCGGGAGTCCCCCACATGGTGGTGAGAGTGGTCAGTGACGGGTTGCATGACCGGATGCCCTTGCCGTTTGAAAGGTTTATGACATCCGATGGTTTTTTGTCCCTGCCCCGCATGATTCTTTATCTGCTGGTGCGGCCCTGGAAAATCCCCGCGCTGATCCGGTTTGGAGGTCAGGCGCAGAGGGCTTGCCGGGAACTGGCAAAAGTCCTGGAAAAATTGTTACCAGCCTGCGCTTGAGGTTTTCGGGATCAAGGGTTAAGAGTATCCGATGTCCGTCCGGAAAAAAATAGTCTTCAGACTGCTGATCAGTTTTTTGGTCTTGTGTCTGATGGTGACTATGCTGGTTGTGGGGTTTACCTACTACATCCGCTACAACTTTCGACAGATTGCCAATGACTGGATGCGCGACCAGAATATCAAGGCGGAGGTGGATTTTAAAAAAATTCATTTCGGCGGGATTCGCTCGGTGACCTTTGAGGGTGTGGCTTTGTATCCCAAAGGCAAAAAAGACAATCCTGTCATTGAGATCGCGAACCTGCGGTTCCGCTACACACTCTGGAGTTTATTGAACAAGCAAATGGGGTTGATATCCGTCGAGGAGCCGAAATTCCGGTTGTCCAAGGAGATTGACCAGATCATCGACGTGACCAAGAGGACGGAGAATGCCGCCGTGCACGAAAAAAAGGTGACACCCTGGTTTGTCAGCGCGCTCAGGGTCATCGGAGGGCAGATTCATCTGGATAATCTCGGGGATGCGATTCCTCCGGTGGTTTTTGATTTTCAGACCAGCTTGAATAATGTCTGGTTGGGGGATAATGCCGATGAAAATGAGCCGCTCGCCAAGGCGGAGATTAAATTTCTGAAGATTTACTCGCCCTGGGATGTTTTTACCCCGGTGCTAGAGTTTCCATCGATTATTGTGTCCTATAAAATATCGAATTTGCTCAAGAAGAAATTGGACATTCTCGAGTTTCACGACCCGCTGATTTATATCGGGGAAGATCTTTTCTGGCTGGTGGATTATGCAAAAAAAATGGGGGGCGACACTGCCACCCGCGATGAATCGGAGATTCCTTGGGTCATCGGGCTTTTCAAAGTCGTCAACGGCCAGATCGGACTGCAATATTTCGGGAAGATGCAATTCATGCTCCCTTTGAAATTCCAGACATTGTCCAGGGATATCAGTGTGGGCAGCTTTGAAAACCTGCAGATGGAAACATCATTTGAGTTTGAGAAATCATCCTTTTATTATCCCGAGTACAATTTGGCAATTGAGGATGTGGAGGGGAGTCTGGAGTTTGCCTTGCCGCCGAATACCGAGGCGAATAATATTGTTCAAGTGGTTCGTGTCAGAGAGTTCCAATGGAAGGATTTTCGGGCAAATAATCTTTGGGTGTCGGTGACATTTGATGAAAAAGGCATCTATCTCCAGTATGGCGGGGATGCTTATGGAGGATATCTCAATGGGAATGGGAATATTCTTCTGAAAGAAAATCTGCCTTGGGATTCTTCCCTGGCCGTGACGCAAATTGATGTGGGCAAACTCACAAAGGCACTCGCAATGGATAGATTCTATATGACAGGAAAGGCGGATTTGAAGACAATCATCCTGGCACAGGGCAAATATGTCGAGGAGGTCAAGGGTGGTCTTTTACTGGGAAAATCAGGGATGATGTCCATACCGCCCCTTGAGGAGTTTTTCCCGAAAATCGAGGCACAAGACTGGGATCAAATAAAAAAAGACCTCACCGAGATTTTTCTTAAAAGTTTCAGCGAATATCATTATACTGAAGGGAAACTGGATTTTAATTACACGCCCAAGGGTGGAAATGTGAAATTGGTGATGGACGGTGATGGCGGAAAGAGGAATATCAACATCTTATTAAAGGATGACGTGTTTAATCAGGACAAGTCAAATGCACGGGATATCGACACAAACAAAGTGAAATGAATTGAACAAGCATCCAAAAGCCCATTCAAATCAGACGGGAGTCTTTTGAAATTTTGAGGAATAATCTGGAATAAATGAAAAATTGAAAACCTATAACGGGACATAAATAATGAAAAAATATATTTTCGGAATGATAACGATCCCGGCATCCGCCGGGATGATGTTCTTTCTGTCAGGATGCACGCCCACGGTGCAACTTGCCGCCCCCAAGGATGCCGTCAAAATCGATGTCGATATGAAAGTGGAGGTTATTACACGCAAAGAAGGGGGAGACCCTGTCGTCGTCACCACACCGGCAGCGGATGCTTCTCCGGCGGCTGAATCCATATCGGACAACCGCCGCAACCGTGTCTCCGAGTACCAGTCGCTTTTGGATCGCGGTGTCGCGGGGATTGACCGGAAAGGATTATTGGAAATGAGACCGCTGGGTCCGCAGGATAGTGACAAAAATTATATCGTCCAGGTCATTGATGCGGAAAACAAAGATCGCATCCAGTTGCTCGAAGCACAGGCATTGAAAGAAGGCAAACCTCTGGACCGGGTACAGAGCGAACTCTATGAGCGACTCAGGGAATCCGCTCTCAAATCTAAAAATCCTGTTTGGATCGAGATTCAAAACGACCAGAAGCAGTGGGTTTGGAAAAAGATTCCTTAGAGACCCCAGCTATATTTGGAATCATCCGGCGGTGGCAATGTGTCAAAGACAATCCGTCCGTCCGCCATCATAATGTTGCCTTTGTCATTCCCGGCCCACTTCATGCCCGGTTTGATCAGGTGCGCCTCAAGAAAAACGATTGTCCGGCCCGGGATACGGATATTGGAGTAAGCTTCTCCCGAGAGTCCTTTATTCCAGATCCCGGGAAAACCCAGGGAGTTAAAGGCATAATCATTGCCGTAGGCATCATAATGGGTTTTGTTTCCCAGGCTGGCAATCGGGCGGTTGTCACTGGGATGCCGGAAAATCTCCAAGTTATTGCCCACATAGGAGTTCAAAGGCCGCGGATTGTATTTATTGAATAATCCTTCTTGAGTCGTGTCGTTACCGTCGGGTTTGCCCCCGTGAACAAACCAGTCCATGCCTTCGGTGGAGACGTAACTGAGGTCGCTCCCGGTGATGCCTCTCCAAAAACTTTGATCGTTATAGTCACCGACATACATCATGAAAGCCGTGTAGACCTGGCGCAAATTGTTCGCGGATTTTGTAATCTGGGCGCGTTCGCGAACCTTGAGAATCACAGGGAAAGAAACCGCCGCCAGAAGTATGATAATGGACACCGTGACCAGCAATTCCAGCAGGGTGAAGCCTTGACGGGAGGATGTTCTCTGGGGTTTTATGATTTTTGCGAGTTTCACTCCATGAGACTAGCACTAATTTGGATCAAAACAAGATTTCCTTCGTTTTTTTCCGGTGGACGGGGGAAGCTCCGGAGCAATCCGTGAAAATTCCTCCTTGGCAAGGGGGCGGTGATCGAATAATATCCTTCCCCTTATGCGTCATACGATATCAGTGCTTGTGGAGAATAAATTCGGCGTGCTCACCCGCGTGACCGGACTTTTCAGCGGTCGCGGCTACAATATCGACTCGCTCAATGTCGGTCCGACCAATGATCCGAAAACATCGCGCATGACGATCGTCGTCCGAGGCGATGACAAAGTCTTGGAGCAAGTGGTCAAGCAGCTTTACCGTTTGGTGGATGTAATCGATGTGAATGATTTCAAGGTGGATGAATACGTCGATCGCGAGCTGGCTTTGATCAAAATCAAGGTTGATTCAAAATCCCGTGCGGATGTCATGCAGATTTGTGATATTTTCCGCGCCAAAATCGTGGATGTCCAACCCAAAAGTCTGACCATTGAAATCACGGGCAACGAGGGCAAAGTGGACAAGTTCCTCCGACTCATGCAAAATTACGGGATCATCGACTTGACCCGCACGGGCAAGGTCGCCATGCCGCGCAACTAGTGCCAAATGATTTTTTTTAAGTCAAGCCTGCAAGGGGAATTACTTTAACACACAACAAAATCAAAAGAGGAAAAGACACATGCCAGCGAAAGTTTACACGGACAAAGACGCCGACTTGAAAGCGCTCAAAGGAAAAACTTTGGCCGTTCTCGGCTTCGGCTCACAAGGTCATGCCCATGCCCTGAATCTCAAGGAAAGCGGATGCAATGTCATCATCGGCCTTTACAAAGGCAGCAAGTCAGCCGATGTCGCCCGCAAAAAAGGCTTCAAGGTTTTTGAAACCGCCGAGGCTGTCCGCCGCGCGGATGTGATCATGGTGGCGATTCCCGACACCAAACAGCCCAAAGCCTACAAGCAGGACATCGAGCCGAATCTGACGAAGGGCAAAACCCTGCTTTTCTCCCACGGCTTTTCGATCCACTTCAAAACAATCGTGCCACCGAAAAATGTCGATGTCATCATGGTCGCCCCCAAAGGCCCCGGCCACATCGTGCGCCGTCAGTATCTCGAAGGCAAAGGTGTTCCCGCCCTGATCGCGATTTATCAGAATCCCAGCAAGCAGGCGAAAAAAATCGCCCTGGCTTGGGCCAAAGGCATCGGTGGCACCCGCGGAGGTGTGATCGAAACGACCTTCAAGGAAGAGACTGAAACCGATCTTTTCGGTGAACAAACCGTTCTCTGCGGCGGCGCGAGCGCTCTCGTGCAGGCCGGGTTTGAGACTCTGGTCGAGGCGGGTTACCAGCCCGAGATGGCCTATTTCGAGTGTCTCCATGAGCTCAAACTCATCGTGGACCTGATGAATGAGGCCGGAATCGCCGGGATGCGTTTCTCCATTTCAGAAACCGCCAAATGGGGTGATGTCTCCGTGGGACCAAAAATCGTCGATGCCGGTGTGAAAAAACGGATGAAAGCCGCGCTCAAGGACATTCAGACCGGGAAATTCGCCAAAGATTGGGTGAAGGAATACCAAGGCGGTTACAAAAAATACAATGCCCTGCTCAAGAAAGGCGAAGCGCATCCGATTGAAAAAACCGGTGCCCGCCTGCGCGGCATGATGCCTTGGCTCCAGAAGCGCAATCTCAAAGGCGCCCAAGCCGCTTACTAGCATTTCCCGCGCAATTTGCTCCGCGTGGATGAAAAAGCAAAAGCCCCCGTGACCCGGGGGCTTTTTTTATTGGTTGCGTGAGCGAGAAAGATTAGTCCTCGCCTTGTGCTTTGGTGTATCCGGGTTTGTCGTTGAGAGTGATGAGTTTTTCAATGTGCATCCAGCGCAAGCCGGTCTCCTCGATTTTTTGGAGCAATTTGCCCAGCTCATCGCCGATTTTCAGGTCGTCTTGGGGTTGTCCCAGCACGAAGCGGCACCGCCAGTGATCGACGCAATCGGTGCGCGCGCCTTTTTCCGGATAGACTTGGGTGCCGCGGTTGGAGATCATTTTCAAATGCAGTCCAGTTCCGGACGCGAGTTTTTCAAGGC
>CAYTAI010000010.1:23080-28166 GCA_964435715.1 uncultured Verrucomicrobiota bacterium | reverse complement strand
TACACTCTTTCCCTACACGACGCTCCCGATCCAAAGACATCCGCTCCGATGGTTTGTCTCTGGACATCGTGCAGGACTTTCACCCCTGTGGCAAAAGTGGGCAGTGTCATTTTCCGGGATTCCCTGGCGGCTTGGCGCGTGGGAGATTGACCAAAATTGGAGATGACGGCGTCGGCGAATTCACGGGTTCCGGAGGCTCTTGCATCGCCGACCACATCCCGTGTGACAGTTCGGCCTTCTTCAAGGGTGTAAAGCACGGCATTTTCGATCAACCGGGCCTTCTCCAATTCACCGATATGACGGAGCATCATCACTCCGGAGAGGATGAGCGCGGTGGGGTTGGCGGAGTTTTTACCCGCGTATTTGGGGGCTGAACCATGCACCGCTTCAAAGATGGCGACTTCACTCCCGATATTCGCCGACGGGGCGAATCCCAATCCGCCGATGAGTCCAGAACTCAAGTCGCTGATGATGTCTCCATTCATGTTTGTTGTGACAATCACATCAAATTGCTCGGGCTTTTTGACCAGTTGATGGGCGCAATTATCGATGATGATGTGTTCAGCAATGATGTCCGGGTATTCCGGAGCAATTTGCTCGAATGTGGATTTCAGGAAGCCTTCCGTGAATTTCATGATATTGGACTTGGTGGCGCACGAGACTTTCCTCCGGCCCTCGGCCCGGGCGAATTCAAAAGCCAGCCGGATGACTTTTTGGCTGCCTTTGCGCGAAATGAGTTTCAGGCACTGGGCCACATCGGGTGTCTGCATGTGTTCGATCCCCGCGTAGAGATCCTCGACATTTTCGCGGACGACCACCAGATCGAGGTTGCGCCCGCTGAATGGGGTTGTGACCCCGGGGATTTCTTTGACCGGGCGGATATTCGCGTATGTCTCGAAGAGTTTGCGCAGGGTGACATTGGCGCTTTTTTCGCCGAATCCCACGGGTGTTTCGAGCGGGCCTTTGAGCACCAGCCGTGTTTTTTGGATGGACTCGATTGTTTCCTGTGGTACTCCCGAAGGAATCCCCTTTTTGAAAACAGAGGCGCCGGCATGCGCCTCTTCCCAGTTGACCGCCAGTCCTGTCGCATCGATGACACGGCGCGCGGCTCCTGCGACTTCCGGTCCGATACCGTCACCGGGAATCAATGTGATTGTGTGGCTCATAAAAGACTCATCTCCTCAATGATTTGTTGTGGCAAACACGGTTTGAAGCGGCTGAGTATTCTCTGGATTTCCTCATCTGAACAACCTTTCCAAGTCATCCCCGCGGCAAATACCAGCATCGCCAGGGTTTCATCCCGTGAGTCGGGCTCCTGGGCGGGATAAATGGTTTCCTGCGTGCCGATACGGACATGAATATGATCCCCGTCAAACCATGCCCCTTGGAATCCGTCGGCCAGCCGCCCGAGGAATTTTTCAGGCTGACAAGGGGACAACCAGAGCCGGTTTCCTCCGAGATCAGCCGCCTGCCGGACGAGTTCAATCTCATCGAGCGGAATGATCCAACATTCCGGGTGCACCCGCGATTCTATGATAATCCGGGATTTTCCCGACAGACAGGATAATGCCGTTCCTCTCGATCCATGAAAGGCTGCCCCGTCGAAAGCACAGCCAGTAATCTCACTTTTTTCAAATGTTTTGAGTCTATGCATGGTTGATTCCTTTGTTTGTTGTTTCCTGAACCTAGCATGAAGGATGCTGTTTTAAAAAATTGATAAATTAAAAAAATATGTTTGATTTTTTAAAATGAAATACAATTCACTCAACTATCATCACTTGAAATATTTTTGGGCGGTCGCCCACGAAAAAAGCCTGAGCCGCGCCGCGCGGGATTTGAATCTCTCCCCCTCCGCCTTGAGCTTGCAAATCCGGACATTGGAGGAGTCATTGGGAACTCCGTTGTTTGACCGCACAAATAAATCACTCCATCTGACCGAGGCGGGGCGCATCGCATATGATTATGCGGGGGAAATACTCAAAAATGGCGCCGGTCTGATCGCCGCGCTCTCAGGCGCCTCTCATGCGGGGCAGAAGACCCTCTCCATCGGGGTTGTTTCGACTCTCTCACGCAATTTTGTGATGCAGCTCATTGCCCCGATTCTCGGCAATGACGAAATCCGGCTGGTGATCCGCTCCGGGGATTTGCGTGAGTTGTTAGCACATCTCCAAAGTCATACCATGGACATGGTGTTATCAAACCAGTCTGTTCGCAGTGACATGAATCCCGAGTTTTCATGTCGGATGATTTCAGAACAGCCGGTCAGTTTGGTTGCCGGTCCGAAATTCAAACTCGGAAAAGGAAAATTCCCCCTGTGCCTGCAAGGTGTGCCGATCATTCTACCGGGATCAGGCAGTGCTTTGCGTGCGACCTTTGATGTCATTCTCGAAGAAAGCGGTGTGCGCCCCAGGATTATTGCTGAAAGTGACGACATGGCGATGATGCGTCTGGTCACGCGTGAAGCCAGTGCCTGCGCCCTTCTTCCCACCGTTGTCGTGAGGGATGAGTTAAAAATGCGATGGTTGCGCGAGCTGATGAAAGTGCCGGGGATGAAGGAACGTTTCTATACCATTACCCGGCACCGCCGTTTTTCAAATCCGATTGTGCAACAAGTATTGCAAAAGTTTAAGCAAAATGAAGTCAAGAAGATGTAGAGATATATTGAAGGCGAATCGATCAAATCGGCGGGATGAGGAGCTCTACCCGTCGACGGAATAAGAAGGCTTGAAGGTCGTATTTCTTTTTGGTTCAATCGGCGGCGATGTCATCCGGAAAAATGCTCTTTCGCGGTCGCTACTGGATTCCTCTTGTGCCGAGGTGGGAGCGGTTTGTGCTGTTGATTCTGATTGATGCGATTCTGATTTTTCTGGCGTTGAATTTCAGCTTCCTCGTGCGGCTGGGGTTTCCCATTCCTCAGAGTTACCTCGATAATTTTTATGTCAGCCTCCTGCCTTGGTTTTTTCTGGTTCGCCTCGTGTGCTTTGGTGTTTTCGGGCTCTATAACTGGAGCTTCCGCTACGCCAGTGTGCATGAGCTCATGCGCGTGGTCTATGCGGTCGGAACAGGCAGCCTGATCCTCTACGGATTGCAATTTGCGGGGCTTTTTGATGTGTCCCGCATCATCCTGCTCAATGAGGCGATGCTGACATTGATGATGGTCGGCGGCATCCGGTTCTCCGGACGCATCTATCACATTTTGTCCCGGCGCTCCCGCCAGAAGTCCACCCGCGCCATTATCGCCGGGCCTTATCAACAGGTCGATTTGTATATTCGCTCGCTGATCTCGAATCCTGAAGAGGAGTCATTCGCCGTCGCCGTTGTCGATCTGACTGGCGCGCGTGTGGGGCAAAAGCTCCACGGCGTCAGGGTCATCAATGGCGCCATGATTCCCTCTGTCATCTCCGACGACGGGGCCAATACCCTCATTCTCGTCGGGAACCTGACAGGGGAGGAAACCCGCTCGCTGATTGATGTCTGCCGCGCCCATGCGATTGCCTTCCGCCGCGCCGAGGTGGTTTCCGACCGTGAGACCGGGGAAAGGGTCAGCCTCCGTGACATCAACCCGGAGGATTTGCTGGCGCGTGAACCCGTTCAGCTCGACATCGTCATGCTCAAGAGCCGGATCACCGGGCGCAAATTGCTCGTCACCGGCGCGGCGGGGTCCATCGGCTCGGAGCTGGCGCGGCAAATTGCGCGGCTGGGGCCGGACACACTGGTGCTGCTGGATTACAATGAAAACGACCTGTATTTGATGGAGCGTGAATTCGAGCGCACCCATCCGGGCCTTGCCGTCGTCACGGAATTTTGCGACCTGAAAAATCCCGAACGTGTCCGTGAGGTTTTCCAGCGCCACCGACCCCACATTGTTTTTCACGCCGCCGCGCACAAGCATGTGCCCATTCTGGAGCGTTACCCCGCCGAGGCGGTGCTGAATAATGTCACCGCATTTCAAATCCTCGCCGAGACAGCCATCGCCACCGACGTGGAGCGGGTGATCTACATCTCCACGGACAAGGCGGTCGATCCGGTCAACAACCTCGGTTACAGCAAGCGGCTGGGGGAATTGCTCGCCCTGGCCTATGCGCGGCAGGCGCGGACGAAATTTCTCGGGGTTCGTTTCGGCAATGTGCTCGGGAGCAATGGCAGTGTGATTCGCATTTTCCTCGGGCAAATTGCCCAGGGCGGGCCGGTGACGGTGACCCATCCCGAGATGACCCGCTTTTTCATGACGATTCGCGAGGCGGTGCAGCTGGTCATTCAAGCCGGTCTCATGGGTTCCAGCGGGGAAATCTTCGTTCTCGACATGGGCAAACCCGTCAAGCTCGTCGATTTTGCCCGTGAACTCATCACGATCTCCGGGCACCTCCCGGACAAGGAAATCGCCATCAGTTACATGGGATTGCGCCCCGGCGAGAAACTCCATGAGGAACTCCACACTGAGAGTGAGCCGCTCGAACCCTTCTCTGAGCGAATTTTCCGCGTGTCGGGGGAGAGGTGTGTCTCTCCTGAATGCCTGCAAATTGCCGGGCGCCTGACGCAAATTGCGCGGAGCGCACCCGCACTCGAGGTTGCTCATGAGCTCAAAAAAGCGGTGACTGCCTGTGAGGACGTTAAAAACGCTTCTGAACCCACCGGCACTCTGTCTCATCAAAAGCACAATACACATTAAATGAATGCGA
Source organism: uncultured Verrucomicrobiota bacterium (assembly GCA_964435715.1). Classification (GTDB taxonomy): domain Bacteria; phylum Verrucomicrobiota; class Verrucomicrobiia; order JAWXBN01; family JAWXBN01; genus JAWXBN01. The sequence continues at coordinate 23,487 of CAYTAI010000010.1, read as the reverse complement.
TGGCACGCCGATTACTGATTACGGGAGGAAGCGGATTTGTCGGAGCCCATCTTTTGCCCTTTATTCCCGGGGATTTTGAGACTCTTCTCCTGACGAGCCGGACGGCAAATGCTTTTCGCCGGCTCCCCGCCGGACAGTCCCAAGTCGTGCATGGAAATATCAGTAAACAAGGGCCGTGGCAGACCGAGATCGGATTTTGTGACACGGTTTTGCACATGGCTGTCTATCATCATGCACAGGATTTGGACGCCACGGAAATGGCCTACATTGATGCGGTGAATATTGGCGGGGTCAATCATTTGATCAAAGCTTTGTCCGCGACTCCTCCCCGCCGATTTATCTATCTCAGCTCGGTCAAAGTGACAGAATGGGAGCAGCTCCCGGCATCCGTCAAGAACAGCTTTTCA
>CAYTAI010000010.1:13993-23064 GCA_964435715.1 uncultured Verrucomicrobiota bacterium | reverse complement strand
TTCATGGACATATGCCCGCAGCAAGGCGCAGGCTGAAAAAATGCTCGAAAAGTGGGCGGTGGAAAATGATATCGAACTCTTTATTTTGCGCGTCGCTCCGGTCTACGGCCAGGGAAATGTTGCCAACCTCGGTGAACTCTTTTCTCAAGTCGCCGGAAAAAAATTTAAATTTCTCGGTTCGGGCGAGCAACGCAAATCGCTCTGCGCGGTGGATAATCTGGTGGCGATCCTCGTCTACCTGCTGAATGCGCCTCCTGAGTCTGTCAGTGAGCGAAAAATCACGCTCAGTGACGGCCCGGCTTATCCCGTGAGGCAAATTGTCGATTGGATTGCCGCCGCCGCAGGGGTGCGGTCACCGGCGGGAATACTCACTAACGGATTTTGGTGGAATGTTTTGAAAATTGGAGAGAGTTATTTTTACAATCAAAAAACAAGCCGCTACTACCGCTTGATCAGGAGTTGGCTGACGGAGACTGTTCATGACCCCGTGGAGTTGACTCGGATGGGGCTTCAAATGCCATACACAACCGAACAAGGGATCAGAAAGGTTTTTGACAAAACGATATGAACCAGGGGGATTATATCATCGTGGCGTTGTGCGCGATTGTCGGCTCCTTTTTTGCCACCCGCGCGAGTATCAGCATCGCGCACCTGGTCAAAATCCATGCCGCCCCCAACACCCGCACATTGCATGAAGGGATTATCCCGCGGTTAGGAGGGGCAGGAATCGGGTTTGCCGTGCTTTTATCACTGGTTGTGGCATGGATTTTATGCGCGGATGTTAAAATACTATATTGTCTCGTGTGTCTTTTGCTGCTCTCGGCAGCGGGACTCTACGATGATTGGATATCAGCCAAAAGGGGGGATAACCACCGGCTCGCCACGATTCTCAAGCTGCTTGCACAAATCGCCGCTGCGATTGTCGCCGTGCTTTTTGTTTTTCAATTTGATTCGATCATGCTCTCCCGCCCGCTTCAGTTTGAAACCGGTATTTTCGGAGTGGTTCTGGCGTGTTTCTGGTTGGTGGCGATGACAAATTTTTTTAATTTCATGGACGGCTCACACGGATTGGCTGGAGGGACAGCTGTGGTCATCAGTGTTTTTGCCGGGTTCTGGAGTTTTCAATCCGGACAGACTTGGGCTGTTGTTCTGAGTCTGGTCACCGGGCTCTCAGCCCTGGGTTTTTTACCCTTTAATTTTCCCCGCCCGAAAACTTTCATGGGTGATTGTGGTTCCCTCGTGCTTGGTTTTTCTCTGGGATTGGTGACATTGCCTGCTGCACAAGGCCTGATGGCGCGTCAGCTCAATCCTTGGTTGGCGATCTTGATCTGGTCTCCCTTCATTCTCGATGCGGGTGTGACTTTGCTCCGCAGACTTTTCAAGCGGGAAAATATCTTTCACGCGCACAATACCCATTATTACCAGCATATGATTAAAACAGGCCATTCCCACGTCGAGGTCGCCTTGCTTTATTGGAATCTCGCGATTTTTTTTAATCTGGTGGCACTCTGGTTATATCGTTAGTTTTTGTGTCAGAGATCAGGGTGATGCGCTTTTTTACCTTTCCGTAAAGGTTGCGCCGCCATAGATTGATGTCCTGTGCAAATTGCCAAGCTGCTCCTGCGTGATTTCCGCTGCCACGAGGAATTCCTTTTGGATTTTTCCCCGGGCTTTAATCTTTTCCTCGGTGACAATGCCCGGGGGAAAACGTCCATTCTGGAGGCGGCGCATTTTCTGGCGACTTGGTCGAGTTTCCGCGCGCTCCGTTCCTCGGACATGATCCGGCATGGAGCGGAGTCCAGCCAAGTCGCCGGGAAAGTCGGGGAATCGACCCTCCGCGTGGTTTTCTCCAAGGAGCAAAGGCAATCCTTCATCGGGCGGGAAAAATGCGCCGACCGTGATCACTGGCGCAAATTGCTCCAGACCGTGCCTTTCACCACCGCGGACAATCAAATCGCCAAAGCCGGGGCGGGCGTGCGCCGCCGTTTTCTGGATTCACTCATCGCCGCGCAATTTGCGCCGCACGCCCCCGCGCTGGTTGATTTCAAAAAGCTCCTCCGCTCGCGCAATTTGCTCCTGAAAAAAGGGGTGGACCGCGACAGCCGCGGGCTTTTCGACACAATCACCGCGCAATTTGCGCTCGCCTCCGGGCAAATTGCGCGGACGCGGGGGCAATGGACGCGCAAATTGTCCCCGCTGGCGCGGCTGGCTTATCGCAAATTGTCCGGGGGAGGGGAGGATTTGCAGTTGTCTTACCACGACACCGGTGAGGGGGCGTTGGGGGAGAAATTGATCCGGTTGGCAAGGGAGGAACGCCGTTTCCGCGCCACGCTTGCCGGGGCGCAACTGGACGATTTGCTTCTCACCCTCGACGGCCAGCCTGTGACGCAATTTGCCAGCGAGGGGCAGCAACGCAGTGTCGCTCTGGCTCTGCGGCTCGCGCAGGTGGAATTGCTCAAAGGTCTGCACGGCTCATGGCCGGTCATTCTGCTCGACGATGTCATGGGGGAACTCGATGAAGGCCGCCGCAACCGCCTGATCGAGCTCGGGAATCAGTGCGCCCAGGTGCTCCTGACGGCCACCGAGATTAACTGGGATCAACCCCAAGCGGAGAACAGCAAGGTTTTCAACATTCGAAAATAACTCACGGGCGAAAAAAATTCATTTCCAACATCCTGATTCCCAAGCGTTTGTAAAAGCCCGAAATTTTTTTGGCATTTTTTTGTAAGGAATGACCAGCCAAAGACACTTATTGGCGAACACCGTGAATCTTAAAAATCAATTCACTTGGTCAAAAAATCAAAAAAATAAAATCCAGGAGCAAAAAATGAAAATGAACAAAAATATTCTCGCCGCCGCGGCCATTGCGGGTTTGATGAGCATGAATGCCGGGGTCGTCATGGCCTCGGGAGCGTCTGAATCAGGCATTGCAAGCCGATTGCAGGCCAAAGACAAAGAGGGGTGCAAAGGCAAGGAAGGCTGCAAGGGCAAAGAAGGCTGTAAAGGCAAGGAAGGATGCAGCGGCAAGGAAGGCTGCAAGGCCAAAGACGGTTGCAAAGGCAAGGAAGGCTGCAAGGGCAAAGATGGTTGCAAAGGCAAGGACGGTTGCAGCGCCAAAAAATAATTTTGTGGCGTGTTCATTCCGGAGGGGGCACAATCTCCCCTCCGGAACTTAATTCCAAGCCGGGAAACAGGATGTTTTATGGGAGCCAATCGTTTTAATCAGCATTCCAAGCTCGGGGTGGGAATCGGTTTGAGGATTCCCCATTACGACCATATTCTGCGCGAGAAACCGGCCGCCGGATGGTTTGAAATCATTTCAGAAAATTACATGGTCGATGGCGGACGTCCCTTGCATGTTCTCGACCGCATCCTCGAGAATTACACAGTGGTTCAACACGGGGTTTCACTCTATCCGGGTTCGTCCGGCCCCCTGAACAAAGACCATCTCAAACGCCTGAAAACCCTTTCGAGGCGAACCAACACACCGTGGATATCCGACCACATCTGCTGGGGCAGCGCCGGGGGGATGCACAGCCATGACCTGCTCCCGCTGCCTTACATCAGGGAGGCCGTCTCGGTGGCCGCGTCGAAAATCGCCAGCGCGTCGGACTATCTTGAGAAGCCCTTTGTCATTGAAAATGTCAGCAGCTACGCGGAATTCCAAGAGTCCACGATGACCGAATGGGAGTTCCTCAGCGAGGTCGCCGAAAAGGCGGATTGCGGCATTTTGCTCGATGTGAACAATATCCATGTCTCGTCGTTCAACCACGGCTTCGATCCCTGCGAGTATCTTGAAAATATCCCGCATGAACGGGTGGCGCAAATCCACATTGCCGGGCACTCGAACTATCGGCGGTTCATTCTTGACACCCATGACCATCCCGTGATTGATCCGGTCTGGCGCCTGTATGAAAGGGCCATAGAACTCTGCGGGCCGACACCGACCCTGCTGGAGTGGGACGACAAAATCCCCTCATTTGAGGAGGTTTGGAACGAGGCCCGCAAGGCCGAAAAATATCTCCACAAAGACCGGGAGGCCCGGGCGGCATGAGAAAATTGGGCGCCATTCAGGAGGATTTTTTCCGGGCCTTGCGTGTGCCGCTGCCCGCGGGGACGCATCGCATGACCTCGCCGTCCTTGTCAAAGTCGAATCTCCTGTCCCGCCGGTTTGTCCGCGGTCTTCTTGCCGGAATGAAAGACGGCCCGAAAACCAGCCGGGTCGAAAGATTGGAAATTTATCACCGGCAATACTGGTTTCGGATACTGGATTCCCTCAGGGAGGATTTCGTCATGACGGAACTTGTCTTGGGAAAACGGCTTCACCAAAAACTCACCCGCGAATATTTGGTCAAACATCCCTCCGGGCACTGGACACTCAGGGCTTTGGGCCGGGGGTTCCCCGGATTCCTCCGGCGGCACCGGGGGATTCCCGCCCTCCAAAAATCCCCCGCCGCGGACATGGCGGCCCTGGAGTGGGCGATGATCGAGGTTTTTGAGGGGGCCGCGGTCGAAAGCCCGATGGAGGCCGGGTCAGTGGACTCGGCCACGACGGTTTTGAGGCTCTCGGGCAGCCAGCGGTTTGTGCCGAGCGAATATGACCTGGACAAAATCGGCTTCTCCCGCCCTGCCGCGGGCAAATGGCGCGCGGGCGGCTTGCGCCGGGGGGAATGCGCCGTTTTTTGCGTTTACAGGGCGGGGTGGGATGTCCGTGTCGAAAAACTTGGATTGGCGGAGTGGGGCTGTCTCAAAAAATTCAAAAAGGGTTCGACAATCGACAATGCCTTGAGGGGGGTCGACGCCTCCGCCCAGGAGGTGTCAGAATGGTTTTCAAAATGGGCCGGGCGCCACTGGCTGGAAATTCACAATGAACAAACGCAAAGGGCAAAATCATGAGTCACCAGAACAATCCACCAAACCCCCGCCCCAAGGGCGTCCTGCAATCGCTGTGCGGCCTGTGCGATCCGTCAAGGGCGGCAAAAATCACGGGCGTCCTGCAATCGCTCTTTTTGCTTGGGATCAGGCTGGTCTGGGGATACGGGTTTGCCCAGGCCGGATGGGGCAAATTCAAGAACCTCGGCCGTGTGACGGAGTTTTTTGACGGTTTGGGAATTCCCCTCGCGCACATCCAGGCTCCCTTTGTCGCCGGCGTCGAGTTTTTGGGCGGCATCCTCATCATCCTGGGGCTTGGGTCCCGGGTGGTGGCGATTCCTCTGGCGGGAACCATGATGGTCGCCTATCTGACCGCCCACCGCGATGAATTATTTGGAATTTTCAAGGACAGCGAGGCGTTTTTTGCGGCCTCCCCTTTTCTTTATCTTTTCACAATGCTGATCATCATTCTTTTCGGGCCGGGCCGGTTTTCCCTGGATCGGATCATTTTTTCCAGGCTGCATCCATCCGACAAGAGCGGGGGAAAGGCGGATTGAGCGTTTTCGACCGCGATTGGAATCCCAGCCGCATTTCACAAAGGACACATGGACAACCAACCAGATTCAGCGGCACTCCCGCAGCGACTCGGCGATCCTGTCGGGTGGGTTGACATTTACGGGGACTATCTGTTCCGCTATGCGCTCGCCCGTGTCGGCGGGGAGCATGCGGCCGAGGACCTTGTTCAGGAGACATTTTTGAGCGCGCTTCAGTCCCGCGCAAACTTCCAGGGCCGCTCAAGCGAGCGCACCTGGCTCACAGGCATCATGAAAAACAAAATCCTGGAGTATTACCGAAAAAACAGGCGTTCCAACGACGACACCCTGGAGGGCGCATACGGCACACTGCACAGGGAAATCATGGACAAGCACAATCATTGGGAAATGGATCCCGAGAAAGCCCCGGCGGCCTGTTCGCCTTCCCCATCCGAGCGTCTGGAAAACAGTGAGTTTTGGGGGGTCATGGCCGAGTGCCTCAAAAAACTGCCTGTCAATGCCTCGCGGGTTTTCACACTGCGGGAAATCGACGGGGTGGAGACGGCGGACATTTGCGCGGCCATCGGCGTTTCAGAAAGCAATCTGTGGGTTCTCCTGCACCGCAGCCGCTTCATCCTGCGGCGTTGTCTTGAGTTGAATTGGTTTTCCGGCGGTTCAAGGAGCGGGGGAGGGGGTGACGCGCCATGAGCCAGTTTGTCCGCACGGTGACGACGCCGGTTTTTTGGACGCTCGACAAGATGGCTTTGTCGTGCGATGTCCACACGCGAATTGTTTCGGCGGCGATGGACCGGGAGTTGACGGTGTCCGAGAAAATCAAGTACTTCATCCACGGTCTGGTCTGTCATTTTTGCCGCCGTTACGAGAGGCAATTGAGCGCCATGAGAAGGGCGGCCAGGGCCAATGCGATGGAGTTCGGCCAGCGCACGGCCAGATCGCTGAGGGAAGGCAAAAAAGCCGAGCTGCGGGAATTGCTCCGCAAAGGCGGGTGACGTGCCCCGCCGCATGGTCAATGCGGAAGCGCCCCCTCAATGGAGCGGGAGACTTTTGTGCCGGGGATATTTTTGAGGCCCCATGCGGCGATGGCTTCCAGCACGGGGCGGAGGGACAGGCCGCGCGGGGTCAGGGCGTAACGGAACCTTCGTCGGTCCTCCTCGACGGATTCCTTTTCCACGAGGCCGGATTTCACGAGGCGCTCCAGCCGGTCGGCGAGAATATTCGTCGCGATGCGTTCGGGGGAATCGATGAACTGGTCGTGGAACTCGGCTCCCCGGAAAAGATCACGAATCACGAGCAGGGTCCATTTGTCACCGAAAATGTCGAGGGAACAGGCGACAGCGCAAGGGGAACGGCGTTTTTTTGGTTTCATGGGGGAATATTACTTGCAAATAAAAAGTTTGTCCATAGATTGATTGCAAATTGCAACTAATCGAAAGGACATCCCCATGACACAGACCACACTTCAGGCTCCCGGCGCGGGTTTGCCGCCCGTCGAGGCATTTATCAGCCGGCATGTCATTTTTCCCGCGATGAATCTGGCACTCAGCGACGCGCGCGCCCGTGCTCTTTTTCTGCAAGAGGGCGCGCAAATTGCGCGGATGGCAGGGCGATTGGATCATGTCCGACTGGAACGGCGCGTGCTGATCCCGCGTATCAGGGGCATTGAGGACAGTTCCCGCAACTGGTCAGTGGCGATGACCATCGAGCATCTCCTGATTACGGGGCCGTCGATGAAAGAGCTGATTTTGACTTTGCGCCGGGGACAGGAATTCCATGTGAAAGTCGATACTGCGGATGTCAAGCCAACGGGGCAGGGACAGGAAAACATTGTGGGACGCTTCGAGGCGTTTCAGGAAGAGTTCGAGCGTGACATTAAAATTCCCTTTGAAAAATCCGAGCTCATCCAGCGGCATGTCCATCCGTGGTTCGGGCCGCTCAATGCGCGGCAATGGAATGTCCTCGCCGCATTGCACACCCGGATTCACCGCGTGCAAATTACTCGCATCATTACGTTGATGAACAGATGACAAGTCGAAGATAAGCTTGAGGAATTCAACCTTCCAGATTCAGCCATGCCATTTCTCTGGGCGTGAGCCGCAGATGAGCGGCGAGGAGGGAGGTTCTGGTTTCCTCAATGGTTTTCGGGCCGATGAGCGCGTAAACATCGAAAGGCTGGCTCAGAACATAGGCCAGGGCAATTTGCGTGGGGGTCACGTTTTTTTTGCGGGCGAGATCCCGCACACGGTCCAAACGCTCGAAATTGCTTTCATTGAACCAGACTCTGGCGACCGCCCGGGTCCACGCGTCACGGTCGGGCGGGGTCGCGCGGTCAAAAGCTCCCGTGAAAAATCCCGAGGCTTGGCTCGACCAAGCCAGCAGAGGGACACCGGATTTTTTCAGCCATTCCAGCGAGCCGGAGTCAGAGGAACTGACGCAATTTGCCCACATGGGCTCATTCCACTGGGCCAACGAAAAGTGATTGCTGATCACGCTGAATCCTTGCAGACCCTTGGCGCGCGCGTAGGCATTTGCCTCATCGATCCGTTGGGGGGTCCAATTCGATCCGCCGAAAATCCGGATGCGCCCGGCACGAAGGAGTTCATTGAGACAATCGACGAATTCACCGACTGGAATCAAGGGGTTGTCGCGATGCAGACAGTAAATGTCCACATAGTCTGTTTCCAGCCGGTCAAGGGATTCGTGAAGCTGGGTGACGAGGGTGTGCGGGTCGCAGCCAGGATCGTGGAAAGGCCGTGAAGTCCAAGCCAGATGGGCCCCTTTGGCGAGAATGACAAACCGCTCACGCACCCCTCGCAAATGAATCCAACGCCCCAGCGCTTTTTCGCAATTCGGCCCATAAACCCATGCGGTGTCGCAGGCATTGCCGCCGCGTTCATAATAATCGTCCAGCATGGCTGTGGTGTAAGGCATGTCGTCATGGCGCAGATACATTGAGCCCAAGACGACCCGGCTGACGCGTTTCTCCAGGCCGGGAATTTTTCCCATGGCGATTTCTCCTGTGGACGCAAAATGCAGGGCTTTTCCAGCAAGAGTGGTTTTGGAGAGGGAGTGATCTTCTTCGCAAACAAATTTAACCCCGGCGGCTTTGCGCCATTGATCGAGCGCCTTTTGCTGGCTGATCGTGTCCGCCCAGGACATTGCCGGGCTTTCCGCCTCCGTGCGTCCGGCGCGAACGCTCACTCCCAAAATGTCCACCTCGTGGGCGTAGAGATTTTTCGCGCTCGCGATCTCGTGATGGGTGGGTTCCTGTCCGTCCAGATGAATGCTGTATCGTCCATCGCTGAACCAAGGACTGGGCACGACCAGATGTCCTTTGGATCCATACACCCGGATGGCATTCTGCCCGTTGACCAGCAGTCCGCAGGACAGACTGGCGACGATGTCGCCGGGGAATTGCGCGATGGCCGTGGACCATTCATCCACCCCGGATTTTCCAAGATGGCCGAGCGCCTTGAGATCGGCGGGGTCGGCAAAATCCTTTCCTTGGGCCGTCCCGGCAATCAGCCGCGCCGCGCTGACGCAGTAACAGCCCACGTCCATAATTCCGCCCCAGGACAATTCGCGTGAGAAACGGTTGCTGGCGGAGTTCTCCCCGCAGTTGAATGCAAATTGCGCGTCGATCAAACG
>CAYTAI010000010.1:5299-13955 GCA_964435715.1 uncultured Verrucomicrobiota bacterium | reverse complement strand
TTCCTGCGCGGATTTCATTCAGCCACGCCGCCGTGCCGGGATGGCACCGCCACATAAAAGCCTCCATAAAGAAAACCCCGGCTTTGCGCACAGCCTCCATCATGACCATTAATTCGGCAAAATTGCTGGCCGCCGGCTTTTCGCAGAGAATGTGTTTGCCCGCCTGTGCCGCCGCCACCACCCAGCGGCAGTGTTCACTGTTAGGGAGCGCGATGTAAACAGCGTCAATGGCGGGGTCGGCGAGGAGTTCCTCATAAGAACCGCAGGGTTTGATTGTGTCAGAAGCCTGGTGTTTTTCGACCCAGGCTCTGGCTTTTGCGATGTCGCGGCTGGCGATTCCGCCGAGGAAACCCGTTTCACTGGTGGGCATCGCCCGGAAAAGGGCGTCACTGATCATTCCCGCCCCGAGAATTCCCCAACGGATTTTGTCATGTGCCATGTCCATCGTCTCCTGTTGTTTGCCTCATGAAGAGCAAGTTGCTCTGATCAAAGGATGGAGTCACCAAGAAAAAGTTGTTCAAAATCACGAATGATTGATAAAAATCACGAATAATGAACAAAAAAGACAATAATATTGATTTTAATCAACATATTTTGGATCAGCTGGACTTGAGACTTTTGATGGAAATGCCACGGGAAGCCCGGGGGCGTTGCCACAACCTTTCTCATAGCCATGATTTTTTCGAGCTGGGTCTGATCCTGAAAGGGAATGTGAAATGGGAATGCGAGCGGAGCCATTCCCATGCGCTGGGGGAAAGACAAGGCATTCTGATGCCACCGGGGAGAAAACACCGGGAGGTCAATGAAAGCAATGACCCGCACCGGCTTTGTTGGGTCGGGTTTGTCACAGGGAACCCCCGGCTTGATGAATACCTGCGGGGAAAACTTTGCCCGCGGATTTTGTTTTTGGAAGATGTTTTCGACGATGTGGCGAGAATTGTCCGATCCTTGCAAAATGAGCAAAATCAGCCTGCGGCGCATGGAGCGGCTCGAATTCGTTTTCTTCTGGGGGAGCTTCTGATTTTACTCGACCGGGCCGCCGGTTTGAAACGGAGACGGTCTGGGCGACCCCGCCCTTTGTCACGCAATGCCCAAGCGCTTTTTTCAGCCGCGAGTTATATCGAGATGAATTATGCAAATCCCATGAGCATTCGGCAAATTGCCCGCTATCACTCATTGAGCTTGAATCATTTCACCGTGCTTTTCAGCCGGGAATACAAAATGACGCCGAAAAAATACCTTCAAACAATCCGTTTGCGTGAGGCGGAGCGGATGCTCAAGGCAGGGGACCGTCAAGTCAAGGAAATCGGGGTATTGTGCGGCTTCAAGGATGTCGCGCGATTTTGCCGCTGGATCAAAGAGCGCACGGGAAGGACTCCCACGGAAATCCGGAAAGGATTGTCCCCGCAGACCAGGCACAGCTATTTGCGCAGAGGCGCCGCAGCGGAGGGTTGAACCGCGCCGAGAGGCGGCGCGGAAAATTCCTGGCGGACATAGGTCGTGATGGCCGCGATGTCGCGGTCGCTGAGGTAGGCTTGGGGAGGCATGATGCCGTTGAATTTTTTGCCGCCCACCATGCTCACGCGCTGTTGTCCGTGGAGAATGATCCGGATGAGGGCGGCGGGATCGGGGTCATTGACGATGGCTGAGCCGATCAGGTCGGGGGCGAGTTTGCTCTCCCGTCCGCCGTAGTGGCAAGTGGCGCAATTTTGAGCGTACGCGGTTTTTCCCATTGCGAGCAATTCGTGCGGGTTCACATCGGGAGGTGCCGCATGATTGGACGGGGAACAGGCCATGAGGATCAAAGCCAGAAAGATGACGGGGGTTGCTTGTAAAATCGGGTTCATAGCTCTATTGTGTGCGAATGATTCCGCGTCTCCACAGTTTCCTTATTTTTGCATGTTTTGCGCTTCTATCAACCCTTTCTTGCCGGGCGGAGGTGATGACGGCGGGCAAACAGACTTTCCGTGTGGAAACTCTCGCGGAAGGGTTGGATCAGCCGTGGGGCTTGGAAAAGCTGCCTGATGGACGGTTCCTCGTCACGGAGAAAAAAGGGAATCTGCGATTCATCAGCCCTGACGGAAAAGTCTCCACGCCGATTCAAAATGTCCCGGAGGTGGCGGCAATCGGACAAGGGGGGCTGCTCGATGTGCGGCTGCATCCAGACTACGAAAAAAATGGCTGGGTCTATTTGGCGTATTCCAAAGCCGGCCCCGGCGGCGCCATGACCACGATTGTGCGGGGCAAATTGCGCGGGGATTCCTTCACGGATGTGGAGACGATTTACGAGCCTCCGGCGGAGGATTACGCGCGCGGCGGGGTTCATTTCGGATGCCGGATTGTTTTTGACGGAAAAGGATATCTTTATTTCAGCATCGGCGACCGGGGTTCCGCCCCCGACAAAAATAATTTCGCGCAAAATCTTTCCCATGCCGCCGGGAAAATTCATCGTCTCCACGATGATGGCCGCATTCCCGAGGACAATCCCTTTGTCAAAACCCCCGGCGCCCGCCCGTCGATCTGGACATTGGGCAATCGCAATGTGCAGGGGTTGGCATTCCAGCCCGGAACCGAAAGGCTTTGGGCCAGCGAGCACGGACCGAGGGGCGGGGATGAACTCAACATCATCCGCAAAGGATTGAACTACGGCTGGCCGGTGATTTCCTATGGCATCAACTATGATGGAAGTGAATTTGCCATTGGGACGCATCGAGAGGGGATGGAACAACCCATTGTGCAGTGGACTCCGTCTCTGGCCGTGTGCGGCATGGATTTCTACCGCGGAGACAAATTCCCCGGCTGGAAGGGCAACCTTTTTATGGCAACCCTCGCGGGGCAAAGATTGGTGCGAATGAAAATCAACGGGGAGCAAGTGGCGGAACAGCAGTATCTGCTCGAAGGAACCGGACGCATGCGCGACGTGCGCTGTTTCGACGACGGATTTGTCTATCTGATTTACGACATCCCCGGAAAAATGGTTCGTTTGGTTCCGGTTAAGTGAGTGCAGAGTGACTTCTGCATGACCGATTTGTTCGCATCGTTACACGAGTTTTGTCTGGAGTCCTTGTTTTTGGGCTGCTTTGACTTGCAGTTTATCGGATGAAACAAACAAATCAGCACCCCATTCCATTGCAGATGCGACATGCAGGGCATCCATGGCTCTCATTGTATTGTGCTCTAGAATCGATACGGACAATGAGATCACATCGTGGGTCAAATTCATGATCACGGCATCGCGGACATCATCAAGGAATTGTTTTTTTGCGGTTATGTAATCCGAAGAGGAAATGCTTTTCTCACGCACTCTGCGGTTCAACGCAGAAATAATCTCGGGAACACAAATCACACACAAGGCTAATTCATCGGCATTTTGACAGACGGCATCGACGAGGGGCGATCCTTTTTCATCAATGTAACGTTTTGCGAATGCCGAGGAATCAAAAAATGTTTTCACGGGCGCGTTCCTCAATGACCGCCGTCGAAAGTGACCCTCCCTTGCTGACAAGCCGGACACCGGAGCGTTTCCACGAGGGGGTGCGGTTCTGATCCGTTGTCAGCGGCGTGATTTCCGCAATCGGACGTCCATGACGGATGACCACGAGGGATTCGCCCTTCTCGACACGATCAAGCAGACCGGAGGCATTGCGGCGAAATTCAGTGAAAGGGATTGTAGTCATATGAAAAACTTTATGTGCAGAACTGTGCATTATTATGAGCAGTAAGTCAATAACCGTCTTTAACTTGATACTTGTAGCCAAGTCACATCGGATTAGCAATTTTTTCCAGTCGCGGACTGTTGGGGTGAGCGGCAATTGCCTTCAGTTCTTGCGTCCGAAGTATGTCTCGAACGGAAATCTGTCCTCAGAATCGCTATAATAAAACTTCCAACCCTTAGAAATCATGTCGTCAATTCGATCAGCGGCGAATCGCATAGCAAGAGAAAGAGCCTGTAAGGAATCTTCTCCTAAAATAATTCTTGGCTCTAAGGAATCTGGAAGGATTACACAACATTCATATTCACCAGTCTTTTGTTGTAAAGGCTTCGAAATACCAATCGTGTGTAAACACTCCTTCCCAGAAGGATCGACTACACGGGATTCGGTGTTCGCAATCAAGTCAGACATAAATAAGGAATCTCCTGTCTACTAACAAGTAATTCTCGACTGTAGATGCCATACGGATTTTCAGAGGAAAAGTCAAAATCAACGAATGTGGGAAAGTTTATAGTTAAGAAAGTGAGAGGAGCGGGAGCTTGGGGCTTTTCCAACAAAAATCTGCGTTTCATCTGCGCAATCTGCGGGCTGTCGCTTCTGGGTGGTTCAAATCATCCAGCATAGGCTTTTGAGCCTTTTTGAGGCAAATGGCTCCGGCCCTGGCGGGTGGAAAAAACTACTCGATGCCGTATTGTTTCTTGAAGCGGCAGATTTCCTCCCAGACGGAGGGGGGCTCGATGTCCGGGCCGACGCGGGAGAAAATCTCGTGGAGCACTTTCTTTTCCTCGTCATCGACGATGCCGTCGCGCAGGGCGAGACGCTCGATAAAGGCGAGTTCATCCGCGTCAATGATGTCATTGTCGGCAAAAACCTTCAGGAAGGTGTAGCCCATGATCGCCTTGGCTTCGGAGTGAGGTTGGGAGTCGTCCATATTCAACGATTTTGCTGATGCATTGACCAAATGGTCAACAGCGGGAATGTGACATTATTCAGTCAAAGACAATCGGTCAACGGAGCGTTTTGGCAATGTCGTCGAGCACCTTGCGCGGGCCGACATAGGTTCCATCGACGTAACTAGACGAGAGCACTTTGCCCTCCGCGTCGATGAAAACGAGGTTGGGAATGCCCCCGCTGGCGTATTTGCCGAGGGCATTGTGTCCTTTGCCTGTTTCATAGTTCAATGCGGGATAGCTCATGTAATACTCTTTCATGTAATCGACCATTTTTTCCTCGCTCTTGTCGCTGCTGACAAAGACCAGTTCAAACTCGGGATGCTGGCGTTTTGTCCGTTTGTAAAAGGAAACCAAGTCCGGGGTGAATTTGCGGCAAGGGGGGCACCAGTGAGCGCTAAAATAAACGGCGTAGTATTTCACGCCATTGAGTTTCTTTTTGTCGAGTGGCACGAGCTTCCCTGACTGAAGGACGACGAGATGACTGGCGATCTCCTTTTGGATGGTGGATTCCTCCGGCCTTGATTCCGGGGCGGGGGTGGCGCGGCTGGATGTGTCAACTGGATTGGATTCGCCTGATGCCTGAAGACTGGCTGCATTTTCGGCGAGTTCCTGCCGGGCGCGGGTGATGGCGGCAGTGCGTTGCGCGGCTTCATTGGCGGCATCCACCAGGTTGGTCTTTTCAATCGGGATGGCGGCTTCAGACCCGACAATCTCCAGAATCACGCTTTCCGATGTGACGGATTTCAAGGCGCGTTTGCTTCCGGCGGGGATTTTCATTTTTCCCTTTTCCTGGCCGTCTTTCATGAGTGTGACATTGATTTCCTCCGTGACAGTCACTTCCTTCGGCCAAGACGCGGGGTCGGAAACAATTTGCTCAAAAGTCAGTGGTTGAATCTCGCCGAGACAGTCAATTGCGATGGAAAATGCCATCATCAACATGATGACGGTGTGAACACACAATTTTTTCATAAATGAATTTCCCTTTGAAATTCCATTTAGCATAGACAGATTGCCTTGGAAAATTCAAGTCCCTGACAGTCACTTGACCTGAGCGGGGTGTCAACAGAGTCGTTCCTTGCAATCCTGTTGCGATTGTGTTAAGCATGAATCGCATGTTGAAACCCGAGGACATTGTGGGGGCGGAGTGGGCGGAGTGGTATCTGATGACCCCGCTTGAACGTTGGCAGGAAACAGAAAAACTTTGGGCGTATTTCATTCAAACCGGAGGCAGCCTTGATCCCGAACCCGATACTCAAAGTCCTTTCCACGATGCAGGATTTTCAAGTCAAATGCCTGCTGATGGGCGGCCAGGCTTGCGTGTTATACGGCGCAGCCGAGTTTAGCCGTGACACCGACTTTGTCCTTCTCGCCGATGAGGAGAATCTTTTGGCCTTGAAACAGGCTTTGGACAGTTTGCAGGCCGAAAGAATCGCGGTTCCTCCATTTGAAAAAAAATATTTGCTCCGGGGACATTCGATTCATTTTCGTTGCCGTCACCCGGATGTGGCCGGATTGCGTGTGGATGTGATGTCCGTCATGAGAGGAGTGGATGATTTTGAGGTGTTATGGTCGCGCCGCACAACAGTCGAAATCAATCCGGGCAAGCGGTATGAAGTCCTTTCATTGGGGGATCTTGTCCAAGCGAAAAAAACGCAACGCGATAAGGACTGGCCGATGATCCGCCGGCTTGTGGAGTCCCATTATTTTCAAAACCGCGATCAAGCGGCCGACGAGCAGGTTTTTTTCTGGCTCCGCGAGTGCCGCACGGCCTCAATCTTATTAGAAATAGCCAAATCATGGCCGGGCTGCATTGATCAAATGACTCCGCTCAGGCCTCTTTTGAGCCTCATCAAAGAATGTGATGAGGCAAGAATCAATGAGGCACTGTTGCAAGAAGAACTCCGGTGCCGACAGGAAGATCGCCAGTATTGGTTACCGCTGAAAAAAGAGCTCGAAACACTCCGACACTCAAGACAGTAATGCCCCGTTTTGCCAATCAACCACATTCATTTTTAAACGGTGGTTTGTGATTTTCTCAGGCGCCAGTAACCCGCCAGAGAACTGCCGATGACGGAGTGAAAGACGCTGGAGATCGCGCAGGGCACGGCGGTGAGCGGGTCGGGAAAATTATTCCGCGCCAGCACCACGCCGAGGCCGGAATTCTGCATGCCCGTCTCGATGGAAACGGTTCGGGAGGCAATGATATCGAGTCGGAGCAGCCGTGCCAGCAGATAGCCCAGCGCAAATCCTCCCGTGTGCAGGGTGAAAACCGCCGCCAGAAGGATCGGGCCGGAATGTTTCACCGCTTCGGCATTCAACCCGATGATTTTGGCCACAATAATCACCACACCCAGAACGGCGATGAGTGGCAGAGCGGGGAGGGCATATTTGACTTTGTCCCGCGCAAATTGATTCAGCAACAGTCCTCCGATGACCGGCAGGACGACGACCTGAAAGGTGTCGGTGAAAAGTTTCCAGGCGTCCACCGGCACGAGTGCTCCCGCGAGCCATTTGGTCAGGAGCGGAGTCATGACAGCCGCGGCCAACGTGCTGCACATGGTCATTGTGACCGAAAGCGCGACATGGGCCCGGGCGATGTAGCAGACGATATTCGAGGCGGTTCCGCCCGGACAACATGACACCAGGATCAATCCGACTTTCATCGGAGTGGGAAGGTTAAAAAATGTCGCCACCGACCAGCCCATGAATGGCATGACGGAGTATTGGGCGATGAATCCGATCGCCACCGCTCGGGACATTTTGGTAATGCCTTTGAAATCGTCAAAGGAGAGTGTCAACCCCATTCCCAGCATGATGATCGCCAATGTAGGATTGATCCATCTGGCATCGTACCAGTCGAAAAGGGGGGGGTGGGTCAGGGCAAGAACCGCTCCGAGCAGGACCCAGAGAGGAAACAGGTTGGCAAGTGTGGTCAGGAGCCGTGCCATGAATCAATAGGTCACGACGGAATGAATCGGAAATTCACCGAGCTTTTTGCGGCCATCCAAAAACCCGAGCTCCACGAGGAATGAGATGCCCGTGATCTTACCGCCAAGTTTCTCGACCAGCAAGGCTGCGGCACGCGCTGTGCCTCCTGTGGCGAGCAAATCATCCATGATAAAGACCTTGTTACCGGGTTTGATCGCGTCCTCATGGATGGCAACGACATTCTCCCCGTATTCAAGCTCATAGGACTGTTCAATCGTGCGAAAGGGCAATTTGCCTTTTTTACGGACGGGCACGAATCCAATCCCGAGATTGTACGCCGCCGCGGCACCAAAAATGAATCCGCGCGCGTCAATGCCGAGGATCACGTCGGGTGGCTCTGCCAGGCACGGCTCGGTCATCGCATTGACGGCGAGCTTGAAGACGGGGGCATTCAAGAGCACGGGAGTGATATCCTTGAAAAGAATGCCCGGTTTCGGAAAATCAGGGATGTCGCGAATGGTTTGAGAGATGGAGTCGATGGTGTTTTCTGTTGGCATATGATTTTTTAAAAAAGTAAATGGTGGAATATTGGTTGCCCGGAGGTTAATCAACGGAAATAAATTCGCGGTCTTTTTTGCTCATCGCCTTGAGCATTTTGCTTAAAGCAATATTTTGAATTTGGCGAACGCGCTCCCGGGTGATTTTGAATTTCACTCCGACTTCCTCGAGTGTTCTTTCATTGGAGCCATCCAGGCCAAAGCGGTAATTGATGATTTCGCGTTCACGCGTGTCGAGAATCGCGAGTAATTCGTCGAGGTCGTCTTTGAGTTTTTTGCTGCGGAGTATTTCGTAAGGGCTCAAGGCGGACTCGTCTTTGATGATGTCCCCGAATTGCGCGGAGTCCTCGTCATTGCTGATCGGAGCGTCAAGGGATGCGGGACGTATTGCTGCCGTCCGCAGACGTGCGATTTTTGTCACGGACATGCCCATTTCGTCGGCGAGCTCTTCGTCGGTGGGTTCGCGTCCAAACTCCTCACTCATCCGCGCGGCGATCCGGCGCAT
>CAYTAI010000010.1:0-5289 GCA_964435715.1 uncultured Verrucomicrobiota bacterium | reverse complement strand
GATTCGTTTCATCTTGCTGATTTTGTCCACAAGATGAACGGGCAGGCGAATGGTTTTTGCCTGGTTGGCGAGGGCGCGTTTGATGGATTGTTTGATCCACCAGGACGAATAAGTGCTCAGCTTGCCCCCTTTCGCCGGGTCAAAGCGTTCGACCGCCTTCATCAATCCGATATTGCCTTCCGAAATAAGATCAATCAATGGCAGTCCGATATGGGCGTAGTCCTGTGCGATTTTCACGACCAGACGCAAATTGCTTTTGATCATGCGTTCACGCGCTTTATTCGACTCCTCCACGAGCTTTTGCAAGGCCTCTTTTTTCGTCTTGTCTTTTTCAGAAAGGGATTTTGAGGCGGGGGCTTTTTTACCTTTGGCAGGAGTCTTTTTCGAATCTTTGTTTTTTTTGATGGATTCTTTGAGCTTTTTTTCGGCCTCGATTCCTTTTTTGATAACCGCCGCCAGGTCAATCTCGTCTTGAATGGTCAACAGGGGCACCTTCCCGATTTCGCGGAGATAAATCGTGATGCTGCTGTCACTTTCGGAATCGTATGCACCCGCCATAGAAGCTCCATGATTAAAAGAAGAGTTTCAAAAGCCAAGAGATTTTTAGGCTTTTTTTGTAAAAACCCTTTATTCAGAGACGGGTTATGACTAAAACCCATTCAAAATAGTGGGAATATAAACGCAGAAAAAACGATCGCGGTTGATTTTATTGCAGAAGTTGTTCATTTTGCGTAAGAATAAAAAATCACGATTAGGAAAAAATTATATGTCGAATAACCCGGTAGAAGGAATCAAGGACAGCAGTAACTACTTACGCGGCACCCTGGCGGAAACCCTTGCCGATGAATCCAAAACGCATTTTTCTGAAGAGGAATACCAACTGCTGAAATTCCACGGCTCCTACCAGCAGGACGACCGCGATTTGCGAGTCAAACTCAAGTCCGAGGGCAAGGACAAGGCGTGGAGTTTCATGCTCCGCACAAAAACCCCCGGCGGCGCCATGACAGCGGCGCAATACATCGTTCATGACAAACTCGCTGATGATCTGGCCAATGGCACCATGCGGCTGACCACCCGGCAGGGCATCCAGTTCCACGGCATCCTCAAAGGCGATTTTAAAGAATGCGTCCAGCGGATTTTCAATTCCGGCGTGACCACCCTCGGCGCGTGCGGAGATGTCGTTCGCAACACCATGGGGCCGTCGGCTCCGATCAAGGACGACGCGCATGTCGAATGCCTGAAATTCGCCAATCAAATCAGCGACCATTTCCTGCCGCGCTCCGGCGCTTACGCGGAAATCTGGCTCGACGGCGAGAAAATCGACCTCTCCGGCAAAAGCCCTGAGGAGCTCGAACCCGTCTACGGGAAACATTATCTCCCCCGCAAATTTAAAATCGGCATCGTCATTCCCCCGCGCAATGACGTGGACATTTACACCCAGGACATCGGGTTCATCGCCCATGTCGAGGGGGGCAAATTGCGCGGCTACAATATCACCGTCGGCGGCGGCTTCGGCATGGCGCACGGGAATACCGCGACCCGTCCCTGCCTGGGACAACCCCTCTTTTACGTCGCCAAAGAGCACGCGCTTGAAGCCTGTGAGGCGATTGTCACATTCCAGCGCGACCACGGGAACCGCGCCGACCGCAAACTGGCCCGGTTCAAATACGTCGTTCTGGACAAGGGAATCGAATTCGTCCGCGAGGGCGTCAAATCCCGCATGAAATCCCCGGTGGAACCTTTCAAGCCGGTGACATTCACCACGGTTTCTGACGCGCTTGGATGGCACGAGCAGGGCGATGGCAAACTTTTCGTCGGGGTGCACGTGGCCCAGGGCCGCATCAAGGATTCCGGCGGGATCAATTACAAATCCGCCTTTATCCAGCTCGCCCGCGAGATCGGCTGCCCGATGATGCTCACGCCGAATTGCAATATCATCTTTCACGACATCACGCCGGAGCAGAAGCCGCTCGTGGAAAAAATCCTCGCCGACCACGGTGTTCCTTCCTCTGAGGGATTCACCGAGGCGCGCAAGGTGGGGCACGCCTGTGTCGCCCTCCCGACCTGCGGTCTGTCACTGGCGGAGAGTGAACGTGTCTTTACCTCCGTTCTCGACGAGATCGATGCCGTGCTCAAAGACCTCGGACTGGAAAAAGAACCGCTTCTTTTCCGCATGACCGGCTGCCCCAATGGCTGTGCCCGGCCCTACAATGCGGATTTTGCTTTCGTTGGACGCGCGCCGAATAAATACGCTTTTTACGTGGGGGGTTCATCCCGCGGCGACCGCCTCGCGGGTCTGGAGAAAAAGTCACTCGAACGCAAAGACATTGCCTCGACCGTGCGCGGTTATCTGGAGGATTTCAAGGCGAACCGCCTCTCCGGGGAAAGTTTCACCGATTACTGGGGCCGCGCCAAAGTCACTGGTCCCGCGCCGCACGTCGACCAGTTCCACTTTGAGCTCAAGGAACGCTCCGAACGCCTCGCTGCAGCGAAGGCTCTTCCCGCCGAATAATTTTTTCACCCCCTCTATCCGCGCGCCATTTGCCGGACAGGGGGGTATTTTTTTGTTTGATGTCCGAAGGTTTATAGAATATGGTTACCCATATGAAAACAACAATATACATTGCGGATGAAATATTTCGATCAACTCAAAAACTTTGTGCAAAGGAAAAAACCACATTTCGCAGCCTCGTCGAGGAGGGGTTGATGTTGGCATTGGAAAAGCATGATCGCTCGAAAAAAGTTTCTCTCCAACCGGTTGTTTTCAGGGGAAAAGGACTTTCAAAGGAATTCCAAGGGCTTTCATGGGAATCCATTCGCGACGCTTCCTACAAAGGACGGGGAGCATGATTGCCGTCGATACGAATCTTTTGGTCTATGCCCACCGCGCAGACTCTGAATGGCATGAGAGAGCTTTGGGCAAATTGCTCGAATTAATCTCTGAGGGGCGGCGCTGGGCGATTCCCTGGCCTTGTGTCCATGAGTTCATTTCAATCACCACACACCCGAAAATTTACGAGCCACCCAGTCCGGTGACGACCGCTTTTGCCGCCATCAGAGAATGGGCCAAGTCGCCTTATCTTACTTTTATTGGTGAAGGAATATCGCATTTTGATTCTTTGGAGAAATTGGCATTAGCGGGAGCCGTCAAGGGTCCCATGATTCATGATGCGAGGATTTACGCCCTCTGCCTGAATCATGGCGTCAAAACCCTCTGGTCTTGTGACCGGGATTTCTCCCGTTTTAAAGGCCTTAAAATTATCAATCCTCTATTGGATTAACATGTTATGAAAGCCCCTGACCTTCAAGGGATATAGCTATTTCCAGCGGTGTCCACAGTCAGTACACGCATATTTCATCCGGCTGAACGGTAGCGGGAGGTGAAGGATGGCGATCAGGGCGGCGAAGGCTTTTCTTTTTAATGAGGCATTCATGACTTTGGTCGAGCCGCATTGGGGGCACGTGATATCGGTCAGGTAAGGCGAGAGATTCTCTTGGGAAAGTTTGAGAATATTGCGCGCATCGTCGAGGGTTTCCTCAGGCACCATCAGGCGAACACCTTCGAGGGCGGTTGTCCAGATCCAATTATTCTGGAGGGTGTACTCGTCCGGGATAAATGCATCAATCCCCGCTGAGTCAAGCATGGCACGCGCCAGAAAGGCTTCTTCCAGAGAGTTGAACCGCGTGAGCAGAACCATTTGACTCATATCATTTGAAAAATAATCCGACAAACCTTATTGTCTAGAAAAATGCATCACTTTATTCACAAAGGATTCGTGTTTATGGGATTTTGGAGTTTTTTTCTGGGGGGCAATTTGCGCGGGGCGGAACTCCAAGTCGGTGATTCCGCTCCTGTTCTTGATTCGATTGATCAGGATGGGAATCCGGTTCTCCTTGGCGATGTCTATGACAAAGGTCTCACACTAGTTTATTTTTACCCCAAAGCCGACACCCCGGGCTGCACCGCGCAGGCGTGCAGTTTGCGTGACGGTTTTGAGGAAATTTCGCACAAGGGCGTCACGGTCATCGGTGTCAGCGGCGACACCCCGGAGGCACAACGGAAATTCAAGGACAAATACAATTTGCCTTTCACCCTGCTGGCCGACACGGATGGCTCGGTGGCAAAAGCCTTTGGAGTGCCGACCTTTTTTGGCGCGCCATCACGTCAGGCATTCCTGATTCGTGACGGCAAAATCCTCTGGCTCGACCGCAAAGCCTCGACTAAAAAACAAGCTGCCGATGTGTTGAAGGTTTTGGGACAGTTGACGCCGCCCTAGCTGTAAGAGGCGCAAAAAAATCCTCTCAGATCATCGGCGGAGAGTGCTTGACGATTGTTAACCGGATCGTGCTAGGATGTTAACAATTCGTATGAAACGCACTGTCACACTCCCCGAGATTCGCGCGGTCTATCATCAGCCGCTTTTCCAACTCATTGAAAGGGCCCGGCAGGTGTATCGGGACAATTGGCATGCCACGGAGGTGCAGCTTTGCACCTTGCTGTCGATTAAAACGGGGGGCTGCTCCGAGGATTGTGGTTACTGCGCCCAGAGCGCGAAAAATAACACGGGTCTGAAAGCCGGGCGGCTCCTGCCCGTTGAGGAGGTTCTCGAAAAGGCCACCCGCGCCAAAGAAAATGGTTCCACCCGGTTCTGCATGGGCGCGGCATGGAAAGGCATTCGCGAGGACGACCCGCGTTTCGACGAGATTCTGGAAATGGTTCGAGGGGTCACTGGAATGGGTCTGGAAGCCTGTGTCACGCTGGGTTCTCTCTCCGCGGCAGGCGCCCGCCGCCTGAAAGAAGCGGGTCTGGACGCTTACAATCACAATATCGACACCAGCCCCGAGTATTACGACAAAATCGTGACCACGCACACGTTTCAAGACCGGATTAATACCATCAAAAATGTTCAACAAGCCGGCATTTCCGTTTGTTGCGGGGGGATCATCGGCATGGGAGAATCCGAGGATCACCGTTTGCAAATGCTCCAAGTGCTCACGACATTCGACCCAGAGCCTGAGAGCATTCCGATCAATGCCCTTGTCGCGGTGGAGGGCACTCCGCTGGAGGAACAGCAACCGGTGAATTCCTTTGAGCTCATCCGCCTCATTGCCACCACGCGCATTTTCTTCCCCCATGCGAAAGTGCGTCTGTCGGCGGGTCGCACCAGTTTGTCCAAAGAAGCCCAAGCCATGGCGTTTTACGCCGGGGCAAATTCGATTTTTTACGGGGACAAATTGCTCACCACGCCGAACCCCTGCAGGCCGTTCCGGGCGGCGTAGTCGTTCGCC
>CAYTAI010000009.1:70219-75737 GCA_964435715.1 uncultured Verrucomicrobiota bacterium | reverse complement strand
ACTTGCTGGGCTTCCGCCACGCCGAGTTCCCACGGGCCCCCCGCATTTTTAATTGAACTCAGAGGGGAGGCGCCCGTGCCGCCGTCATGTCCACTGATCAGGATCACATCCGCGTAGGCTTTGGCGACACCCGCAGCGATGGTGCCGACACCCGCTTCGGAAACGAGTTTCACACAGACTTTGGCGCGGGGATTGACTTCCTTCAGATCGTAAATGAGCTGAGCCAAGTCCTCGATGCTGTAAATGTCATGATGTGGGGGCGGTGAAATGAGCATGATTCCGGGGATACTGCGCCGCAACCGCGCAATCATGGAGGAGACTTTCATGCCGGGAATCTGTCCGCCTTCACCGGGCTTGGCGCCTTGCGCCATTTTGATTTCGATCTCGCTGGCACTGGCGAGATACTCCGCTGTCACGCCGAAACGTCCCGAAGCGACTTGTTTGATCGCGCTATTGGCCCAGTCACCATTGGGCAAGCGGTGGAAGCGCGTCTGCTCTTCCCCGCCCTCCCCGCTATTGGACTTGCCACCGATACGATTCATCGCGATGGCGAGTGTCTCATGGGCTTCCGGGGACAAGGCTCCCAGTGACATTCCCGCCGTGGTGAAACGGCGGCGGATGTCCTCGATCGCTTCGACCTCGTCGAGAGGCACCGGTGTTTGTTTTTTGAACTCGAGCAAATGGCGCAGAGCCAGGGGAGCCTGTTTGACAGCCGTCTCGGCGTAAGCCTTGTATTCCTCAGGGGTTCCCGATTTGACAAAGGTGTGGAAGTTTTTAATAACCGGACCGGTCCACGCATGCAGCTCGCCATTCTGACGGTTCCGGTAGTAACCGATATCGACGAGTTTGACCTCTTCGACCGGCTGTTTGTATGCGATGTCATGGCGGGCGATGGATTCAGCAGCGATTTCGGCATAACCGATACCGCCCATCTGCGATTCCGTCGTGGTGAAACACTCATTGATGACCTGGTCACCCACGCCCAACGCCTCAAAAATCTGGGCACCGCGGTAACTGGACACGCAGGAGATTCCCATTTTAGACATGATTTTCAAGACACCTTTCTCGACGGATTTCCGGTAGTTCTTGAGTGCCTCGGCGTAGGATTTATTTTCAATCCCGTCTTTGCCCCCGCGGAAAATCATCTCCCGGAAGGTCTCAAAAACCAGATAAGGATTCACCACGCTGGCTCCATAACCGATGAGGCAGGCGACCTGATGGACATCACGGACATCACCGCCTTGGACAATGAGGCTGCAACGCATTCTTTTGCCTGTCCGGATGAGATGATGATGAATCGCGCCAACAGCCAGAAGCATTGGCACAGGGACATTTTCATGATCCGTTTTTTTGTCGGACAAAACAATCAAGGAGGCTCCTTTGTCCACAGCCGCTTCCGCATCCTTGCAGATCTTGTGCAGGGCGGGCTCGAGACCTTCCTTGCCTGAGGAACGAGCAAACACGCAGTCCACCGCCGCAGAGGCAAAGCCTTTATCAGCCAAGCTCATGAGCTCGTCAAGCTCGTGATTAAAAATCACCGGACTGGACAGGCGCAGCAAGTGCGCGTGTTTTTCGGATTCACTCAAAAGATTCGGGCGGTGTCCGAGATAACAGTCCAGACTCATGACCAGTCGCTCGCGGATCGGGTCAATCGGCGGGTTGGTCACCTGGGCGAATTTCTGTTTGAAATATGTGTAGAGCAACCGGGGCATCAGAGACAGGACGGCCAAGGGCGTGTCATCGCCCATTGAGCCCAGCGGCTCATCCCCTTTCTCCGCCATTGGTTTGAGAACAAAGGAGAGCTCCTCCGTGCTATAGCCGTGGGCGAGCTGCATCTGGGTATTCGTCAGGATGTCAATGTCCGTGGCGGGCTCGGTGATCTCCGCCCGCGCAAATTGCTCGTCGAGACGCAAAAGCTGTTCCTTCACCCACTTGGCATAGGGTTTGCCTTTGGCATATTGCTTGCGGATATCGTTGCTTTTCAGGAGCACACGGTTGGCGGTGTCAATCGCGATGGTTTCACCGGGACCGAGACGGCCTTTCTCCACGACATTTTTGTCATCGACTTCGACCAAGCCGACCTCGGAGCCCATGAAGACCATTCCGTCGCTGGTGACCTTGTAACGCGCCGGACGCAGTCCATTGCGGTCAAGAGTCGCCCCGATGGTGATGCCGTCGCTGTAGACGAGTGCCGCCGGACCGTCCCAAGGTTCATTCAGACACGCATGAAAATCAAAGAAGCCGCGGATGTCCTCATCGACCTCGTCAATCTCGCTCAATGCGGGAGGCACGAGCATCATCATGGCATGCAGGACCGGGCGGCCGGACATGACGAGCACTTCCAAAGCATTGTCCAAGCTTGCGGAGTCGCTCAGGGAAGGCTGGATAATGGGTTTGAGCAGGTCAATGTCCTTGCCCCAGAAATCGGCTTGCAGCTCGGCTTCGCGGGCTTTCATCCAAAGGCGGTTCCCATTGATGGTATTGATCTCGCCGTTGTGTGCGAGCATGCGGAAAGACTGCGCCAGGGACCATGTGGGGAAGGTATTTGTACTGAAACGCTGGTGGAAAATCGCCAGCGCCGTCTCATAATCCGGGTGCTGCAAATCCCGGTAGAATTTCTCCAGTTGATTCGAGGCCAGCAGTCCTTTGTATACAATGACCCGGTGGGACATGCTGCAAATGTAGAAGTCCTGGATTTTGAGCTCGCCGACCCGTTTCTCGATTTCATTGCGGGCGAGGAAAAGAGCGCGCTCGTACTCGTCATCGGTCATTTTCTCACGGCGTCCGACAAAAACTTGTTGGATATGGGGCAGAGTGGATTTGGCCTTGTCACCCAGAACCCGTTTATTGACAGGCACCTCACGCCAGCCGAGATGGTGCAGCCCTCTTTTTTTGAGGGTCTCCTCGATGATATTCCGGCAGGTCGCCTGATGATAACCGTCAGTGGGCAGGAAAATCATGCCGATGCCGAGGTCTTCAGGGCGGTAAAGGCTGTGGCCGAGCCGTTGGACCTCCGGCGCGAAAAGTTTGTGCGGAATCTGGGTGAGCACCCCCGCCCCGTCACCGGTTTTTTGATCAGCATCGATCGCGCCGCGATGGGTGAGATTCACCACGGACTGGATGGCCTTTTTCAGGATGACATTGGATTTTCGCCCATCGATATTCGCGACGAATCCCACACCGCAATTATCATGTTCAGCCTCAGCCCTGTAGAGTGAATCTTTCCACTCCGGTCTCTTTTCGAGTATTTGTCCGTAATGCATCTCTTGGTATGATCTCCTCTTAAATGACTTTTATACAGCCCGACAAAAATATGTGAGGCATCCTCAAATGCAAGCGCAAATCATGCCATTATGAATATTTCAGGAAAATCCCCCTCTTGCGCGCGGACGCATGAAAACTCTTCCCGCGTGACATGTCAGTGTGAAATCTGTAGGACTCCAGCAGTCATTTAGCATTTTTTATGTCTCTGGAATACGATATCCGCGCTGTGGAAGGTTATTTCGAGCTCGGCATGTACGACGATGCCTTGCGCGGGATCGCCTCCCTGCCCGAGCAACACCGTCAAACCCCGCCCCTGCTCTCCATCACCGGACACAGCTATCTCGCACTCAAAAAATGGAAAAATGCCCTCGCCGTCTTCCAGCAGCTCATTGGAATCGCCCCGACTAATCCCGACGGCTATCTCCATGCCGCCTTTTCCCTGCATGAGCTCGGGGACACGAGCCAAGCCAAGGATATCTTGCTCTCTGGAGCAACCGCTCTCAAAGGCAACCCCGTTTTTTACTACAATCTCGCTTGTTACGAGTGCCGCCTCGGCAATCTCGACGACGCGGAGGAGCTGCTCGAGCAGGCGATGTCAATGGAGCCGCGGTTCAAGTTATCCTGGCTCACCGATCCTGATTTACAGGGTTTGCGCGAAAGGTTTTTGAAGTGAGCCATTTCCCCTCACAATCGACGGACGGCTACGGAGAGCCGTCCCTACCGGAGGGTTGAAACCCTCTGATCACACATGGTAGGGACGCCTATCCCTATGCGTCCGCTCTACACGATCATGCCCGCCCGCGCAACCGTCGGACGGCTGCAGAGAGCCGTCCTTACCGATGAATGTATTGCTTATAAATTATTAAAAAGATTGATGAAACCGGATTTTGAATCTTATTTTTAAATGGAATGGAATCAAAACTTCCAACAAGGAAATGGTTAAACCATAAAACTCCTTTTCCGGTTCAGTCGTCCATTTTCTTTCTCACAATTTGTTGTCAGGAAAGAGGGCGGAATAGTCTTTGTAAAGTGAATATCTCTGATGGAATCCTCAGCAGCAGCAAATATTATCATGATAATATAATATGGCACTTGAAAATAATACTCCTCATGCCAGACCATTTACATGCGATTATCAGTATTAATGAGGACAGAAAACTCTCAGGTATTATTTCCAACTGGAAAAGATATTTAAAAAAGTGTTACGGAATTCAGTGGCAAAAAGGTTTTTTTGATCATCGTATACGTGGGGATGAGGGCTTGGATGAAAAATGTAACTATATTTTAATGAATCCTGTTCGTCAGGGATTGGTGAAAGAATATCAAGACTGGCCCTACAAATTAATTCCCGGTAGGGACGGCTCTCCGCAGCCGTCCGCAAGTTGCACCGCACAAGATTGATTTCCACAGAATGGACGCCTAAGGATAGGCGTGCCCTACCATTTACATCCCACCACGGCATTCCCATCCGGTAGGGACGGCTTCCTTGTGAACCCGTAGCCTTGCGCGAAGGTTAATCCCAGCCGTCCGCAAGTTGCACCGCACAAGATTGATTTCCACAGAATGGACGCCTCGAGGATAGGTGTGCCCTAGCATTCCTCAGACGCCTTGGGGATTTGACCGCCACTACCCTTTGCATAGGGTGCGATTGTGCTCCATCGCTTTCCAGTAATCCCGGCTGTAATCGACAAAAATCTCGGCTCCCGCCATGACCTTGCGCGTGGCGACGATGTAAGCGCGTCCTTTCATGACTTTGTAAACGGCATTATTCCGGCAACCTTTGACCTTGGAGAACCCGTTTGCATCATTGGCATAACGCGCAAGGGCATCAGGTGTATGAAATGCGTCGATACACTTTTTCCAGTTAATAAAAAAAAGGTAACCGTCCTGATTTTTTTCCACCCGTGCCTTGTATTCCTGCCAATCGATTTCTTCGCCGGTGTACTCGACCACGATTTCGCCTTTGGCGATATTTTCAAGCGCATAGAGCCCCTTCCCCGCCCCCGGAAGCGTGGATTTTTTCACCTGCAATTTGCGTTTGATGAGCATAAATCGATTTGTCTTTAAAAAGCATTTCCAGACCTGGATCAATGCAAATTGCATGCCAGCAACATCAGGATGAATCCGGTAGGGACGGCTTTCCGCAGCCGTCCGCAAGTTGCACCGCACAAGATTGATTTCCACAGAACGGACGCCTAAGGATAGGCGTGCCCTACCATTTACATCCCACCACAGGCATTCCCATCCGGTAGGG
>CAYTAI010000009.1:65471-70119 GCA_964435715.1 uncultured Verrucomicrobiota bacterium | reverse complement strand
GGATAGGCGTGCCCTACCATTTACATCCCACCACAGGCATTCCCATCCGGTAGGGGCGGCTCTCCGTAGCCGTCCGCAAGTTGCACCGCACAAGATTGATTTCCACAGAACGGACGCCTAAGGATAGGCGTGCCCTACCATTCCCTAGACGCCTTGGGGATTGGTGTCCTGACCTCACCTCTGCACAAAAAAACCCGCTCGGGGACTTTGCCCGGCGGGTTTTATGGAACCAGGGATGATCGAACATCCCTGAAATCTGTATTGTTAAAACTTATGCTTTCTGAGCAACTTGCTTTTTGCGGCGGCTGGCGCGCAGACCGTAAGCGCTCATCGCCAAACCAAGAGCTAACATCGCGTAGGTCGAGGGCTCGGGGATAGGAGTAACTGCTGATAATTCAAAGGCTCGAATCTGGCTGCCGTTGCCGTAATACAAATTACCATTTGCAACACCCCCTGTGGCCCAAGCTGATTGTAAACCATCGTTACTTCCCCAAATTGTTCCGCCTGAATAAAAGTCCCATGCTGTTATGTTTGTGTCTGCCCCCAATTCAGCAACCATAACACCGTTTTGACCACCGAGCGAGGCATTCAGAAATAAATAGTCAAACCCGCTTATATTAGCAAAAGCGATCGATTCAGACGCGAGACCGGGGATTGCGACTCCCCCAAAAAGAACCTCATTGACAACATTTCCATCAGACACATGGAATAAACCAAAACCACCCGATTTTGCGGCGTATAGTCCTCGACCATCCACATAGGTAATTCCTCTGAGCTGGCTTGACAGTCCGCTTGTCACAAAATTCGTTGTCAGGTTGCCAGAACCGTCGACATCATATTTGATCACCTGAGTGGCAGCTGAAGAATTCACCGCGTATAGAGTGTTACCTGATGGGTCAGCGTAAATACTGCGATACCCACCAGTGGTGATAGGAGTTGGAGCATCTGATCCGAAATTGTCCGAGGTGTTCCAACGGTCAATATTTCCATCAACATTTGGAGCGTATAAATAGTCTCCTGACTGTGCGAAGCTGTAAGAATTGTTCAGGCCTGTGCGGGAATTTACTGTAGCCCCTGTGGCGGCATTGATTTCATAGATTCCACCCCCTTGTGTACCGGCCAGCAAATTGCCACTTGATGTAAAATTATCATTCCCATAGCGATAATTCGAAACACCATTATTATTCGTCCAGAGGGCACCCACGGTAATCCTCAAATCCAATGCATATCCAGATGTCCCGAGAGAATTTGTGAAAGTTGAGTAACTCGCAGCAATGGCAGATGAGCCAAGTGAAAATACTATTCCTGTTAGAATAATGGCACTTTTCAAATTTTTTAACATTTTTTCACCTTTATGATGGATGTGTTGGTTGAGATTTTTGTTATTTAACCAATGAACCATGATTTTGTCAAAAGATTTATCCTGTGTTTCAACTAAGATTAATTCTAGACTTCTTCACTTGATTACAAATGGTTTATGCATGATTTTAAATGGAGAAAATTAAAAAGAATTTTGTTTTTTATTCAAAAAATTAACTTTCTCTCGATTGAAACACCAAATAAATCAACAACCGCAAAAATTGCTTGTGCAAAATATTTTTAAAAATCCATAAAAAGATGAATTATCATGTCTGAGCGGATACCCCCGGCAGGGACGGCTCTCCAGCCGCCGTACGCAAGTTGAACCGCGCAAGATTGATGCCCAGACAGGGCGGACGCCTGAAGGATAGGCGTCCCTGCCAGGTTCATCTCATTGCCATAGGGTGCGATCGAGGGTGCGGTATTGGATCGCCTCGCTGATGTGTGCCGTCTCGATCTCCTGTGCCCCAGCCAAATCCGCAATGGTTCGTGCGACTTTGAGAATCCGGTCATGCGCGCGCGCGCTGAAGCTCAACTCATTCATCGCCATTTTGAGCAGTTCCTCGACCTCCGGTTGCAATTTGCAATGCTCCCGCAATTGTTTGGACGACATCTGCGCGTTGCAAAATGTCCGGCTGCCGGAGAACCGCGCGCGTTGTCTCTCCCGCGCCGCGACGACACGCTCACGAATGCGGGAGGAGGGTTCGCCCGGTGCCTTCGCCGACAAGTCGGAGAATTTGACCGCGGGCACCTCGCAATGAATATCGAAACGGTCGAGCAACGGGCGGGAGATTCTGTCGAGGTAACGCTTTTGCGCGGAGAGATTTTCGGATTTCACACCGGAAGGACTGGGATTCATCGCCGCGATGAGCATAAAATGACAGGGGAAAGTCACGCTCCCGGTCGCGCGGGAGATCGTCACCCGCCCGTCCTCGTACCCGAGGTGCGTCTTCACCGGCGTGCCGTCACCCGCCCGTCCTCGAGGGGTTGGCGCAGTATCTCGAGCGTCTGGCGTTTGAACTCCGGCAGTTCGTCCAGGAAAAGAACGCCATTGTGCGCCAGGCTCACCTCTCCCGGGCGCAAATTGCTCGAGCCCCCGACGAGCCCGATGTCAGAGATGGTATGGTGGCTGGCGCGGAAAGGACGCGTGGTGACGATGGCTTGTCCGGGGCGGAGCAGACCGGCGACACTATGGATTTTGGTGGTTTCGAGAGCCTCATCCAGGGTCATGGGAGGCATGATCGAGGGCATTCTTTTGGCGAGCATGGACTTGCCGGTTCCCGGCGGTCCGATCATGAGCAGATTGTGCCCGCCCGCCACGGCGATTTCCAAAGCGCGTTTGACGCTCTCCTGGCCTTTGACATCGCTGAAATCGGAATCGTAATGCCCGTCCCCGGCAAAAAGCGACTCCAAATCCTCTTTGACCGGAGCAATTTGCTTTTCCCCGGAGAGGAATGCCGCCGCCTCGCGCAAATTGCCCGCGGGATAAACATTGATCCCTGCGACCACAGCCGCTTCACGGGCATTGCCCTCCGGCACGACGACACCTTTGATGCCCATCTCGCGCGCTTTGAGGGCAATGGACAAAACCCCTTGCACCGGGCGAATAGCACCGTCGAGGGCGAGCTCTCCGACGATAAAATAATCCTCCAATCCCTCAACTTTGACTTGCTCGGTGGCGACGAGCATGCCCAGCGCCATCGGCAGGTCAAAGCTCGGGCCCTCTTTCCGGACATCCGCCGGGGCGAGATTCACCGTCGTGCGACCGGGATGTGTGCGGAATCCGCTATTGATCATGGCGGTGGTCACACGGTCTTTGCTTTCCTTGACGGCGGCATCGGGCAGACCGACCACGACGATCACGCCGCTCTCGCCGAATCCGGCATTGACCTCGACTTCGACCGGCTCGGCATCGACGCCTGTGACCGACGCACTGAAAACTTTTGCGAGCATGGGAGTCAGGATTAACCAGAAATAAAGACGCATTTCAACCCCGCATGTCGGACATCCTCGAAACAACCCCTGCCAATCCGCTGTTTTTTTCGTAAAAGCAACAAAGCCGGAGCATTGAAAAAAAATCTTTTCCTCATGGTTTTTTCAGTGCAAATTGCCCGGAAAAATCTATGAGTGCTAAAATCCTCCTTATCGACGACGACCGCATCATCGGCAGTGTGTACTCGCGCAAACTCACAGCGGCGGGCTTTGAAGTGCGGGTGGAGCTCGACGGCAGCGGCGCGCAAAATGCTTTTGAGGAGTTCCGTGCCGACCTCTACATTATTGATATCGGGTTGCCGGATGTGAATGGCCTGGAGATTCTGCGCGCGATCCGGGACGTGCCCGATTACGCGACGGTTCCTGTCATCGTTTTTTCCAATAGCCTCATGTTTGAGGACATTGAAAGGGCGATGGAAATGGGGGCGACGGAGATCATCGATAAATCCTCGTGTCCCCCCGCTCTGATGATCGAAAAAGTCTCCCGTCTGGTCTCCCGTCATAAAAGCAATCAAACCGCCGTGTCATCCGCGCCGGCGAAAGAGGATGAGACACTCCCCCACACGATGTCCTCTGCGGATCCGGAAATCCAGAAAGCCTTTCTGGAGTCCATCCCCCCAATCGTGCGCAAGCTCAGTCAGGCGGTGCGCGAGCTCTCCAAAAGCGGAGGCAATAAAGAATACCTGCTTCCCCTCTTCAATTACCTCCATCCGATTGCCGGAAATGCCGGGAGTGCGGGATTCACACGCGTGTGCCGGCTGGCAGAGGCGACAGAGTCCCTCGTGAAATCACTCTACGAGAAACCCTCCTCGGTGAGCACATCGGCGGTTCGCACCATCGCACAGGCGGTGGACACATTGTCCTCGGTTTTCACCGATGAAAAAATGGCGATCCATCACGACATTTTCACCCCGCAGGTGCTCCTGGTCGAGGACGACCGGATCGCCGCCAAACTCGCCCCGCGCGTGCTCGAACGCATCCCCATCTCGAGTCTGAGCGTGGAAAATGCCGAGACCGCGCTGGAACTGCTCGACTCGAATCACTTTGACCTCATCCTGCTGGATGCCGAGCTGCCCGGCATGCCCGGGGATGACCTGTGCCGTCAGCTACGACAAAAACCCGAGTACATGGACACACCCGTGATTTTTGTGACGTCCTTGTCCGACTTTGATTTCCGCGCGAAATCCGTCTTGTCCGGGGGGAATGACCTCCTGGGCAAGCCCTACATCCCGATGGAGCTTGCCGTCAAAGTCCTCACCCACATTTTGAAATCCGAATTCTCCCCCCAAAAATAGCG
>CAYTAI010000009.1:53251-65461 GCA_964435715.1 uncultured Verrucomicrobiota bacterium | reverse complement strand
TACACTCTTTCCCTACACGACGCTCTTCCGCCCCCGCACGGGACGGAGAGGAATTTCACCCTTGCCAGAAAAGGCTTTTGTCTTTTGTGTGACATTTTGAAAGCTCGGGACAGATATCATGAATGAAATATTAGTCA
Source organism: uncultured Verrucomicrobiota bacterium (assembly GCA_964435715.1). Lineage (GTDB taxonomy): Bacteria > Verrucomicrobiota > Verrucomicrobiia > JAWXBN01 > JAWXBN01 > JAWXBN01. The sequence goes on along the minus strand of CAYTAI010000009.1, from coordinate 65,324 downwards.
TCGGTCACCGCAATCCAGACGCCGACGCCATTTGCTCGGCCATCGGTTATGCTGATTTCAAGACACGCATGGGAGTCGAAAATGTCGTCCCCGCCCGTTGCGGTGATACAAATGCCCGCATCGACTTTATCCTGGATTATTTCCAGCAGCCCACCCCGCGTTTCGTCTCGGACATCAATCCCAATGTCTCGGATATCATGCGCCGCCGTGTCGAGAGTGTCGATCTCAGCGCCACCGCATTTGAGGCCCTGAGCCTGATGGATGAGAATAACCTGCGCGCCCTGCCCATCGTGGATCAGGAAAACAAGGTGCAAGGTGTGCTCTCGGTTTTCAAGCTCTCCCACTACTACATGCCCTCCCAGAAAAGACTCCGCGACAGCCGCCGCGCCAAAGCCTCCATTGAAAATATCGTCAAGACCCTCTCTGCCAAGCCCGTCCATCTCGTCGACGAAAAAGTCCAGGAGGAATTCGTCCTCATGATCGCCGCGATGGAGGTGGAGACATTTTCGAAACGGTTCAAACACTATGACACCCGGCAAATCGCCATCATCGTCGGCGACCGCGTGGACATTCATTTTGCCGCCGTGCGTGCCGGCGTGCGCCTGCTCATTATCACGGGCAATCTCGCGATTGCCGACGACATCGCCGCGCTTGCCCGGCAAAAGGGGATCAGCGTCATCGTCTCCCCCCACGACTCGGCGACCACCTCCATGCTCGTCCGCGCCTCGGTGGACGTGCACGAGATGATCGAGCGCGAGTTCTTGAGTTTTCAACCCGACACCGACCTGGAGATCGCCCGCAGCCAGGCGGCGATGTCCAATCAAAATGCATTTCCCGTCCTGGACGAGGCGGGCAAATTGCTCGGCATCTTCTCGAAATCCGATTTCCTCCAGCCCGTCGAGAAACAAATCATCCTCGTCGACCACAATGAAATGTCCCAGGCCGTCCGCGGAGCCGAACACGCCACCATCCTTGAAATCCTCGACCACCACAAAATCGGCGCACTCGCCACCAATCAGCCCATCCTTTTCTTGAATATTCCCTGGGGCTCGACCTCCACCATCGTCGCCGACCAATATTTAAAAAATAAAATCGAACTCCCCGCGCAAATTGCCGGAGTGCTCATGAGCGGACTCATCTCCGACACCCTCAACCTGCGCTCCCCCACCACCACCCCGCGTGATGTGGAAATCCTCAAAGTCCTTTCGAACCGCGCGGGAATATCCCCCGATGCCCTCGCCGAAAAGATTTTCTCCTCCGGCTCCGTGCTGAGTGTGAAAACCGCTGCCCAGGCCATCGTCTCCGATTGCAAGGAATACACCTGCGACCATTACAAATTCAGCGTTTCACAGGTCGAAGAGCTCGGATTCACCCGGTTCTATGAGAAAAAAGGCGAGCTCCTCGACGAGCTCGATATTTATGCGCGCAAGAATAGCTACCTTTTCTCCTGTTTGCTCGTCACGGATATCAATACGAACTCCTCTTTCCTGCTCATCCGCGGGGATCAAAGCTACATCAACACGATAGATTACGTGGAAACCGAGCCCGGCATTTTTGACATGCCCGGCGTCGTCTCACGCAAAAAACAACTGCTGCCCTATCTCCTGCGTTGTTTCAGCAGCGAGAAATTCAAACCCGCCCAAACCTAGGATTTTTCTCATGACCCCTGAAATCGGTTTCATCGGATGCGGACGCATGGCGCAGGCTTTGATCCGCGGATTGATCGCCGGAAAAGTCTTCTCCCCCGCGCAAATTGCCGCCACGGATGTGTCCGGCGACATGCTCGGGGCATTTGCCCGCGAGACCGGCATCACTGTCATGCCGTCGAATGAGGCACTCTTGAAAGACTGCCCGAATCTCCTGCTCGCGATCAAACCGCAGAATTTTCTTGAGTTCAGCGGCGAGAGCAAAACTTTTTTCACCCCCCGCCACCTGCTCATCTCCATCGTCACGGGTGTCAGCCTGGAGAAACTCTCCGCATTGACCCCGCTGTGTGTGCGCGTGATGCCAAATACCCCCGCCCTCGTCGGCGCGGGTGCCGCCGCATTTTGCACGAGTCAGTCCGTCTCCCCCGCGCAAATTGCTTTCGCGCAAAAGATTTTTCAAAGTGTCGGCACCGCCGGGCAAGTTGCGGAAACCATGATGGATGCCGTCACCGGCTTGAGCGGGAGCGGACCCGCCTATATCTATCTCGTGATTGAAGCCCTCGCTGATGCCGGAGTCAAAAATGGTCTCCCCGCGCAACTCGCGCTCGACCTCGCGGTGCAAACGGTCAAGGGAGCGGCTCTCATGGTGGAAAAAACCGGGCTCTCCCCCGAGGCTCTCCGCAATCAGGTCACCAGCCCCGGCGGCACCACACTGGAAGGATTAAAAGTGCTCGAATCCGGGAATGTCCGCCAGCTCATCCTCGACACGGTCACCGCCGCCGCAAACCGTTCCCAAGAGCTGGGAAAACATTAGAGTATCCGGGGAGATTTTTTTCTCTCCCGCAGCACGACGGCTCCCGAGAATATTCAAGCACTCTGATACATTCATAGACTCATGGATCATACGCAACTTGCTCTCGTGTCGCTCGCCATTGCCTTGGTCGCCATGCTCTATTCTTCCGTCGGTCATGCGGGTGCATCTGGTTACATCGCGACCATGACCTTGTGCGGGTTTGCCGTGGCACAGATCAAACCAACTGCTCTGATTCTGAATATTCTGGTCGCCACGATCGGCACATTCCAATTCTGGAGGGCGGGCTATTTCTCGTGGAGTTTATTCTGGCCTTTTGCGTTGCTCTCCGTGCCGGCGGCATTTATCGGGGGCTTCCTGTATCTTCCCCCCACCATTTTCAAGCCACTCATCGGAGTGATTCTTCTTTTTTCTGCAATCCGCCTTTTCTTCCGGCGAGGTGATCCGGCAGAGGTTTCACCCCCGCCATTGCCGACAGCCCTGGGCGTGGGAGCCGGCATCGGATTGTTGTCGGGACTCACCGGAACCGGGGGCGGGATTTTCCTCACCCCATTATTGTTATTTTGCCGTTGGGCACAGACACGGAATGCCGCAGCGGTCTCGGCATTATTCATTCTTGTCAATTCGACCGCCGGACTGCTGGGCTATTTCAGCAGCGGCCAGCCGGTTCCGGCATTTGCCTGGATTCTGGCGGTGGCGGCTGTGATCGGAGGCACGATCGGTTCGCACTTGGGGAGCCGTCGTTTTCCGGTTCGCGCGGTTTCATTGCTTTTAGCCGTCGTGCTGATCATCGCCGGCTTCAAATTGATAATGACCGGATAAACAAATCCATCGATCCCGGTCTTTTTGAAATGGTTGGTATTCCGACACGGATTGGGTTATCGTGGTCTCATGATGCGAATTCAGCACTCCCGCCTCCCGGCTGTGGTTTTGGCAACACTGTGTCTGCTCACCCTGCGAGCCGGCGCCACTGAAATCATTGAAAGCCCTCTCGGGCCTCCTTCGCAATCCGCGCCCCCAGGCAGGACTTTCATCTGGAAAGTGTCCAAGGACGGGCATGAACTCTATCTGGGAGGGTCCGTCCATCTCCTGCGGGAGAAGGACATGCCCCTGCCCGCAAAATTCCGCGAGGTTTTTGACAAGAGCGCGGTCATTTATTTTGAATTGAATCCCGATGAGGCGAAATCCCCCGTCGCCGCCCTCATGATGCAGCAAAAAGGCCTTTACACCGACGGGGGCAATTTGCGCGAACGCCTCTCCAAGGGCACAGCGGCAAAGCTGGATGAATTTCTCACCGCCTCGGGTTATCCCACGAATGCCTTTGACCAGATGCGGCCTTGGTTCATCGCGATCAATCTGACTGTTCTGGAGGCGATGAAGCACGGAGTCAATCCCGCCTACGGTGTCGAAAGTGTCATGGGACAATGGGCGAAGGAAAAATCCATGCCGATCAAGGCCTTTGAAACCATGGAGGAGCAGCTGTCCCTTTTCGACAAACTCGACGACGACACCCAGGACAAATTGCTCCTGTCCACATTGGCCGACCTTCCAAAAATCGGCGGGGCTTTCGACGAAATGATTCAGTCATGGAAAACCGGGGACGGGGACAAACTCGCCCATTACATCGGCGAATCCATGAAAGATTATCCCGCGCTCAATGACGCGCTCCTCATTCAGAGGAATAAAAACTGGATGCCCGAAATCGAAAAGGCGATTCAATCCGGGCAAATTGCTTTTGTGGTGGTGGGCGCAGCCCACCTGACCGGAAAGGACGGTCTCATCGACCTGCTCCGGCAAAAAGGCTACACGGTGGAGCAGTTCTGAACCGGATATCATTATGACAAAAGTTTTTTCAAAAATGTCATTGACGTTTTCCTAATAACGACTTATTCAATCGTTATTATGAAGTTGTCGAAGAAAACCGATTATGCCCTGCGTGCGGTCTTCACTCTGGTGGAGGCTTACGAGTCCCGGCATCCCATCCCGATTCGGGAGCTGGCCCGGCGCAATGACATTCCCAAACGGTTTTTGGAACACATCATGCTGGACTTGAAAGCCAAGGGCTGGGTGGCAAGCATCCCCGGTGCGCACGGCGGATATTTGCTCGCCAAGCCGCCAGAGCAAATTGCCCTGGGCGAGATCGTGCGCCATTTCGACGGCATTCTCGCCCCCATCGGCTGTGTCTCGGTCACGGGTTATGAGAGGTGTTCGCAGGAACCCCTCTGCCGGTTCCGCCGGGTGATGTTGGACATTCGCAATTACGTCGCCGGGCTGATGGACAATGCCAGCTTGGCGGCTGTTTTCAGGGGCAAACCCGTCACCACCGAGGAGGTTTTCTCGGAACGCCTTGTCGGAGGGGCGGGCATCTAAAAAATTTTTTGCACACAATAACGACCAATTAAGACGTATATGAGTCATTCAGAAAAAATACAGGCCGGCACAACCATTCACTGGACTGAAATCGTTCAAAAGGCGGTTCAATCCCTGCGATTCGGCCAAATCATTCTCACTGTCCACGATGGCAAGGTCGTGCAGGTCGAGAAATCTGAAAAATTCCGACTCGGTTCCTCTTTTACCGACCCGTCAACGGGCGGCACACAAAAAACCTAAATCAAAAAAACAACCATCGCATCGAATGACCGGATCACCGGAAGGAGTGCCTGCAAAATCAGGAACACTCAATGAAATCAGTCAAACTATTAAAACTCGTCACGATGATCACCACTCTCTCCACAGCGCCTCTCCTCCAAGCGGGAGCAGAAGGAAGCGGCTCTTACGGCGGGGGCGGTTCCGTGCATCAACAACTCGCTGAATTGCGCGAGCAAATCGCCATTTTGGAGCGCAAAAATGAAATCGCCGAGGAAGAAGCGGAAAGACGCCGGAAAACCAACCCGACATTCCGCATCGGTGACAGCGGCATACGTTTCGAGTCTGCGGACAAAAAATACCAGATTCGCCTCGGCGGATTGCTCCATGTGGACTCACGCTGGTTTATTGCCGACGAGCAAAATGCGGCGGCCACTTCCAATGACGCATTCCTCCTGCGCCGGGTCAGACCGTCCATCTCGGGAACCTTTGCCGAACGGTTTACCTTTAATATCACGCCGGAACTCGCCGGCACCCCGTCCCTTTTGGATGCGTGGCTGAATATTAACTTTGTCGATGAGGCACAGTTGAAAATCGGCCAATGGAAAAGCCCGGTTTCCCTGGAACGCCTCCAGTCCGGCAATGCCATCATCTTTGTCGAGCGCGGATTCCCCTCCGGCCTTGCCCCGAACCGTGATATTGGCGCGGCTGTGCGCGGTGATGTCTGGGACAAATCGCTCAACTATGAGGTCGGCATCTGGAATGGGAAATTCGACGGTCAATCCGGTGGCAACAACGGGTTCAACACCGATGTCTCCGATGACAAGGAATTCGCCGGGCGCATCTTTGGATTCCCCTTCAAAAAAACCGGCTGGGAATATGTCGAAGGCCTCGGGGTCGGTGTCTCCGGCACCTATGGTGACCGGAATAACGCCGCACCATCAGGCTATGTCTCTCCGGGGCAACAAACGATATTCACCTATGCCACACAAGTGGGTGGAACACTCGTTGCCGACGGGGAAGCCTACCGCATTTCCCCCCAAGCCTATTGGTATTATGGTGGCTGGGGTCTGCTGGGTGAATACATCATCTCCTCACAAACCCTGAGCACAGGCGCTGGAGCCACCACACGGACGGACACATTCCAGAATAGCGCGTGGCAAGTGCAGGCCTCCTATGTCTGGGGCGCGGACAATTCCTACAACAAAATCAAGGTGAAGAAACCCTTCAACTTCTTTGAGGGACAATGGGGCGCTTTGCAATTGGCCACCCGCTACCAGCAAGTCCGCTTTGACGGCGACGCCTTTTCGCGTGGTTACGCCAGTGCCGCGACTTCGGCGCGGGGTGCGGATTCCTTTGGCGTGGCGGTGAATTGGTATCTCAATGACAATGTCAAATTCGTCATTGACTACAACCAAACCAGCTATCAAACCGGTTTTCGCAATGTCAAACCCGCGCTGAACTCCACCATCAGCCAGGACGAGCACGCCCTCTTCACCCGTTTCCAACTCGCATTCTAAACTCCCAAACTAAAATACCAGAGGTTATTATCACATGAATCAGACAATCAGAACCATTGCCGTCACGGCATTAACCCTGGGCTTGGCGGCATCTGCCGCCCTGGCCCAGAAAAAACTCCTCAACGTGTCCTATGACCCCACCCGGGAACTCTATTCGGACTACAACGAGGCTTTCAAAAAACACTGGAAACAAAAAACCGGAGAGGATGTCACCATCGACCAGTCCCACGGCGGCTCCGGCAGTCAGGCGCGGGCGGTCATCGACGGACTTGAGGCCGATGTGGTCACACTGGCGTTGGCATACGACGTTTCTGTCATCGCGGAGCGGGCCAATCTCTTCCCAAAAGACTGGCAAAAACGCCTCCCGGACAACAGTTCCCCCTACACTTCCACAATTGTATTTGTCGTTCGCAAGGGCAATCCAAAAGGAATCAAGGACTGGGATGATCTCGTCAAACCGGGTATCAAAGTCATCACTCCAAACCCGAAAACCTCCGGCGGAGCGCGCTGGAATTACCTCGCGGCATGGGCATACGCAAAGAAAAAATACGGTTCTGACGAGGCGGCCAAGGATTTCGTCAAAAAACTCTACGCGAATGTCCCTGTTCTCGACCGCGCCGCGCGCGGCGCGACCACAACATTCGGACAGCGCAAAATCGGCGATGTCTTCCTCTCATGGGAAAACGAGGCGCATCTGCTGGAGAAAGAACTCCCCGGCCAGACCCAGATCGTGATTCCCTCCTTGAGCATCCTCGCCGAGCCGCCTGTCACCGTCGTGGACAAAAACGCGAACAAAAAGGGCAATGCCGAAGTCGCCAAGGCCTATCTCGAATTCCTTTACACCGAGGAGGCGCAAGACATTATTGGCAAACACTTCTACCGCCCGCGCAGCGCCGCCGCTGCTGCCAAATATGCGAAGCTTTTTCCAAAGCTGAATCTCGTCACCATCGCCGATTTTGGCGGCTGGGACAAAGCCCAGAAGGAACATTTTAATGACGGTGGCATTTTCGACGAAATCACCAAAAAGTAATTTTTCCAGAGATTGATCATAATGCCTAACATTAAAACCCTCTCAATCATTGCCATTCTTGCGGGAACCTTTCTGGTTCCCGCAAGCGGGCAGCAAAAACTCCTGAATGTGTCATTTGACATCTCCCGGGAACTCTACTCGGCTTACAACCCGCTTTTTGAGGATTATTACAAACAGAAAACCGGGAAAGAGGTCAAAATCGAGCAGTCACATGGCGGTTCGGGTCGTCAAGCCCGTGCCGTTGTGGACGGACTGGAGGCTGATGTCGTGACCCTCAATGAGGATACAAATATCGACATCCTTTATGAGCGTGGACGCCTTGTTCCCAAAGACTGGAAAAAGCTTTTTCCCAATAACAGCGCCCCCTACTACTCGACGATGATTTTCCTCGTCCGGAAGGGAAACCCCAAAAAAATCCGTGACTGGGATGATCTGGTCAAACCCGGCGTGGGAGTCGTCAAAGTCAACCCGAAAACCGGTGGCAATGGCAAATACGCCTTTCTGGCGGCTTATGAATACGCCCTTCAGAAATACGGCGAGGATGGAGCAAAGGATTTCATCAAAAAACTCTATCAGAATGTGCCCATTCTGGAAACCGGCGGGCGCGGCGCGACAACATCCTTTGTCCAACGCGGCATCGGTGATGTGTTGGTCACTTTCGAGGCGGAAGTTCTGCTCATCAAGGGTGAAATCGGCGGTGACAAATTCGATGTCGTCGTTCCATCCAGCAGCATTGTCGCCAATATGCCCGTCGCGGTCGTTGACAAGGTTGCTGCAAAGCATGGAACCACGGAGCTGGCCAAAGAATATCTCACCTATCTCTGGAGTGAACCGGCTCAAAACGTGATCGCCCAGAAAGGGTTCCGTCCCCGGAATGCGGAAGTTTTGGCCAAAAATGCCTCCCGATTCAAAAATGTCAGACTCTTTGAAATCGACTCGGTTTTTGGCAGTTGGGGGCAGGCTCAGAAAAAGTTTTTTGATGAGGGTGGTGTCTTTGACCAGCTCTACAAAAAATAGAAAAGACGACTCCAGAGGTAGTCATTCGGCAACTTCAGTCATCATCCAGCTTTTCCAAGTTAGGTCGTTTGTTTAGGTTGAAAAAATTCCCGGCACATAATTCTCCTGTGTGCCGGGGATCCATTCACAGTTGACCCATTTATGAAATCGAAAAACAAAAATCGAAAAGTGATCCCCGGCTTTGGGCTGACAATGGGATTCACCATGCTCTATTTGAGCCTGATTGTTTTGCTCCCCATTGCCGCTGTCGTGATCAAAACCCTGCCAATGGGCTGGGAGGGATTCTGGGCGTCTGTGACCACGCCGCGTGTGCTCGCCTCCTATCGCATCACTTTTGGCGCGAGCCTTGTGGCCGCTCTGATTAATCTGGTCTTTGGCGTTCTGACGGCCTGGGTGCTGATCCGATATGAGTTCCCCGGCAAAAAAATCATCGATGCCTTGGTCGATCTGCCTTTTGCCCTGCCCACGGCGGTCGCGGGAATCACCCTTTGCACCATTTATGCCCCAAATGGATTCATCGGCAAACCCTTCCTCTTTTTTAATTATGAGAATTTTCCCTTCCTGCAATACCTCGCCTCCGACCCTGACGGCCTGCTGGCGCAAATCTTCACTCCGGAGGGAATCAAAATCTCCTACACCGCCCTGGGCATTGTCATTGCCCTGACCTTTATCGGCCTGCCTTTTGTGGTCCGAACCGTGCAGCCGGTTCTGGAAGACCTCGACACGGAGCTGGAGGAAGCGGCATCCAGCCTCGGAGCCAACCGCTGGCAAACCGTCACCAAGGTGATTCTGCCTGAGCTTCTGCCCTCGATTGTCACGGGGTTCACCCTGGCTTTCGCGCGCGCGGTCGGGGAATTCGGCTCGGTGGTCTTTATCGCGGGCAATATGCCGATGAAAACCGAGATCACTCCCCTGCTCATCATCATGCGTTTGGAGGAGTATGATTATCAGGGCGCCACCGCACTGGGATTCTCGATGCTCGTCATCTCCTTTGTTTTCCTCCTCGCCGTCAACGCCCTACAAATCTGGAGCCGCAGACGCTCGGCTTGATTCCCCCCACCATGAACACACGCGCTTATCTCACAAAACACGCCTGCCAAGACCCACGCTGGGCCAAAATTCTGGTCATTGGTGCGGTCTTCGCCTTTCTCGCACTTTTCCTTGTGCTTCCGCTGGTCACCGTCTTTTTCGAGGCGTTCCGGCGCGGTGTGGAGGTTTTCTGGGCGGCGATTGTTGAGCCCGCCGCGCTCCACGCGATCAAATTGACCCTGTGGGCCGCCTTTTTCTGTCTCGTGTTCAACACGCTGTTTGGCCTCTGCGCGGCGTGGGCGATCACAAAATATGATTTCAGGGGCAAGAGTGTCCTGATCAGCTTTATTGATGTCCCCTTCTCCATCTCTCCGGTCATCGCCGGCTTGATGCTTGTGCTCCTGTATTCGGTTCACGGTTTTTTCCCTCCCGACACCATCGGCAAGGGCGCCCAGTGGCTCTTGCAATACCAGTCGTATTACCCCGGTTTTGTCGCCTCTTGGCTGCAAGGCCTGACTGATTTTGAATACAAAATCATTTTCGCCCTGCCGGGCATTGTGCTGGCGACGATTTTTGTCACCTTCCCCTTTGTGGCGCGGGAGCTAATCCCGCTGATGCAGTCGCAGGGCCGGGACGAGGAAATCTCCGCGGTCATGCTCGGCGCCAATGGCTGGCAGATTTTCTGGCGGGTGACCCTGCCCAATATCAAGTGGGGGCTTTTCTACGGCATGATCCAGTGCAATGCCCGGGCAATGGGGGAATTTGGCGCGGTCTCGGTCGTCTCCGGCCATATCCGGGGCAAAACCAACACCATGCCCCTGCATATTGAAATCCTCTACAATGAATACCAGTTTGCCGCCGCTTTCGCCATCTCCTCGCTGCTGGCGCTGCTGGCGGTCGTGACCATCGTGGCCAAATCCGTCGCGGAAACCAAACTCGAACACCATCAACCCACTGTTCCGGAGGGAACCGTTCCATGAGCCAAACCATATCCGTCGAAGTCAAAAACCTGACCAAAAAATTCGGCTCCTACAAGGCGCTCGACAATGTCAGCCTGACAATTCAACCAGAAAAACTCGTCGCACTTCTCGGCCCCAGCGGTTCAGGCAAGACAACCCTGCTCCGGCTCATCGCGGGACTGGACTTCGCCAATGAGGGAACGATTTACTTTAACGACCAGGAGGTCACCGCGCTCACCCCAAAAGAGCGCAATGTGGGATTGGTCTTCCAACACTACGCTCTTTTCAAACACATGACAGTCTTTGACAATATCGCCTTCGGCCTGAATGTCCGCCCATCCGCCACGCGGCCGTCGAAGGAGACGATCAAACAAAAAGTGCATGAGCTGCTCGATCTGGTGCAGCTCGGGCAATTTGCCTCGCGCTACCCCTCGCAACTGTCCGGCGGCCAGAAACAAAGGATCGCCCTCGCGCGCACGCTGGCGGTCGAACCCCGCATTTTGCTTCTGGACGAACCCTTCGGCGCCCTCGACGCGAAAGTCCGCAAAGACCTGCGCCGTTGGCTCCGGGAATTCCACGACCGGATGAAAATCACCACGATCTTTGTGACCCACGACCAGGAGGAGGCGCTGGAACTCGCCGACGAGGTGGTCGTGATGAACCATGCCAAAATCGAGCAGATCGGCACGCCGGAGGATGTTTATGACCATCCTGCCAACCCCTTTGTTTACGAATTCATCGGCAGTGTGAATCTCTTTCGTGGCCGCATCAATGGCGGGGCGATCCTGATTGACGGCAAGGAATTCACCCTCTCCAAGAAAAACACCCCGGAAAACGCGTCCGAAGGCGTGGCCTATGTGCGTCCGCAGGACATCCGCATCCATTTGAAACATCCTCCGGGCACAGGCTCTTTGGAGGCTGTTGTCATCGGCACCACATTCTCCGGCGCCAGCAGCCAGATCCATCTGAAACGCTCAGACAATGGCGAAAGCGTCCACGCCAGCCTGACACGGGAGGAGTACCTCGACTTGAACCTCGCCAAGGGCCAGACTGTCCATCTCACCGTCCGCAACGCCCAGCTTTTCGCCGACGATTACTCAATCTGATTCCGTTTGGGAAATCAAAGGCCGCTAGGCCAGTGTCGCCGCCTCTTCTCCGCCTGAAGATTCATCCTCCTGTTTTTCGGAGATGACAGGCGCGATGGCTTGCAGTTTGTCGCCTTCGTCGAGATTGACGAGTTTGACTCCCATTGTGTTCCGTCCCGCCTCACGGATTTGTTTGACCGGAGTGCGAACCATTTGTCCGCCGACCGTGATGATCATGATTTCATCCTCGTCACGAACGGTCAATGCTCCCACGACCCCGCCGGTTTTCTCGGTGGTTTTCATCGTGATGATGCCTTTGCCGCCGCGTGACTGTTTCCGGTATTCCTCAAAATCCGTGCGTTTGCCGATTCCATTCTCCCCAGCCACCAG
>CAYTAI010000009.1:47131-53163 GCA_964435715.1 uncultured Verrucomicrobiota bacterium | reverse complement strand
GTCCCATGGAGCGGACGTCCTCCTCGCTGAACCGGATGCTCATGCCTTCTTTGGTGATGAGCACAATCTCGTCGTGTCCACTGGTGTGACGGACTTCGATCAGGTCATCCCCTTCATCGATTCCGATGGCGATGATCCCGTTCTTATTCACGTTGCGATACGCGGACAGCTCGGTTTTCTTCACCGTGCCGTTTTTGGTCGCAAAGAAAATGTAACCAGGCTGTTCCCACGTCACATCCTCGCCCTGTCCGCCTTTCTTGGAGAGCATCCGGATCAAGGCGGCGATTTTTTCGCCTTCTTTGAGCTGGAGGAGATTGGCAATGCTCCGGCCTTTGGCGGCGCGGCCCATGTCCGGGATTTCATGAACCCGCTCGACATAGACCCGGCCTGTATTGGTGAAGAACATCAGGTAATCATGAGTGGAGGCGGTGAAAAGATGTTCGACAAAATCATTCTCCTGTTCTGTCTCCCCTTCTTTTGTTGTCATGCCAATGACGCCTTTGCCCCCGCGTTTCTGGGCGCGGTAACTCGATACATTGGTTCGTTTAATCAATCCGTTGTGAGTAAGCGTGATAATGACCCCTTCATTGGGAATCAAATCCTCGATGTCCATCTCGCCTTCGTCCGGAACAATTTGCGTGCGGCGCGGGGTGGCGTGCTTGTCCTTGATGAGCTTGAGTTCGGCCTTGATCATGCTCAGGACGCGGGATTCCTTCGCCAGAATGTCCAACAGGTCGGCGATTTTTTTGACCAGCTCGGCGTATTCCTCACGGATTTTTTCACCTTCCAAACCGGTGAGTTGATACAGGCGAAGCTCGAGAATCGCATCAGCCTGGGCCTCGCTGAATGCATACCGGCCATTGGTCAGCCGCGCCTCGCTGCGAATGAGGATTCCGATTTTCTCCACCTGCGCCCGCGTGAAATCGAATCCCAGCAATTTGATCCGCGCCTCGTCCCGGCTTTTGGAGTTGCGAATGATTTTGATGAATTCATCCAGATGCGACAACGCGATCAGGTAAGCCTCAAGGGTCTCGGCGCGCGCCTCGGCATTCTTGAGTTCATGCCGCGTGCGGCGAATGATGACCTCGCGGCGGTGCTCGATGTAACAGGCGATGACCTCCTTGATATTCAACGTCTTGGGTTTGCCGTGATCGATCGCCAGCATGTGGGTGCTGAATGATGTCGCCAGCGTGGTGTGTTTGTAGAGGTTATTGATGACCACACGCGCCACCGCGTCGCGTTTGAGTTCGATGACCAGGCGGGTATTCTCGTCGGACTCATCGCGGACAGCGGAAATGTCGGTGAGGATTTTTTCATTCACCAGCGAGGCAATTCGCTCCACCAATGTCGCGCGGTTGACCCCGTAGGGGATTTCGGTGACGACGATGCGCTCCTTGCCGCCTTTGACTTCTTCGAGGCCAACGGTGCCACGCACTTTCATGCTGCCGCGTCCGGTGGCGAAATAATCTTTGATGCCTTGGAATCCCGTGATCGAACACCCCGTCGGAAAGTCCGGGCCTTTGATGATTTTATTGAGCTTTTCGATCTTGATCTGGGGATCATCGATCTGGGCGCAAATGCCGTCGATGACCTCGCCAAGATTGTGCGGGGGCAGATTCGTGGCCATGCCGACGGCGATTCCGACTCCGCCATTGACGAGGAGATTCGGGAATGCCGAGGGCAGGACAGTGGGCTCGGTCTGTGTCTCGTCGTAATTCGGCTGGAAATCCACCGTGTCCTTGTCGAGGTCCTCCATCATCACCGCGCCGAGATGGGTCATGCGCGCCTCGGTGTAACGCATCGCCGCGGGAGGGTCGCCCTCGACGGAGCCGAAATTCCCCTGCCCATCCACGAGCATCTCGCGCATGCTCCACGGTTGCGCCATGTGAACCAATGTCGGATAAATCGCGCCGTCACCGTGCGGATGGTAGTTACCCATCGTTTCACCGACGATTTTCGCGCACTTGAGATGTTTGCGGTTGGGCTGGAGCCCGAGCTGGCGCATGGCGTAGAGAATGCGGCGCTGGGAGGGCTTGAGTCCGTCGCGCACATCCGGCAGGGCGCGGGACACAATCACCGACATCGAATAATCCAAAAAGGATTGTTTGATCTCGTCGGTGATATTGATCGGTTCGATCCGTTCATTCCGTGTAAAGAGGGATTCTTCAGCCATAATAACTTTTCTTTTTCTGTCGTGTGATTTTAAAGATTTTTTTCAAGCAATTTCCGCGTCCTAAAAAAAGCGTCCGCAGCTTTTTTCAGGCGGCCAGAGACTCATGCGTCGAGATTGCGAACGTTGAGCGCGTTGTCCTGAATGAATTGGCGCCGGGGCTCGACGACATCGCCCATGAGCTTGGTGAACATCTCATCGGCGTGCGTCGCGTCGGCAATGTCGATCCGGAGCAACTTGCGCTTTTCCGGGTCCATCGTCGTGGCAAAAAGCTCCTTGGGATTCATCTCACCCAGACCTTTGAACCGTTTGATCTGGACTCCCTGCCGCCCGATTTCCATGATTTTGTCCAGAATGCCCGGCACGGAGAAAATGGCGTGGGCTTTTTCCTTTTCACCGGAGCCTTCGATCACCTCGAAAAGCGGCTGGTCCTGCGCGGAGAAATGATCGACTTCGAGACCCTTTTTCGAAAGCTTATCGAGCAAATCCTTGATCGCCTTGCTCTCCGTGAGCGTGACATGGATGCAACGGCGGCTGACCGCGTTTTTGTCGGGCTTTTCCTGTTTTTCCTCCTCAGTGGATTCCCGCTGCCCCCCGATGCTCAGGTCGGGATTCGCCAGAGCAAATTGCGCGAGCGCCTCGTCGGAGAGGAAATAATGCACGGTCTCGTCATTGCCCGCACGAATGCGCAGGAGATGCTTGGGCAGCTCCCCGGTTTTCTTGTCCCGCGCCTCGAGGTAAGCCTCGAAATCGCCACCGTGCCTCGCAATCGCCCGGCTGTATTTATTCAGTGTCTCCAGCAGAATGAGCATTTCCTCGACCTGTTTCTGCGGGATTTCTTTTCCATCGGCGAGGTTTTTGATGCGAACCTCCTCGACGCCGAGTTGGATCAGGATTTTATTGAGCTTCGCGTCGTCCTCGATGTATTCCTCGCGCTTCTTGCGTTTGATGTAATAGAGCGGAGGTTGGGCGGCATAGACGAATCCCTTTTGCACGAGCTGGGGCATTTGCCGGTAGAAAAATGTCAGCAGAAGGGTTCGGATATGCGAACCGTCCACGTCGGCATCGGTCATGATGATGATTTTGTGGTAACGCAGTCTCTCCAAATTAAAGGCGCCCTCGCCCTCCCCGTCACCGATTCCGGTGCCGATGGCGGTGATCATGGTGCGAATCTCGTCATTTTGCAGAACCTTGTCCAAGCGGGCTTTTTCGACATTCAGGATTTTGCCCTTGATCGGGAGAATCGCCTGGTAACGGCGGTCGCGACCTTGTTTGGCCGAACCACCGGCGGAGTCACCCTCGACAATGTAGAGTTCGCAATTCTCCGGGCTGCGGTCGGAGCAATCGGCGAGTTTGCCGGGCAGTCCGCCGCCGCTCATGGCGGTTTTCCGAACCGCCTCGCGGGCTTTGCGCGCCGCCTCACGGGCGCGGGCGGCGGTCAGCGACTTATCAATGATCTTTTTGGCGATCGGGGGATTCTCGTCAAAAAAACTCATGAGCCCCTCGTAAGTCGCCGAGGAGACGACACCCTCGACCTCGGGCGACAGGAGCTTGACCTTGGTCTGGGACTCGAATTTCGGGTCGCTGTGCAGGATCGAGATAACCGCCGTCAATCCCTCGCGCACGTCGTCACCGGAGATGCTCGGATCCTTGTCCTTGAGCAAATTGTTCGACTTCGCGTATTGATTGATCGAGCGCGTCAGCGCGGTGCGGAATCCGGACAGGTGCGTGCCGCCGTCGGGGTTGTGAATGGTGTTCGTAAAACACAACACTTGGTCGTTGTAACTGTCATTATACTGAATGACCCCCTCGAAATGGATTTCCACGGCCTTTTCGGAATTCTGCGTGTGAATCTCCTTGCGAATCACGATGGGCTTGGGATGAATCGCCTCCTTGCTCTGGTTGAGCTGTTTGACGAATTCCACCACACCGTCCTTGAAGTAAAACCGCTGCTCCGGCTCGTCATTCTCGCGCTCGTCATTAAAAATGATCTCCAGCCCCTTGTTCAGGAAGGACAGCTCGCGCAGGCGCTTGGTGATGATCTCGGACTTGAAAATGGTCGTCTCGCGGAAAATCTCCGGGTCGGGCATGAATGTGATCAGCGTGCCGGTGTTCTTTGACTTGCCGATGACCTCGAGTTTCTTCACGGTTTTGCCGCGCTCGAAGCCCATGTGATACACTTTGCCGTCACGGGACACCTCCACCTCGAACCACTCGGAGACGGCATTCACGCATTTTGCTCCGACACCGTGGGTTCCCCCGGTGAATTTGTATCCGCCCTGACCGTATTTTCCACCGGAATGCAGGGTGGTCAAGACCAGCTCCACACCGGGCAGTCCGCTGTCCTTATTGATGTCCACAGGAATTCCCCGGCCAAAGTCGCGGATGGAGATCGAACCGTCCACATGGATCGTTACCTCAATGCGGCTGCCATGTCCGGCGAGGTGTTCGTCGATGGAATTGTCCAAAACCTCCGAAACACAGTGGTGCAGGGCGCGCTCATCGGTTCCCCCGATATACATGCCGGGCTTTTTGCGAACCGCTTCCAAGCCCTTGAGCTGGCCGAGCTTGCTGGCATCGTATGAACCTTCGATTCTTTTGTTTTGCGTTTCCGTTTCGTCGATAACTGCATCAGTCTTTTCGGGCATAGGTCAGTGTCTTTTCCGTGAAGTTTTTTGTTGGAATTTGTTGTAGAGAAAAACGCTTACCCCCGCAACAGCAAATTGTTGCAATAACACAATTAGTTGTATCCTCTCGAAATCAAAAACCTTATTAGTTGTGGTTTTTTAAGCAAATTCATGTAAAATTTCAGCCGCCTCAGTTCCAAACCACAGATTCATTTCCCCCACTCATTGAGCGCACCTAAACACCGGCAGCCCCTTGTCACCACAAAGAGAGATTAAACCGCAGATTTCGCAGATGGACACAGATTTTTCGAGCTGTAGGGCCCGTAGCTTGTCCTGATGCGGTATCGGGATCCCGCGTGTCAGCGAGGGCGTCCCCGCCCGAAGGAATCACTTACTCGGCGCAATTTGCGCCTGACTTCATTCTGAATTCTGACTCCTGAATTCTGGATTCTTTCTGTTTCACTGACCACTTGCACCTTTAAACTTTCAACTATTTCTAAAATCTCATCCTCGCCATCCGCGCCATCTGCGGTTAATCCCTCTGTGCCTTTTTGTGGCTGTCCTTAATAATAGGCGGTGCGGGAGCACGCGCCCTCCATTCCAAAAAATCCGCTGCAATCGGCAGGGTAAAAAAACTGCTTGCAGAGCGCCATCAGCCAAATGATAATGACAGTATGAGCACTGTCCAAGAAATCGAAAGCGCAGTTAAAAATCTGTCGCGGGCTGAACTGACCAGTTTCCGAAATTGGTTTCTCAGCTTCGACGCGGATGCTTGGGACAAGCAATTTGAGGAAGATGTGGCCGCAGGCCGTCTGGATACCCTCGCGGATGAAGCCATCAGGGATTTGCGTGAAGGACGCTGCACTGACTTGTGAGACACCGGGCGAACGCCAAGTTCTGGAAATTCTATCACCTGCTTCCCAAGAGATTCAGAAGCTTGCCGACCAAAATTACGACCTGCTCAAGTCCTCCCCACACCATCCTTCCTTGCATTTCAAGAAGGTTGGAAGAATGTGGTGTGTTCGTGTCGGCATCCATTATCGCGCTGTCGCCGTCGAGGACGGGAATGATATTGTATGGTTCTGGATTGGCCACCATAGCGAATACGACAATCTGATCACAAGACTCCGATGATGGTAGCTCACACTCTCCGCGCCATCCGTGTTATCCGCGGTTAATCCCTATTTTGAGATTGTTTCCAGCCACTCAAAATGCTTTGATTTGATCGTACTGCA
>CAYTAI010000009.1:44598-47121 GCA_964435715.1 uncultured Verrucomicrobiota bacterium | reverse complement strand
TATCAAAAAAACAATCCAATTTCTTTGTTCTGGATAGGCAGAAATTCGGGGAGATAGACAGAATGATTTCTGTCTAATGCATGTTAGGCAAAGGACTATAATGAAAATTGAGAAGCTTATCCTCAGTGTGCTTTGTGCAGTTGTATGCATTTGGGTTGCAAAGATGATTATCGGTGTCGTCGGGCTGGCGTATCATCAAGGTGCTTATAACCTGCTTGCATTGTTCGAAGTTGCCATGTTTGCGGGAGCCGGAGCGATTCCGCTTGTGTTGATCTGGCGGTCGCCCGCGAAAAGAAGCAAGTGGCTGTTCATCGTGTGGACGATTTGCACTGTGTACGTAGTCCTGCTCGCAGCAAACGCACTGCGCCTTGGTTTAATGGGCGTTGGCATTTCTCGTTTCGCCATATGGACGATTATAGCAATCCTGTTTGTCCGAATATTCACGCACGATGATAAAAAGGACTAACACCAGCTCCGAGACAATGAAAATAATCGCTGTTATTTTACTATTCCTGTGCACGGCTGCACATGCACAAAATCCTCAAGACAAGGAGGTTGACGTTGTTTATAAGTCTATTATCAGTCATATTGAATTGATACAGTCTGTAAAATATAAAGGAGAAATAAAAATACAACATTCAAAGCCATTTTTGACAAAAAATGCTTTAAAACAAAATCCTTGGATAAGAACAATCAAATGCAGGATGAGCGGAAGAAAATATTATTATGAGGTGAAAACGTCGGATTCTCCTTGGCAAAAAACAGGCGATGGTGAGAAAATAGTATGTGCTTATGACGGCAAAAAGTTTCAACTCTATATCGATAAAATTCGCACACTATCTTGGCGACAAGCTCAGCCTAAAAGTAATATAGATCTATTAGAGTGCGACTTGCTACTCAAGCCCTTCAACGGATTTGCTCTGGAAAGTGATGAGGAGTATCCAATTATTCTAAACCTTGATAGTCTGACAAGTCAGGAGTTTTGGACAAAACTTAAGTCAAAATCACCGATTTATGACAATGCAAAGGGACTGATAACGATCAAAGGAATTCAAAACTTTAACACTAAAGGAGTTCTTGTCATTAAGATGAATAAGGAAATGTTTCCAGAGGAGTATTCTTATTCTGTGGAGAATGAAAACGGGACACAAGGTCATCTGATTTATCGTTGCAGAGTGTTAAAGTATGAAAAAAAGGTTGTCAAGACGGGAATCTTTACATATCCATCAACCTTTGAGGTTGAACTAAATGATGAAAAAACCGGCGAAAATATCTACAAAGGTGTCGCCGCAATTACAGAAATTGAAATAAATCAGGAAATTCCTGATTATGAATTTGAGATTAATCCCAATATTGCAAAAGCAATTTGGGATGCTGATGAGAAAGTATTTATTAAGGCAAGATAATCGAGTCGTAAGAGTCATCGCAGGGGTTAGACCGCGATTTGACATTTTTGAATAGAAAAAAGTGAAAACTTCAAAGACGCAAGTAGTGAGAGAGCGGCGGGCAACGCGCCAGTTTGAATTCGGGCTTCCATTCCCGCCGTGGGTGAGTTTGGATATGCTCGACAATTATGAAAACCATCCTCGTCTCGACTGTCATTCTCGCATTCATTACAATATTTTGCACGGCAGAGCCATTGGGTGTTGAAGTTCAGATCACATTCAGGTCTGCGTCCGGGGACGTGCTGTCTCCGCCCAAGCTGACCACGGTGGATGGCCAACATGCAAAAACTTCCATTTCAACGGATCATATCGTGAATGAAACTTATCAGCTCCCATCGGGCATATTTCTGGATATAACCCCAAAAATTGCAGGCGACAGAATTCACGCGCAGGGTTTATTTACACTGCGTGAAGCGATCCAGTCAGAAGACCAGAAAGATTCTGGCATCTTCGATTTCAAGACGAGAGAGATCCTCTTTAAAGTTGACCTGAGGAGTGGAGAGACCAAAAAGTTGATCCTGTCGGATGGCTCTTCCGTTGAAATCACACTTGGAACAACAAAAGAATAAGGACATCCTCAGATTCAGCACGCGATGGCGTGACGGTGGTGATTCATGAGCGGGGACGCTCAAGGCACGGTGACCGGGCAAGTTGCACAGGGAAAGAACGGAAAGCGGGTTCCCACTACCGAATCGGGACAGGCAACTTGTCCCCACAACATTCTTCATGTTCTCTTTTGTCTCAGCGCCCTCTGTCACTCTGTGGTTTTATTTTTTTCTTCGCGTGAAAAAATTGCCCGCCTTCAAAAAAAATCCGACGGTGCGGGAGTACGCGCCCTCTATTCCAAAAAGTCTGTGTCCATCTGTGTAATCTGTGGATTTTTTTGTAAAAGAATCAACCGCATAGGATAAATATTTTGCCAATATACTCTTAGAGGAGGAACTCCGTTTGTGCCGGACAAGCGGGTTTTAATTTCACACTTTTACGCCTTGCGGTGCTGTGCAAACCGGACTTGCGACTGCCGTGTTTTTGCACGATTTTCCGGGAGATTTCCCGGTGCTCCAGATGATTCCGTCGC
>CAYTAI010000009.1:41035-44586 GCA_964435715.1 uncultured Verrucomicrobiota bacterium | reverse complement strand
AGGTTGTAGAGTGTGTCCGCAGCTGCTTTCCGGGCGGGAGCCTCATCGACAATCGGCAAAGGGTAGTCCCCCATCCGGGACGGAGCCCGCCAAGGTGCATGAATAAACTCCCGATCCAGATTCCGCAGCTCTGGCACCCAGTCGCGTATGAATCTGCCGTCCGGATCATGATCTATGCCCTGTTTAACAGGATTATAAATGCGAATGCTGTTGATACCCGTCGTTCCGGACTGCATTTGCACCTGGCTGTAGTGGATTCCCGGCTCGTAATCAGTGAATAATCGAGCAAGATACAAGGCGGGTTTGCGCCAATGAAGCCAAAGGTGATAACTGGCAAAACTCATCAACATCGCGCGCATGCGGAAATTCAGCCAGCCCGTGGCCTTGAGCGCGCGCATGCAAGCGTCGATCATCGGGTATCCCGTTTTGCCTGCCTGCCATGCCTCAAAATATTTTTCATTAAAATCATTTTCCCTCAACCCGTTGTAGAGCGGATGCATGTTTTCAAACTCAATGCGCGGTTCATCCTCAAGTTTCTGGATAAAATGGCAGTGCCATCGCAGTCTGCCGGAGAAAGAACGCAGGGCACCCGGCCATTTTCCCCGGGTCGTGCGGGGCATTTGTTTGACCTCCTGATGACGCTTTTCTGATGCTTGAAACACCTCGCGAATCGAGACCGTGCCAAAGGCCAGATGCGCGGACAAACGCGAGCAACTCTCGAAAGCCGTCAGGGGGGAGGACATTTCTTTTGTATAACCCTCGCCACGCTTGGACAAAAATCCATTCAATAACCCGAGCGCTTCCGATCGTCCTCCCTTTTGCGGCGCGCCACACCCGTCATTTTGCAGCCCGAGCTTCGCGGGCTCCGGCAGTTCTTCAGAGTGTTCGTTAATGGGGGTGAGTGATTTCGGAGTTTCACACATGTCTCTTTTCATCCGAGCATGCCACTTTGCCGCCCACCCATTCCGATCGCGCAAACGCCGGATGACTCCATTTTGAACGGGTTCATACCATCGAATCCGCGAGGCAATCGCCCACTGTTTGACCCTCATATCACGGCGGAAAGTCCAGTCATTCCCCGTTTCCTGGTGTGACCAGAGTGCCTGAATATCATGGCGTGAGCGGATATCCTCAAGCACCTCAAGCGCATCCCCGATTTTAATAATGAGCCTTTGTCCCCGTGCTTTGAGTCTCATGTCCACATCATGCACACACTCACATAAAAACACATAATGCCTGTGACTCATGTCCGGCTGCCGCCAGAGCTCCGGCTCCAGAATATACAACGGCAAGACCGGACCCTGCCGTGACGCCTCAGCCAAGGCCTCATGATCCTCAATCCTCAAATCCCTTTTGAACCAGACAATATTCATGCCTGAACCTCACACAAGATTTTATCCCTGTCTAACAATTCATATTTTTTTCAAAAACCATGCATTGACCACATCCCACACACCCATGCCGGATATGGCCTGAATTGTATTGATCAATGAATATCTCTTGCCCGGACAACGACATTCGCTAGATTGAATGGATGGATACCATCATCACCTTGATCATCATCCTGACCCTGGGAGGTTTTGTCTTGATATGTGCCGAGGCGCTTTTACCCGGGATGATTGCCGGCATCATGGGGGGACTCTTGCTGATCCTCGCAGCGGCGGTGACGGGCTTGAGTTACGGGTTTACAGTTGCTTTTATTTATTGTCTCGGTGTGCTGGTCATCGGGGGGATCGGATTTTGTTTCTGGTTAAAGTACTTTGACAAGCTCCCTTTTGGAAAAAAAATCATCCTCTCCGGTCCTGAACATGCCGAATACCCCGGTCAATCCGAATCCCCCTCACTCATCGGACAAAAAGGCAAAGCACTGACCCCGTTGCGTCCGGCGGGCACCATTGAGATCGGCGGACAACGTTACGATGTCGTCACAGAGGGGAAAATGATTGCTTCGGGACAATTTGTTGAAATAATTTCTGTCTCAGGTACAGTGATCACTGTCAGGGAAGTGCAATCCCCAGACAAAACCATTTCAACCTCAACCAACTCTTAACACAAAAAAAAGGTTCATCATCATGCCCCCTATCCTCCTCATTATTATCGGAGTCGTCGTCGTCGTCCTTCTCCTCATCGGCATTATTTTCATCGGAAACTTTTTCGGTCTCTGGATCCGGGCAAAAACCTCCGGTGCCCCCATCGGCTATGTCGAGCTCATGGCTTTATGGCTCCGGAATATCCCCCGTGCCACCATCGTGGACAACCGCATCACCGCCGTCCAAGCCGGCATCCCCTTGACGACCAAACAACTCTCCGTCCACTACCTTTCCGGCGGCAATGTCTTTATGGTTGTCCAGTCCCTCATAGCCGCGCAAAAAGCGGCGATTCATCTGGAGTTCGACCAAGCCTGCGCTATCGACCTCGCCACCAAGGGAACCGGTAAAAATGTCGTCGACGCGGTGAAAACCAGTGTCAATCCACGCGTCATTGATTGTCCAAATCCCGCCAGCGGCAAAATCTCCATTGATGCCGTTGCCAAGGACGGAATCATGATTAAAGCCAAAGCCCGTGTCACCGTGCGTACCAATCTCGAGCGTTTCGTCGGGGGTGCCACCGAAGAAACCATTATCGCCCGTGTCGGTGAAGGCATCGTGACCACGATCGGTTCAGCCCACACCTACAAGGAAGTTCTCGAAAATCCCGACCGCATCTCCAAAACCGTTCTGGAAAAGGGTCTCGATAGGAACAGCCTTCGAGATTCTGTCCATCGACATTGCCGATGTGGACGTGGGTGAGAATGTCGGCGCAAAACTCCAGGCCGAACAAGCCGAGGCCGACAAACGGGTCGCCCAAGCCAATGCCGAGGTCCGCCGTGCCGCCGCCGTCGCCGTCGAGCAGGAAATGCAGGCCCGCGTCCAGGAAATGCGCGCCAAAGTCGTCGAGGCAGAGTCCCAGATTCCCCTCGCCATCGCCGAGGCATTCCGCAGCGGCAATCTCGGGATCATGGACTATTACAAGCTCCGCAATGTCCAAGCGGATACCGAAATGCGTTCGTCCATCGCCGGCACAGATGCCCCGCATGAGGCAAAACCCTGATCAACCGGGGAAAAACTTTTTTCCGTCACAGTTCTCATCAATGCACTTTGCCCCAATATTTCTGGCTGTCAGCGTGGAGGTCATCTTCTGGGTGATCGTGGCAGTGATATATTTTGCCCAGTTCATCTTCAAAAAGATGGCTGAGGCAAAAGAAAGAAAAGCTATTGAGGAGGACAGGCAGAATCGAAAAAATGATTATTCCCAACGGAGCAATCCCTTGGAGCAAAGGCAGTCCCCTTCTCAACCTCCTCCTTTTGACGAAACGGTCTATCAGGAGCCGGAATCCCCAACCACATCCGAGGAAGAGGAGCTTCGCAAGTTCCTCGAGGCTCTCGGACTGCCGACCGATGAGTTATCATCCTCTCCTCAATCTCCCCCTCCGCCACCGCCGCCGCCACCCGCGCCCACGATTCCACGTCAACCTGCGGAATCACTTTTTCCGCGTCCCGACCCGGCACCTT
>CAYTAI010000009.1:37691-41025 GCA_964435715.1 uncultured Verrucomicrobiota bacterium | reverse complement strand
AGCTCCCGTCCGACCCAGGAAAAATCTTTTCCGCAGACAAGGGATTTTTCCGGGGACATTATGGGAGAGAATATCACACTGCCGAAATTGACACCTCCCATCCCAATTCCCTCTTTGCCCGGCAGCGACAGACCCCATTTATTCACAACACCAAACGAAGTATCCAGTAATGCCTATGCCTTGGATGCTGACACAAAAAGACGCCAGAAAGCCGTCGCTCAAAATCCCCTGCGCAAATTGCTCTCGGATAAAAACAGCTTGCGGCAAGCCATTCTCGCCCGGGAAATCCTCGGCACCCCCAAAGGCTTACAGCCCTAGCAAATTGTGCAGCCCGCGCAAATTGCTCCGGTCGGACTCGACGAGAAAAGCTTTCATCCCCGCAGCCACCGCACCATCATAATCTTCCCGCCGGCTGTCCCCGACATGGAGAATTTTTCCAGGCACCACATCCAGCGCGGCGGCGGCAATCCTGAAAATTTCCGGTTCCGGTTTCTCCATCCCTGCTTCGCATGAGATGATCATTTGATCAAATCCCGGGGTTAACCCCAAGACATCCAGAATCGGGCGCAGCCGCGAATCCCAGTTTGACAAAACCGCCGTTTTGATGCCCTGGGCACGGCACGCGGAGACTATCCCCATCAGTTCCGGACAGACCGTCCAGCAATTTGCGCGGAGGAACTCCGCATAAACCGCATCAAAGTATGCGTCAAAAAGCCGGGCGGACTCGAATGGCGCAAATTGCGCGGATTCCACCAAAACCGTTTTGACCAGACGACGCCACCATTCGAGGGAAGAACTCGTCAGCGCGTATCCATTCACAAAAACCGGAGCCGTGGATTTAAATGATTTTTTGAAGGCATTCTCCAACCTTTGGGGATCCAGACCGATGCCCATCCGCGCCGAGACCTCTGCATAGATGGTGCCAACGGGTCTGGACGGATAAATCAAGGTTCCCCCGGCGTCGAATGTGACCGCTTCGATATTCATTGTGCCCGCTCAGAGTTTTTCGTTGAGTTCGAGTTCATCCTTTTGGGAGAGCACTCCGGCTTTCCACAAGACCTCCCCCGCCAAAAACAGGGAACCACATACAAGAGTTTGTTTGTCCCTCGATTTGACGAGTGCTTCATCCACTGAAGCAAATTGCTCCACGGGTAATGCGGGATACTTCTTCCGGAGGAAAGTCTCGATTTCCGAGACTGACTCCGCGCGCGAACTCGCGACCGGGACAAGAAGGAACCGTGAGGAAACGGGAGCCAGGATATCGAGAATCGACTGCCACTCCTTGTCCTTGAGGACACCGAAACAAATTGCCCATTTGACCCCCGGGTAATCCTCACGCAAAGCACTGACGAGAGCTTGTGCCGCGGGCAAATTGTGGCAGCCATCCACGATCATGGGCGGTGTCTCCCGAACAAGGGTCATGCGCCCGGGCCATGACGCGGATTCCAGTCCGGCGCGCACAGATTCCTCTGGTAGGACAATCCCGCCTTTTCTCAGGCAATCAACCACAGCCAACACGATTTTTGCATTGTCTTTCTGGAAAGAGCCGCGGAGTCCGAGCGGATATCCGGATATGGAAAATCCTGCAGATGAAATCAATGGACTGCCCGACTCGCGGCATGTCTCATGGACAACCTCGGAAGCTTCGTCAGGCAGCACTCCCGCCACACAAGGCACTCCCGGCTTGATAATCCCCCCTTTCTCCCGCGCAATTTGCTCCAGTGTATCGCCCAGCCACGCCCTGTGGTCAAACCCGATGGATGTGATTACAGAAACGCGCGGTGTCACGAGATTCGTCGCGTCCAAACGCCCCCCCGTCCCCGTCTCCCACAAGACGAAATCCACTTTTTCCCGGGCAAATTGCTCCAGTGCCATCGCTGTGACAAATTCGAAAAAGGTCGGAAACCGTCCTGCAGACTCCTGCTCGATTTGTTGGGCAGCCTCCATGACCGTATTTGCCAGCGAAACAATCTGCTCCGGTGCCGCGGATGCACGATTGACCTGGATACGTTCAGAAAAAGCGGCGAGATGGGGCGATGTAAAAAGTCCGGTCCGGCAGCCTGCCCCGCGCAAAATGCTTTCCAGCATGACGGCGACCGAACCTTTCCCGTTTGTCCCGGCGATGTGGATAAAAGCCGTCTTGCGCGAGGGGAACCCGAGCAATTCATCCAGACGACGGATGTTTTCAAGACCGAGTTTTGTTCCAAACTGTCTCAGCTGATACAGGAACCGGAGTGCTTGCGGATAGGAATGAAACAATTCAGAACTCCCCCAAAGGAAAAAAAGATTTTACTCTTCGATATCCCCGAAACCAAAATAAGTGAAAAGCTGATTCAAGGTTTCCCTCATTTGCAAACGCGGGACGATCATATCGATGAGACCGCGTTCAACGAGGAACTCCGCTGTTTGAAATCCGGGAGGCAAATCCTGATGGGTCGTCTCTTTGATGACCCGCGGACCGGCGAAGCCGATCATTGCTTTTGGCTCGGCAATGATGACATCCCCGAGGGAGGCATAACTCGC
Organism: uncultured Verrucomicrobiota bacterium; assembly: GCA_964435715.1. GTDB lineage: Bacteria > Verrucomicrobiota > Verrucomicrobiia > JAWXBN01 > JAWXBN01 > JAWXBN01. The sequence goes on along the minus strand of CAYTAI010000009.1, from coordinate 38,502 downwards.
CATGACCCCGGCTGTGGTGGGATTGGTCAAAATCGAGATGTATGGCAGACCCGCCCGGGCATGGCGTGCGAGTGCCGCGCTGGTTTTTGCCATTTGCATCAGGCTGAGCATACCCTCGTACATGCGGGCTCCCCCGGAGGCGCTGATAATCACCACGGGGCATTTTGCCTTGGTCGCCGCCTCGATGGCGCGTGTGATTTTCTCACCCACCACGGAGCCCATGCTGGCTGCCAGAAATGAGAAGTCCATCACGGCGATGTGAAATTTCTGTCCGTTGATTTTTGCATGCCCGCTGATGACGGCATCCTTGAGACCGGTTTTTTTCTGATACTCGGCAAGCTTGTCCTTGTAAGCCGCGACACCGGTGAATTTCAAGGTGTCCTTGGAAACCATCTCCTCATCAAGTTCAACAAAGGTCTCTTCGTCGACCAAATGCAGAATACGATCCATCGCGCCAATGGAATTATGGTGACCGCATTTGGGACAAATCTCGGCATTTTTCTCAAGCTCGCGGGCGTAATTGATCTCCCCGCAAGAGGGGCATTTTTCCCAGAGCCCCTCGGGAATGTCGCGTTTTTTGGTTTGCCCGGAAGAGTATGTGGGTTTTTGAAAGTTTGTTGTTTTTGTTTGTTCGGTTGTCATAAATAAAAAGTTATCCCCGGGCGACTGTCAGGACACGGACTTCAGCGGCGGCGCCTTTTTTGAGTGCACGGGCACATTCACTCGCCGTAGCACCTGTGGTGAGCACGTCATCGACCAGCAAGACCCTGAAGTCCCGGACTTTTGCCATAGGGGAGAGTTTGAAGGTGTT
>CAYTAI010000009.1:35816-37671 GCA_964435715.1 uncultured Verrucomicrobiota bacterium | reverse complement strand
AGAGATTTGTGAAGCGTTTTTGTCGACTGAATGTTGTCTGAGTGGAGGAGTCCCGTTCCCGCAAAAGAATGTCCGCAACCGAGATGCCTGTGCGTTGAGAGAGGAATTCAGCCAAAACAAATGCTTGATTGTAACCCCGCTCACGCCATTTGCGTGGATGGAGGGGAACGGGGACGATGATGTCAAACTCCTGATCGGCATAATGAGCCTCGTACCCCAGCCCCAACCAATGCCCGAGCAAATTGCGCAGCCAGAGGGATTGGGAATATTTGAACCGGTGAATAATTTCCCGCGCCACGCCCACTGTCCGGGCATAGGCGCGGGCGGATTCAAAATGCAGGGTGAGTTTCACGCAGTTGGAGCAACTCACGGGATTCTGCATGACTCCTTTGTAGGGGCGTCCACAACGGAGGCAGAGGGGATATTGAATCGTCCGGACTTTGGCGATTTCAGATTCATCCACCCAAAAGCCCGCACGACTTTCGATAGCCTGCCCCGTCAGGGAGCAATTCTCGGGATAGACAAGACCCAAGGCCGTATCAAGAATCTGCCGGAGATTTTTGGCGGGACTCATAAATCATCAAGCCTGTGAGGACAACCAGCAACATCACAATCCCGAATAACCCATCATAAAGTCCTTGCCCGTAAATGAGGGGGTTGAGATGGCGTGTGTTATCCGTAAGCAGCCCCATGCTTTTGAGAGCATAGACCCAGCCCGCATGGAGACCGATGGAAAAATACAGGGATTGTTTTTTCAAGAAGGCATATCCGAGAATCAACCCCGCAAGAAAAAGTGCTGTGAATTGCGACAGGATCGCCGTGGGATCCAGAAATGCAGAAAAACTCTGCGGAATCAGCATAAATCCTGAATGCCAAGTGACATCCACGCTGCCAAAATCAGGGCCCGGCTTTAAAAAATGGATGCCGGCAAAAAAAAGGCTGCTGGAAACCAGAGCCAGCCAAAACGACATTGTTTTCCTCAATCGGGACAAAATGATACCCCGGAAAAAAACCTCCTCGAGCCCCGCCACAATGATCGCGGTGAAAAGAAACCTGATCATGTAGGTGAGATTCGGATCCACACGCCAGTCCCTGGCGCCGGTCACAAAATAGACCAGACCAAGACAAAAGATACTGAGGACACCAACCAGAACCCCGCCGAAAAAACGGCGACTGCGCCCGGTCTCCGCACTGAGTCCGATGTCAGTCCAATTCACCCCCAGCTTTGCGAGGAACGGGATCATCAAGACCAATGCCACGACCATGACCGTTCTGCGGAAGTAGCGTGCAAAATCCTGCTCCTGCAACCAAAAGACAAGGTTATTGTCCATTGAGAGCGCTTGGACAAAATTATAGATGATCGGCGACAGCAGGGCTCCGAAAAATGCGACCAGGACGATATAAAGGAAAATTAATTTAAAGGTTCTCACGTTAGGAATTTCCAAGGTTCAGCCTGCAAATGCAAGACATCCCACGGATTATTTTTAAAGTGGTAAATTGACCTGAATATGCAAATCGCGCAACTGTCGAGGTTCGACCTCCGCAGGTGACTGTGACATCAAATCCTGTCCGCGCTGATTTTTTGGGAATGCGATGACATCCCGGATGCTGGTCGTCCCGCACAGGATCGCCACAAGACGGTCCAGTCCCAGTGCGATTCCCCCATGAGGCGGTGCTCCGTAGCGGAAAGCACGGATCATGTACCCGAAACGGCTCTCAGCGACATCCTTTGGAATTTTGAGCAAATCCTCGAAAAGCTTTTTCTGAATGTCCGGCTGGTGAATCCGGATACTGCCCCCGCCGAGCTCCACGCCATTGAGCACGATGTCATAATGTTGACCACGCACTTTCAAAG
>CAYTAI010000009.1:12547-35784 GCA_964435715.1 uncultured Verrucomicrobiota bacterium | reverse complement strand
GTCTTCCTCTAAAGGGGCGGTAAAGGGATGGTGACTGGAGATATAACGCTGTGTCTCCTTGTCAAAGGTCAACAACGGGAAATCAATGACCCAAAGAAAATCATAAATTTCCGGATCAATACTGATTTTACCGAGTTCGCGCAAATAGTCCGCACAGCGCAGGCGGATTTTACCAAGAATCTCACACGCCTCCAGCCATTGACCCGCGGAGAAAAGAATCAAGTCCCCTTCCTCAATCGAAAGTTTTTCCTGCAAAGCCTTTTTCTCATCTTCTGTGAAAAATTTTACAATCGGTGATTTCCATTCTCCATTCTCAACCTTGATGAATGCCAGACCTTTGGCACCGGATGCCTTCGCCAGATTCGTCAGATCGTCGAGCTGGCCCGCAGTGACGACGGCAAAACCTTTTGCATTGATCGCCTTGATGACTCCGCCGCTTTGTATCACACCGGAAAAGACCTTGAACTGGCTTTGACGGAATTCCTCCGTGAAATCAACCAGTTTCAAATCAAAGCGCCGGTCGGGTTTGTCAATCCCGTATGTGTCGATCGCTTCATGAAAAGAGAGCCGCGGAAAAGGGGTCTGGATGTCGATTCCTTTGGTTTCTTTCCAGACGGTTTTGAGCAATCCCTCGATCAAAGCGTAGATGTCTTCGCGTGTGATAAAGGACATCTCCAGATCAATCTGGGTGAATTCCGGCTGGCGGTCGGCACGGAGATCCTCATCTCGGAAACAACGCGCGATTTGAAAATATTTCTCCACTCCGCTGACCATCAAGAGTTGCTTGAATTGCTGGGGGGACTGGGGAAGCGCGTAGAATTTTCCGGGATTCGCCCGTGAGGGAACCAGATATTCGCGCGCCCCCTCAGGAGTGCTTTTGAAAAGCAGGGGAGTCTCCACTTCCAAAAAACCCTGGGAGTTAAAGTAATTTCGTGTGGCGAGTGCCGCGCTGTGCCGTGTTTTCAAGTTCCCAAGCATGGGAGGACGGCGCAAATCCAGGTAGCGGTAGGTCAAGCGCAGGTCTTCATTGGCGGGTTCACGATCCAAGGGAAATGGCGGTGTCTCGGATTTATTCAGTATGACGAGATGCTCCACGACGAGCTCTATGGTTCCGGAAGGAATTTTCAAGTTCTCAGTGCCCGCAGGACGGGACTGGACAAGACCGGTCACCTTGATCACGTCCTCGGCGCGCAGGTGCTCCGCCTCCTTGAAAACTGGCTCATTTTGGGGATTGAAAACAATTTGCACCAGTCCGTCGCGATCCCGCAAATCCACAAAAATCACACCGCCCAAATCCCGGCGAACATCCACCCATCCGGATAATGTGGCATTTTTTCCGATAAAACCGTCATTCACCTCGCAAAGTCGATTACTTCTGAACATAAAAATATCTTTCTTAAAGAAAAAGCAAACTAGGAAGTTGTGCCTGCAAAGGCAAGAGCGGAATGGAGTTTTTTAGGAAGGACGGCAGAAAAGAGTCTGCATGCGAAAATTACTTCCAACTACGTGCAAAGCGGGTGGTATTGATATTCTTGTTTGTCTGCATAAATACAACCACGGCATTCGAGATAAGTCCCTGGGAGTATGTTGTGACATTGACCACATTATCATAATCTTGATCCAGAACCACTTGGTAGACCAGTCCTCCATTCTGACTCGCTGGAAAAGGATCAACAAACCCTGCTGACGTCACGCGGTTTGGTGGAAAATCATAGAAACGGATTTTGCGGGGATTTTCAGTGTCACTCGTTCCCGATAGTATAGCAACAATGCTGGCGTTCACAGGAAAGGCTCCTACAGCATTCGTCGGCCAATACCCGTATTCATTTTCATACATTTTGAATGCTGTGGCGAGGCTTGCGGCTTCCACATTCGCCTGAGCAAGCCGGGCGGATGTCCTGACAGCGGACACAACGGGGAAAAGCATGCCCATGAGAACCGCTATGATGACGATGACCGCGAGCATTTCAATGAGGGTCATACCTGCCTGGCGATGATTGGTATTTTGTATTTTCATTTTTTACTTTCCTCCTCGAGCCTCTCGCTCAGCCATTGTTTAATCATACTCTGATAATTCAAGTAACGCAAGCGTGCGAGACGCTTGATTTTTGAAAGCATTCTCGGATCGATTCGCAGGGTAATCGTGGTCGACTCGGTATTGTCCAGACTCACTAAAGAGGAGTGCAATAACGCCGCATCCAGCCCGTGTGAAAACCAGTATTCGGACTCCTCACGGTCTGTTTGGTGAACCGGTATCTGACTCCAGTCTGATATAATGCCGGACATGTGATTTTTATCGCTCATCCCCTGCCCTCCCCGTCGAGGGACTGCTTCATTTTCCTCCGGTAAAACGTCTGCTCATGCTCCATCATTTCGCGACTGGATATAATTTGTATGCTTTTCCCATTGGAACGGTAGACGCTGAAAATCAGTTTGCCATTTCCCGCCTGACCTAGGTTGAAATATCTTGCCGGGCCGGTCTGGCGTTGCGTTTCAGGGAGGAACTTCAATCCAAAGGGGTCTTCAAAAGACTCCTCCACATCCTGATTTTCTATCCCAGGGTGCAAAGCCGTCTCTATTCTCCAGTCAAATTCCATAACGACAAGGCGATTAACGTCTCCAATTCGATATCCAACGGTTAATATTCATCGAGTTTGGATTATTGGTTGCAGAAAGATAGGCAGCGGCATTGGCTGAATTGGTGGCAGTGCCTGCCCCCCCCGTGGACCACAGGTCGAATCCCCCCGGATTGATGTAACCGGGGCTTTGATAACCGTAGAGATTTCCATACGGATCGATCAGGTTATTCGTCGAGACTTGAGCGGGTTTGAAGGAAGCGATCGGACGATTGACAAAGACATTTGTTCTTCCGAGCATGTTATACAAATTGTTCGTCTGATTATAGTTCGCTGTTGGATAGTCACCGGTTTCATTCTTGAATCGCTCTAGCTGTAGCTCGATGAATTTGACCTCCGCCACGGTTCTGTCCCTCAGGGCTTTATTATTGGTGTAACCGATAATGCCTATGGTTATTCCAGCCAAAATGATAATGATGGATATGACCGCCAAGATTTCAATCAAAGTGAATGCCCCTGATTTCCCTTGTGAGCGGTGGTGAGTGAATGAAAAAAATTTCATAACAGGTTTTTCCTATCCACCTGCGGTGAGGTTATTGATGATTTTGATCAGCGGCATGAACATCGCAATCACGATGCTGCCGACGACCAAGGCCAGAAACACAATCAAGATGGGTTCAATCAAGGAGGTCAATCCGACAATCGCATTGTCCACCTCATCCTCAAAGTTATCGGCGATTTTGGTCAGCATCTCGGGCAATTGCCCCGTTTCCTCGCCCACCTCAATCATACTGATAACCATCGGTGGAAAGACCCCGGAGGCTTCCAGGGGCGAAACAATCGACTCCCCCTCTTTGACACTGTCATGGACTTTGGAAATCGCCTCGGACACAATCACATTTCCGGCAGTGTCCCTCGTGATATTCAGGGCTTGCAAGATCGGAACCCCGCTCGTGACCAGAGTCCCCAATGTCCGGCTGAAACGTGCAATCGAGGATTTGCGGGTCAAATCGCCAAAAATCGGCGCCTTCAAAAGAAAAGCGTCCAAGACCTTTCGACCTGCTGGAATCTTTGCCGCAACTTTGAACCCGATGATGATCGCGGCAATAATCCCTGCCAGAATCAAAAACTGGTTTTTGACGAATTCACTCACTCCCAAGACAATCTCCGTGATCAAGGGCATATCCTCCCCCGGCATCAATTCATCAAAAATCTGGCGGAATTTCGGAACAATAAATACAAGGAGGAACCCCATGATAATCAGCGCGATCGCCAAGACTGCCACCGGATAAAACATGGCTCCTTTGATCTTGCGCTTGATCTTCTCCGCTTTCTCCATGAAATCAGCCAGACGCGTCAACGTGACCTCGAGGACACCGCCAAGCTCACCCGCCTTGACCATATTCACATAGAGTTTATTGAATATTTTCGGGTATTGTTGAACCGACTCGGAAAAGGTATTTCCTCCCTCGACCGAATCCGCCATTTTCCGGATCACAGCCTTTAAAGACGGCGTACGCTCCTGTTTATGCAAGACATTGAGACTTCTCAAGAGCGGGATACCTGCCGCATTGAGGGTCGCGAGTTGGCGGGTGAATGAAGAAAGAACCGCGGGTTTGACCGCACCGATCGCACCGGCTTTGCTCAGACCGGGGATACTCAGGTTGATATTCATATTCAACCCCTTGCCGCCACCACCACTACTCCCTTTGGTGGCCTTGGCTCCTTCAGCGACCACTCCGGTCGGAAACAATCCCTGCTTTCTCAATTCATTGAGAACATCATTTTCACTTTCCAAATCCAAGGTTCCCTTGACTTCCTTCCCCCTGGAATCCATCGCTGTGTATGCAAATTTAGGCATATCAATATAACTTCGGTTTTAAAACCCTTGAGTGCAATTAAAATTGTTCAAGAAAATGTTTACCCTGAATCCTCTAAAAACCAATAAAAAACTCATCACCAGCCTGTCCTGATTACAGACCGTCCGCAGACTCTACCTGCATTTCAAATAATTGTTTGAACTCCACCAAAGTCCTGAGATTTTTCAGATCAGGATCACTCTTGATCCAGTCCCAATCGCGATAGCCCAATTGTATGGATTTGGACAGGCACTTGAGTGCCTTGGATGTCTCTCTAAGGAGTGCATAACTACACGCCAGATTATAATGTGCCATTGGATCATCGGGGAGAAGCCGGGCAAGCTTGCGGTCTATTTCAAGTCCATTTTTATAATCACCCGTCTTGCTGTAGAGGTCTCCCATCACTTTGAGCAGTTCCACATCGCGCGGTGTGCGTTTGAGCAAACCCTCGTAAAAATCCAACTGCAGTTTTATATCGCGTTTCGTCTCATTTTTAGACATACCCCGTGAGACTGATGGAATGCGGGGAAAACGTCAAGACCGGGCATTGCCTCCGCAAGCCTTTACTCTTGAGCAATCACTTTCTTTTTCATGACCAACCGGTTGCCTTTCCCCGCGTCCGACTGCTCAATGACCACCTCATCCATCACGGTGGTAATCAAATAGACACCCAACCCCCCGGGGCGGACGTCATCAAGCTCCCTCGATTTGATTTTTTCAGGAGCCACACAAGTCGCATCATCCTCGATTTCGAACAGGCAGTACTCGCCTTCTCGTCGAACCATCAGGCGGATTTCCTGACCGGGGCATTCACAATATCCATGCCGGTAAACATTTGTCACCGCTTCATCAATCGCCAGCACAATCCGGTTGACCTCCATAATATCAAATCCCGCATGGACGGATGCACGACGGATGAATTCCCTCACCGCGGCAAATTGCCCGGGTTCGCATGGCACGGCAAAACGGCGTCCTTTCTCCAGAGAGTCATTGGCACGGGCGACAAAAACGGTCAGATCATCATGGCGGGGTGCTTTTCCGATGAATCCTTTCATCTCATTTTCAATCAGATCAATCATGGCTTTCGCACAAAAGGCTTTCTGTGGCAATTTGCGCGATAATTCCTCAAGACCATACTCCTCCCCCTTGTCATTCCGCGCTTCGGGCAGTCCATCCGAATAAAAAATCAGCGAGTCCCCGGGCAAGACCGGAGTGACCGTCATCGGATAAGTCGACCCGGGCATCACTCCCAAGGGCACTCCCGCCCGGGTATTCAAACGGATAACGCCCGCCTCATTGACCCGGAGAGGATCGTGGTGACCCGCGTTGGCGATAATGACCTGGTTTTCCTTTTGTTTGTAAAAGGCGCAAATTGCGGTGACAAATAGCCCATTGGTTCTCTGCTCCGCAAACGCTTCATTGGTCGACTCGAGCACCTCCCGGGGCGTGGCACAATAGCGGGATAAAAGCCGAATCTGAGTCAAGGTCTGAGCCATGAGCAAGGACGCGGGGACTCCCTTGCCCGACACGTCGCCAATGACCGCGCACAGGGTATCAGCGTCAATCGGAAAAAAATCATAAAAATCACCGCCCACTGTCCGGGCGGGCTCATACAGCACCGCCACCTCGCAATAGGCTCCCGAGTGGAGTTTCTCCGGCAGGAAATTCGACTGGATATCGCTGGCGACCTGGAGCTCTTGCCGCGCTTTCATCGAGGCAATCTCGGATTCTTTGAGCCGGGCATTTTCGATCGCGGTCGCGACGATTTTTGCGTACCCCTCAAAAACAGGGAGCTCAAACTCATCGAAAAACTCTTTGCCCAGCGGGTTCAGGGCTTGAATCACTCCGATGCACCGCCCGTGGCTCAAAAGAGGCGCGGTCAGCAAAGACCGGGTGATAAATCCCGTTTTTTTGTCCGCGTCCTTGTAAAACCTCGGATCATTCTGGCAATCCTTGACCAGAATGGATTTCTGATTCTCGTAACTCCAGCCGGAGATTCCCTTGCCCTTGGGCACACGTAAAATCCCGACATTGCCGGAAATATTTTTCTCCACCGAGGTTGCTCTCATGATCAACCCCCCCTCTTCCTCATCCGCGAGCCAGAGTGTCGCCGCATCAGCCCTCATCACTTCCTTTGCAATTTGCAGGACTTTCTGCAAGAGCACTTCAAAATTCTCTTCGGAGTTGATAATCCCGCTGACCTCGACGAGTCCCCGGTAGGCATCCCTCTCCCATTGAAGCCGGGAGACGGATTGACTGTTCATTTCAGATTCCATAATGAAATCGCGGAGCTACCTTTTGGGGATGCTATCCGAGCGTGTGGGTTTTTTGTCCACGGGAGCGGCTGTCTCCGGCACTTTATTCGGGAAGGCGGGCAGCAACATTTTCCAAGGACGCTCGGCGAGCATCCGGCTCAGATACTTTAGATTCACCGAGGCATTTTCAAGATTGATCAGGAGGGATTTTAACTCTTCCTCATTGGCGGCGATCATCCCGTCGGCACGTCCGATCAACCCGTCCGCTTTCCCCGTCAGTTGATTCGCGTTTCCGAGCAATTTGTCCAGCCCCTCAATGATGCCGGGCAAATCGCTGTTGACTTGCTCCGTCAGAATATTGATCCGGCTCAAGGAATCATCAAGTTTGCGGACGGCTCCCTGGGCATCCCCGAGCATTTGATCGAGGGAGACCGGGTCTTTACCCGCCATCAAATCCTCAACCGTTGCCTGGCCTGTGTCATAATTTCCAGGCGTGATTTCCAGATATTTCTCACTCAGCAACCCTGCCGCTGTGATCGAGGCGGTGGAATCTTTCGGAATAAAAAGATGTCGCCCGATGCTCGCTGTGATTTCCACCCGTTTGGCCTGGAATCCCGATGCCTTGAGCTCTTCAGCCGTTAATAGACGCACTTTGACCACCTTGCCGGCTTTGACACCCGAGACCCGGACGGGCGCGCCGGCATCCAGTGAATTGGCAAAGTCGAATGTGAACCGCACTTCTTGCTTGGGCTCCGTCGTAATGCCCGCAATGAGATAGACCCCCACGACCACGATGACAAATGCCACGACCGTCAGGAGCCCCGATTTGACCAGATTTGATTTTGTATTGTCCATGATATTGTCCTCTAATCTCCCAAGATTGATTTTAAATAACCTTCACTCGATTGACGGAAAGGGATCGGCCCGTCAGCCTCTCCATTCACAAATTGTTTAAGAATCGGACTCGCCCCTGTCTCCATCATGTCCTTGATCTCCGCGGGAGAACCCTGTGCGATGACTTTTCCTTTATGGAGCATGATCATCACGTCGCCGATCCGGAAAGCACTCGCCATGTCATGTGTGACGACCACCGCGGTCATTCCCAGCTTCCGGCAGAGGTCGCGGGTCAGCTCATCGACGACGGCAGTCATAATCGGATCCAGCCCCGCCGTTGGTTCATCACAAAAAAGCAATTGAGGGTCGAGCGCGATCGCCCGGGCGAGACCCACGCGCTTTTTCATTCCCCCGGAAATCTCGCTGGGCAAAAGGTTTTCAAATCCGGTCAAGCCCACCATCTCCAGCTTCATTTTCACAATGATATCAATGACGTTCGGCTCCAGATCCCCGTGCTCAAGCAGCGGAATCGCGATATTTTCCCCCACGGTCATGGAGTTGAAAAGTGCGGCACTCTGGAAAAGGATGCCAAATTTCTTCCGCACTCCGTCCATCTCCCGTTCATTGATTTGATTGATGTCCTTGCCGAAAAGCTTCACGCTCCCGGAGTTCGGCTTGTGCGTGCCGATCAAATGTTTCAACAGGGTCGACTTCCCGCAGCCGCTCCCCCCCATGATGATGACGATTTTGCCGCGGGGAACTTTCAGATTGATCCCGTCAAGCACACGGCGTCCGTTGAACTCTTTGACGAGTTCATCGACTTCGATCATGTATTCGCTTGAGCTCATGAAAAGGATAAAAGAACGGCTGTGAGTATGGCATTGGCGGCGATCACCGCCACCACAGACATCACCACACTGCTGGTGGTTGCTTTTCCGACACCCTCGGAACCGCCCTCCACCTCAAATGCGTAGTAACAGCTGATTGTGACAATGAGAATGCCGAAAACAAAACTTTTGATGATGCCGGTGAAAACATCCATGACATTCAGACGTTGCACCGCCGACTCGAAAAAGACATTGGGAGGAATATTAAAAGCGAAATCCGCATACAGCATGCCCGATGCACACCCGGTGAAACTCCCGATTATGGTCAAGACCGGGTTCATAAGCATCATCGCCAGCAAACGCGGTGATATCAGGAAACGCACGGGATTAATCGCCATGGTCTTGAGCGCCTCGATCTCCTCGGAGACTTTCATGCTGCCCAGCTCCGCGGCCATACTCGAGCCGCAACGGGCAATGACGATACACGCCACAATCAATGGCCCCATCTGTCGCAGGATCGAGACGCACACAATACTCGACAATAAATCAACTGTTCCAATCTGCACCAGCTCCCGCGCACTTTCCATCGCCAGGATCAGTCCGATAAAAAACATAATCAAAACCACCACCCCGGTCGAACGCATTCCAAACTCATTCATGTGAGCAAGAACAGAGCGCCATCCCGTTTTTCCGCCTTTGAAAGGAGCCAGGAAAGTCCAGTAAAAAGCCTGTAAAAGAAGAGTGGAGTATCCTCCCAGCTTTTCGAGAGATTTTTCGATTCTATCCCTCACAGAATCACTTTATTTGAGATTTTGTATGGCGGTTGTTTCATCAGGATGAATTGAAAACACCGAGTCCAGACGGGCGATTTCAAAGACATTTTTGACCATCGGCGCCAGCCCGCACAAAGCGAGTCTCCCCTGGTATTTCCGGCTTTTCTGGAAAACATCGATCACTGTGGCGAGTCCCGAGCTGTCGATATACCCGACTTCGTTGAAATTAATCACAATTTCTTTCGCCTGCTTTTTGATGAGTTGATCAAAAAGCGCCCGGGCTTTGGGTGCATTCGCCAGGTCAAACTCCCCGGATACATCCACGATAAAAATCCCGTTTTCTTCCCTGAATGAAATTTCCATAACTGATTCCTTCATAAAGCACCTCACTATGAGAACAAGCTTTTTCAGCCGGAAAAAGAGATTGTTTCCTTCTATTTTCTTGTTATGTCAAAGGGAGTCAACTCCATGAATACCCAACTCCTTTTGGACAATTTGCTCAGCCCTCCGATTTTATTCTTTGCCCTGGGTGTCTTTGCGTGTCTGGCGAAATCCGATCTGGAGTTTCCACAACCCCTGCCAAAGCTTTTTTCCCTCTATCTGCTTTTTGCCATTGGGTTCAAGGGGGGGCTATCCCTTTCACAAGGTCAAGCCGGATGGGAGATGGCATTGATTTTTGGCGGTGCGATTCTTTTCTCCGCTTTGACCCCCCTCATCGCCTTTTATTTTGCAAGAATGAAGCTCGACCGACCGAATGCCGCCGCCATCGCCGCCACCTACGGCTCGGTCAGCGCCGTCACATTCATCACAGCCACTTCATTCCTCGACTCACTCAAAACCGGATACAGCGGTTATATGGTTGCCGCTCTTGCGATCATGGAGTCACCCGCGATTATTACCGGTATCCTGCTCGCCAAGGGAAAAAAATCCAACGGCGAAAAAACAATCGAATACAAAAAACTTTTTCACGAGGCCTTTCTGAATAGCTCCGTCCTGCTTCTTCTCGGAAGTATGGTCATCGGTTTTTTCAGTGCCTCGCATACCATCGGCAAAATGCTCCCGTTCACCCAGGAAATCTTCTATGGTGTGCTCTGCTTTTTCCTCCTTGAAATGGGCATCGTCGCCTCCAAACGCCTGGATGCACTCAAAAAGGCGGGGGTTTTCCCCATCTTCCTGGCACTCGCCATCCCCATCATCAATGCGGCTCTGGCGGTGGTCTTTTGCTGGATATTCAAAATCGGCGGCGGCAATGCCTTCCTTTTTATCACACTGGCGGCGAGTGCCTCTTACATCGCTGTCCCCGCCGCCATGCGCTTGGCTCTGCCGGAGGCTAATCCCAGTTTCTATGTGCCAATGGCTTTGGCAGTGACTTTTCCTTTTAATATCACCTTGGGCATGGCAATTTATTATTACATCAGCACCCTCTTATGATCCACTGTAAACGCGTTGAAATCATTACAAACTCACTTGAAGCCAAAGCCCTGTGCCATTTGCTCAAAGAGGCCGGTGTCGGCTCATTCTCCATTTTCCCGAATGTCTCCGGCTTCGGGCGCCGTGGCGACCAAGCCGCTGATGAGATCACCGGCGCCTTTCAAAATAGCTGCATCCTCATCGCCTGTACTCCCGAGGAATCCGAAAAAATCATCGCGCTTGTCCGCCCACAGCTCACCCGCCAAGGCGGTATCTGCCTCGTCTCGGACGCGCAGTATATCAAACACTAGAGCGCATTAAACATTATTGCCGCCGATGCTTCCTTGTCCAATTTTGTAGAGCCCGTGTCCCCACGCGCCTTGCAAGCAGAGGATGATCCTATAAAAACCGGAAGGGCTGCAACTCAATTTAAAAATGCTCTAGACCGTGCGTGAAAGAATCTCTGTCAGCTCAAACTCCCGTTTGACCAATCCCGATATCTCTTGGAGAATCTCCAGCTCCTCAGCAGAGAAATTCCTCGGCTCAAGATCCATGATGCAAATGGTCGCCACCGGATATCCGCCATTGAGAATGATGGGGACACCTGCATAAAATCTCACATGCGGCGCATTGATGACCAGGGGGTTATCGCGGAACCTCTCATCGTCCAGGGCATCGGGCACGATCAGCGGTTCCATAAAAAGAATCGGGTACTGACAAAATGAAATATTGCGGGGGGTTTGTTTGAATGACAGACCTTTCACGGATTTGAACCACTGGTACTCCGCTTCGACCATGGAAATATAAGCGATCGGCACCTTGAAAATCAGCCGCGTCAGATTCACCAACCGGTCAAACCTCTCTTCCGGCGGCGTGTCCAGCAGATGCAATTTGTGCAGGGCTTCCAGGCGCTTTGCTTCATCGTATACAGGGGTGGGTAAACTCATGGCGTGACACTACCCAACAGCCCGGATTAAGACAAGCCCGGAAAAAACCTCTCCCCTCCTCCAAAAAAATCTGCGTCCATCTGCGGTTAAAATCTTCTGCCTCGTCTTTCTGGAAGGCTGCCTGCATTTGTGGATAAAAAACTCTCTCTTTTACTCAATGTCGAAAACTTCCACCTGCCCCTTCCCCTTCAATTCGACTTTTCCGCGGGAATGTCCCCTCACGATATGTTTGACCTTTTCAACGAATTCCCCGCTGGCAGTGATATGGTCGGGGTCACTTGCACTTTCCAAGCGTGCCGCGACATTCACGGTATCACCCCACACGTCAAAGATGAATTTCTTGCTGCCGACCACTCCGGCGGCCACGGGTCCGATATTCAGGCCGACCTTGAGTTTCCAGTAGCTCTCCCCTGCGGCTTCCTTCTCGGCATAGCGCGCGCGGATGAATTCCCTCATTTCCAAGGCGCAACCAACAGCATTGATGGCCCCTTGCATGCCGCAGATGCCGAAATCTGAAATCGCCATGTAACCGTCCCCGATGGTTTTGAGCTTTTCAATCTCGTGTTTGTCCGTGATCTCGTCGAAAGCCTTGAAACAAAAATTCAGCTCCTGTGCAATTTGCGCGGGAGTCCAAGTGCTCGACAGGCTCGTGAACCCTGTAAAATCGGTAAAAATCACCGATACCTCCTCGTAAGAGCGCGCCTCGACCTCGCCGTGCTTTTTGAGTTCCTCGGCGATTTCTTCGGGCAGGATATTCCGGAGAAGCCCGTCAGACTTCGCTTTTTCCACGGCGAGTTCACGCTGACTGTCGATGAATTTGTCCTGCACCTCGATGAGTTCCACCATCCTCAACTCGTGCTCGACGAGTTTGGCCAGCTGGTCCAGTATCCCCAATTCCTTGTCGGACAATTTGCGCGGGACACGATCCATCAAACAAAGGCTGCCGACATTCAAGCCGTTTTCCACTGCCAGCGGACGCCCGGCATAAAACCTCACCTGCTCTGCACCGGTCACGAGAGGGTTATTCTTGAACCGCTCATCCCGGTGTGCATCTTCGATAACCATCGTGCGGTTCTCCAGAATCGTGTGCCCGCAAAAAGAGATATTCCGCGGTGTCTCCGGTTTGTCGATGCCGTGCTTCGACTTGAACCACTGCCTGTCATCGTCCACCAGCGAAATGTAAGCAATCGGCATATCAAATATCTCCGCCGCTAATTTCACAATCCGGTCGTAACGCTCCTCCGGCGGCGTGTCCAGTATGCGCAAATTGCGCAGACTATTCATTCTCAACACTTCATTGACGGGGATATTCATACCCCCACCTGTAAAGGAAAATCCCCGCTTGGAATAGCATTTTTCTAGAGTTCATCCCCTGACGATTTTTTAAGCCCACAAAAAGCCTTATTCATCATTTACTTTTCAGTCATTTTTCGAGATATTTAGTATTATAAGAAATTTCCCCTTTCACCTACTACATATTCACCAAAATCAAAGTGCTCAATATCCTAAAACCGTTTCTTATACTCCTACTGGTTCTCCCAGCCATCGGAGATGATGGCTTACGAGAAAAATCAAATCAAGAACTCATCGAGATGTTACTGATTATTGATCAGCAAACCATTGGGTTGCATGGAACGGCTTCGATGAATACCTTTCTCGCCGAAGGTTTGAAACCTAAATTCTCGAGTGGTGTCATTAGCTCTCAAGCCCCGATAGAATATCCACAAATGAAAGAACTCGTTAGCAGAGGAGTGGAGGCACTCCCTTTACTTTTAAAGCATCTTGATGATAAAAGAGAAACTAAACTTCGCATTGGTGAAGGAGAGTTTACTTTTATATGGTCTAGCTACGGCGAAGAGTATGACCCGAGGTTACGCGAACTAAAGTCTGAGAAAAAAATCCTAAATTGGAATAAACCTGTGGAGTTACCTTACACTGTCAGGATTGGCGATGTTTGCTACGCACTTATCGGTCAGATTGTTGGTCGAAATCTCCTTCCGATTCGATACCAGCCATCCGGAGGTTTGATTGTTAATTCACCTGCAAAGAATGAAATACTTGCAGAAAAAACGAGGAAAGACTGGAATGGTGTCACCTTGGCTCAATTAGAGAAAGTATGGATTAATGACATCCAACAAAATGACCATGTTTGGACTACTGGTCCGGCAATCCAAAGACTAAGATATTATATTCCTACAAGATTCAAGAGACTCAAATACAGTAAATTTAGAGGAAAAATCAGAGAGTATTTAGAATATGAAAACAAATAATCACAAAGAGAATTAACTAGCGCATCAAGCCAACGCATTAGATGCGCGGCTGATGAGGGACGTTTTCTAAAAACATGAAACGAATTATCACTGCTATCCAGTTATTGTTTATAGCATTCGTGATACCATGTATACTGATGAGTTCGTGGTTCGCTCTCACCCAAACTAAACCGCCAAAAATCACTGCTCCCGTCCTCAAGGATGTAATGAAGTTGACTCCGATTTGCCATAACCTTCCAACGGCATATCTCAATCAACACAGATTGATGATAGCTGGACTGCCTACCGCTATAGTTTTGGCCATCATCTCCTTGTTCATTAACCCAAAGAGAAGGCAAATCATCTTTGCCACTCGGATAGGATCGACTATACTCGTCGCCGTAGCAGCAAGCAGGCTCGACTGCAGTTGGCTATTCAGGACTCATCCCGAGTGGATCGGTGAACAAACGGTCATTCGCTCACTCCCATGTATCGGAATCGGATTCGCTGCATTATGGATTTTGGAATGGAGACGAAGGAGCACAGGCAAAGCGGTCGACAGTTAACCAGTGCGTGAACTCGAATGGAGGGTCGAGCTCCTGCGAGACCACCGCTTATTCCGAGGTGGCATTCCCGATGAATCGGGAGAAGCTGCAAGAGTTCCGCCCTCCAATCAAAAAATCTGCGTCCATCTGCGTGAATCTGCGGTTAACTTCTTTTTCCTGACTTTGTCCGATCCAAATAAAAATCTGTGTCCATCTGTGAGTGTCTTTCTGAAGACTGCATGCATCTGTGGATAAAAAATCTCCGCTGCCTCTGTGGATTAGTCAGAGAGAATGACCCGCGCGGTATTGTATCCGCTCGCACCGAAAACCCCGCCGCCGGGGTGTGTGCTGGCTCCGGTCAGGTAGAGTCCGGGCATGTCCGGCACCTTGTATGCGGACAATTCCGGCAGGAGCCGCCATATGAACATCTGGTCGATACTCATCTCCACATGCATGATCATGTTGCAGTTAAATTGTTGATTTTCTCTGGACGCTTGATCTGAGCTTGCTCCATTCGATACAAGCATGAAAGCTTTCTAGGTTCACAGCATTAATAAAAATGATTGAAAAAAATCCCGTATAAAGTAACCTCAAATCATGCGAGTGGAAGTCGAGAGAGAAAAAGATGGTCGGTTTATTGCTGAGGTTCCGGCAATACCCGGAGCGATGGTCTATGGTGAGACTCCCCAAGAAGCCATTCGGAAGGTTGAAGCATTGGTTTTACGTATTCTAGCAGACCGCATCGATTCTGGTGAGGATTCGGTCGAGCTTGCGGAAGTATTCACGGTATCCGCATGAGTGTCTGGGGATCAGCGAAAGCTCGAAAGGTATTCAAAGCTCTATTAAAAATTGGCTGGTCAGTCAAACGAGAGACGGGTGGTTCACACAGAGTATTACAGCGGGATAATTGACCTGATTTTGTCTTCTCCTTTCACGATGGCACAGAGATAGGATCTAAAATGTTATCGCGGATCGCCAAACACACAGGCCTTTCACCATCCGATCTCTAAAGCGAAAAGATGAAAAGAAGTCTTGCTGCATCCCGTCCACAAGACGGTCTCGTTTTAATGATTTGAATATTGATACCAACTTCTCCCCTGTTGAGCTCTGTGCACACCCCTCAGTCAAAAAATCTGTGTCCATCTGTGAGTGTCTTTCTGAAGACTGCATGCATCTGTGGATAAAAAATCTCTGCCGCCCCTGCGGATTAGTCAGCGAGAATGACCCGCGCGGTATTGTATCCGCTCGCGCCGAAAACCCCGCCGCCGGGGTGCGTGCTGGCTCCAGTCAGGTAGAGTCCGGGCATGTCCGGAACTTTGTATGCGGACAATTCCGGCAGGGGCCGCCACATGAACATCTGGTCGATACTCATCTCCACATGCATGACATTGGCGCGGAGAAGCCCCAGCTTGCGCTCGATTTCCAAAGGGGTCTGAATGTAGCGCCCGATCATTTTGCCCCGCATATTCGGCGCGTAACGGCAGACAAGCCCGTAGAGTTTGTCCGCCTCACGCTCGGCGATTGTGTCCCAATCCTCGCCATTGGAAAGTTCATACGGGTGATATTGCCCCCAGGTGAAAAGCGTGTGTTTTCCCTCCGGCGCGAGGGTCGGGTCGATGGCGGAGAAACTCATGGCGACGACACTGGGTTCCCGTGGCGGCAGCCCGAATGAAAAGTCGCGGAAACTGGAATTCAGATATTCCGCCGAAGGACAGAGGAGCTGGAGCGCGCTGTGATAATCCCGCGGGGTTTTGCCGTCCGGCGCAATTTGCGCGGAGTAAATGGGAAGCTCCTCCACCGCGTGGCGCACGATCATGCCGAATCCATTGCCCACGCGCACTTTGCCCACACGCCGGCGCAATTTGTCCGGCGCTCCCTGGAGCAATTTGCCAAAGAGCGTCTGGATGTGGCACGCGCTCACGATCTTTTTGCCGTGAAATTCCACTGCCCGCGTGCTCACGCGCCACCCCCCCGCCATTTGCTCAACCGACTCGACCTCGGCATCCAGCGCAATTTGCGCGCCGTGGGCGAGCAACATGCGTTGCAAAGCCTGTGTGAGCGCGCCACTGCCGCCTTTGGCGCGGGCCGCGCCGATTTTGTGCATCATGGCATTCCAGCCGAACATGTCCCCGCTGGCGAGTTCCGTGGGCGCGGGTCCGGACTGGGCGGACAACCACAGCAATGCGGCCTTGAGATGTTCATTCTCGAAAAGCTCATCAATAATCTGTCCATACGGAGCCATGAGCTGGCGCGAGGTGTCCAGACTGCTCCAGAGCTTGCGCGACTTCCAGTTGCGCAAATTGCGCTTGAACATCGTCCATGCAATTCGCCCCGGCGCGGGCGGCTGCAGAAATGTCTCGAAGACCCCGTCATTAAGCTCCATCCAGTGCCGGACGTAATTCCGGTAAGCCTCCGCGTCCTTCGGCGCAATTTGCGCGATGGAATGAACCGTTTTGTCCAAGTCTTTCCAGAAAGTGATGCCCTTGTCCGTGCCGAGAATCGGGTAATACCCCCAGGGATCCATCGGAATGTATTCGAGCCCATATTTTGTGGAGAGCTCCAAATCGCGCACAACAGGAGTGGCATGAATCATGATGTGCGCGGAACTGCCCACATCGAAGCGGTAACCGGGAATGATTTCCTCCGTGCAAACCGCTCCGCCGACGATTGCACGCCTCTCCAGCACGAGCACCTTGCGCCCTGCCCGCGCGAGATAACCCGCACAGATCAGCCCATTGTGCCCCGCCCCGATGATGATCACGTCATACATATTTATCTTTTATCCACAGATGGAACAAAGAGTTTTATCCACAGATTTCACAGATGGACACAGATTTTTCAAAAGTAATGGTTAGTTGAGCACTGATTTTTTAGAAAAGGTGATCAGTTGAATTTGGTTTTCCCCACACCAAACGTTTGTATTCGAGTGATTTGGCTCCGAAATTGATCAATAAACCTCGATGAAGATTTGCTGCCTTTAAATAATTGATGACTTGAGATTCTTCATTACCCGATATTCGATCCAGTGCTTTCAACTCCACAATGAGGGAATCGTAACAGAAAAAATCAACCTTGTAATGAGCAGGGAGAATCATTCCTTTATAATAAATATTGAACTGTTTCTCCCTCTCAAACGGAATTTTTCGCACCATCAATTCCTTTTCCATCGCGTCCTGATAAACAGCCTCCAAAAACCCATGTCCGAGCTCCCGATGAACTTCCATCGCTGCACCAATCATTTCAAAAGTCTGGGGATCTTTTTGATTCATGGCTGATAATCTGTGTGAATCGGTGTCATCTGTGGATTATTGCACCATCTCTTTTAATCGGTGGATGACGTCGGTGGTGGTGACGAGGAATTCTTCGCGGGTGGCGAGGGTCTTGAGCTTGACTTGACCGGCGGCCCATTCCTCAGGGGCGATGACGAGGGCAAATTGCGCGGCGCGTTCCTCGGCGGCTTGGAATTGTTTGCCGACTTTCGCCGGGGTGAGACTGTAATCGGTGCGGAGCCCTGCCGCGCGCAATTGGTTCACCAGCCCGAGGGCGGCGGAACGGAGGGACTCATCCACGATGACGACATAGACTTGGAGCGCGTTGAGCCCCGCCGGGAGCAAATTGCGCTCACGCAGCAAATCCCCGAGCACCACGTCACCCATGCCAAAACCAATCGCAGGCAAATGACTCCCGCCCATTTTTGCAATCAGGTCGTCGTAACGACCCCCGCCCGCCAGAGCGCGTCCGGTGAATCCCCCCTCGGCATTTTGCGCGAGTTCAAACGCCTCAAATGTCGTCGAGGTGTAATACGCCAGCCCGCGAACAATCGCGCCGTCGAGCTTGATAAATTTGCCCACGTCACCCATCGCAGCAATTTGCGCGAGGTATTGGTCTTTGAGTGATTCCATTGCGTCGTTGGCTGAGGCATCGGACAGGGGCGAGGTCATCCATCCATTCGTGCAGAGGTCGCGCACCCGCGCAAATTGCGCGTCGGAGAGACCGAGTTCCGCCAGTTTGAGCTTCAAGTCATCGGGCTTGATGCGTTCCACCTTGTCGATGAGAGCAAGGGCGGCGGGCATTTGCTCCGGAGTCAGAGCGATATCCGCACTCGTGAGAAAAATCCGCCAAAATTCACGGCTGAAAAAGCGGACTTGAAAATCCTTTTCGGTCAGTCCAAAGGCACGGAGCAAGTCCACGAGCAGAGCCAGTGCCTCGACATCCGCAGCAAAGGAGGATTCCCCGACAATATCGCAATTCAACTGGAAAAACTCCCGCAAACGGCCTCTCTGGGCGCGTTCATAACGGAAACATTGGGACGTGGAGAACCATTTCATCGGTTTCTTGTAGCTTTGTCCTTTTGCGGCGATCATACGCGCCAGGGTCGGAGTCAGCTCGGGACGCAAGGTGACCTCACGCTCCCCTTTATCGATGAAGTTAAAAAGCTGCTTCACAATCTCATCCCCGGACTTTTGTTTGTAGAGCTCCAGAGACTCTAAAACCGGGCCGTCGTATTCCACAAAACCGTATCGCCCGCAGACTTCGCGCCATTTGCTCACGATAAAGTGTTTGATTGCATAATCTTCAGGATAAAAATCGCGAAAACCGGGAAGCGTTTGGAATGACATAGATGAATTTTAGAGTTAATGCAAATTGCGCGGGACTGCAAGGGGGAAGAAAAAACGGGCGTGAACCCTCGACAGGTTCACGCCCGCACCTTAAACAACTCAACACTTCAAGAGATTGGTCTTATTCCGCCGGAGCCGGATTGGATTCTGTCGGTTTGGCAATCAGGTTTTTTGAACCAAACTCGAGAACCATCTTTCGCATTTCCTTGCCGGGCTTGAACTTGACAACGGCACGGGCTGGAATTTGCACATCGTGCTCAGGGGCATTGGGATTGCGTCCGACACGGGGTTTGCGGACTTTGACCTCGAAAACACCGAAATTGCGGAGTTCCACATTTTTGCCTTCAGAAAGATAATGAGAGATGTGATCCAATGTTTTTTGGACAACAGCGAGAACATCTTGTTGCACCATTCCGGTCTCATTGCTGATCTGGATAACTAAATCTCTTTTTGTGATGTTTGACATAAATAATCCCCTGACTTTTTGTGTAAAAATGGCTTCTTTTTTGTTAAGCGAGAGATAGTTACAAAAAATATACAAGAAATCAAGAGAATTTACTCATGATTAAATAAAAACATTGAAAAGAGAGCTGAAATCTCAATGCCTCAGAGCTTTACCAAAGCACGATTAAGGACTGCAAGTAGTTGATTGATAGATTCTTCTGTCTCATCCCCCATGTTCGAAACACGGAAAGTCGTCCCCTTGATTTTTCCGTAACCGCCATCAATCAAATAGCCTTCTTCTTTCACAAGTTTCTGGAATTTAGCGACATCAATCACGCGTCCACCGGGTTTTGCCCCGTTATTGAAACACGTCAAGGATTTGGATGCATATCCAGCTTCCGGGAAAAGGGTAAACCCATTTTTTGCCGCCCAGTCATGCACTTTCCGGTTGAGACTTTCATGTCGTGCGAATCGATTCTCAAGCCCCTCTTGGAGAATCTCGTCGAGCTTCGATTGCAAAGCATAAATATGGGAGATACTCGGCGTGCTGGGGGTCATGCTCTGTTCCGCATTTTTCTGGAATTCCACAAAATCAAAATAATAGCCGCGTCCAGGGACTGTCTCCGCTTTTTTCAAGGCGGCGGGGCTGGCAGTAAATACCGTCAGTCCCGGCGGCAGTGCGAGGGCTTTTTGCGAACCCGCCAGCAGCACGTCAATCCCGAGCGTGTCGAATTCAATTTTGACCGCGCTCAGGGAACTCACTGCATCCACGATAAACATCACATCGGGGTATTTGCTTTTGAGCCGCGCAATTTGCTCGAGCGGACTCATCGTGCCGGTGCTGGTTTCATTGTGAATCAGGGTCAGCGCGTCAAATTGCCCCGTGGCGAGTCTGGCATCGATTTGCTCGGGCAGGATCGGGCTGCCCCAGTCGACTTTCAGGGCTTCGGCCTCAAGACCGCAACGTTTTGAAACGTCGAACCACTTGTCCGAGAAAGCTCCGCACATGCAATTCAGCACTTTTTTAGTCGCGAGATTCCGCAAAGCTCCCTCCATCACGCCCCAAGCACTGGAGGTGGACAGGTAAACAAGTTGTTTTGTGTAAAGCAATGATTGGAGTTTGGGCTGGATGTCCGCGTAAAGGTCTTTGAATGATTGACTCCGGTGACCGATCATGGGTTTGCAAAAAGCGGCAAAAGTTTTTGGACTGACTTCGATAGGGCCGGGAATATAAAGTTTCAAATGCGACATAAGCCCCGTAATTTGTTTCAAAACGGAAAGACTTGCAAGCACGGATAATAAACGGTTGATTCCTTGGAAAATATCTTATGAATACGAACCGACCATTCCTTTTTTCCAGCCTTTTTCTGGCTCTTCTCTGGGCGTCTCCTGATCTTTTGGCTCAAAAATCCAAAGTCGATGATCTCGTCGCAAAAATCATCAAAGCCGAGGAGGCAAACGATCAATTATCCTCCCAGTACATTTACGAGGAAACAATCACCATCGACAAACTCGATAAAAAGGGGAACGTGCGTAAATCCCGCACCACAAAATTCCTCGTCATCAGCAATCCCGGCATCACTTACCAGCTCAAATCCATCGACGACACCGGGGAGCAGATTCTCGTCGCCGGCCGTCCCTTGAACCCCACATCGACGTCCATCGCTACCAAAGGCTCTTCGTCCCCCTCCACACAACAAGGACCCAAACAGCAACGCATCAAAAATGCTCCCCTGCAATATTCCGAATCCTTGCAAATGAGCGAGCTCGTCAAGCGTTATGACTTTACCTATGCCGGGGAGCAAACCATTAAAAACAGTGTATGCCATGTGCTCTCGTTTACCCCTTCAAAAAAACTCAAAGCCAAATCGCGGGTTCAAAAAGTCCTCAATAACCTGACAGGCAAACTCTGGATTGATAAAAAAGATCATATCATCAAAGCTTGTGAAGCCGAACTCGACAAGTCCCTATCTTTGGCATGGCCATTTGCCACTTTGCGCGAACTCAAAATCAGCTACCTCGGCACCCGCCTGCCCTCCGGTGTCTGGATGCCCGAGGAGCTCTCCTTGGAAACCTCATCACGCATTTTCGTCGGAAGATCATATCAAAAGCAAACTGCGCGCATGTCCGGATACCGAAAATTGTCTCCCGAAGAATTGAAAGCACTGAAACCGTAATTACCCCCGGAGTCAGGGCAAATCGCCCGGGCTCTCACCTGCGATATTATTCTGGGCATCAAGATTGAGCTTGCGGGGCAGGAAGGTCTTCGCCTCTTCCAATGTCATTTGAGCAAATGTCATAATCGTCAGACGGTCACCGGTCTTGCCGAGGTGAGCGGTCGCCCCGTTGAGGACAATCTCTTTTTTCCCGCGCTCCCCCACGATCACATAGGTCTCGAATCTCGCTCCATTGGCCATATTGCCAACAAGGACTTTTTCATAGGGCAAGATACCCACGCGTTCCATGAATTCCTCGTCAATGGTGAGGCTGCCCTCATAATCAACGTGTCCACCCGTGACGGTGGCCTTATGCAGTTTTGATTTCAGAATGGTGACTAACACGCAACGGAGAATAGTAAAAGTTGCAAACGCTTCAACATTTTATTATGGTATCCCTTCCGTCAATCAGAAAGGCGGAATAAAAACTTAATCAACCATTCAAAAGATCACCCCTATGGCAAAAACACTCAATGTCGGAATGATCGGTTATAACTTTATGGGCAAGGCCCATTCAAATGCCTGGCGCCAGGTGGATAAATTTTTCAACACAAAAGCAAAGCCTGTCCTGAAAACCATTTGCGGAAGGAACAAGGAAAAAGTCGCCGGTGCCGCCTCAAAGCTGGGCTGGCAAAGTTATGAAACCGATTGGCGGAAAGTCGTCAATGATCCCGCGATAGACATTATTGACATTACGACACCGAATAATTCCCACGCGGAAATCGCAATCGCTGCCGCAAAGGCGGGCAAGGCGATCCTTTGCGAGAAACCTCTCGGGATGAATCAGAAGGAGTGCAAAGCCATGGTGGATGCCGTCAAAAAAGCCGGCGTCGTCAATATGGTCTGCCACAATTACCGCCGCATCCCGGCCATCGCGCTCGCCAAACAAATGATTGATCGCGGTGAACTCGGTGACCGCATATTCCATTTCCGCGCGCGTTACGCTCAAGACTGGATCGTGGATCCGAATTTCCCCTTGGTCTGGCGGCTCCAAAAAGAAATCGCCGGAAGCGGCACTCACGGCGATATCGATGCTCATATCATCGACCTGGGCCGTTATCTCGTTGGAGAAATCGATGAGGTCTGCGCGCTCATGGAGACATTCATCAAGGAACGTCCCTTGCTGGAGGATTCGGGAGGCGGTCTGGCGGGGGCGAAATCCAAAACAGCGAAAAAAGGGAAAGTCACCGTCGATGACGCGGTCAGCTGGATCGGGCGCTTCAAAAATGGTGCCATCGCCAATCTCGAAGCCACCCGTTTTGCGCTCGGCCGCAAAAACAACATCACACTCGAAATCAACGGATCGAAAGGCTCGCTTTTCTTCGATTTTGAAGATATGAACCGCCTCAAATTCTTTCATGACGGCGACCCTGCCCATGCCAAAGGATTCCGCGACATTATCGTCTCCAATGGTGCTGCCCATCCTTACTGGCACGCTTGGTGGCCCGAAGGCCATATCATCGGATATGAGCACACGTTCACAAATACTTTTGCAGACTTCATTGATGCCGTGGTCAAAGGCAAGAGTGTCCAGCCGACTTTCGAGGATGGAATGAAAAATGACGCCGTGCTGGATGCCGTCGAAAAATCCGCCCTCACCCGCAAATGGGTCAAAATGAAGTAACCGGATTTTCTTGGACAACGCTTTTCACATCAACCCGGGTGGCACAACCACCAGACAGC
>CAYTAI010000009.1:272-12537 GCA_964435715.1 uncultured Verrucomicrobiota bacterium | reverse complement strand
GTTAAGGATGTCGATGATAAATCAAAACGAGCCGGAGCAAACTGCTCCGGCTTTTTTCATGACACTTAAAAAAATTCCGGAAAAATCCTAATGGTATCCGCCGACCCACTCGGTTCCGCAAGGTCCACCGCCTTTGGAGGCTTTAAAATCCTCGGGTTCACCATTAAAACGCCAGACGGGGAGGTAACCCGCGGACATGGATGTCGCGGTGTCCGGAATGTAATGGCAGATGAATGCACGGCGGAAACGGTCTTTTGATTTATGAATCTTCCGTTGAAGAAAAAGGCATCACCGGGCTCCATCCGCATCAGGACGGATTTTGATCCGGCGGGCGGCTTGACCAGCTCGCGGGTGAAAGAGATTTTTTCATCGGCAAGCTCAGGACAAGCGATGTCCGAACCATGTGATTTGACGACTCCGACCATCGCACCATTCTCCTCGTCACACTTGTCGATGGCGACCCAGCAGGCCACACAATTCCCGTCCTGCGTGGCGAGATAAAAGTCGTCTTGGTGAAAAGCCTGCCCGCGGGCTCCGGGTGGTTTCCAGTAAAACATGCTCTGCGCGGCGAGAGGCTCCGTGTCCAAAAGCTGTCGCAGGACATCGCGTGTTTTCGGGTGGAGCATGTAATGTTTTGCCCAGGCTTCCGAGCGGTTCGGATGCATAATCCTCGGATAGCGCGCCAGTTGCTCGGAGGGATTCGTCTTGTTGGGTTCATAGAGACCCGGCCTGCCTCCGGCGGCATCCAGAGTATCGGCTTCATGGATGATTTCAGCGACTTCCTCCGGTGTGAAATGCCCTTTGATGAGCAAATAACCCTCCTCGTGGTATTGGCGGATTTGCTCACTGGCGAGTGTGTAATCAAGAGTTTGTGTATTCATATTATTGAATCAATCTCGCACGACATCCTCCAAATAACAATAGACTTGACTGCTGAATACATATACAATTCTGCTATATGAATCAAGCCCCCCATCTCCCGTCCGTGGTCGCTTGCGGAGAGTTCCATAAAACAAAAAAATATGAAATCATCCGGCCGGAGGGATCGGGCGACTGGATTATTTTTTTCACCCTATCGGGCAATGGAGTTTTTACCTCCGGCAAAGAGAAGCATTTTTGTCATGGGGGTGATGTGAATCTCTACCAGCCGGGTTATCTTCAAAACTACAGGACATCCGGAGAAAGCTGGAGATTCATCTGGGCGCATTTTCATCCACCGGAGAACTGGACTCATTGGTTGAATCTCCCTGACTCCGGGATGACAGGACTCTTGGGAATGCATGTCGAGAAAATCTCCCTGCGCCGAAGAATCGAAAAATCCCTGCGGAGGATGCTCTCCCATGACCGGCTGCCGTCCTATTACAAAACGCCTCTGACTCTCAACGCGCTGGAGGAAGCGCTCCTTTGGATTTCCGAGGCAAACCCCAATCTGCGGGACAATCACCTCGATGAACGAATCGACAAGGTCTTGGAAATCCTCTCCTCTGACTTTGCCGAGAAACACACCGTGGAAAGTCTCTCCCGGATCGCAGGCTTGTCCCCTTCCCGCTTTGCCCATCTTTTCAAAGAGCAAATCGGTCAATCCGTCATTGAGACCCTCATCTCGCTGCGGCTTGCGGAAGCTGCAAAATTGCTTGAATTCACCTCTGATCCTGTCAAGACAATCTCCGTTCAGACCGGATTTCAGAACCCCTATTATTTTAGCCGCTTATTTTCACAAAAATACAGAATCCCACCGAGGGATTACCGCAAGCAGCACTTCGGCACGATGCTGTCCCGGCAAAAACCGCCTGCAAAACAAATGAAACCGTTCAAGTAATAGTGACTGGGGATCGCAGAAAGATGGTTTGCAAAGAGGGGTATTTTCATCCTAAATTCAGAACATGATGCGATATTTTTTGGCGGCTTTTCTGGTCAGTGCGGTCTTCATCTGCGGTGGTTGCGACAAAATCAGAGAAGTGACCTCCCCGGATGCTGATGACGAGAATAACGCCCACTTTCAAAAAGCCAAAGAAAAATACGGTCGCATGGACTATCAAGGGGCGATTGATGCTTATGAGCGCGCCCTGCGCCAAAATCCAAATCTCGCCAAGGCACATCTGGAAATGGCTTTGATTTACGAAGACAAATTCAGCGACCACATCTCCGCGATTTATCATTTCAGAAAATACTCGAGCCTGCGCCCCGGTTCCGGCAAAAAAGAACTCGTCGA
Source organism: uncultured Verrucomicrobiota bacterium (assembly GCA_964435715.1). Classification (GTDB taxonomy): domain Bacteria; phylum Verrucomicrobiota; class Verrucomicrobiia; order JAWXBN01; family JAWXBN01; genus JAWXBN01. The sequence continues at coordinate 10,325 of CAYTAI010000009.1, read as the reverse complement.
CGAGTTTCTGGAGAATTCCATGAGACAACTCATGGCTCAGGACTCGGGAATCCTTTCCAATGAAAAAGCCGAGATTGTGCGTTTACGCGCGGAGAATAGCACTCTCCTCGCGCAAAATGCCGCCTTGCGAAAACAACTCGAGTCACGCGCGTCAACAGCAAGAACCACCGAAACGGTTTCTGCTGTCAAAACACCCGTGACCACTGCCCCTGCAAAACCCGCCCCCCCTGTTGCCGCTCCCTCCGCTCCACCTGCACAAATTGCTCCGCCCCCTGCCCCGGACAAGACAACAGCGAGCACCACCTCCATTCCCGCGGGCGGGCTCAGTTATACGGTTCAAAACGGCGACACGCTGGCAAGCATCTCCCGGAAATTCTACAATTCCTCGGGTAAATGGCAAAAGATTCTCAACGCCAATCCTTCCCTTGGTAAACCTGAAAATCTCAAACCCGGTCAGACGATTGTCATTCCTGAATAAGCCATCCACACTTTCAACAGTCATTGCGATTACACTGTTTTGGATCGTCATGATGTCGATTCTCTACAAGCGCGAGTTTCTCAGCCTGGATGCCTCCCGCATCAATCAACCTGTGGAAATGGTCGCTCGCAAGATTTTGGAATACCCTGAAATGACCGAGCTGACGATTTATCAGGGGCAAAACATCATCGGATATGTCCGGATGAATCCCAAACTCCAAGCGGGATCAAACTCCCATCCCGACAGCCGTTACCATTGTCTTTTTTCCACTGAATTAAAGCTCCCCCTCCTCAATCGCGAGTTCAGCCTGAATACCTCATTTCGCATGGATTTTGACCGTCACACACGGCTCCTGTCATTTGAAGGTCACGGGAAATCCTCTGATCTGCATTTCCAAGCCAGTGGCACAAGCCTGGACAACCGCATCAAAATCAAATACGGGTATCAGGGTCTCCCCGCCGATCAAAGCCTGAGTCTGCCCTTTGCTTTCGATACAGGATTGCCGGATTCCGGAACGAATCTCTCTCCCGAATACCAGCAAATTGCCCAAGATTACCGGAAAAAAACAACCATCGAAGCCTATTCCATCAAAACAATCGTCGGGGATGAAAAAGTCATGGCTTATGTCATTGAGTCCAAAATGGACGGGAGCAATTTGCTCAAAATATGGGTCACCCGCTTTGGTCAAGTCTATAAGATCGAAACCCCCTACGGCATTGAAGTCCGTGCCAGTGAAGTGCTCTAGTCCGGGAGTGGAGGAAGGTCATTCCTCCGTATAGTTTGGAAAACGCTCCCTGAGCTCCTTGAGTGTCTGGGTTTTCTCGCTGGATTTACCGAGGCGTCCATAGGCTTCAGAAAGAAGAATGAGTGCCTGGGGAACAATTTGCGGATCATAATACAGTAAAGCCACGCTCTTGAAGAATTTCACCGCTTCAGCGGGATTCCCCTCATCGAAATACGCCTTGCCCAAAAGCAGGCGTGCCTCGGCATTTGCCCAACCTTCCCCGGTTAATTCCATCACCTTTTCGGCGGCACTCCGCGCCTTTGCAAATTGCTTCGCCCCCCGGTAGGCGGAGGATAATTCCAAAAGACAAATCACCTGTTCCTCGGGTTGATTATAGATTTTCAGATATTTTTCCAGTGTCGAGACTGCATCCTCATAAAGCTCGGCTTTGATTTGGGCGCGTCCCATCTGGAGGAGTCCACCCTTTTTCATTTCCGCTGTCGCATCATCGGCATTCAACAGGCGCTCGTAAAACGGCACCGCCTGCGCGTATCGCCCGAGGGAAAAAAACTTCTCAGCGAGCCATCCATGAATGGCAGCCGGTATCTCCGGTGTCGTTTTGTATTTCTCATAACGGAAAACCTCGCGGGACAAATCCTCGGGCTTTTGCAGCGCATAAAGCGCGAGGAGCATTCGAAAGGTGGCTTTTGCGCCATAATCCTTGTCATTGAGCTCACGGGCTTCATTCAGATACGGCAGTGCTCCTGTGAAGTCCTCCTCACCAGCCAGGCTCCATCCGACCCAATAATTCGCCTCCGCCGCCCGTTGACTTTCGGGGAATTCTTTCAACAAAGTCAGAAATCTTTCTCTTGATTCCATTTTCTTGTCGAGTTGGCCATTCAACAAACCCGCTTGCGCGAGAGCCTCCTCCCTTTCAGCGGCTTGGGGATAGGACTTCAGAAAGTCATTGAGCACAGCCAGGGACTCCGCGGGTTTACCGGTTTGGCGGATGACCAGGGCGAGCTGGTAGAGTGCGGAGGCACGACGCGGGTCTTGGGGCATGTCCTCGATAAAAAGACGGAGTGCTTTGACCGCTTCCGGATAATTTTTGAGCTGCAACCGGATCCGGGCGCGCTCATAGAGCACATCGGCTTTGAGCTCTGGCGGCAATGGTTGCTTGACCATCTCATCAAAGACTTTGACTGCGGCAGTAAAGTCTTTGGCACCGAGCTTCTCCCGCGCCATGAGATAACGCGCATTTTGTGCATAGGAAGAATCCGGATACCGGCGCAAAAAAGCATCCGCAATCCCCCATATCTCCTGGCTGCGCCTTTGGGAAATCATGAACAGGCGGTCATATGCGATCGCATCCGCATTGGGTGCATCCGCATGATTTTTCAAGTACAGATCGTAATAGCGGAGGGTTTTTGCGTCGTCATCCCCGGCGCGGGCGGCTCGACACACCATCAAAAGCACATCCTGCCCGGTTCCCTCCGGAAAAATTTCTCCGGGGGTCTCATACAGCATGAGCACTCCGGCAAAATCTCCTGAACGTGACAGGCATTGCATCAGCTGGTACGAAGCCCATTGCCTCCAAGCCATGTCCGCCACGGACAAATTGCGCGCAAAGCGGTATTCCCCGGCAGCCTCTTGATATTTTTTCTCCTCAAAAAGGCGGTTGCCGAGTTTGATCGCCGCCTCCATTTGGAGCATCGGGCGGGAATCATCGGTTTTGACCAGTTGATAAAAAGGAATTGCACGTTTGAAATCTCCTCCTTCCGAAAAGAGATTCGCCGCTGCCAATGAGGAAAGTGTCACATACGGATTATTCTCTGGAATCTTTGTCAGTTCTGCAAATTTCTCGGCGGCCTCCGGGTTTTTCCCGAGTGACTGCAAGGCTCGAGCCGCGGCAAATTGCGCCGTGTTTTTGAGTTCACCCGCGGGTGCCTGCGTCTGCGCGGTGGTATAATAAACCAGTGCCTCCTGTGCCTTCGACTCCAGCATCAACAAATCCCCGAGGCGGACAGCCGCCAGAGGGTACAAGCTTGATTCGGGATAAGTATCCGCGAATGTCCGGTACCCCTCCACTGCATCGGCATTGCGCCCCAGTTGGCGGTAGGCCTCGGCAATCCGGAAAAGTGTCGTCTCCCGGTTAATATCCTCAAAAGGGAACTCCACCAGGTAATCGCTAAAAGCCTTGAGTGCCTCCCCGTATTTTTTCTCATCAAAGAGGGTATTCGCGCGCTGAAATTTCATTTGCCCGACCTCGAACATATTCACAGGCGCGACCTTTGGGGCAGGCTGATTCTGGGCAAAACAAGCCGCCGCGATCGTAAACCAAACGGTTCCGGCTGCGCCCATGATATGGATAAATCGTTTCACAAATGACAATCCCCTTCAAACACTGGAGTAAATGGAAAAGTTTTCGATTAAAATTTATCAAATTTCCCTGATTGCAATTCGATGGGAGGAAACTATTGTAGGGTTTTTCCGTTTAAACAATAAAACCAAATCCCCCCAATCACAGGAGACTATCAATATGGCACGTCCCGTCACACTCTTCACCGGACAATGGGCAGATTTACCTTTTGAAACTATGGCACAAAAGGCAAAAAGCTTCGGATACGATGGACTTGAGCTGGCATGCTGGGGCGATCATTTTGATGTCATCAAAGCCCAAAAGCAGGAATATTGCGACGATCGTCTGGCGATCCTCGCCAAAAACGGTTTGAAAACCTGGGCCATCTCCACTCATTTGGTCGGTCAAGCCGTCTGTGACAATATTGATGAACGCCATCAATCAATCCTGCCCCCCCGCATCTACGGTGATGGCAACCCCGAGGATGTCCGCAAACGCGCCGCCGAGGAACTCATCAAAACCGCGCACGCTGCAAAAAATCTCGGGGTGAAAATCGTCAATGGCTTTACCGGCTCGAAAATCTGGCACCTGCTCTACTCTTTCCCCCCCGTCAGTCCCGCTCAAATCGACGACGGATTTGCCGATTTTGCCAAACGCTGGAATCCCATCCTCGATGAGTTCAAAAAATGCGGCATCAAATTCGGACTCGAAGTCCATCCGACAGAAATCGCCTTCGACATAGCCTCGGCGGAACGCGCCCTGCAAGCGATTGGAAACCGTGAAGAGTTCGGCTTCAACTACGACCCGTCGCATTTCGGTTATCAAAATGTTGATTATGTGAAATTCATCTACAAATTTGCCAACCGCATTTATCATGTCCACATGAAAGATGTCTACTGGTCGACTACCCCGGTCGAGGCGGGTGTCTTTGGCGGACACACATCTTTTGGTGACGTCCGCCGCCACTGGGATTTCCGCTCGCTCGGACGCGGCTCGATCAATTTCGAGGAGATTATCCGCGCCTTGAACCGCATCGGTTACGGCGGACCTCTCTCTGTGGAATGGGAAGACATCGGCATGGATCGTGAACACGGTGCGGCCGAGGCGGCGGCATTCGTCAAAAAAGTCGATTTTGCGCCGAGCAATGTCGCCTTCGACGCGGCCTTTGAACGGAAATAATCCTCATCAAAAATCGAGACTTCATATGAAAAAACACCTCTTACACGGTTGGAACTCCGGCACGCTGCTCTGGCTGCTGGGCATTGTCTTGCTCCTGAGCCTGACCTTCGCTTCGGCGCAAGACCCCGTCGCCGCACAAACAGCCGAAAAACTCCAGGAGATCAAGGAGATTAGCCTCATGGATTATTTGAAATCCGCGGGATGGATTGCTGTTCCGCTGATTATCGCCTCCATCATTACCATTATTGTGGCGGTGATGAATTTTCTTTACCTGCGCCAAACCAATGTCGTCACGGAGGCTTACTTGAATGCCGCCCAGACCTATATCTCCAGCGGTGATCTGGTCAAACTCCATGAGTTGTCCCAGAAAAATAAAGGAGCCGTGCCGGGCATTATCTATCGCGCCTTGGAATTCGCGCGGAACAATCCCGAGGCGGATTTCAGCGCGGTCAAAGAAATTGCTGCCACCGAGGGAAACCGTCAATCCGCCAAGATGAATCAGCTTGCGTATTACCTTCTGGACATCGGTGCGGTCGCACCCATGATCGGATTGGTCGGGACGGTGATCGGCATCCTCCGCGCCTTTAGCACGATTGCCACCGAGACGAGTCCGATGCGCACAATGTTCCTCGCAAGTGGTGTTTCCCAGGCGCTCGTCGCCACGGCAATGGGTCTTTTCATCGGTTTGGTCGGGTTGATTCTTTTTGCCTGGTTCCGCGGCCGTGTCAGCAGTCTCATCTCACTGATGGAGCTGGAAACCACCGATCTCATCGAGCAAATCGGCGCAAAAATCAGAACCCAGCAACAAGCGGAGTAACCCGGATTTTGAGGAATCATTTATGAATTTCCGCAAGAAAAACCACTACGACCCGCTGATGCTCCAACTGGCTCCGATGATTGATGTCATCCTGTTCCTGCTGACATTTTTCCTGCTCACGTGGAATGCCGCGCGCTACGAAAACGAGCTCGATATCAAAATCCCCAGTGCCAGTGCCTCCCGTGAATCACAGAGCCCCTTTGACACCGTCGTCCTCAATGTCCGCCAGGATGGTGCCATCGTGCTCAACCGCCGCGTCGTCGAGCCTGCCGAACTCCAGAAAATCCTTTCCGAGCTCTCCAAACAATTCCCCAATCAAAGCGTCATCATCCGTGCCGGTCAGGAAACCGAGTACCGGGTCATCATCGACACCCTCAATATCTGCCGTGAAGCGGACATTTGGAATGTTGCTTTTGCGACCATGCCAGCCAATCAACAGGAGTGATTTGCTTTAAAGTTGCCGGACGGACTGTTTTCTCTCACCGTTCGTTGTGAATTTGGCGCAGACAAAGAGCAGATGACTCTCTCCTACCCTGTCGTCCGGAGCCCGCTGGCAATGGCATTCACCGACAAAAGGAGCTGGGGCAACATCATCTCCGCCTCATCCTCGATGCCTTCTGCGAGCAAATTGCGCCAGGACTTGAGGAGCCAGACTTGTTGGAGATGCAGCACACGCAGCGGCTCGGCTCGCAATTGCAGGGTTTTCCAAAACCGCGGTCGACGCTCCTGGATTGATTTACCGAATATCTTGACGATGTATAGCTGGGAACGCAGGTACTCGGCCTCGATGACGGGGAAAATAGCGTCATGGATCTCTTTGGATCTGACGAGACTCGAATAGGTTTTCATGAATCCTATGTCCGCACTCGCAAGATTAGTCTCCACATTCACCAAGACATATTTCAGGAATGCCCAGGATTTGAGCCCCTCCACCAGTCCTGCAAATTGCCCGGGATTTTCTTTTTCGAGGGACTCGAGCGCGGTTCCGATCCCATACCAGCCGGGCAGGTAAAACCTTGCTTGAGTCCAGCTGAAGACCCAGGGAATCGCCCGCAGATCCTGAATTGTTTTCTTGCCCGTGCGACGTGCCGGACGCGAGCCGATCCTGCTGGCTTCGAGAACATCGATGGGAGTCGCTTGCCGGTAGAACTCAATAAACTGCGGCGAGTCCAAAAGCTTTCGATACGCGACGCGGCTGACCCGGGCCAGTTGCTCGAAAGCCCCGGCAGCCGGGTGGACAGCCACCTGCTGGTCGTGTTGTGCCGTGGAGACTCCTGTCGTTCCTGCCAATAACACCTCGAGATTGTAGGTGGCCGTAATGAAATTGGAAAATTTTTGCCCGATGGCTTCGCCTTGTTCAGTCAGACGCAGGTCGAATTGCAGGGTATCCTCCGGCAATGCCTCCAGGAACCGGCTCGTCGGTCCGCCTCCGCGGCTGATGGTATTGCCGCGCCCGTGAAAATACTGGATACGCACCCCTCTCTGCCTGCCGACACGGGTGATGGCTGTCTGCGCCTGATTCAACGCCCATTGACTGGACAGGATGCCGCTGTCTTTATTGCTGTCACTGTAACCCACCATGACCTGTTGAACCGGGGTTTTATCCGCCGCTGTCTGTGTCAGTCGGTTTAAAGTCCGGACCGTCACGGGGTGATCGAGAAAATCGGACAGCAAAGACTCGCCCCTCTCCAAATCGTCGATTGTCTCCAAAAGAGGGACGACCGGCATCAGACAATGGAATCCTTCTTCCCCCCACTCCAAAAGCCCGCCTTCCCTCGCCAGAAGATACACCACCAATAAATCGGAGAGTTTGCGCGTCATGCTGACAATCAGAGAGCCCACCCCTTCTGTGCCGTAGCACCGGATGTGTTGCGCCATCACACGATACGAGTCCAGAACCGCGTCGGCTTCCTCACCGGCATGTTGATCACCGAGTATGAATGGTCTTTTGGATTTCAGCTCCGCATTCAGAAACTTCAATCTTTTCTCCTCCGGCCATTCTGCAAAATCCGCTCCGCCGAGTCCGGCGGCGACCATGAGCTGGGACAAGGCACGGTCGTGAAAGTCGCTATTCTGACGGACATCCAAACGCGCCAAGTGAAACCCGAAGACATCGAGCAACCGGTGCAAAGGCCGGATCTCCTCGACGATCAAACTCTCCGCGCCCACTTCCTTGAGCGTCTGGGAAAGCAGCTTCAAATCCTCATTCATCTCCGCGGGGAAGCGGTAGTAGCGATCCCCTTCGAGCAGCTCTGTCTCGTCAAAATGATAATCATGATGCACCGGTATTTTTTCTTTCATCATCAGGGCAAATTGCTTCCAGGGCTCGTCCGGGTAGAGCTTGATGATCCGGTCTCCGATCACACCGATCTGGTCGTGAAGCCGGGAGATGCCCTGCACCAGGGACAAGGGCCGCTTCTGGACGATATCCGAAAGCGTCAGGTGTGAGGCCGCCACAGCCAGACTCCTCTCGATGACCACAAAGGCATTCAACCTCAAATCCCGCAATGTGTCCCGCGTGACTTTGGCAGTGACAAAGGGATGCCCGTCGCGATCACCGCCGATCCATGTGCCGAATTTCAAACGGGGATAATTTCCGGGGCAATTGAAATGTCCCGGATCAAACCCCGCGTCATTCCACGCGTAGATGAGGCGTTCATCCAGGAAACTCAAGACATTCGGGAATATCTCGCGCAAATAGTGCATGGCATATCGCCGCTCGGAAGCCACATCGGGTTTGGCAACGAGGATTTCACCGGTTCTCCAGAGCCGCTCAATGACCACTTTGATCGAGCGGCGGATCGACTCCTGTTCAAAAGGCGTCCACATGCGGTTCTCACGTTTCACCATCAGCAGATAGAGCGCGCGGTGCTGCTCGAGGACGGTGGGACGCTTTGCCTCCGTGGGGTGCGCGGTCAAAACCGGCTCCACTTGGCACTGCCGGATGCCGGAGGCGATTTGCTCGGGCGTGAATCCTTTGGCTTTGAGCCGCGCAATTTGATCCGCCCAGAGACCCGACTCGCTGGCGAGCCCTTGGACACTCTCCCGCTGCCGCCGGATTTGTGCCGAGGCATTTTCTTCAACCATGTTGAGAATCTGGAAGAATATGGAGTAAATCTGCCCTATTCTCAGTGGCAACCGCGCAATTTGCTCAAGGTCATATCGTGCGGGTGACTGATCCGGATGAGGAATGTGTGCAGCCAGATTGCTTTCACCAATCTCAATGAGGACTTCCTTGAAACATTGCAGGAGAAAATCGAGATCACGGCTGATTTTATCAAAGCCGTTCATCAAAAAGTTTTTCTCTTCCGCTGTTTTAAGCATTTAAAAAAATAATTCCTTTTGACCCGTAAAAAACCATGCATCTCTCCCCCTGACAAGGGATTTTTCATCATCCAGTGATGATTATCCGCCTTGAAAAAGAAGCATTTGATTTCATGTCCGCCATCCGGTAGGCTCTCCGGAATATGGCAGTTGCAGAAATCACACACAAACCCGGCATCCGGAACATTCACAATATCCGCGTCAAATCCATTGAAAAAGTCTCTTCGCCCGAGGATTTGACGAGGGAAATCCCCCTCGATGAAAAATCCCTGGCGACAGTCATCAATGGTCGTGAGACAATCGCGCGCATTTTGCGCAAGGAAGACCCCCGCCTGCTGGTCATCGTCGGCCCCTGCTCGATTCATGATGTGGAGACCGCGATGGAGTATGCCCGCCGCCTCCGCGCCTTGCGTGAGGAAGTCAAAGACAAAGCCGAGATCGTCATGCGCGTGTATTTCGAGAAACCCCGCACCACGACCGGCTGGAAAGGTCTCATCAATGATCCGGACCTCAATGACACATGCAATATTGAAAAAGGCATCCGCATCGCGCGCAAATTGCTCAAGGACATCACCGGACTGGGTCTGCCCGCGGGAACGGAGTTCCTCGATTCCATCAGCCCGCAGTACCTCGGTGATTTTGTCAGTTGGGCGGCAATCGGCGCCCGCACGACCGAGAGCCAGTCACACCGCGAGATGGCGAGCGGCTTGTCCATGCCCGTCGGTTACAAGAATAGCACAGACGGCTCCCTGCAAGTCGCCCTCGACGCCATGAAAGCCTCGCTGCAGCCGCACAGTTTTCTCGGGGTCAACGAGCAGGGTCTCATCAGTCTCATCCGGACAAATGGCAATGAGCTGACCCACCCCATCCTCCGGGGCGGTTCGCGCGGGGAAAATTATTCCCCCGAACACGTCCATGAGACAAAAGCCAAACTCCACAAGCTCGGGCTCCCCGACTCGCTGATGATCGATTGCAGTCATGGCAACTCCAATAAAATGCCTGAACGCCAGGAGATCGTCTGGAAATCCATCCTCGCCCAGAGGGCGTCCGGGGAAACCGCCATCACCGGAGCGATGATCGAAAGTCATTTGCACCACGGCAACCAGGCGATCCCGAAAAACTTGAAAGACCTCAAACCCGGTGTCTCCATCACGGACGCCTGCATTTCTTGG
>CAYTAI010000009.1:0-237 GCA_964435715.1 uncultured Verrucomicrobiota bacterium | reverse complement strand
GATTGCTTTAGTGCCCTCGTGGAGGGTTGAGTTTCCACGAGACCAGGGCTTATTCCAAGGCGGCGTTCCCGATGCCGGGTCACGGCGTCGCAGGAGCTCCGCCCTCCAAAGGACGAGAGCGTTTATCATGAATGGTATCACTCATGAATGGACAAGCTGGCATGACTTTCCGCCTGCACTTTGGGCTGCCGGTGGAAATGGGCGGACAGAACGCGTTTCCCGTCGGTTCGTTTCACC
>CAYTAI010000008.1:70570-79585 GCA_964435715.1 uncultured Verrucomicrobiota bacterium | reverse complement strand
ATGCTATGAGACCGAGCATGGCCGGCCAGCCGAACACGGGATCAACCAACCCCGCACCATTGATCTGGACATCATCTATTTCGGTGATGCCCGGAGCAATTTGCCCGAACTGATCATTCCCCACCCCCGCGCCACGCTGAGGCAATTTGTCCTGGAACCCCTCGCTGAAATCCGGCCAAAATTGATTCTGCCCGGACAAAAAGACAGTGTCGCGGAGCTTCTCGCCGGTTTGCCGGACAAAGACCCCCGGTTCAAAAAAATTCTTCAGCCTTGAGAATCCTTTTCAAGAATGCGGAAATCGTTTAGGGTGTCGCCACTGTGAATTCATCCAACCCATCGGTATTTGGGATCGTCGCCGGAAGCGGGGTTTATCCGCGGCTCATGGCACGGGCCGCGCGGCGGCATGGCGTGGAAAAAATCGTGGTCGCCGCATTTGAAAACGAGACAGACCCGCAAATTGCAGCGCTGGCCGATGAGATCATCTGGATGCGCGTGGGCCAGCTCGGCAAATTGTGCAAAAGCTTCTCCTCCCGCGGCGTGCGGGAATGCGTGATGGCCGGGGCGATTGCGCTCAAAAATCTTTTTGACCTCCGCCCGGACTTTCGTTGTCTCAAAACGCTCGCCACTTTGAAGGAGCGCAATGCCGCCACCCTTTTCGGTGCGGTTGTCTCAGAGTTGGAAAAAGACGGGATCAAAGTCGTAGAAGCCAGCCGATTCCTTGAGTCCCTCCTTCCCCCTCCAGGACTCATCGCGGGGCCAAAACCGGGAAAACGCGAACTCGCCGACATCGCTTATGGCGTGCAAATTGCCAAACAAATCAGTGCCCTGAATATCGGGCAATCCGTCGTCGTGAGACACGGCACAGTGCTCGCTGTGGAAGCTTATGAAAGCACCAGTGACGTAATCTTGCGCGGGGGAAAAGCCGGAAAAGAAAAGGCTGTCCTCATCAAAGCAAGCAAGCCCAATCATGATTTCCGCTTTGACATCCCTGTCATCGGCATCAAAACCCTCGATGTCGCGCGCGAGGCGAAACTCAAAGTCATCGCTGTCGAGGCGGGGAAAACAATGCTCCTTGAGCTTGAAGACCTGAAAATATTTGCTGACCGCCATCAAATCACGCTCTATGCTTTTGATCCGGAAAAGATTTTATCATGAGCAAACCGAATGATTCTCCCCGAGTTTTTATCGTCGCCGGTGAGGCCAGTGGCGATACAATCGCTGCGTCCGTGGTCGAAGCCCTCAAAACCTGCCGTCCGGGCGTGCAAATCCTGGGAGCTGGCGGAAACAAATTGCGCGTGGCCGGGCAGAACCAATGTCTGGATTTGGTTTCCCATGCCATCATGGGCGCCGCCGAAGTCCTGCTTAAATTGCCCAAATACTTTGGCTTCTTCAAAAAAATTCTCACCGAAATCGAGCGCACACGGCCCGACGCCCTGCTGTTGGTGGATTATCCCGGACTCAATTTGCGCTTGGCGAAGGCGGTGAGACAAAAATTTCCCTCTATCAAAATCATTTATCTTGTCGCGCCAAAAGCGTGGGCATGGAAAGCCGGGCGGGCAAAGATACTCGAGAAAAATGCCGACCTCCTGATTCCTGTTTTTTCATTTGAAGCCGATTGGTACCGTCGTCAATGCCCCCGACTCAAAGTCGAGTATGCCGGACATCCGATGATGGACGAGCTATTGAATATCGAGACTCCCGCGCATCGCAATCCGCGCACCCTGGCTCTTTTCCCCGGGAGTCGCAAGCGTGAGATCCAACACATCCTCCCCCCTCTCCTTGCCGCCACTTCCAAAATCAAAGAGCGGAGTATCATCAATAAAGTTTATATCGCAGTTCCTCATGAGAAAGCCGCCAGCCAAGCGCGTGCCATTCTCTCGAAAAACCGCACCAGCGATTCGCCCGGCGAATATGAAGTAGTGGAAGGCATGTCCCGCGAAATCGCCGCGCAGTCTTGTGTGGGCATCGTTAAATCAGGCACGATCACGGCTGAATGCGCGGTTCTGGGACTGCCCATGGTCGTTGTGTACAAGGCTGGAATAATTGAAGCCATCCTGATGTGGATTTTCGTCAAGGTGAAGTTTTTCTCCCTCGTGAATCTCATTGCGGGTCGCGAGATTGTGCGCGAGCTGGCGCAATTCCATGCAAATCCCACGCAAATTGCCCAAGAAACGCTTAAACTCCTCAATAACCAAAAAGCCCGGAACAAAATGCAAAAAGAACTCGGGGAAGTCCGCATTCTGATGGGAGAATCCGGTGCCTCCGCCCGTGTGGCTGAATTGATTTCGCAACAGATCAAAAAGGAGGAGCTCGCGCTTTTCTGATCATGACTCAAGCCCTTGAAAATCAATTACGCAAATTGCTCGGCGCACTCGCGGGAAGCCAAAAACCGCCGGAGGCCGCCACATTGACCGATATTTTGCATGAATTGGACAGGATCAAAAATGAAAATCAAGGCGAGCTCCATCCGCAGATGCTTCATTATCTGGAGCGGCGCAGCTATGAAAAAGCCTTTCATTTTCTAAACAACCCTGACACCCCTCACCGGCCATGATCAAAAAGTTCCTCACCCTGGCGGTGTGTTGCTTTACCTTTTTTGCCGGGTTGGACTCTCCTTTGATGGCATCGGCCGATGCCATCATCCCTTCGACAATGATGCCGGAGCTGGTGGAGGTTTTTCCCCTTGAAGAAAAAGACGGGTACGTGGTTCTCTCTGAAACAATTCTCCTCGGGGAAAAAGTGATTTTGGAAAAAGGAACTCTTTTGCTCAATCTCCACGCCCCGGTTCTGAAGTCTCACAAAGATGTCCGGGTCTACGAGGGCAAAGACCGTTTGCAGGACTCCTATTCGCGTGGACGAGGCATTCGTGACAATCAAACCAGCACCAGCCCCCAGGAGAGAGCGGCAATCAAGCGGGCGACGGAGACGGAATGGTATGAAAAGGCTATTTTTCTCGAAGCTCTGAGGTTTGCCTCGAGAAACCCGTTATTTTTGAGTTATGTCGACCCCCAGACTAAAACTGTGGAGTCCGTGCCGCTTCAGCTTTTCGAAGGAATGTTTTTGGCGGAAAAAAACGAAAGAATCATTGTCGTCAGCCTCGATAGTGAAGGGCGAGCCGCCCAAGCCGGATTCCGCACGGGTGACGAGATCATTTCACTCAATGAGATTCCATTCAAGAAAAGCCTGGTCTCGCTCGTCGAAGAATACACATCCCAGAAAAAGCTCTCTGGGACACGCCAAGCCGAAATGGTCTTTGGGATTTCCCGGGGTGGGGAGACTGTCTCTGTCAAACTCAAAGCCCCCCTTTCATTGAACTCGAGTTTTTTCTAAAACCGGAAAAATGCACGGGCATTGGCTGTGGTCACCCGGGCGACTTCTTCAAGCGCGACCCCTTTGAGCTCGGCGATTTTTTCGGCAACGAGCCGCGTGTGGGCAGGTTCAGCCCGTTTTCCCCGGTGAGGGACCGGAGCCAGATAGGGGCAATCTGTCTCCACCATCATGTACTCCAAGGGCAACTGTCGAACCGTTTCTTGAATTTCTTTGGCATTTTTGAAAGTCACAATCCCTGTGAATGACACCAGGGAGCCGATATCATGAATCATTTTTGCCTGTTCGGCACTATTGACAAAACAGTGCCAGACCCCGCGCAATTTGCCCCGGTACTCGGTCATCAAGGCGAGGCAATCATCAAAGGCGGAGCGTTGATGGACGACAACATTGAGCCCGAGCTCGACGGCGAGGTCGAGTTGCTGCCGGAAAATGGATTTTTGTTTCGCGATATAAGGAGCATCGAGTTTCGCCCGCTCTTCCGGGGAAGAGTTTTCCCCGAGTGACTCACTGGGCAAATGGTGATAGTCCAGTCCTGTTTCCCCGATCGCCGCGACTTTGGCGTGCCGGGCAATTTGCCTCAAAGGCGTGATCACGTCTGCGGGAGCCTCCTCACAATCGGTCGGATGCCAGCCCACAACAGCGTAGACATGGGGATATTGCCGGGCGAGATCCACAGCGGCCTGGCTGGAGACCGCACGAGTGCCGATAGAAACAATGGTGCTCACCCCCGCGTCACGCGCCCGGGAAATAACCTGCTCCCGGTCTGCATCAAAGACCGGATAGTCCAAGTGGGCATGTGTTTCAATGAGTTCAATCATCAGGGCACTTCATTTTTTCTGTCACCAGCGCAAATTGCAAGCGACCAAGATGGCATCCTGGGATTGACAATGCACAAATCGCGCGGGCAACGGCAAGACTATTTTCAATTTGCAGGAAATATGATAATCTTTCTGAAAATCACATGACTCATCAATTCCAATCACTCAAAGGCCGCCTGCTGCTCGACAATGGAAGCTTATGCGGATCATTTTTTGAACGGACGGTGGTGCTGATCTGTGAACACAATGAAAAGGGAGCCTTTGGGCTCACCGTGAATAAAGCCGTCTCCACAACGGTTGGAGCCGCCCTCGCGGCGGATTTGAATGAGGAAATCAAAATGAGTACTTTATTTGTGGGTGGACCGGTGCAGACGAATTCATTAAGCTATCTCTATTCACTCCCCGGATGGAAAGAGCAATCCGTCATCAAGGGTGTCTATCTGGGGCACTCACTGGAGGATTTACAAGATTTAGCCGGGCGGGAGCATCCTTTGTTCAAGGTTAAAATTTTTGCCGGTTATGCCGGATGGAGTGCGGGACAGCTGGACAATGAAATCAAAAAAAACTCTTGGTATATTCTCAATGCTGATGCGAAACATATATTCACTCCGGAGCATGAGAGCCTGTGGAAATCCATCATGACACAGCAGGGGTGGAGATACAAGTTGATCGCGGACTTTCCGGAAGAAGCCGGCTTGAATTAATTTCCGCGCTCAATCCGGCACTCTTGCCTCAGCTCTGAAAAAAACCGTGAGCCCGAGCACCCTGCGGGAAAAGGTTTTCGTGATTTTTCTTGCAGGCGGAACTAATGTTTAGTAAATCTTCCCGTTCTTCCTCAAGCGCGGTTAGCTCAGTGGTAGAGCACTACCTTGACACGGTAGGGGTCACAGGTTCGAACCCTGTATCGCGCACCATTTTCGAAAATGCTGGTTGAAATTTCAACAGCATCGCGTATACCTAATAAATGCTTGACGATAAGCCGTTGACGATTCTGTGCGTGGATGATGATGTGGTCATGCTGGAGTTGATTTGCTCATTTATCAATTCTCTTGGATATAAAGCCCTGGAAGCAATCACTTACGAGGATGCTATAGAAAAATTCAATACACACCTTCCGCAAATTATTATTTGCGATTGGAAACTTGAAGATAAGGACGGGCTTGAAATCTGTCGCTCCATCCGGCGACTCCACTCCGTCGGATACGTTTATTTTATCCTGCTGACAGCCTATGGTGGCGACCGGAATGCCGCTGTCGCGATGGAAGCCGGTATCGATGATTTTCTCACAAAACCTGTGAAAAGAAATGAATTAACCCAACGCTTGAATGTGGCGGCGCGAATCATCAGTGCAATCAGCCGGAAAGAAAGGCCCTCGCATCATGAGAAGGGATTACCTGTCTGCGTCTACTGTAAATCTGTCTCCACAGAAAAAGCACAGTGGTTGCCCGTGGAGGATTATATCTCGCGTGTGACGGATGAGCTCATTTTGCCGGACATCTGTCCCGTGTGTTATGACCGTGTGATGAGATTCAACTCCCCGCGCACGACTGAAAATCACTAAATAAATCCCGCAAGGATTCGCCTTGCGGGATTGGACTGGGAAAATGGGAAGAATCTGTTTTATCCCAATGAGGACAGGACTTCTTTGATTTTATTAAAATCAGGAAGGTCTTTGGGTGTCGGGGTTTGTTCACTGTATTTAACCAATCCGCTTTTATCGATGACAAAAGCCGCACGCGCACTCACAGAACCCAAACCAATCAAATCATCCAATAACACTCCGTAATCCGCCGCTGTTTTTTTATTCAAATCACTCAGGATGGGGATTTTTATGCCATTTTTCTCTGCCCAAGCCTCTTGTGCAAAGGGACTGTCGACGCTAATGGCATAAACTGCCGCATTTAAACCTTCATACGCTCCGATGCCCGCGGTGATATCACACATTTCTTGGGTGCAAACACTTGTGAAAGCCAGGGGAAAGAAGAGAATGACCGTGTTTTTTTTACCAAAATGATCACTGAGTTTGATATCGGCCAAACCTTCAGCCGTTTTTCTTTTGAGTGTAAAATCGGGTGCTTGAGTTCCTATTGCAATTGCCATAATGTTCCTTGTCTGGTTTTAAGTTTAAATTTACCAAATCAAACTGCATGGAGAAAACTGTAAAGTCAAGATAACTGAGTCTTGTGTAAGGGAGTTGTTTGAGAGAAACGAAATAAAAATATTGATATTTTGTTTTTGCCGGGATGATTTTTTAAATATTTTTACGTATTTTTAGTTTTTATCCATATTTTATATTGACTTGCAGGTTTTTTTTGAATTTTTTTTAATGCGTTTGATTTTATTTTTATCAGATGCTACTTTGATCTCATTAACAATTGAGAAAAAATTTAATTATGTCCTCTGGTGAATCAATAAATTCTGAATCTTCACGTTTAATTCCAAAAAACACACCTGCAAACACAGCAAAAATTCACGATGCCGTCATTCGTTTGGCAGGCAATTCACAAGACGGTATCCAGGCTGTCGGGGCTATCTTGGCGCGCTTGGCAGGGAGGAGCGACCAGGACGTGATGACATATATGACGATTCCTTCCACAATTTCGGGAGGACCATCGATTTTCCAAGTCCGGATCGGCTCGGGTGAGGTCATGTCCAGCGGGGATGAGGCGGATTTTCTCGTCGCTTTCTATCAGCATTCCTACAATGACCATATCAGCAGCCTTAAAAAAGGGGGGATTTTGATTTATGACTCGGATCATGTGACACCCGATTTGACCAATAAAGATTATAAATACGTCGGAGTCCCCATCTCGGGCTTGACTGTCGAAGCCATTGGAGGGACCGCCCGGGACAAGGGAAAGAACATGTTTCTTCTCGGGCTCTTGGCAAAAGTTTTTAATTTGAATCTGCCGAAGGTGGAAAGGCTTTTGAACGAAAAATTCAAAACCAAAGACGACAGCATACTCAATACGGTCATGTCGGCATTTCATACCGGATACGCCTATGACATGGGGAATATCATCGATCTCTACCAATTTGAGCCAGCAAAAAAACCGGGGGGACGTCCTCAAGTCACCATGACAGGCAATGAAGCCCTGGCCTTGGGAGCCATCGCCGGGGGAATCCGATTTGGAGCCGCTTACCCGATCACGCCCTGGTCGGACATCATGGAGTATCTGCGCCGTGAACTCCCCAAATACGGCGGGCTTTTCCTGCAAGCCGAAGATGAGCTCGGTGCCATCGCCATGGCAATCGGTGGTTCATACGCAGGGAAGCTGGCCCTCACAGGCAGCTCCGGACCCGGTATCTCATTAAAATGTGAGGCATTAAGTTACGCTGTCATGGCAGAGATTCCTCTGATTGTCGTGGATATTCAACGGGGTGGACCATCCACAGGATTACCGACTAATGTCGAGCAAAGCGACCTTTACATTGCTTGTTTCGGGGGACATGGAGACTCACCCCGGGTTGTTCTCGCGCCCAATGGAGTCGAAGACTGCTTTTACATCATGATCGAGGCGATCAATATCGCACGGGAATACAGTACCCCGGTGATTATTCTCTCCGACCAGGGCATCGCAACCCGTATTGAAGCTTTTTCCGAGCCTGATCTTACCAAATACGTCCAAGACATTACGCCCGATTTCAAACCGAAACCCGTGGGGTGGAAACCTTATACACTGGATTCAATCACGCAACATGCCCCCCCCGGCACCTATATGAGCGACGGGCGTTATCCTCTTGTGACAGGTCTGGAGCACGATGAGTACGGACATCCGACGGGCAAACCGCAACTCCATAAACTCATGACTCAAAAGCGGCGTGATAAACTCAAAAAAATCACGGAAAAAATGGTTCCCTCCGCCCTCTACGGACCCAATGAAGGCAATGTCCTGCTCGTGAGCTGGGGCTCGACTTGGGGTCCGGTCTGCGAGGCGGTGGACAAGGCGCGTTCAACCGGGAAAAGCGTCTCTGCATTGAATATCCGTTACATCAACCCGCTTCCCGAAAAGTTGGACGAGGTTTTTGCCGGATTCAATGCGGTTTGTGTCGTCGAGCTCAATGATGAAGGTCTCAGTGGTTATGGTCAGCTCGCCACACTCTTGCGCGCAAAATATTGTGATCCAAAAATTGAAAGCATTACAAAAACAGATGGTCTGACATTCAAGGTGAGCGAAATCCTCGACCGAATCCACCGTCATACTAGCAAAGAAAATCTACAACCCGCACAATCCTAAGGAATTTCTTTCTCCCATGAACTCCACACTTCCCTCTTCCTCAGCGACAACAGCCAAACCCGAAGCGGTCAATCTCTCCGAGCCACCTGCTTTGGATAACCGCTCAAAGTACACAAAAAAAGAACTCACCGCGGATCACCCGACATGGTGTCCGGGCTGCGGTGACTTTGGAGTGCTCGCACTCTATTATAAACTTTTGGAGAAAAAACAGTATCCCGTCGAGAATATCGCCACCATCGCAGGGATCGGATGCTCGAGCCGTTTCCCGTATTTTGTGAATGGACATGGTGCTCATTTTATTCATGGACGCGCTGTTGCTTTTGCGTCTGGTGTGAGTTTAAGCCGGCCTGACTTGCATGTCTTTGTCTTCGGCGGGGACGGGGACGCCTTTTCAATCGGAGGCAATCATCTGGAACATGCCGCCCGCAGGAATGTCAATATGACCTACGTCATCATGGACAATAATGTCTATGGACTCACCAAAAAACAAACTTCCCCCACCTCACCCATAGGTTTTAAAAGCAAAACGGACACTTGGGGGGCATTTGATCATCCCATCAATCCGATGAAAAAACTGATCTCCTCCGGCGCGACATTGATGTTGTTCAGCCGCCCCACTTCCGCAAGAA
>CAYTAI010000008.1:59140-70560 GCA_964435715.1 uncultured Verrucomicrobiota bacterium | reverse complement strand
GGGACAACGACAAATCCTGCAAATCTGGCTAAGCTTTTCGAACGTGCCGCGGATCATGACGGATTCTCTGTTATCGAAGTCTTATCTGAATGTGTTGAGTTCTTCCCCGGCGCCTTTGATCCGGCGAACCCCCGGAAAGGCGGGGTTTTCAAAGAAATCGACGAGAAGAAAAATGATGGAACTGCCGAGGACAACAAACGACATGATGTCACCAATGAACTCGCAGCGTACAAGCTCGCGCAAGAGGATTTTCCGGGTTGGTTCGGCGTTTTCTACGAAGTGAAACGCCCAACAAAAAACCAGCAGGAATGGAAAGTCATTGAAAATGCGCGGGCGAAAGTCAATCAGGCAACACCGAGGGAGCTGCTTCAGCAGACTTTTGATCGCCTGAAGTAATTCTCTTTATCTCCCCGCTGATTGATTAAAATGGGGTTCGTGATTGAATTCGCGCCGGAGTCTGTTATCCCTAGAGTCCATGTGCGCATATCGTCGTAGAAGATCATCCTCACATCATACCGCCTTGACGGAAATGAATGTGACCCCGTTGTTGGATCTTGCATTCACCCTTCTGATTATCTTCATGATTACCACCCCCCTGGTGGAGAATACCATCTCAATAGAGATCCCCACCTCGGATGCCTCCAGCCAAACCGTTGACTCGGACTCAATCAAAATCATTGATGTCAATAAAGACGGATTCATTTATCTGGATGGTCAAAAAGTCGAACCTGTCATCCTGGAAAAGAAACTCACCGCAATGAAACTCTCCAAACCGGACAGTGCTGTCGTGGTCCGTGGCGACCAAATCTTGAAACTCCAAGAGCTCGTCAGTGTTATTGATATCATCCAGCGGGCTGGCATTACAAAATTTGGCATCGTCACCACTCCCAAATAAAAATGCAAAAAAGGTTCACGGTTCATTTTACACTCGTCGTACTCGCCCATGCGCTCTTGATATTTTTGGCTCTATATCTGGGTCGGGTTCTGACCAGTAAACCAAAGCCAAAAGACAATGTCGCTTGGATCAACCCCGGCGTCCTTGCCGCGATGGGACAACAAGGACTCTCCCCCCAAACACCAGCCCCTGTCCCTCCCGCTCCTGTTGAGCAGCCCACCCCACAGCCGCCTGCACCCCCCACACCTCCCCCCGATCCCCCTCCCAAACCCACACCGCCTCAGCCTGTCCCGCCCTCCCCTCAACCGCAAAAGACTCCCCCGCCGACAAAGCCTATACCGAAAGCACCCACCCCTGCGACTCCACAAAAAAATATCCCCGTCAAAGCCACGGCGAAGGGGAACTTAAATGTTGCAGACAAGCCTCCTCAAACCACGCCCCAAAAGCCTGAGCCACCCAAACCGCCCGCCTCCGCCCCACCCAAACAAGCTCCTCCCCAAAAACCTGCCACTCCTGTCATTACAAAATCGGACAAAGTCGTCACAAGAACAACCGCCGCCAGCACACCCTCCAAACAAGAAAATCCGTCAAAACCTGCTCCGAACGAAACCTCCTCTTCCTCACAACAATCAATTTCCCAGGAAAAATCCGATGCTCTCGAAAGCCTCCAGTCGATTGCCAAGAATATCAGTGCGGGCGGGGCGAAATCAGGACTGACAACATCCATGACAATCGGCACTTTTGGCTCTTCCGGAGGCAAAGAATCGGATTTTTCTGATTACTTCAACCACATACGCTCGCGCATGATTGATGCTTGGAATCAACCCCAAAATCTGGCGTCCCGCAATAAACTCAAAACCGGTATCCGGATGAAAATCGCCCGCAATGGAGCTGTCAGCTCTGTGAGTCTCGCCAGCTCGTCCGGTAACACGGCTTGGGATGAATCCGCACTCGCCGCCGCTCGCAAAGTGAACCGTGTCAACTCACTGCCCGAGGGACTCGGCGACTCCTCAGGTCTGAACCTGACCATATATTTCGAACCTGAAAATTAGGATACAAGCACGTTTTTTCATTTGGACTTGCCAATAACGCTGCTTTGACTTCCTGCCACGCCCAAGTCACATTCTAGTCAATGCCATCGAGTGTCATTCTTGCTGTGGAGTTCGTGACAACCGCTTCCCAAGCCACGCAGAGGGAGGGATGCATGCCGGGTAAAACAACCTTGAACCGGTCAAGGTCGGAGGGTAATCCTTTCAAGTCCGCGGGATACAGTGGAGGAATCATAATGCTTTCCGGTGTAGAACACCGCAGCCGAGAATTCAGAATCCCGAATCCTGAATGGATGTCAGAGGCTTCGCCTGTTTTGGGTCGCATCTCCGAGGCGTCCGCCCAGACGGCTGTCCCACCCGTCCCTTGTGTCTTGATTTTAACCAATCGGGTTACTTGCGCTTTTTTGCGGTGGAAATAAATCTGTGACCATCTGCGTCAATCTGCGGTTTTAGTCCCGTTTTTACCGCTTCGTGACAGCAGCACGAATCGTATCGAGGGTGCCCGCGGAGCCCAGCTTGGTATTTTTGTGCGCGATGAATTTCGCATATTCATCCATGAAGATTTTACCCGGAGGGCGGAAATCAAATTGATCGGGCTTGTCACGGAAAAACTCACGATGCACACGCGTCCAGACCAGACGTCCGTCTGTGTCGATATTGACTTTGGTCACACCGAGCTTGGCGGCAGGCAGGTATTCATTTTCATCGACCCCGCAAGCACTCGGGTCGAGTGTTCCCCCCGCTTGATTGATCCGCTCGACTTCTTCTTTGGGAACACTGCTGGAGCCATGCATGACGATGGGCTTGCCCGGACAGATTTTCTGGATTTTTTCAATAATATCAAAGTGCAGGCTCTGATGACCTTTGAATTTGTAAGCACCGTGGCTTGTGCCGATCGCCGCCGCCAGGGAATCACACCCGGTTTTGTCGAAAAATTCTTTCGCTTCATCGGGATTGGTCAGACAAGCGTGACCGTCCTCGACGACAATGTCTTCCTCGACCCCGCCGAGCATGCCCAGCTCTGCCTCGACACTGATGCCTTTGGCATGGGCGCGTTCCACGACACGCTTGGTGATCTCGACATTTTTGTCGAATGTCTCGTGCGACGCATCAATCATCACCGAGCTGTAAAAGCCCGAGTCGATACAATCGTAACAGGTTTGCTCATCACCGTGATCGAGATGAACCGCAAAAATCGCCTCCGGAAAAATCTGGTCTGCCGTGCGGATGATGGCTTCGAGCATCAGTTTATTCGAATAAGCACGGGCTCCCTTGGAAAGCTGGATGATAAAGGGGGCTTTTGAGTCCATACAACCACGGAAAAGCCCCATGGTTTGCTCAATGTTATTGATATTGTAAGCACCCACGGCGAATTTCCCGTAGGCGACATCAAAGAGTTGTTTTGTTGTAACAATCATATTTTTTCCTGTGATAGTGGAGTCTTTTTCTCGGGAGAAAAGCTCCGATTCAGCGTATTTGCACCTCTCTTTGACCAAAAGAGACCTCGTTTGTCAAAGACAGTTCGACACATTTTTTTTACTTGATATTCACTTTTCATCTTTTGCTCCTTCTGGCAGTATCTCAAAGATGATCAATGAAATCTCTCAACTCCTCGGCTCCCAAGCTGATCACCTCCTCCATCACGTTTGCCAGACCATCCCCAAAGACTCGATCCATCTCCCCAAACCAGATGTGGTCGACGCGCTTTTCACCCCCACAGACCGGAACAACCGTGTCCTGGGCAATTTGCAACGCATCTATGGAACCGGGCGGCTCGCCAATACCGGTTACATGTCCATCCTCCCCGTGGATCAAGGCATCGAACACTCCGCCGGAGCCAGTTTCGCCAAGAACCCGATTTATTTTGACCCTGAGAATATTGTCAAGCTCGCGATCGAAGGCGGTTGTAATGCCGTCGCCTCGACATTCGGTGTCCTCGGGAATGTCTCGCGAAAATACGCCCACCGGATTCCTTTCATCGTCAAAATCAATCACAATGAATTGCTGACCTACCCGAATAAATTCGACCAAATCATGTTCGGCACCATCGAGGAGGCCGCCGATATGGGTGCCGCAGCCGTGGGTGCGACCATTTACTTTGGTTCAGAAGAAAGCAGCCGCCAAATCGTCGAGGTCTCCCAGGCTTTTGCTTACGCGCACGAAATGGGTTTGGCGACGATTCTCTGGTGCTATTTGCGGAATAACGAATTCAAACAAGACATCGATTACCATGTGTCAGCCGATTTGACGGGGCAGGCGAACCACCTCGGCGTGACGATCCAGGCCGACGTGATCAAACAAAAACTCCCGGAGAATAATGGCGGTTATACCGCGCTGAATATGGGTTCATCCTCCTACGGAAAAATCGACAAACTCGTTTATGAAAAGCTCACCAGTGACCACCCCATCGACCTTTGCCGTTATCAAGTGGCCAATCGCCACATGGGCCGCATCGGACTCATCAACAGCGGCGGACCATCCGGTCAAAATGATTTTGGTGAGGCGGTCACAACTGCCGTGATCAATAAACGTGCCGGGGGCGCAGGGCTGATCTCGGGACGCAAAGCTTTCCAGCGTCCGATGCAAGACGGGGTCAAACTCCTCAATACGATCCAAGACGTTTACCTCTGTCCGGAAGTCTCCATCGCCTGACCCTCCCGTCACGCTACCCTTGAAAAAAACCTTCACAAAAAACCCCGCGCAAATTGCGCGGGTTTTTTTGATTTTAAAAAGGGTGATTCGAGACTCAATAGGGCAAAGGAAAGCGGGCTGTGAGAGCACGAACTTTCTCGCGGATGGTGCGAAGCCCGCTGGCTTCTGCATTACCTGCCGCGAGAGCTTCGGCGATCAAATCACCGACGAGCTTGAACTCTTCTTCTTTAAAGCCCCGCGTCGTGCAGGCGGGTGAACCCAGCCGGATGCCGCTGGCGACAAAAGGACTTTTCGTATCAAAAGGAATGGCGTTTTTATTCACCGTGATGCCCGCTTGATCCAGAATCAGGGATGAATCTTTTCCTGTCAGACCTTTGACAGAGACATCCACCAGGCAGAGATGATTGTCCGTGCCCCCGCTGACGATGCGGTAACCATGCCCTTTCATCCGTTCAGCCAATGTGCGGGAATTTTTGACCACCTGCTCTTGATACGCTTTAAAGGAAGGTTGCATAGCCTCCTGGAAACAAACGGCTTTTGCGGCAATCACATGCTCCAGCGGTCCCCCTTGGATTCCGGGGAAAACTTGTGCATTGATTTCCTTGGCAAATTGCTCACGGCAGAGGATGAGTCCCGCCCTTGGTCCGCGGAGGGTTTTGTGCGTTGTCGTCGTCACAAAATCCGCATAGGGCACCGGGGAAGGATGCACACCCGCAGCGACCAATCCCGCGATATGCGCCATATCCACCATGAGGAGTGCCCCGTTGTCCCGCGCAATTTGCGCGACCCGCTCGAAATCAATCACGCGGGGATAGGCGGAGGCGCCGACGGTGACCAGCTTGGGTTTGTGCTCCCGCGCAAGTTGCTCGAGGGAATCATAATCCAGAAGCTCATTGTCTTTGCGGACACCGTAGTGGACGACCTCATAAAAACGCCCGGAGAAATTCGTCTTGAAACCGTGGGTCAAATGTCCGCCGTGAGCCAAGTCCATGGTCAGGATTTTGTCACCCGGCTGGAGAAAGGCAAAATACACCGCCATATTGGCTCCGCTGCCGGAGTGGGGCTGGACATTGGCGTGTTCAGCACCGAAAAGCTTTTTGGCACGGTCAATGGCGAGTTGCTCGACCCCGTCGACAAATTCACACCCGCCATACCAGCGCTTTTTGGGATAACCCTCCGCATACTTATTCGTCAAGACAGACCCTTGAGCCTCCATGACAGCGGGGCTCGTGAAATTTTCACTGGCGATGAGCTCGATATTGTCTTGTTGTCTCTCGCGCTCCTCCTCGATGAGCCGCGCAATTTGCGGGTCGACATGGGAGAGGCGCAGGGAGGTCTCTTCAATCTTGGACACGCGGCGTTCATGCCGTCCGCCTTCAAAGGTGGTATTCAGCCACACATCGACAATCTCCGCGGCGCGGTCAGCGGAGGTCTCATCGGCAGACAGACAGACGACATTCGAGTTATTGTGCTGGCGGCTCAGGCGTGCCGTGGTGTCATCGTGGACGAGGGCGGCGCGCACACCGGGGATTTTATTGGCGGTGATGGACATGCCAATGCCTGTTTTACAAACAAGAATCCCGTAATCAAAATTTTCATTGGAGACGGACTCCGCCACTTGATGGGCAAAGTCGGGATAGTCCACGGAGTCTTTTGAGTGCGTGCCGAAATCCTCCAGCTCGACATTTTTCGCCTTGAGAAGTCCTTTGAGGGATTCTTTGAGTTCAAAACCGGCATGATCCGATCCGATCGCGACGCGCAATTTGCGCTGTAGTTCCTGTTCCATAGGCTTTTGTTTCTGTGTCTCCTCGATGAATTGAAGCACGCTGGGGAGCGCGCCTTTGATTTCTTTGCAACAATCGATGTAAATATCAAGCGGCATTCCGATCGGATCGACAATGTCCTTTTCGAAAGGTTCCAAGTCGGGAATGAATTCCTTCACCAAAAAAACTTTTTCGGAGGCGAAGGGAAAAAGCATTTTGACCGCCTTCAAATGCGACGAGGTCATGCAAAAAATGTAGTCCGCTCCAAAAGCTATCTCCTCCGTCATGGGCTGGCTGCGGATATCCGATATGTCCACGCCTTCTTCATTACAAGAGATCACAGAGTACTGGCTCGGCGGCTGTCCATTGATGGCTCCGATCCCGCAAGAGATCACACGATACTCATCACTCCCTTGTTCTTGAGCCAGTTTTTCGAATAACCCCTCCGCCATAGGACTGCGGCAGACATTACCCGTGCATACAAATACAACTTTTATCATGATGAACTCCCACTATAACGGGATGCCCTTGATTTTCAAACATTCATTCTCTTCCCGGCAAAATCCCTTAATCACAAGATTTGCGTTTCAAAATAAAATTGACACTCTGTCAATTTATACGAAAGTTACAATTATGAAACAAATTTGGTTTTATAAGGGGTTCACGCTCATTGAGCTTCTGGCAGTTGTTGTCATCATTGCAATTTTGGCGGGACTGAGCTTTCCTGCAATTGTAAAAACCAGAACGCGGGGGCAAATCGTCAAAAGTGCCAATAATCTCAAAAATATCGGGATCGCCTGCCGCCTGTACACTGGCGATTATGGTGGAGTCTTTCCGCTGAGTTCAACCCCTCAGAGCACACCAGCCAGAGCGGATTATAACCTTCTGATCCCGAACTATGCCACAAAAGGAATATTCCAAGCACCGACTGATGATGTCGCTGTGCGTGCCGCTGCTGCAAATACAGGGAATGCACAAATGACGACTCCCAATGAAAATAGTTATACATACTTTGCCGGGCTCGATGTCATTGCCATCACGGGAAATCTGGATACAAATGTCACCTATGAGACAAGCATCCCGATCGCGACTGAAAAACTTTCTCAAGTCCCTGTCATCAGTGTGGATGCACAAACTGTCTCTCCCCTGATATTTCGCGGGGCGGGAGTGAATATACTCAAATCGGATGGCGCTGTTATTTACACAAATGCCACTGCCAATGCTGTCCGCCTCTATCGTGACACACTCATGGCCAGTAGCATTACAAACACGATCCCTCAAGCCGGCTGGCGCAATAACGAATAAAAAAGCCCTCAAGCGGATGCCAAGGGCTTTTTTTAATGATTAGCGATGTGATAAAACTGAATCGAATGGATCAGGCGGAGGCAGATATGTTTTTTAAGTCCGGTCGCTTGTTTTCGTACGTTTCAGAATAGGCAAGCGTTTTCGGATCTGGCTCAATTCCCCAAATTCTACAGGCATCCTTGTAAACTTCCGGCCACCAGTTTCTGTGTTCAGTCAAGCCGTCCTCTTTGTATTTTTTCCAATCAAAGAGAATTTTCGACCAACATTTGTCTCCGAAGACAACGGCTTCATGAGCATCTTTGAACTCGCTGACAAACCAATCCCTCCCGGTTTTGGCATGAAGAACTTCATCGGCCCAGTCAAAATCCTGAAACAGGCTGGACAATGGATTGCCTGACTCCAAACCAACCTCCCATTCATAACGCTTGCCTGTCTTGGGCATCAGTCCTTGTTCAATGAAATAAAGTATGCCGTGGCGTTCGAGCGGTTTGAGCTGGGTATTCAGTCCCATCGACCAATTGAAAGTGAAGGGTATTTTTTTCCAGTCGATGCCGAGATTGACAAACCCGACCTCCCCCATCATCGCATGGCGCGCCTCGTCCCAGAGCTGGCGGCTCATGTCACGGTAGTATTCCCAAGGTTTGTCCGTTGTCTGGGTAATAATGCTCGCCATCATCTCAGGCACATCGATCTCGCGGAAACGCTTGAAAAACATCATCAATGACTTTTCCTGGGGAGTGAAAGACGGATCGTAGAGAAAAACCTCCGCATTGACACCCTGGTTGTAGGGGTCAGGGAAACGTTCATCACGTTTCGGCATCGGATCATAAACGTACGGATTCAACGAATAGAAACGTTCCGCTTTTTTGCCGGAGGGAGTTTGAACTCCATCGATGCCACCCGCAGCAGTGAGAGCCTCATCGAGAATCTCTTCCCAGTGGGCGATTTTTGCGCGCCATTGGTCATCAATCATTCCCGCAACAGCATCTTTGCCGAATTTTTCCATATCTTCGACTTCCATCAAGGCAAAACGACAAACACGAACAGTGGGATGATCAGCCAGAATGCTGGTTTCACGGATAAGATTGCGTAATGCCCCAGCCAAAACAGGAATGGCCTTGGCGTAAATCCCGAAAACCAATTCCTCGGATGAGGGAGCGCATTGAATCTCATCGAAGAAAATCTCCAAATTGTGGTCTGGAACGATATCCAATCCCAACGGGGGTTCACGCATTTCTCCGATTCTCTTCCTTATCTCAGCGACGTGATCCGCAAATAGATAGGAATGCAGACTGAAAGCCATTTTCAATTCATAAATCGGCTCCGCAGTGATCCGTGATGTCATGATCGCGTACAGCCTCTTCATCGTGTAATGATGACGTTTGAGTCGAAGAACAACATCTTCGACAGACAAACCGGGGTTCATGGCATCTTCAATGGTTCCAATTCCCGCCAAATGGGGAATTCCGCGATATCGTGGATAATTGATTTTTGACATAGTCATCTCTGGATATTGTGTTAGCTTTCTCACATGGTCACTAAACTGGCTTAGTGCATATATGAATTTATTCTTTTCCCCATAAAAAGCAATTACTCTTTCCACAGAAAAATCATGCATTACAGACGTTTCGGACGAACAAACCTGCAAATCCCCGTATTCTCCTGCGGGGGCATGCGCTATCAGCACAGTTGGTCCGACACGCCGCTCAAGGATATTCCCGCGGACAACCAGTCCAACCTTGAGACCGTCATCCACCGTTCTCTCGAGCTCGGGATCAACCACATAGAAACCGCGCGCGGTTATGGCTCGTCGGAGATTCAGCTCGGTCAAATCCTTCCCCGTCTGAACCGTGACAAAATCATCGTTCAAACCAAAGTCGCGCCTTATGAAAATCCGGCAGAATTCCTGCAAACATTCGAGACATCCCTGGAGCGGCTGCAACTCGATTACATTGATTTATTTTCCATGCACGGGATCAACAATCAGGAACTGCTCGACTGGTCGCTCCGGAAAGGCGGATGTATGGAGATTGCCCGCCGTCTTCAACGCGAAGGCCGCGTCAGACATATCGGATTTTCCACACATGCGACTTGTGCAATCATCGTCAAAGCAATCGAGTCCGGCGAATTCGATTATGTCAATCTCCACTGGTATTTTGTCAATCATCTGAATTGGGCTGCTGTGCAAGCCGCGGCGCGCCATGACATGGGGGTCTTTATCATCAGCCCCAATGACAAAGGGGGAAAGCTATACTCGCCTCCGGAGAAACTCGTTCAACTCTGTGCCCCGCTTTCCCCGATGGCATTTAATGATCTTTACTGCCTCTCGCGTCCGGAAGTCCACACGCTGAGTCTGGGCGCGGCAAAGACAACTGATTTCGACGAGCACATCAGAGCCTTGGACAACTACGAGCAAATTGCCCAAACGATCCAGCCCGTCGAAAGCAAATTGCGCGCGGAAATGGAGTCAATCCTCGGCAAAGACTGGTGCGCTGACTGGGATCAAGGCATACCGGAGTACGATCAATGTCCGGGTCAAATCAATATCAAGGAAATCCTCCGCCTCTGGACCTATGCAAAATCCTTGGACTTGGTTGACTGGGGCAAAATGCGCTACAACCTCCTTGGAGGTGCCGGAGGCCACTGGTTCCCCGGTGAAATGGCAAAGGACATCGACCGCCGCGCAATTTGCTCCGCCTGCAAAAAAAATCGCTTTGCGGAGAAAATCCCGGATATCCTCAAGGAGGCTCACGAGCTCCTTTTTGACCAGCCGGTTCAAAGACTCAGCCAGAAATAGCCCAAAAACCTTGGTGGATAGGATCAGACAAATTCCATTTTCATCAAGAACTCGACATTGGACTGGGCATGAGAGAGCTTCTGGAGCATGATGGAGTAAGCCTCGACGGGGGGCAGTGTGCTCATGGCTTTTCTCATGAGATTGACACAGCGCAGCTCATCCGGGTGCAAAAGGATCTCCTCACGGCGGGTGCCCGATCGCGCGACATCAATCGCAGGGTATATCCGCATGTCGGATAAATCCCGGGACAGATAAAGCTCCATATTGCCGCTGCCTTTGAACTCCTCGAAAATCAATTCATCCGCCTTGCTGCCGGTATCGACCAAGGCAGTGGCAATGATCGTGAGACCCCCCCTCTTGCACATTGCGCGCGCTGGAGAAAAATTTCCGGGGTCGCATGAGTGCTTTGGCATCGACACCGCCGGAGAGGATGCGTCCATTGCTTGGCATCAAGTTGTTGTAAGCCCGGGACAGACGCGTGATGCTGTCGAGCATGATCAGGACATGTTTTTTATTTTCCACCATTCGTTTGGCACGCTCCATGGCGAGCTCGGCGACTTGGATATGACGGGCGGGTTTCTCATCAAAAGTGGACGCGATGATCTCCGCCTGCAAATTGCGCTCCATGTCCGTGACCTCCTCCGGGCGCTCGTCGATCAAGAGGATGATCTGTGCCAGCTCGGGGTAATTGGCCGTGACCGCCTGCGAGATTTTTTGCATGAGGACAGTCTTGCCTGTTCGGGGAGGAGCCACGATCAAGGAACGCTGACCACGACCGAGGGGACAGAGCAAATCGACGACTCTCGAGGACAACTCTTTTGGATCATGCTCCAAAATCAATCGCTCTTTGGGAAATTCAGCCGTGAGTTTTTCAAACGGCATACGCAAACGGTTCTCGTCAGGATTATTCCCGTCAACCGCCTCGATTTTGAGCAGCGCGAAAAACCTCTCATTATCTT
>CAYTAI010000008.1:45963-59130 GCA_964435715.1 uncultured Verrucomicrobiota bacterium | reverse complement strand
CGGGGGTCGGATATGTCCGGTGATCTGGTCTCCCGTGCGCAATCCAAACCGTTTGATTTGCGAAGGTGAAATGTAAACATCTTCGGGGCAAGGCAGGTAATGGTATTTGGGGTAACGCAAAAAACCGTATCCCTCCTCCGTGACCTCCACGACACCCTCCGCAACCATGTGCCCGTATTTCGCGGCATTGCGTTTGAGAATATCAAAAACCAGGGCATTCGTGTCATTGGGGTTGAAATCCTCAATGCCATACTCACGGGCGAGATTAAAGAGATCGGGTGCCGCCATGGATTGCATATCAGAGATATTCAACTCCGTGCCGACAAGGTCTTCGCCACGGAATTTCCTCCGGACAAACCGGCGTCCCCTTTTGAAATAAGGTCGCTGGGGACGTTTGCCTTCCCCCGGCTTTGACCCCTCTGACGCTGACACGGCTCCCGCCGGAGGATTCTCATGACCCGGAACGGATTCTTGAGTCTGTGGCTGATCAATTGGAGAGGGGGGGAGAGACGGGAGATTATCTGGTGATTCGGAATTCATAGGCGGAGAAAAAAGAGTGCAAGGGTTTTTGATCAAACAACAGCGACAGAGAACTTACTCAATTTGCAGGCTCTTCGACAAGTGCAATCTTATCAAGTAACAGCCCAACCTGGCGTTCCAGCTCATTGAGCCCGTACTCATTCCAGATGACATAGTCTGACAAATCAGCTTTATTTTCTGTGGGCATCTGTGCGCTGATTCTGGATGTTGCTTGTTCCCTCGTCAAATTCCGCCGGGATTGAAGCCGCGCAATTTGTGTTTCCCGGGAGGAGGCGACACAGACGATTTTGTCAAACTCTGTTTGTGCTTCCGTTTCAAAAAGCAAGGGAATCTCGATAAAGACAATAATCGCCGGATTGTTTTTTTTGGCCGTATCAACCCGGCTTTTCCAACGTTTTCTGATTTCGGGATGGATGATTGAGTTCAAAAGTTCCCTTTTTGAGGGATTGGCAAAGACAACATCACCGAGTTTTTTGCGCGAAATATCGCCCTCTTCATCGAGCAGCGAATCCTCCGCTATCAAAGCAATTTGTGCAAAAACCGGGGAATCCGTACGCAACAACTCATGGCCTATCGCATCTGTGGAAATAACCCCCGCGCCCGTCCGTGTCAGAAGTCCCGCCACACTGGATTTACCGCATGCAATTCCACCCGTAATTCCAATAATCATCTGATGCGATTGGATACACGACCTTCTGCAAATAGGATCATTTGATTCCGATTCGACGTGTTGTAGGGGATACAAACAGGAAAATATGTCATATCTACGCTGCTTGCACTTTCGGGAAAAGTAACAAAAAGATTATCATATGCCCAAATATAACTAAATACAGGAATTCGATTTGATAATCTTTCTTCTAAACCATACACATAATTTTTATCGAGAGAAATTATTACTCCAGAATACCCCAGATAAGGAGATAAGCTCTGCATGACATCAAATGAGTCGTCTGTATTCTCTGTGACGTTAGGAACACGGGCATTGTGGTCACCTGCATAGGCATTGAGTGCTAGGTATACGCTCTTCAAACCAGCAATATCCGTCAAATTCCTTGTTTTATCACGGAAATGAGAATAAGAGGTAATAGAAATCACCGCAACGACAAGCAATATAGTTAAGACTGCAAGTAACTCGATTACAGTGAACCCCACAGATTTATGTTTGCTTTTCATCAGAAGCGGAAGTCCGTGAATGGGTCAAATGCCTGGTTACCTTTTTTAACTTTAAACTCTACTGAGTAACCACCCAGAATCGTATTGTTGTCAACCACGTATGTCAGTGGTGGATCAATCAAAGTAACTACTGGAACAACATTGATAAAAATCAATTTCCACGTTCCATTAACCGGAACATTGAGGCCATTAATCGGCGTAAGCGGACGTACCGTTTCAATAAACGGCATTTTACCGTAAAAAGAAAGGGTTTC
This sequence comes from uncultured Verrucomicrobiota bacterium, assembly GCA_964435715.1. Lineage (GTDB taxonomy): Bacteria > Verrucomicrobiota > Verrucomicrobiia > JAWXBN01 > JAWXBN01 > JAWXBN01. Next base: position 57,163 of record CAYTAI010000008.1, on the reverse strand, counting down.
TAATATTTCATCTTCTTCAAAGAAAGTGCCATTGGCCTTGAGTATCTTCTTTTTGCCGGGTGTGCGGATAGTAATTCGATTATTGATCAGTGGAGCCCGAGGGCCAAGTTCAGCTTGGTATGGGGTAGTAATGGCACCCGGATTTGGTGTAACCAATAAAAACAGTGTTCCATTCGGGGCTTGTAAGAAAATATTTTGACGAAAAATAACTGTTTGTATACTTAAAACAATTTGAATCTCATCGACAATTCTCCCATCTTGGATTGAAAATGATTTTTCCAAAAAAGAGTTATTCTCATATCTTGAATCTTGGTTTGATGCATTGACTTTAATCGTACCCACTACTGTATTTGTTCCCAAGAGCAAACCTTGACCGATTTGGGTGTTGTTCGAAACAATCAATCCATAGCTTCCAAAAGTGAAATACGGGAATCTGGTTTGCGTGGCTCCCGTGACAACAGGTTCGGGTGATTCCTGCGCATATGAAACAAAACTAAAAACTGCAAGAACCGCGCAAGAAATAAAAAGATTTAAGTGTCTGTACATAAGGCTATTTATTCAAAGGCTCTCCACTCGGATCAACTAAAGTTGCTGTCACAAATATTGTCAAGTTCTTTTTAAGGCTCTGTTCAACCTTATTTTGAAAGAGTCTGCCTACACCTGGAATATCACCCAGAAAGGGGACTTTGTCATGTGTTTTTTGAATATCTTCGCGAATCAGCCCTCCTAAAGCCACTGTCTCCCCGTCAAAGACAAAAACCCTCGTATCCACTTTTCTCACGCTGAAGATCGGTTGATTGATGACATTTTCCGTGAGAACCTCGCCTGTGGCTGCACGGATGGGGCTCCCATAGTTGATAAAACCGTCAAACTCTGTCACCTCAGGAACAAGTGTCAGGTCGATGGTTCTTTTGTTTGAACCGACCGAGGGAGTCACTGTGAGAATCACCCCTGTCTCCCGTGTGACAAATCCTGAAGGATTTGCAGGGGTGACAATGGCAGCTGATGTTGCATCCCCGGTTCCCGTGGGTACTTGAGGCCGCTCAAACTCGGTGGGGTAAATGAATTCCCTTGTGATTCCGATACGGGCTTGTTGTCCGCTTTTAGTTGTGACAGAGGGTGCCGAAAGCAGGTCCACATTTTTCTTTTCCGCAAGTGCTCGAATCACCACTTGAAATTGAGGACGTGTCAAAATCCCTGTGATTGCCAAAACCGGATCCGGAGCTATTGCCGAGGCATTTCCAATGAGGGCATCGATTGAAGAGGCGTTGATGGCGTTCCGGCCATCGGCGGGACTTCCATTGGCATTTCTCAAACCCCCTGTCAGCAAATTGCCCACCCCACCGACAGCACCCGCACCGCCGACACTGACCTTGCCATTTCCAACACCGATATTGCCCAAAATCCAGTCGAAACCGAGTTCATTCAAATCATTCTGGTTAAGCTCGACAAATCTTGCTTCGATCTGAATCTGATATGCTTCTTCATCCCCGATACGGACGAGTTCCTCGACAAGCTCAAGGTTGGCCGGGGTATTGACCATGAGGAGTGTTGTCGGACTAATCATGCTCGCGGACGCGCCCGGCGGGAAAGTAACGCCTTTTGCTTCAAGACTTTCTCTGACCCCTCCCATGGCAATGGTAGTTCCACTCGAAACCCTTGCCCGTTCGCCAGTTGTCGTTGCGCCTGTATTGACCTCCGTTGTAATAAACCCGGCGGGAATTTTAAACCGCCGTCTTTGTAAGCTTTCTAATTCACCGGGGGCACCCGAACCTCCCAAGATCACCACAGCGACCGGATCGACACGGAATCCCACGTTGGCGACCTCTGTGATAAAACGCAAAGCATCACGCAAGGACACGTTCTGTAAATCCAAAGAAATCGGGTTGGGCTGGACATCCGGGGGGAGTTGAACGACAAAATTCACACCCTTCTGTCCATCAGCAGACCTTGTATCCAAAAGCCGGGCTTGATCCTGTATATACTTGATCGCAGCCTGCAGGCTCGCATCTGTGAATTTCAAGGACGGAATCATGATTTCCGAAAGCTTCCGGTCAATTTCCGACCCTTGAAAAATCTGATCGGGCTTGTCAGGATCGACACTGTATGACTTCCGCCGGAAATCCTGCCCCCACTTGTCCCGCACTTCCCATGCTGCTTTTACGTCAATAGCATCTTTGAGTGCATTGGCACCTTTGAGTTTTTGCTCATAGACCCGCTCGAGTCTCTTGGCTGCCGCCACATTGTCTTTGTCAATTGCGAGGATGCTTTCGTATGATTTGATGGCCTCGTCATATTGTCCTGTTTGATAATAGGCATCTCCGTTTTTGAAGAGTGTGCCAATATCCCCTTGTTCTCTGAGAAACTCAGGAGTCAAGGCCTGATTGGTCATTTCACGTTCAAATTGCTTTTTATCTGCAAGTTTTTTGGATTCCCTCTCCATCTGCGCTAAAAGAGCCGAGGCTTCCCCATTATTCGGATTGTATTCAAGCGATTTTTTGAGAAATTCTATCGACTGATCAGGATTTCCGGCCTGCGCCGCTTGAAATGCGCGCATGTAATAAACAGTGCTTAATCCATTTTGTACGTTTGCGTAAGCGACACTGTTGGCAGGAGAGGGGTCACCAATCAATCCTTTTGCGGCAATAAACCTCTCTTCAGCCTTGTCCAACTCATTCCCGTTCAGAAACCGGTAACCATCTGCAATATATTGATCCGCAAGCTTGAGATCAGCATTTCTTTGCTTAATCTCTTCAGCTGTCATCTTATTCATCCCTGTGGGACCGGCATATGAACCCGCCTGCATGAAATCAATTTTTACTGAATTCAATACAATAACCATTCCCATTATGTAAAAAAATTTACAGAGTGTGCTCATAAGCTTATTTTTGTGTATTTATTTTTTCGTGATATCTATCTCAAAGCGTTGATTTTCAGCATTTTGCTTTTGTATAGTAACCTTATCAGGTTGAATGTCAATAACTTTATATTGATTTCCTCTGAACTCGAAGAGCTCCCCCACTTTCAAAGTATAAGTATTTTTTTCATTCTCCTTTGCCAGAGGAAAATCAATGATAGCCGAGATAATGCTGGCTTCCTTTCGATCACCCAGCACCAGTATAATACTCAGATCATCGTCCCGTTTGACTGTCAGCGACGATAAATCAATGTTTTCAGTGCCTCCCGTGGATGGGTTGAGTCTTTGCTCCACCTTTTTTTCAAATGCTTCAATCACATAAGTCCCATCCACACCTTTGCTCTGCTCGCCAATTTTGAGGAATTCCGTCGTGACTTTACCTGATTTATCAGTGCGGTTGATCTGGAAGGTTTTCACCCCCGCGGTCTCATTATATTCTTTGAATAGGATGTAAAAATCTTCTTTGATGTATTCTTTACCGACAAGTTTTGTCGCCCAATCCGGAGTGCTCTCCGGGTTGGTCGGGTCACTTTCCTGCTTGCCTTGCATGACTTCTGTCGACCAGATAAACTCTTCATAGTTGGTAAACCCGTCCTGATCCTGATCTTGATTCCCGATTCCTTCCGCTTTTTGTAATCCGTATTTGTCCAGCCACCATGCCGCAATACCGTCATAAGTTTCATTTTTAGGGTCGACCCATTCCGCTTTTTTCGTCTTGGGATTGTACTTCATCTGTTTGGGCACAAAAACCTGGTGTCCGATCTGATCATCCCTCACCCACAACTGGGGATTTTTTAACTGGTTAAAAACTTGTTCTGTTTTGTTTGAGTCCCATCCCTCCACGCGTCCGCCCTTCAGTTGCGAAGGATCAATGACGGGTTGCAATTGATTACTGAATTCCCCATACCTCAAAAAAACCATGATGCTGACGATAATGAGAATGATCAGCGATCCCGATAGAGCCAAGGGTGCTTTTTCTGATTTAAAGTCGATTTTCACTTTGCGCCCCCTTTTTGCTCGATTTGAGGAGGTGCGTTGAAGACAAGCAAGTCAAACCGGATCGTCACCATCAGCTTTTCCAAACCAAAAATGATGATCGGCGCAGAGCTGTTCTTTTGCATCTCCAAAGCTTCGGCTGTCATCATGTGCTGGAGGGATGAAACCTTCAAATTATGATTTTTGATGATAACATCTTTGACAACAAATAAATTCCTGGATTGGGCCATTTTATTGATCATATCCCTCAAATTATGGATATCCCCCACAAAGCTGATCTCAAATGGGATTCTTTGAAAACCCAGTGCCTCGTCCGTGGTAATTTTCAAAGTGCCAGCCTTCGATCCCGCCGGCGGTTTTTCGTCAATCAAGGCCGCTCTCTCGACAGATTTCAACTCCTGGATCCGTGACTTGAATGCCATCGAAAGAATCACTTCCAGCGTCGAAAGCTGTTTGGCCAGTATCTCTGTATTTCTCTTGTCAGGAAGTCCTTGCGTGTATGCATCAAAGCTGAAGGCATAATCCTTGGGCAACTGGACACCCTCTTTTTTAGCCAAAGCCGTCATCCCTTGGCGGAACTCCACAATCATATTCCTTAACTGAATGGGTTCCGGATTTTCTTTGATGATGTCGGGGTTATTAAAATAATCCAAAAACTGCTGGCGCGCGTCAACGATGGATTTCTGGTTATTCTCCAATGCCTTGATATTTTCCAAAGAAGGAAATGGCTTGGACTCAATGACCGGATTGAGCCTTGCCCGCAGGACGAGTAATTCATTCTGGGCAGCGGCGAGACCCGACTTGGCTGATGACATCAGATAAAATCCAATCAACCCGAGAACCAATGTCACGGACGAAATGATGATCAATGTCATGTGGTCCTTGATCTTCATGGCACAACCCCTTGCTGTTGTGATTCATTCAAAAAGGCTTCCACAGGTTTGATGCCGACCCGGATTTGAAATGAATACACAAAATCCTCTTGCTTGGGAGCCTCCAGTTTCACAATCGCCTGGTTCACGTCCGGCACCACAAAATACGGGGACTGCTTGAGACTCTCGACGAATTTATAGACAATGTCAGAGGTTTGTTGACCGACTTCATTTTCATTTTCCACCTTGCACAATCCTTCAATGAGATAAACCGTCGCCTGCGGTTCTTTCTCTGCCGGGGCGGATTGCTGTCTATTCGCAGCTCGACCACGAGGATTCGTCTGAGGCACGGCGGCTGGAGCTTCTTTGACTAAAGCAATCGTGGCTGCAGTCGGCTCAAAAGCGGTAATCCACATGTTTTCATGGATCCTGTCCGTTAAATCTTTCATGAGCTTGAGAAAATAATCCTTTCTGGAAATGATTGCTGTGACCTGTTGACTCTCCGCTTCCATCTCCGCCTGTTTTTTGAGCTCCTTTCCGATCCGCGATTTATTCTGTTCATACTGCAAGACAATATTATTGAGCTCGTCGACTTGCGCCTGAATTTTCCCCTGTTTGATGTGGGCAGAAAACCAAGTCAGATAAATCGCGACTAAAAGAGCGGCGGCTGTGCCGAGATACACAGGCAACCGCAAACGCGCTGTCCGGCGGGAGACAATCGAAGGCGGCTCCAGATTAATCTCCACCGCCCCCTGCCCCGTCTGCCGCAGAGCCAGTCCCACCAGCTCGGAGAGTGAATGATGCGCGGCGGCGGCCGTCTCCTCATTGATCCGCGGGGAGACCCCGATATTCTGAAGTGGATTCAAGTAATCCACTTCAATGTTGAGCTTTTCCTTGAAAAATTGCGGTGTGTAAGTCATCACACTGGCGCCCCCGCAGAGAAATAAACGGTCCGGCGCCTTGCCGCCCTGTTGCGTGCGATAAAAATTTGTCGAACGGATAATCTCCGCATGCAGCTTTGTCATGCCCTGCCGGAGCAGCTTGCTGATCCGTGCCACATCCGGGTCTTTCGGATCCTCATACGCCCCCCCCAACCCCACAAAACCCTTTGTGCTCTTGAGCTTTTCCGCCTCCGCAAAAGAAATCTGGAATTCCGTGGCGATGCTCTGCGTCAGGTTATTCCCCCCGACCGGGATCGACCGGCAGAAAAAACGATCCGGTTCGACAAAAATCAAATTCGTCGTCCGCGCCCCGATATCAACGATCAAACTGCATCCTCCCAAAGCCCCGTAGGTGTGGCGGAACATGTTGTATGTCGCCATCGGTGCCACATCCGTCAGCACCGGGGTCAGCCCGATCTGCGTGAGCATCGCATAATTTTCCTCGATCAAATCACATTTCACGGCGAAAAGAGCGACCTCGTAGTCCGCGCTCGACTGGGGGGAAATGATCTGGTAGTCCCACACCACCTGGTCGATCGGAAAGGGCACATTCTGTTGCGCCTCATACTTGATGATTTGCTTGAGCTTCTCCGGTTTGTCGATCGGAGGCAGTTTGATGAATTTCGGATACACCGATTGACCCGAGATTGTATAGGAGATCCGCTTGTGCCGGATGTGGTTCGCCTTGAAAATCTTTGCCAGCGCATCTTGCACCAGCGGGAGCGGATTGATTTCCTTCGACGGATCAATGTCCAAATCGGAAAAATAAAAATTTTCCAGAACAAGCCCGTTTTTACCTTGGGAAAACTCGGCGACCTTAATCGTGTAGGAGCCTATGTCGACACTGACGATTGATGTATTGGACATTTTGCGCGGGGAGGGGGAAAAAATGGATTTTATTCTTTGATCATTTCATACGTTCCCCACCAGGATGTGGCCCAGGGGGTTTTTGTTTTTTTGAGTAAACTGCCCGGTGCGGTCGAGATTGTTGTTTTCCAATCCAGATTCTGCAAGAGCTTTTTGTCCGTGCAAAAACGGTCTTTGAGCTTGCCATCCACGAGCACTTCCACATAGACAAATGACTTTGCACTGGAGCGGAAAGCCGGTGCCCCCCCGAAACGCTTTGCCACATTCGGATGGATATACATCGCGGCAAAATGCGGGGAGCCGTCATATACATTGAGAAAACCCACTTCCCCGCTGAAAAATGTGTACGAGTCGTACCATTCTTTTCCTTTCGGTTTGGAGGGGTCATCGACCCCGACTAAAAAATTGAACTGCACCTCAGGTGTGTACGCCTGCGCGGGAGTGACCTTTGCTTCACGGATCGGGCGCGCCTCGTATTCCACAAAGATTTCCACCCATCCGCGGTCGATTGTGGGTGAGCTCGGTCTGCCGGGCGAACCGTCCGTGGGATTGGGCAATTCATTGATATCGACTTTGCGGATGCGGAATTCATCACCCATCGGACCTTCATCCTGGGCGTTCACCGTCCACAAAAGTCCAGTGAAGACTGTTATGACTACAAAAATTCTAATGATTGTATTCAACCGCATAGACTTCCTTTCTATTTCTAAGTAGAAACTCTTCTAAACCTAGGTATTGTGGTTCCTTCGGTCAATCAAATAAGATTTTTTTCCTTGCACAAATTGCTCCTGTTTTTGTTCCCTCGTTTTTTTCCATGTATTTTCATCTTAATCTTGCCCCCCGCTCCCGAAAAAGCTATTTTCCCCGCCTTATGCCTGCAAATCAATCTCTTGATGTCAAATATGTCGCCAATCTCGCGAGACTCAGCCTCACCGACGACGAAATCTCCCGTTTTCAAGGTCAACTCACCCAGGTCTTGGAATACATCGAAGCCCTCAAAAAAGTCAATGTCGATGATGTCACGCCCACAGCTCACGCCATCCCCCGCCACAATGTCTGGCGCGACGATGCGGAAAAAAACTCCCTGTCTGTCGAGCAGGCTCTCGCCAATGCCCCATCGAAAAACGGCGAACTTTTTTCAGTCCCGAAAGTCGTTGAATCCTAATATTTTATATAGCTTATCCATGAATCTCTCCAGCCTGCCCCTCCACACGCTCCACGAGCAACTTGCTTCCAAACAAATTGCTCCCACAGACATTGCCGCCGCCTTGGTCGCCCGCACGGAAGCGGTCGAGCCCAAAGTCGGTGCCCTGCTCAACTACGACCCGGACAAATTGCTCAAAGAGGCGGCGTCTGTGACATTTGATCCGGACAAACCACTCTCTGGTATACCCGTGACCCTCAAAGACAATATCAATGTCCTCGGGGAAACATGCTCTTGCGCCTCACAAATCCTCGCTCCTTACCGTGCCCCTTACGATGCCACCGTCACACGCAAATTGCGCGAGGCGGGCGCGCTCTTTTTCGGGCGGGCGAATCTCGATGAGTTCGCGATGGGTTCATCCACGGAAAATTCCGCATTCAAAAAAACCCGCAATCCTTGGGATCTCGAACGCATTCCCGGCGGTTCCAGCGGTGGCTCCGCCGCCGCCGTCGCCTCCGACGAGGCAATTTGCTCGCTGGGCTCGGACACCGGAGGCTCCATTCGCCAGCCCGCCGCCCTCTGCGGTGTGGTCGGGCTCAAACCCACCTACGGCCGTGTCTCCCGTTATGGCCTCGTCGCGTTTGCCTCCTCACTCGACCAGATCGGGCCTCTGACCAAAGACGTCCGCGATGCGGCTATCCTGATGAATGTCATTTCCGGCTCCTGCACTATGGACTCGACCTCTCTGGATCTCCCCCGCGAGGATTTTACAGCCAGCCTCGGGCAAGACATAAAAGGACTCAAGCTGGGCATGCCCAAACAATATTTTATTCCCGGTCTGGATCCTGAGGTCGAGAATGCGGTCCGCGCCGCGGTCAAACAATTCGAGTCGCTCGGCGCGCAAATCGTCGAGGTCGATCTCCCTCATACGGAATACGCCGTCGCGACTTACTACATCATTGCCACGGCGGAGGCATCCTCAAATCTCGCCCGTTTCGACGGCGTGCGTTACGGCCTTCGCGCGCCAAATGCCGACGGGATCATCGACATGTACGGCAAGACACGCGAAGCGGGTTTCGGCGCAGAGGTCAAACGCCGCATTATCCTGGGCACCTACGTCTTGAGCTCCGGTTATTATGACGCCTACTATCTCCGTGCCCAGAAAGTCCGGACCCTCGTTCGAAAGGATTTTGAGACGGCATTCAACCAATGTGATGCCATCATCACCCCGACGACACCGACCCCGGCATTCAAAGCCGGTGAAAAAACCGGAGACCCGCTCCAGATGTATCTGGCGGACATTTTTACCATCGCCGCCAATCTCGCGGGAAATTGCGGGGTTTCCTTGCCCTGTGGATTCTCCACCGCCGGATTACCCATCGGTCTCCAGCTCCTCGGCGGCTCCCTCCAGGAGGGCAAATTGCTCCGGATCGCCCATGCTTTCGAGCAATCGACTCAATGGCACAAAAAGCGTCCCCAGCTCTAAAATCAGCACAGCCCTGCCTCCTTAAGAAAAAATCGAGTATCCCGTTTTAGGCTCTGGAGCGCGGGAGGACATTCCCGGAATGTGCTCTCAATACTATTGACCGACAATTTCCGGATATTGCTCCGCAATTTTACGATACGCCATGAAGGCGGCACGGCGGATATCCGGATTATTCTTTTGATTCTTGATGATTTCTTCCAGTAATTTTGCCGAGTCTTTGTCACCGTAAAGTCCGATTGCCAAAAGGGAAATATACTGCACCTCCGGAACGGGATCATTTTTTGCCAGTCCTCGAATCGCTTCCAGCCCCGTCGCGGAACGCATCTCTGTCAGCCCGTCCACGGCAAAGCGGCGGTAATCCGAGTCGCCATCTTTCGTGAACTCCAAAAGAATCGCCTCCGCTTGCGGATTCTTCGTTTTTGCCAGAGCTTGGGCAGCCGTGATTTTTGTGAGCTTGTTATCACTCATCAGAGCTTTTTGGTAAAGCGCTTCATTGTCTTCTGCCGCCACCAACCGCAGGGAAATGGCAGCATTTTCACGAACATAAGAGTCCGGGTCGGTTAACAGGGCAAAAAGCCCTTCCGCGGCTCTCGGATCACCGATCTTGCCAAGCGACTGCGCCGCCTCACCCCGGACAAACCATGACTCATCCTTGAGCACGGCAATCAACGCGTCGGTCGCCTGCTTGTCGCGGATTTCACCCAAAGCATTTGCAGCAGCCCGTCTCACATCTTTATCCTCGTCTTTGAGCAGTGACATCATTGGTTTGACGCTGGCAGGGTCTTTGACTGAAGAGAGGGCTTTGGCGGCGGCATTCCTGACCTGGGCATTTTTACTTTTGAGGGCATCAATGAGCACGGGATCCGATTCACGGTATTGGGGTTCCCCCGTTTCTCCTTTTTTACGCGGTTTTTCCAGCAATTTCCGGTAGGCACGATAGGCCGTGCCGGGATCATTTGCATTCAGATAAACCACCACGACCTGGCGTTTGAGCTTGAGATTGTCCGGTTCTTTGTCCAAGGCTTCCGCCAAAAGCAAAAGGGCATCCTGATATTGTCTCTCCTCGATGAGTTGGTTTGATCTGTCCAAGGCATGACGCTCCACTTTTGATGAGCACCCGGCAAAAATCAGCAATCCGGACAGACACAAAAGAATCAGAACCAGTTGGGGGGAGTTTCTCTTCATTTGCCTACAGTAACGGGTCATGAAATTTGTCACAAGAGTATTTTTCTTTTCTTCGGGATTCGGTTATCCTGATATTTGAAATGCCACGAAAACAAAAAAATATTTTCAAATCTTTTTTGGTCATACTCTTTCTCTTGATTGTCCTGGCCGCCGGAGTCTTGTTTTATATGAAATCACGGCCTGAGCCTGTTTTTGAGCCTTTCAAAAGCACCGGAGGGGAGTATTTTTCAAAAAAAATCCTCAATGATGTCCCCCAGTTCTTTCAGGATGACCCCGCTTGGTATCATGATGAGATCGGCACGAGCGGTTCGCGCATGGGACCGGAGGGCTGTGCCATCGCAGCAGCCGCAATGGCTCTGGGCGGGCTGGGCATTGAGACGGATCCGGGGAGGCTCAATGCTTTTTTAACCCGCACCGAGGGCGGCTACACAGAACGCGGTTGGATTTATTGGGAGAAAGCCTGCGAGATCAGCCCGGGAAAAACTTTTAAAGCCTATGAGGGCGTCGGGAACCACGCCTTGATCGACAAATCCCTCAAAAAAGGCCTCACTCCCATCATCAAAATTTATCTCCCGAACGGGGTCAGCCATTTTGTCGTCGTCGTCGGCAAGGAAAAGGATCGTTACCTCATCCGTGATCCCAGCTCGCGAATCGATGGTCGTATTGTTTTTCTCGATGAGGTTCATCCCGCCACCCTCATTTACGGCGTGCGCCTCTACGACCGGAAATAAAATTTTATTCACCCTCACTGATTGAATCCATCCTCCGCAGACCGGAGCAATTTGCGCTCCT
>CAYTAI010000008.1:38578-45918 GCA_964435715.1 uncultured Verrucomicrobiota bacterium | reverse complement strand
AGAATGTACAGGGGAATCGACATCGCCATCAGTGTGAAAGCATCCGATGTCGGCGTGATCATGGCTGAGAGCACCACGATGATGAGAAAAGCATAACGCCTCCCCTGACGGAGCAGGCGGACGGGCAAGACTCCGATCCGATTCAAGACGACAATGACAATCGGGAGTTGGAATGACAATCCGAAGGCGAGCAGGAAATTCGATACAAACGAAAAATACTCGATCATCGACCAGCGTGACACAAAGCCCAATTTAGTTGAGAGCTCCGAGAAAAACTCCAGCGTGATCGGCAAAAGCCAGAAGTAGGCGAAACTCACACCGGCGAGAAAAAGCACAAAACCCGCACCCGCTCCGGGCAGCACACAAGCGCGCTCCCTTTTTGTCAAAGCGGGCAGGAGGAATCCCCCCAGAAAGTAGAGGATAAAAGGAGCGGCCAAAACCATCCCGCCGTAAAAAGAAATTTTGAGAATCATGGACAACGGGTCGATGACACCCAGATTCAACAGGAACTCCCGGGGGTCACCGATTCCTTCCACCTTCGACAAGGGCCAGAGATAAACGGCGACGAGTTGCTCGGCAAAAACAAAGGCCAGCACCATTCCCACCACCAATGCCGCAGACATTTTGAGCAGTGTGCCCCGCAAGTCATCGAGATGCTCGAGGAATGTCTTGTATTGTCCCCGGTTAAATCGCGATTTTGATTCCTCATCCATGAGCGGAAGTTCTCCGGTCTGATCCCATAAAAAAAGCGGCTATGAATGTGTGTTTCAAGCCGCTTTTGCCGTCATCCAAGTTTGTCTGAATTTTTTTTTAAAAAAAACTCTCAGGATTTATGATCCTCGTCCTTCTTCTTTTCTGCTGTTGTCTCCTGATTGTCTTTCGCTTTTTTGAATTCATTGATGGCCTTTCCCAGCCCCTTCGCGAGCTCGGGCAATTTTGCCCCGCCGAAAATCAGGATGACAATAGCCAATATGATGAGCCATTCCGAACCCATCGGCAAACCCCACGCGATAAAAGATGTTTCCATGTTATTTCTTTACGATTCCAAATTCCGCGCGGCGGTTGAGTGCCCAGGCTTGTTGATTGCTGGCCTTGTCCAGAGGACGCTCGAAACCATAGCTCATCGTTCCAATCCTCTGGCCACTGATCCCGAGTCCGATCAAATAATCACGACAGGCGATGGCGCGGCGCTCACCGAGCGCGCGGTTATAATCGGCCGTCCCGCGTTCGTCCGTGTGCCCCAGGATATAAAGATTCAGCGTGGGATTCGCCTTCATGTATTTGGCGACAGCCTCGAGTTTCGGGCGTTGATCCGGCGCGACAGTGGAGCTGTCAAAGCCAAACTGCACATTATAAAGTCTCAAGGTCTCTTTATCGAGATTCTTGTCGGGATCAAAGCTGTCACCGACACCGAATGTCCGATCCGCCGGCATTTCCGATGTCGCATCCCATCCCGCGCCGGCACTGCCGTAACCACTGGCATCACTCGGATCTTGCAAATCTTCCGAGGCGCAACCGGAGAACAATGCCAGAGCCGCAAAGACAAAAAGATATTTAAACCGGGGAATCATTTGGATGCATTTTTTCATGTGGGATATAATCTGTTAATCGGCTAAAAAGTTTCGGGAAAATATTTTAACGTGACCAGCTTGGCTCCGTTGCATTACCCAATCCTCCCGCCACTTGTAATGTTTCGCCACTGCCGACGTCAAGAACAATAAGACTCGACCCGCCCGCTCTGTGCCGTGTGAAAATGAGCTGGCGGCCATTCGGGGACCAGCATGGATCCGTGTGTTCATCACCCTGCGTCACTGTCTGTGTCTGTTTTGACGCCAAATCATAGATTGCAATCTGGAAGCGCCCCCCTTGTCTGGTGGTAAAGGCGATTGATTTGCCGTCCGGCGACCAGTTGGGCTTTGTGCTGTAGGTCGACCCGGTCGACAGCCGCTCGGATGAGCCTCCCCCTTTGGGAATAATATACAGCTGCACACTGCCGCGTTCGTCGGAAACGTAACAAATCCTCTGACCGTCCGGTGACCAGGTCGGTGATGACGATGTGCCCCGTGTCTGGGTCACCCGGAAAGGTTTGTTTTTACCGGCTCCGGTTAAAGGAATCAAAGCGACTTCAGGTGTTCCAAAGACACTCGCTGAAAATGCAATTTGCGTGTTGTCCGGCGAGATGGCTCCCCCGGTATTCGTCCCCGAGTAAGCCGCCACTGTTTTTCGGTCTTTTTCCACAAGCCGCTGGAGCACCAGATCGGGAAACCCGGCCTTGTAACTCGTATAAACCAGATACTTGCCGTCCCTGGACAGACTCGGCCCCACATTGAGCCGCTGGTCGCTCGTCACCTGACGGGCATTGACCCCGTCGAAATCCGAGAGATAAATTTCTTTTTTACCGTCGCGTTCCACCACAAAAGCGATTTGACTGTTGCCGATGCCCCTGACGCCAAACTCCGCCTGCACGATCTCGTCACCGAGATTGTGCGCCGATTGACGCGGTGTGCCGGGACAGCTTCTATTGATCCCCGTTTTTCGGCCAAGCTGAACTGGCTATTCCCGGCTTGCTTTCCCCCGCCGCCGGTCACCGTCGCTTGGAGTCCGCTTCCGCTCATCGCCCCTTTCACGGTATATTTGCCTAATCCGGCTGCGACGATTTTAAATCCCTGGATCCGCAAATCCTGCTCGAGCACCCGGGTGGCTTCCACCCCGCCGGAACCCTGTATCGGCTCCACTGTGATCGGCACCTGCGCCTTGGAGACTTGAACCGTGATTGATTGCTCCTGTGCATTCATCATGAATATCATCAGAAAGACCAAAACCGCCGCGAGGGAAAATTGCTTGAATATCATACTCCTTCCAACAAAACCATTTCTCCGGTTTCATCAAGCGCAATTTGGTTAATTCTTTCTTTCCATGATTGCACTGGGGGTATCCCTCACGCTATGATGACTGCCTCGACTCACCCCTTCCCCCACCCATGTCCAAAGACTTTTCATCCCTCAGCGACCGTGAGATTCTCGCCCTGGCGATCAGCCTTGAGGAAGAGGATGCCCGTATCTATGCGGATTTTGCAGAGAGCTTTCAAAAGGATTATCCGGCATCCGCTGCAATGTTCCGCAAATTGCGTGATGAGGAGTCCGGGCACCGGCACCGCTTGCTCGATCTTTACCAGGAAAGATTCGGCGACCACATCCCCCTCATCCGTCGCGATGACATCTCCGGTTTCGTCAAAAGAAAGAACGCATGGCTCGACACAACCCTCTCCCCTGCTGCGGCACGACGGCAAGCGGCGGTCGCCGAGCTCGAAACCCTCCAGTTCTATCAAAAAGCCATGCAATCCACCACCGATGCACGGACGCGCCAGTTACTCGGTGACCTCGCTCAGGTCGAGTCCGGTCACGAGCAAATTGTTTCCGGCTTTGAAGATTCAGAAAAGAGCCGGGACACACTTAAAAATGAGGAAACCACTCGAAAACGACTTTTTGTCCTGCAAATCGTGCAGCCCGGACTCGCCGGACTCATGGACGGCTCCGTCTCGACGCTTGCTCCTGTTTTTGCCGCGGCCTTTGCGACACAGGACAGTCTGACGGCCTTCAAGGTCGGACTGGCCGCCTCCGTCGGCGCGGGCATCAGCATGGGTTTCGCCGAGGCACTCTCCGACGACGGCTCGCTCAGCGGACGCGGCAGACCCTACATCCGCGGCACTGTCTGCGGCCTGATGACGGCACTCGGAGGAATCGGGCACACCTTGCCATTCCTCATCTCCGATTTCCGTTTGGCGATGATCGTTGCCGTCGCTGTGGTCATTGTCGAACTCATCATCATCGCCTGGATCCGCAAAAAATATATGGATACCCCCTTCCTCTCCGCCGCCTATCAGGTCATCGTCGGCGGACTGCTCGTCTTCGCCGCCGGAGTCCTCATCGGCGGAGGATAGAGAAATGACTTTTTCCGTCCTACCTCTCTACACTTACTTGACGATTTCCTGATTTGTCCGGGGATCGCGGGCGGCGATTTTTTCCGGCTCGTAATTCAGGTAGGGTGACAACCACTTCTCGGCGTCCTCCTGGGCAAATTGCTTCCGCAGGGCGTAATCAATGACCTGGTCGCGTCCGAGCTTGCCCACGGCGAAATATTGGCTTTCGGGGTGCGCGAAATACAGGCCGCTGACCGAACTCGCCGGCCACATGGCGCAACTTTCCGTCAAAGTGATCCCGGCATTTTTCTCAACATCCAAAAGTTTCCAGAGAGTGCGCTTCTCCGTGTGATCGGGACACGCGGGGTAACCCGGCGCGGGTCGAATGCCCCGGTATTTCTCCTCGATCAAATCGTCGTTGGAAAGATTCTCGGTTTTGCCGTAACCGAAAAATTCGCGCGCCTTGCGGTGCATCAGCTCCGCAAAAGCCTCCGCCAAACGGTCGGCGAGCGCTTTGGCCATGATCGACTGGTAATCGTCATGGTCTTTCTCGAACCGCGCGCACAAGGTGTCCAGTCCGATCCCGGCGGTGACCGCAAATCCCCCGATGTAATCTGTCAATCCGCTGTCTTTGGGCGCGATGAAATCCGCCAGCGCGAGATTGGGTTTGCCCTCGCCTTTGTTCATCTGCTGGCGCAGGGTATGGAATTCACAGAGCAATTTGCTCCGGGTTTCATCCGCGTAAACCTCGATGGAGTCCCCGACACGGTTGGCGGGGAAAAATCCGACGACCGCCCGGGCTGTGAGCCAGCGGTTTTCAATGATCTGGTCGAGCAAATGCCGCGCATCCTTGTAAAGAGTCGTCGCCTCTTTGCCCACCACAGGATCATCAAGGATTTTCGGGAACCGCCCGCGCAGTTCCCACGTGTGAAAGAAAGGAGACCAATCGATGAATGATGCAATTTGCGCCAGATCAAAATTCTCGAATGTGCGGAGCCCGGTGAATTCAGGCGGCGCAATTTGCTCCGCGCCAAAAGCAAACTGCGGGGCGCGGGCGCGGGCTTGGTCGATGGACAGGAGATGGGCGGCGGAACGGCGTTGGGCGTGATCCTCGCGGATTTTTTCCTGTTCGACCTTGAGCGCCTGGGCAAATGGCGCGCGCGTTTCGGGGTTCAAGAGCTGCGAAACAACCGGCACGGAGCGCGACGCATCAAGGACATGGATCACCTCGTGGCTGTAATGTTGGGCGATTTTGACCGCGGTGTGCGCTTTGCTGGTGGTCGCCCCGCCAATGAGCAGGGGCACGTTGAACCCCTCACGCTCCATTTCCTTGGCGACATGAATCATTTCATCGAGTGACGGTGTGATGAGTCCGCTCAACCCGATGACATCGGCTTTCACCTCTTTGGCGCGGGCGAGGATTTTGTCGCAGGCGACCATCACTCCCATGTCGATGACCTCGTAATTGTTACACTGGAGCACGACACCCACGATGTTTTTTCCGATGTCATGCACATCGCCTTTGACCGTGGCGATGAGCATTTTGCCCTGGGCTTGGGTGTTTCCGCTGAGGCGTTTTTCCTCCTCCATGAAGGGAATCAGATACGCCACGGCTTTTTTCATGACGCGCGCGCTTTTGACGACCTGGGGCAGGAACATTTTGCCCTCGCCGAAAAGGTCGCCCACGACATTCATCCCCGCCATCAGCGGGCCTTCGATGACATGCAGGGGCTTGGGATATTTTTGACGCGCCTCCTCGACATCGGCGTCGATAAACTCAATGATTCCTTTAATCAGCGCGTGTTTCAGGCGGTCTTCCACGCTTCCTTCACGCCACGACATGTCCTCTTTGGACTCCTGTTTTCCCGCCTGTTTGACGGTTTCGGCAAATGTCACCAGCCGTTCGGTCGCGTCGGGACGGCGGTTCAGCAGCACATCCTCGACACGTTCCAGAAGGTCTTTGGGAATGTCCTCATAAACCGCCAATTGCCCGGCATTGACGATTCCCATGTCCAGCCCGGCTTTGATCGCGTGGTAGAGGAATGCCGAGTGCATCGCCTCACGAACGTGATTATTCCCGCGAAAACTAAACGAGATATTGCTCACCCCGCCGCTGACTTTGGCGTGTGGCAAGTTGTCTTTGATCCATTTGGTGGCGCGAATGAAATCCACCGCGTAGTTGTTATGCTCCTCGATGCCTGTGGCGACAGTGAGAATATTCGGGTCAAAAATAATGTCCTCGGGCGGAAAGCCCGCTTTTTCCGTGAGCAAACGGTAGGCGCGGGAGCAAATCTCCACCCGCCGCTCGAAATTGTCCGCCTGACCTTTCTCGTCGAATGCCATGACCACCACCGCCGCACCGTAGGAACGCACGAGCCGGGCTTGCTCGATGAATTTCCCCTCACCCTCCTTCATGCTGATGGAGTTCACAATCGCCTTGCCCTGCACACATTGGAGCCCCGCCTCGATGACCGACCATTTCGAACTGTCGATCATGATGGGCACGCGCGAAATGTGCGGTTCGGAGGCAATGAGGTTGAGAAATGTCCGCATGGACGCCTCACCGTCGATCATGCCCTCGTCCATATTGATGTCGAGCACCTGCGCCCCGTTGTCCACCTGTTGCCGCGCCACGTCGAGCGCGTCCTCGAAGCGGTTTTCCTTGATCAGCTTGGCGAATTTTGGCGAACCCGTCACATTGCAGCGTTCGCCGATATTCAGAAAATTGGTTTCCTTGGTGACATTGAGCGGTTCGAGCCCGCTCAGGGAAAGGATGTGCTTCGACTCCGGCCATTGGCGGGGCTTGAAGCGAGCGGCGACCTTCGCAATCTCGCGGATGTGGTCAGGGGTCGTGCCACAACAACCGCCGACGACATTCAGCCATCCCTCCTTGAGCCAATCCTCGATCATCGGCGCCATGGTCTCGGGCGTTTCAGGAAACCCCGTCGGCGACAAAGGATCGGGCAGTCCGGCATTCGGATAAATGCACAGGGGCACATGCGCAATTTGCGCGAGATCCTCGACGTAGGGCCGCATCTCCTGGGGCCCGAGGGCGCAGTTCAAGCCCACCGTGAGCAAATTGCGCGTGTGGCTGATGGAATTCCAAAACGCGCCGATGGTCTGGCCGGAAAGGGTTCGTCCGGAACGGTCGGTGATCGTGCCCGAGAGCATGACGGGCAATTCCCGGCCTGAATCGTCGAAATACTTTTGCACGGCAAAAATCGCCGCCTTGAGCACCAGCGTGTCAAAGGTCGTCTCAATCAAAATCACGTCGCTGCCGCCTTCGACAAGGGCTTTGACCTGTTCGTAATACGCCTCGACAAATTGCCCGTAGGTGTGCGTGCGATAGGCGGGATTGTCAATATTGACCGCGAGCGAAAGCGTGCGGTTGGTCGGCCCCATCGCCCCGGCGACCAGCGCA
>CAYTAI010000008.1:33960-38557 GCA_964435715.1 uncultured Verrucomicrobiota bacterium | reverse complement strand
TGCGCGGCGCGCAATTTGCGCGGCGGCAAAATTCATCTCCGCGACCAGCGACTCCATCCGGTAATCGTGCATGGCGATGGAGGTGCCGCTGAAAGTGTTGGTCTCAATGATGTTCGCGCCCGCTTCGAGGTATTGGGTGTGAACCTCATAAACGACCTCCGGCTTGGTCAGCACGAGCAGGTCGTTGTTGCCTTTGACATCAATGGGCCAGTCCTTGAAACGGTCGCCCCGATAGTCGGACTCCTCCAGTTTGTAACGCTGGATCATGGTGCCCATGGCCCCGTCGATGACGAGAATCCGTTCCCGGAGCAAATTGCGGAGTGTGGCGGTGTCTTTTTTCATATCAACTTATCAAGATATGATGATATGAGATTTCCGCTTTCGGGGCAACCGTTATTTTTGCGGAATTTTTTCTGTGATGACTCACCGGGCAAAAAACTCATTTTATTTCAGAAAACAGGCGAGAGAGTGCAGATCGCTCCCGTCGCGTCCATTTACGGATTGGGCGGTTCGAGGCGTAATTTCAGGCGGCTGCGGAATGAGGGGCGTTCAGTCGAGTCAGGCACGATCCGTCCTCCTCCAGAGAGGCGGGTGTCCAAAAGCTTTTGGATTTCACTCATGAGCGCGGGCGGCGGGGCAATTTGCGCGTCCGGGAGCTGTTCGTAAAAAGCCTCCATGTCGAGCTCTGTGCCCCGCCCCCCCTCAATGGTGCGTTCCCGGAGCGCGGTCAAGACGGGCAACCCTACACCTTTTTCAACGAGTTGCTTTTGAGCCTCAGAGCGCAAGAGGAATCCGGCGAGTGACATGGCTTCTGTCTTGCGGCTCGACGCGGATGGAATCGCGAGAAGGCGCGCCTCCAAAAGTGTTGCTTTTTCCCGTCCCCGCGGTACCGGAGCAATTTGCCACAAGGCTTTGCGGGGCGAGTCCATGAGGGCAAATACATCCCTCCACTGTGCAAAAGTCACCGCCGCCCGTCCGGACTCGAAAAACCCTCCCTGAATCCCCTTTTTATTGATCGTGGAGACTTTCATTTCATGGTCGAGGTCGCTATAGAAATCCACTGTTTGGTCGAGAATCCGGCGGTTCTCCGCATCCAACCCCTTTTCAAGTGAGTCCGTGCCGGGTTGCATCAGCCCCTCGAATTGCCAGAACATCATGACGACCTCACCCGCCTGTGACTGGAGCTCGATCCCGAACTGGTCGATCTTTCCATCACGGTCGGTATCCTGAGCAGCAGCCTGAGCCGCCTCCAGCACATCCGGCCAGCCCCAGAAACCGGACGGGTAGGAGATGCCGATCCCGTCAAAAATCTTTTTATTATATACAAGGACTTGAGTGCTCCAGAAAAAGGGGAATGCGTGGAGATCATTTTGAGCCGGTATTTTTTCCTTCAAGTCAGGCAATATCTCCCCTGACATTTTTTTTGCCCTGTCATCACGCGTCATTTTAGTCAGTCGCCCCGAGGCAATCAATGCAGGCAATTCTGATGCCTCGAAACAAATCAGATCCACGGGCTGCCCTTTGGACTCCATCCGCTCCAGCTCTTGGGCAAGAGGAAAATCGCGCGGACGCACATGGAGCCGGACTTTGGCATTCCAGTTAAACCCCTCGAAATCCTGGATTTGCTCCCGGATAAAAGCTTCCTCGCGCGGATCAACCGCCAGGAGGACATTGATGTCACGGGGGCGCGGCAGTGGCTCACTCTGGCGGGAGCACCCCTGTGCCAGAGCCATGACCAAAAGAAAAAGAATGGGAAAGCGACTTTTCACTCCTAGGAAAGCTAACCCAAACCGGGATGAGCCAAAAGAGAATTCCAATAAAGGCAAAAAAAATGCGTCGCCCAGCCAGGGACGACGCAAAACCAAAACCACGGGGAAAACCACCGTGACTTTTTCTAATCACTGAGAAATTATTTGCCGTAACCGCCGCGCAAAACGGTCAATGAACGAACGGGAAGGGGCCATTGCCATTGATCCACATGGCTGATACGGACGGAGTCACCGACGCTGAGACGGCTCTTGCGGGGTTCGCCGACTTCAAACATGCGGACTTGTCCGTCGGAAGAAACAACCGTGATGGAGTCACGACCTTCTTCGATTGCGGAGATTTCACCGGTAAAAACACCTGTCTGGCTGTAAGAACCGACACCAGCAAATGCAGATGCGGAGAGGGCTGCGCCCGTGAGGAGTGTAATGATAAATTTTTTCATAATCGTTTTTTTTAATGGGTGGGGTTAAGGTTCGATGCGATATAGACCGATACCTGTGGCAATCATGTGACAGATTTTTGACAAATTGGTGACAATTAATGTCCCCTGTCTCAAAAGGAGATTTTCCGGCAGCGAAGCGCGAACACCACGCAAATGGCTCCGAGCGCGAGCAGCGCGTAGGTGGATGGTTCGGGAATCGCCTGATAATTCAAGACCAGACTGTTTCCGCTCTGACTGATACTCCATGCGCCGGAGAAAGGATTGCTGAATCCGGCGAGATTGAGATTGAACGCTGATGCGTCGAAGCCCGTGATCCCGCCCAGTGCCGTCAGAATCGTCAGGCTGTAATCCTGCATGTCATCGAAATTCGCCGCGTTTCCGGGCGTATTGAATGTCGTCAGCGAGGTAAGATTGATATTGAACTCATTGCCCGCGCTTGCCGTGATGTCCAAAGTTCCGCTCAGATTCATCCAGTCCCAGCCGGGGTCAACCCCCATCACCCCATTGAAATCATTGATCTCCCAGAGATAATTGCCGCCGCCGCCAAAGACCATATTCGTGCCACCAATCGTGCCGGGGCTGTTGCCGGGACTGAGGGTTCCACCGGATGAAATGATCGTGTTTCCGGCGAGCGAACCAAACCCGCTGATCACCGAAAATGAATTCGTCGCGAGGATCGTGTCGGCGTGAACCTCGCCGCCCTGCAAACTCAATGTGCCCCGCCGCACGTCCAGCGTCCCGGTTCCCGCCGCATTGGTCACGATCAAGCGGCTGGACGCGCCATTGACCACGACGAGGTTATTCGTCGATGCCGCCGTCGCGCCGACAATGAGGTTGGTCGCCATGACCCGGCCCCCATTGAGGATATGGAGCGAATTGCTCCGGTGTGCGTCACCGACGATGAGCGTGGGCAAATTGCTCCAGAGGGAGCCTGCGCCCGTGACGACCGCTTTGCGGTGATTGGTGATGAAAAGCCCCGCGCCACTGGTTCCGGCGGAGTTATTCAGCAGCGTTGCTCCATTAGTGATGTAGAGGGCGAGCGAATCCTGAAACTCCATGCCTCCGGGAGAATTATAATTGCCTGAGGGTAAAACATTGATAGTAGACACGCGATACGTCCCTCCCATCGCGGCATTGAGGTCAGAAATGTAAGCGGGAATAAATGAATCCACGGTGATATCATTGGTCACGCCGGGGGAAATCACGACATTCAGGGCTATCCCGGCGTGTGTGCCAATGAGTCCGAGCATCCCGTCCCACGGGACGAATGTCGGACTGCCGGAATCGCCGACTTGCCCGACAGCTTGCCCCGGTGTGGTGTAATCACGAAAGTATATCGACATGAGTGTCGGCCCGGAAATATTTGAAATCATCTGGAAGGTATTGATCTCATTCGCACTGCTGAGCTTGGCGGTTTGTCCATATAACCACGCCGTTTGTCCGACGTAATCACCGAGTGTCGGCATCAGGAGCACCGGATTTATTTTGACCTGATCGGCCTCGGTCAGTGACGTGGAGAATGTCAGCATCGCCAAATCCGTTCCCGCAATTTGCGTCTGCGCTGAAACGGTTCGGCTCACGAGCACCCCATCCGCATTCAAAAACCGGATCGTCGCTCCCACCCCAGGCAAAAAGTGCTGTGCACCGACGGCGTGGTCGGGGCTGATAACGGTGAAGCTCTGACCGGAATTTGCATTGTTCCACCCCACCCCGCTCAAATCATAGTCCGCCGCAAAAAACGCGGGGTTATTCGTGGGTGAACCCGGATATCCGCCGGAAAAACGGGAGTAGGTCGAATTATCCGAATTAATCTGCAAGGCGGTGAGTGGACTCACCCAGCACAAAACCAAAATCAAAAATGCGACACGGACATTTATCATTAAAATTTATTGTTACAGACAAACCCGTGAAAATCAAACCCCAATCATTTCAGGGGATACCTTACGCCGTCCATTATCCCGACCCAAGCGCGTCCAGAAAAGCCCGTGAATCTGCCAAAATCGCCCGCTTCTCCGGTTCCGGCTTTTTCTCCCACATTTTCACCATCATGGAGACGCGGGGATTCCGCGCAAATTGCGCGGCGTGCGTGGCGTAGAAATTCCAGTAAAGATAATTAAAGGGGCACGCGCCCGGCTCGTTTTTTTTGTCGGGGTCGAAGGAGCAATTTGCACAGTAGTTGCTCATTTTTTTGATGTAAGCACCGGAGGCGGCGTAGGGTTTGGTCGCCATGTAACCCCCGTCGGCGTGCAGGATCATCCCGAAAACATTGGCGAGCATGACCCATTCGTAGGCGTCGACGAACATCTCAATGAACCAGCGGTTGACCTCTTTCGGCGCAATTTGCGCGAGCAGAAAAAAATTCCCCAGCACCATGAGCCGCTGGATGTG
>CAYTAI010000008.1:29536-33859 GCA_964435715.1 uncultured Verrucomicrobiota bacterium | reverse complement strand
GCGTGGCGTGGAGGCCGTTGGATTCGCGGTATTCGGGCATGCGCGTCCAGTAAACGCCGTGAATGAATTCCCGCCAGCCGATGATCTGCCGGATGAATCCCTCGACGGAGTTCAGGGGCAATTTGCGCGCGCGGTATTCCCGCACCACACGCTCGACCACCTCCAGCGGGTCGAGCAGCCCGACATTCAGAAGCGGGGAGAGCACTGAGTGGAAAAGAACGGGTTCCCCCTCGACCATCAAATCCTCATACGCGCCGAATGACGCGAAGCGTTCCTGCAAAAACCGCTCGAACCACGCGAGCGCCTGCTCCCGCGACGTGGGAAGCCAGAAATCTCGCGTGTCCCCTGGATGATCGGGAAAAAGCTCATCGACCTCACGCATGACCTGCCGCGTGATCTCGTCAGGCTCACAACGCGGCGCGCGCAATTTGCTCAAAACTTTCGGGCCGCCGGCTTTGACAAAATCCCGGATGCCGGAGCGGTTGTCGTGGTCGAAATTCCACTGCCCGCCCTCGGGTTCGCCCTTTTCATCGACCAGGATGTCCAGTTCCCTCCGCATCCGGCGGTAATGCGTCTCCATGAGCAATTTGTTTTTACCACCCGCCCACTTTTTAAAATCCTCACGGTGGCAAAGGAATTGGTTCGATTTCACCCATTCAACGCGCATCCCCGCCTTTTGAGCAAGGGCAGGAATTTGCTGTTGCATATTCCAATCGGAGGATTCCATGACCCTCAAGGTCTTGACATTGAATTTCCCGGCATGGGAAACAAGGGCTTCCTGATAATTTTTTTCTTTCGACTGCAATGAATAGTAATCGACTTGGCATCCCGATTTCTCCAAGGACAGAGCGCGATGTCTCATGGCCGCGTAACACAAGACCAGACTGTGTTTATGAAAACGCAAATAACGGGCTCCCGTGCGGGACTCCACCATCAGGATGGGCGGTTTCGGGTCCGGCACAAGGGAGGCTGTCCTCGGGGAGAGCTGGTCATCGAGCAACCAAATGGAGTAAGAATTAGTCGATAAGCGGGTCACGGGATTGTTTTTTTGTCAATTGGATGATGTGGAAACGCTCAATCTATCCCAGAACGTCCATCAAGCAAGTGGCTCGGTTAAAAGCTTTTGCAGTAAAGCCGAGTGCACAAGATGGCGTGAACTGATATTTACAATATAATTATATACTATTAATGTGCCGATTTTGAATAAAAAGTCACCATGTCGGATAAAAGAATTAAAAAAGTGATTTTTTATGCAGGGCGCGTAACCAGGTATAAATAATTGATTTTAAAGTTTTTAACAGGATAAAGAAGAGCTTTTTAGTTGGTTTCAAGTCCTGCATTGGCGAATAATAATCGACTTGGCACCTTGCTTGCTTTATGACAGTCGTTTGATAAGTCGTGGCTGTGATAAAGAACAAGCAGACTCTGTCCTTCGGGGCTGAAGTCATGAGGATACCCCTGGGGTCAAAGCCGGGTTTTCCGAAATCAATCACAATTCACCCGGAAAACCGGGGTTTGTGATGCCACGAGAATGCGAAGAATCAGGGAAAGGTCGAGTCACAGGATTGTTTCTTGTCGAGAGTCAAAACTGACGGTTAGTCTGACCCCGATTCAATCGAATGCGGTTTGTAATAGAAAGGGTTTTAACACTATGGCAACAATCACCAAAAAAAAGCCGGCGGTTTCCGCAAAACGGAGTGTCTCCAAAGTAAAATCCAAGGCTTCTGCAAAAACCAAAGCCTCCTCGAAAACCGTGATCAAACGCCATGCCAAACTCAAGCCTGAGTCCGTCCGCACGAAATCCCCTGCGAAAAGAGTGCGTTCCACAGCTGTCATCAAACGCCGCAATACCTTATCGAAAAAGCGTTTCGAGATCGACTCACCCGAGCTGGAGATTGCCAAGCATAAATTTGAAGTGACAGCGACTCCGGCGACTCCGGTCATTCCTTTTGAGGATTTGGGCGAACTGCCCGAGTCTTACGGCACGAAAAAACTTTTCCTCTCGGCGCGTGATCCCTACTGGCTCTTTGCCTACTGGGACTTGAGTTGGCAGCAATTCCACGAATACGCCGCTCAAGCCCACGACGGAAAGATTTTCCTCAAAATTTTTGAGGACAATGGCAACGAGGTTCTGCAATCGCAAATCTCCGACCATGTGCGGAATTATTATTACCACGCGCAGAAGCCGAACCTGACCTTCTTCGCCGAGCTGGGATATTACCGCCACGGCGACCATCAATTTGAGGTCATTTCGCGTTCCGGTCAGGCGAATGCCCCCCGGGATCATTTTTCGCCGAATACCTTCACACGGTTTGCCACGATTCCATTCGACTGGAGTTTCAAGGCACTCATTGAGCTGATCAAAGCCTTGCTCGCGGAGAATGAGGAACTCGCCGAGGCTCTGGCCCGGCTCCAAGACCAAGGGCATCCTTTCCCATTCAAGGCGAAAATCCTCAAGGGCGAATGGACAAAGGAACAGGAGGAAGCCCTCATTTCCTATCTCGGCGACGACATCATGCGTGTGGTGCGGGTGGGTTCGCACGAGGTGACCGAATGGCTCCGCCGCCGTTTGACCGGCGACACGACCTCCGGATTTGTGCCGGGTCTTTTGAGCAGCGAGTCGCTGAGCAGTTGGTCCAGCCCGGCGGGTGGCTACGGCAAAGAGCGCGGGTTCTGGATGAATGTGAATGCCGAACTCATCATTTACGGCGCCACCGACCCGCAGGCGAAACTCCGCATCGCGGGCAAGGACATCGACATTCGCAAGGACGGGACATTCACCTATCACTGGTCATTCCCCGACGGCATTTTCCACATTCCCGTCGAGGCGACCTCCCCGGATGAGGTCGAGAAACGCGGGGTGCTGCTGTCTTTCCTGCGCTCCACGGCGCGCGAAGGCGAGGTCACAGACCACCCGCAGGACGCGAAATTTCAGCAACCCCTCGGACAGGTCGAGTGAGCGATTGGCAAAAGAAATTGATCTTTGCCAATTCAGGGGATAACCTGACTGTCATGCAAAAATTCATATCCAAAGTGGATCGTTTCGGCAGGGTCACCCTCCCCAAAGGCATTCGAGACTTGGCTGGCTTGGAACCGAATGGGGATGTGGAGGTGGCATTCTCGCATGGCGATGTCATTCTGCATCGCCGAAACGCGAAAGATGACAAATTTGTCACCGTGCAAGGCATTCGTGTGATCGCGCACAAAAAACGGGTGACGGTCAAGGATGTGCGCACCGCCATTGAATCATCAAGAAGAAAGGCGCTGTCATGCCGGGAAACAAAATGACCCTGCTTTTTGACACCGACTTTCTCGTCGGTTGCCTTGATCAAAAACATGAATTTCACGAACGCTGTTTCCCGTGGCTCGTCAAATGCGCGGAAAAAAGGGTCAACGGGGTCATCTCCACGCACACGCTTGCGGAGCTTTATGCCACATTGACGGCTTTGTCATCCCGTAATTTTCTCTCTCCCCGCGATGTGTCCGCCCTGATTGACAGCAGTGTTTGCCCCTATTTTGAACTCATGGCATTGACAGCGCAGGATTACAAAAATGTCATCCGAAGATTGTCCGAAGAGGGACTCTCCAGCGGAGCCATCTATGACGCCCTGATCGGGGAATCAGCCCTGAAGGCCCGTGTCCGCGCCATTGCCACATTCAATCACAAGGATTTCAACCGGTTTTCTTGGCTGAAAGCCGCTGGGATCGAAATTGGAATCTGAAGAAAAAAAGGAATTTTATGAACAGCCCCAAAGGTTACGTCTCCATCGTTTTGCACGCCCACCTGCCTTTTGTGCGCCATCCGGAGCATGAGGAATTCCTCGAGGAAGACTGGCTCTACGAGGCGATCACGGAGACTTACGTGCCGCTCATTCAAATGATGGACGGCATGCTGCGGGACGGCGTGGATTTCCGCCTGACGATGTCGGTGACCCCTCCTCTGGCGAATATGCTTCTGGACCCTCTCCTGCAGGAGCGTTACGTGCGGTATGTGAATAAATTGCTCGAGCTGAGCTGGAAGGAAATCGAGCGCACGAAATACGACCCGGCTTTCCACAAGCTGGCGTGGTTCTACCACAACCGTCTGCTGGGCATCCGCCACGTTTTCCAAGACCAATACCATCGCAACCTGATCAATGCCTTCAAAAAATTCCAGGATGCGGGCAATCTCGAGATCATCACCTGCGGCGCGACCCACGGGTTCCTCCCGCTGATGAAAGATTATCCGGAGGCGGTTCGGGCGCAGATCATGATCGCCCGCGACCATTACACGCAATGTTTTGGCCGCCCGCCGCGCGGCATCTGGCTGCCGGAATGCGCCTA
>CAYTAI010000008.1:29088-29412 GCA_964435715.1 uncultured Verrucomicrobiota bacterium | reverse complement strand
TCGCTCGGGTCCGGCGGCTTTCGGGCGCGACACGGAGTCGAGCAAACAGGTGTGGAGTTCCATCGAGGGTTATCCGGGCGATCCGGTTTACCGCGATTTCTACAAGGACATCGGCTTCGATCTGGATTACGATTACATTCGCCCTTACATCCTGCCCACGGGCGAAAGAAAATTCACGGGGCTGAAATATTACAAGATCACGGGGAAAACCGATCACAAACAACCCTACGACCCCGATGTGGCGCTGGCTCGAACCGCTGACCATGCGGGAAACTTCATGTTCAACCGCGAAAAACAGGTCGAACACCTTCATGCCACGATGGG
>CAYTAI010000008.1:10227-28956 GCA_964435715.1 uncultured Verrucomicrobiota bacterium | reverse complement strand
ACTCCGGCGGATTACCTGAAACAATTTGACACCCATCAGGTCGCCACCCCCACCGCTTCGTCCTGGGGCGCGAAAGGTTACTGGGAAGTCTGGCTCGACGGGCCGAATGCCTGGATTTATCCCCACTTGCATGTCGCGGCTCAACGGATGGCGGAGGCGGCACGGATGTATCCGGAAGCCTACGGCCAGATGGAACGCGCCCTGAAGCAACTTGCGCGGGAACTCCTCCTCGCCCAAGCCAGCGACTGGGCATTCCTCATGAAAACCGGCACCGCCCCGCACTACGCGGCGAAACGCACCAAAGACCACATCCTGCGTTTCACCAAGCTCTACGAGCAAATCAAATACAACCGCATCGACGAGGCTTTCCTGAGCAACCTCGAATGGCGCGACAACATCTTCCCCGATATTAACTGGCGTTATTATTTGTAAGGCCAAGGCACAAGTTAAAAGTCGCAAGTCAAAAGAGGTCAGGAAGCGGAGGATACTTCTGGAGGGCTGGACTCCCGTCCGGCTCATTTATCAGAAAGATGGACGGAACGATTTGCACCACAGCCTGTCCTGACACATCGGGGAAAGATCACAAAACACACGAGGCAAAAAGAAAAATTCTTTCTCGCAAAGTCCGCAAAGTGACGCAAAGGGAATCGAACCACAGATTTCACGGATTCCCACAGATGCAATTTTTGTAGAGCCCGTAGCTTGTGCCGAATCATGGACTTCGGCATCCCCACGGGCCGAAGAAGCAGAGATTTGGAGGATAAGGGTAGCCCTCCGACCGCCGGGCAGAGGGGATTCATCACGGAAAACACGAATCAAACAGAAATTGTTTCTCGCAAAGTCCGCAAAGTGACGCAAAGGGAATCAAACCACAGATTCACACAGACCAGCACAGATGATGAAGCCCGGCGGTGCAGTTCAAAACTTTTGACTTTAAACTTCAATGTCTCCTTCTCCCTCAATTTTCCTTCCACCCCGAACCTGAGTTTGCTATTTTACAGTCAAATGCGGTTAGCTCCGCACATTCGGCAAGCACATATGAATCTGCGAGAGATCATTACTGATAGCATCAAGTATTGGGAACCACGGCGACGCGTCTACAATATTGTTCTCGGTTTGATCGTCATTTACTACGCGCTTCCAGTTTTGATCAGGCAACGTGAGTTAGATTCACTTGGCGGGTTCGATTATTTAGGCGGGACACTGGGCATTTTTGTCCTCGCCGTTATTGCTAATGTCCTTTACTCGACGGCATATATTGCAGACATATTCATTCAGATGTCGGACTATGGAGAAGTCTGGAAAAAATTCAGGTGGATATTACTGACTGTAGGAATCACAATTGCCGCAATATTCACTTGGATTTTTAGTCGAGGGATTTTTGAACCATATGGAACTTGGTAAACAACGATGACATCAAGCTGAGATTTTAACGCGGTCAGCTCTGCATTGGTCTGAAAATACAATTTGCGCATACACCAAAATTCTGGTTATGTGTGTATATGCGTACGAATATTGATCTTGATGAGGGGCTTGTTTCCCGGGGAATGTTGCTGTCTGGACTCCGCACAAAAAAGGAGCTTGTGAATATGGCTCTGCGGGAATTCATCCGAAAAAGTGATCAAAAGAAAATTCTCGAATTACGCGGCAAGATTCAATGGCAAGGCGACTTGAACTCAATGCGTGAAAGTCGATTCTGATGGTTCTGGTCGATACGAGTGTCTGGATCGATTTTCTGGCGGGAAGAAGCACACCAGAGACGGGGCTTGTCATTTCTCTTTTGGAGGGGCGTGAGACGATCTGCCACACAGGTCAAATCCTTCAAGAACTGATGCAAGGTTGCCCGGATGATCGAAGCGCAAAAATCATTGAGGCGCATTTTGAGCCTTTTATTGAACTTTTTCCCCAGAGATCATCTTACAGCTTGGCGGCCAAAATCTACCGGGACTGCCGGAGAAAGGGTTACACAATTCGAAGCTCAGTGGATTGCCTGATCGCGGCCATCGCGATTGAATCGGGCGCCCGAATCCTCCACAAAGACCGGGACTTTGATTTCATCTCAAAGCTCCACCCCGTGATTTCCATGCCGAAAAATTAAGAGCATGAGAACACTACGCCGCACTCTCCCGAATTTCATCCGTGTGCATCCGCACCATCAGCGGTTGCTTCTTTTTGTGAATTCTGTGCTTTCTTGCGACCAATCAATTTGCTGTGCACGTAATCGGTAAAAAAAGAATATTGAGAAATTGTCATTTTTTGATACTCTTAATCCATGAGCACGGTCGAAGAAATTGAAAAAGCGATTAAGAATCTTCCCCGGGAAGATTTCTTCCGGTTGCGCGATTGGGTAGCCCATCGTTTTGAAGACGAATGGGATAAAGAATTTGAAGAGGACGCATCATCGGGACGGCTCGATGCTGTCGCCTCTGCGGCTCTGGCGGAACACAAATCCGGCAAGAGCACCTCATTCCCCCCTGATGAAAAGCCGAGCCATCAGTAGTTTTTGGGACGCCTATCATGGCCTGCCACCGGAAATTCAAAAACTCGCCCTCAAGCAGTATCGACAGTGGGTTAAAAACCCTCAGCATCCCTCCATTCATTTCAAGAAAGTGAAAGGTCATTGGTCAGCTCGCGTGTCCCAAGATTATCGAGCCGTCGGAATCATGGATGGAGATACTGTCATCTGGTATTTTATAGGCACCCACGCTGAATATAGCCGTCTCCTCAAAAGTAAATGATCCCGAAGGAAAAGTTTTCCACTGAGCAATGCCTCACGGAAAATGGGTCACGCGGGAGCGTGGATCCTCCATTGTTTTATCCGCGCTAATCCGTATCATCCATGATAAATCAGAGCAAACAACCGTTTATTCCATTCTGTGACTTTTGTGCATTTTGGCGGCCAGAGCGGGATGTGCCGAAAAATCGCATATTGTTTTTTATGCTTATCTCTGTTACTTTCTCAATATGATTATCAAAGCAATTGTTCACAAGGCCGAAGAAGGCGGATTTTGGGCTGAGGTTCCAGCCTTGCCGGGTTGTGTCACGCAAGCGGAGACCGAGGAGGAACTCAAAACTAATCTCCAAGAAGCTATCGAATTGTGGCTTGAGGCGGGCGACCCGATTGGCGTGGAGAATCTGGAAGATCAAATTTTGGAGCTTGCCATTTGAAGCAAATTTCCGGCAAAGAGTTGGCAAAAGCCATTCAAGCCAGAGGTTGGACTCTCAGTCGTGTGAGGGGAAGCCATCACATCTTCATCAAGATTGGATACCGGGAACGAATTGTCATTCCAATTCACGGCAACAAACCCTTGAAAACAGGTCTCCTCCATACCTTGATGAAAATTGCTGAACTCAAAGAAAACGACATATAGGCAAGCCGCCCGCTTGATGATGTCCGGAACACGGGTTCCTTCCCCTCACCGGATTATCTCGCTGACTTCCAATAATTAATCAGTCCGTTGGTTGATGAATCGTGGGAGGCGATTTTGTCCGGGCCGTTGAGTTCGGGCAGGATTTTCTTGGCGAGTTGTTTGCCGAGTTCCACTCCCCATTGGTCAAAGGAATTGATGTCCCAGATGATGCCCTGGGTGAAAATCTTGTGCTCATACATCGCGATCAACCGCCCCAGCGTGCGCGGGGTGAGTTTTTCAAAGAGAATGGAATTCGTCGGGTGGTTCCCGTCGAAAACCTTGAAGGGCGCGAGTTTCTCCAGAGCCTCGCCGCTCAAACCCTCCGCCGCGAGTTCTGACTTCACCTCGTCGAGCGTTTTGCCTTTCATGAGCGCCTCCGGCTGGGCAAAGAAATTCGACAACAGAATCGGGTGATGTTGCCCAAGGGGATTCTGCGACCGCGCGGGCGCGAGAAAATCCGCCGGAATGATTTTTGTGCCCTGATGAATGAGCTGATAGAAGGAGTGTTGTCCATTCGTGCCGGGTTCCCCCCAGATCACCGGGCCGGTGGAATAATCCACATGCCTCCCGTCGCGGGAGACACTTTTGCCATTGCTCTCCATGTCCCCCTGCTGGAAGTAGGCGGGGAAACGGTGCATGTATTGGTCATAGGGCAGGAGCGCATGGGTTTGCGCGCCGAAAAAGTTGTTATACCACACGCCCAACAGCCCCAGAGTCAGGGGCAAATTGCTCTCAGGCGGGGCATTCAGGAAATGCTGGTCCATGTCGTGGGCGCCCGCGAGCAATTCCTCAAAGTTGTCAAAACCAATGGACAGCACAATGGACAAACCAATCGCCGACCAGAGCGAGTAACGTCCCCCGACCCAGTCCCAGAAAGCGAACATATTCGCCTTTTCAATTCCGAAAGCTGTGACAGCCTTTTCATTGGTCGAGAGCGCCACGAAATGTTTGGCAATTTGCTTCTCGTCCTTGGCCGCCGCGAGGAACCATTCACGCGCCGAATGGGCATTGGTCATGGTTTCCTGGGTCGTGAATGTCTTGGACGCAATGATAAAAAGCGTCGTCTCAGGATTGCAGACACGCAGGGTTTCGGCAATGTGCGTGCCATCGACATTGCTGACGAAATGCATGTGCAAATCGCGCTGGGAATACGGCTTGAGCGCCTCGGTGACCATCACAGGCCCGAGGTCAGAGCCCCCGATGCCGATATTGACCACGTCGGTGACGGGTTTGCCGGTGAAACCCTTCCACTCCCCGCTGCGGACTTTCCCGCTGAATTCTTTCATCTGCGCCAGCACAGCATTGACCTCAGGCATGACATCTTTGCCATCCACCAGAATCGGCGTATTGTCGCGATTCCTGAGCGCGATGTGGAGAACCGCGCGGTTCTCCGTAGTGTTGATTTTTTCGCCACTGAACATTTTGCGCGCCCAGCCTTGGATGTCGGCCTGTTTCGCCAAACCGCGCAGAAGCCCCAGCGTTTCCTCCGTGATCCGGTTTTTCGAGTAATCCAAGAGGATGTCCTCAAAGCGGAGATGGAACTTGTCGAACCGCCCGGAGTCCTGCGCGAAAAGGTCGCGCATGTGCCATTTGCCCGCCTGGGCAAAGTGGGATTCAAGGGCTTTCCAAGCGGGGGATGTGGTCAGTGTGGACATAATAATTTCTTGGGTTTCGACTTTACGCGGACGCCTCGGAGATGCGTCCCTACCATGCGTATCATCAATGATTGATTCAAAGTTTCGACGCGATGAATTTTTCGAGTTTCAGCAGGTCAGCGGTGAAAGCGCGAATGCCCTCGGAGAGTTTTTCGGTGGCCATCTGATCCTCGTTGAGCATCCAGCGGAAAGCTTTTTCATCGAGCGAGATTTTCCCGTCCGCGCAATTTGCTCCGGCCTTGGACGCATCGAGTTTGCGGGGCAATTCGCCCTCGGCATTCATGAGCTCCTCAAGCAACTGCGGACTAATCGTGAGCAAATCGCATCCCGCCAGCTCGGTAATCTCACCGATATTCCGGAAGGACGCGCCCATCACCTCGGTCGCGTAACCGTATTTTTTGTAGTAATTGTAAATGCGCGTGACCGACTGCACACCGGGGTCCTCGTGCGGGGCGTAGGATTCTTTGCCCGTGGATTTTTTATGCCAGTCGAGGATTCGGCCCACGAATGGCGAGATCAGCTGCACCCCCGCCTCCGCGCAGGCGACCGCCTGGGCGAATGAAAAGAGCAGGGTCAGATTGCAATGAATCCCGTCTTTTTTGAGAAGTTTCGCCGCCTCAATGCCCTCCCATGTGCTGGCGAGCTTGATCAAAATCCGTTCCTTGGGAATGCCGATTTTTTCGTAACGGGCGATCAGGCTTTTGGCTTTGGCGACTGAACCCGCCACGTCGAAGCTCAGGCGGGCATCGACCTCCGTGGACACGCGGTTGGGCACGATCTTGAGAATTTCCGCGCCGAAGGCGACGAAAAGCTTGTCGATGGCGACGGACAATTGCTCCGAGGAATTCAACGTCTCCTGCTTGACCTCGGCGAGCGTGCGATCCACGAGATCCTGATACTCCGGCATGGTCGCCGCCTTGGCGATCAGACTGGGGTTCGTCGTCGCGTCGCGGGGCGTGTATTTTTTAATCGCCTCAAAGTCGCCCGTGTCAGCGACCACGATGGAGAATTGTTTCAATTGGTCGAGAAGGTTTGCCATATCGTTTCGTGCCTTTCGGTTTTTGCCCTCGCGGGCCGGGGTGAATCGTTAAGTCCTAAAGCTAAAACAAGCCGTCCCGCCCGTCAAACAACTTGCGTGTGGCTTTTTGGCGGCGAAAAAATCAACACGCCTGCCCGCTCGCCCAGGCCCACTGGAAATTGTAGCCGCCGAGCCACCCGGTGACATCGAGGCATTCCCCGATGAAATACAGCCCGGGCAATTTGCGCGACTCGAAGGTTTTTTGATTGATGTCCCGGGTGTCCACGCCGCCGACAGTGACCTCGGCGGTGGCGTAGCCCTCCGTGTCATCCGGTCTGAGCGTCCAGGCGTTCAATGCCCGCGCAATTTGCCCGCGCTGGCGCGAATCGTATTGTTTGACCGGGCGGGCGGGGCCGAACTCCAGCGCAAATTGCTCCGCAAAGCGCGCGGGCAGTTTCTCGGCGAGCAAATTGTCCAGGCGGATGTCGCGGGCTTTGGAGGCATCGAGAAAATCGCCCGCATCCCGCCCCGGAAGCAAGTCGATCATCAATTCGTGTCCCGGCTGCCAGAAAGAGGAGATTTGCAAAATGCACGGCCCGCTCAGGCCGCGGTGGGTGAAAAGCAGATTTTCCCGAAAAGTTTTTCCCGCGCAATTTGCGTCCACATCGACGGAGACCCCGCTCAGGCCGGAGCAAAATGCGCGCATTTTCCCCTGGAATGCCAGGGGCACCAGCCCCGCGCGCGGCGTGACCAGACGGTGTGCAAATTGCGCTGCAATCGTGTAGGCAAAATCCGTCGCGCCGATTTTCGGCAGGGACAAGCCGCCGCAGGCAATGACCACCGAACTCGCGCAAATGGCGCCGCGTGATGTCCGAATCTCGAACGTGCCAGGCTTGCCCACACCGGAAACTTTGACCCCGGTTTGAATCGTCACCCCGGCGGCACGGCATTCATCCTCCAGCATGTCGATGATCTCGCGTGAACTCCCATCGCAGAATAGTTGCCCCAGTTTTTTTTCGTGATAAGCGATGCCGCGGGACTCCACCAGCCGAATGAAGTCCGCCGGTTTGAACCGGGACAATGCCGAGCGGCAAAAGTCGGGGTTCTGCGAGAGGTAATTGTCCGGGCCCGCGTTGAGATTGGTGAAATTACACCGGCCTCCGCCCGAGATCAGGATTTTTTTGCCCACCGTCTGATTGTGCTCCAGCACGAGCACTTTGCGCCCCCGTTTTCCCGCCTCAATGGCGCACATGAGCCCCGCGGCTCCGGCTCCGATGACGACGACGTCGGTCTGTATCTGATGATCCATCGGCGGGGGATGATGCAGGCAATTTGCCCTAAAACCAAGAGGGATTTTTTATCGATAAGTCTTTTCAAGAACGTTGAGGCTGTATAGTTTAGGCACACAATGAAATCAAAGCGATGGATAGCCGCCCTGATTCTAGGCTTGTGCGCCAGTCTGGTCGCCAGCGTGGTCACTTACACGCGGTTGCTGGAGAGGGTGGATTTGTCGCTGGCAGAATTGTACGCTTCATACTCGGGAAAGACAAAAGCATCCTCAGAAATTGTGATGATTCCCGTCGAGGAAAACCGATTGAATCTGAGCCTGCTCATGAGAGCCTTGTCCACACGCCCTCCACGCGTGACAATTCTTTATTATGACCTGAGCAAGTCAGACGAATCGACTGGTGTTTTTGACATTCGACTCGCCGAAGCGATGCAGTATGCGGGGAATGTGATTGTCCCGCTCCCTGCCGCACACATCACGAGTCCGGCTCCCCAGACGAATAGTTTACCCAATTACATTCCCTATTTCGTGAATGTGACCGGGACACTGGAGAATTTAACCAGCGTAAAACTCAAAGAGTCTCCTGCGGATATTTTCCGGAACACAGCCACATTCAGCATAGTGGAGACAGGGAAAAACAGTGGGCTGCGTGTTGATCTGATTTATAATTACCAGAATCGAGTCGTTCCCTCTCTCGCATTACAAGCACTGATTTTTAATGACAAAATCCTCGAAAGACTGGTGCGAATCCAGACTGGAATGCAAATTGATTGGATCGCACTGGAAAAAACACGGAAAATCAAAATAGATGACCGGGGTGGTTTTTTTCTGAAAAGATTTGCACAAGATTATGATTTTAAAGGGATTTCATATAGTAAAATCATGGATGAATACAATAAAACCAGTCAAACAGGGAAGGAAACACCCGCATTAGACGGGTTGATGGAAAAAATAGTGATCGTTTTTGACCCCGGGAGTGTCTCAAAGGAGGATGCTTATAAAACAGGAGCGATACTTTCAAGCATGATAAATCAGGATTCCATTATCGAAAAAAGAGGGTGGCCGGTCTACATGATGGTTATTCTGTGCAGTATGGGATTGGCATTTGCCCTACTCTATTTTCATCGGGAAATGTATTCCATCCCTCTTTTCTGTCTCTTATTTTTAGTGGGTGTCGGATATTTTCTTTTTCAATTGGGACTTTTTATTCCCATTGGAGGCATTTTGGCGGGAAGCGCATCGATTTATTTGTCCTGTATCCTGTTGCGTAAAGAAATATCATCCGGAAGAATTGATCAACTTTTTTAGGCGGACTTTCCCGACATGATGAGAGATTTTCCCTTGCGTTACCATTCCTATTCCGGCATTTTTCGGGGCACAATGATCCGCGGCAGACTCCTGACAATCACAAGCTTCGCCCTGCTCCTTTTCGGAAGCGTCCCGGTCATGGCCCAGTGGAAAGAAGTCAAATACCGGAATCGTGATTATGTGACCTTGCGGAGTTTTTGTGAGTTTTACGGCTTCCGATATGAACCCCTGAACGAAAAAAGAACCACAATTCTCCTGGGTCAACGCGGTCAGGTCAAGCTCACACTCCAATCCCGGGATGTGGAAATCAACGGGGTCAAATACAACCTTTCCTTTCCAATCGCCTCCGATGGGCGGGATTTCATCATTTCCAAAACGGATATCATCTCGCTTTTCGAGCCTGTTCTGCGTCCTTACCGCGTCAAAAAGAAGGACCGGGCGACCACGATTATCATTGACGCCGGGCACGGCGGAAGCGACTCCGGCGCGGGGGGACGCTCCGGAATAGAAAAACAATTCACTCTGGACACGGCATTCCGGTTAAAACGCCACCTGGAAAGGCTCGGCTACCGGACAATTATGACCAGAACCAATGACACTTTCATTCCCTTGGACCGCCGCGCACAAACCGGAGGGGGCAGATCGAACACAATTTTTATCAGTATCCATTTCAACAAAGGACAATCGCGGGCGGGTGGAATAGAGACATTTGCCCTCGCCCCGCGGGGAGGACCCTCCACCGGGGTGGATGTCGTTCGTGTCGCTGATTTTCAAGCGCAATCGGGCAACCGGACAGATGAGCAAAATATTTTACTGGCGACAGCGGTGCACCGGGCGGCAATCCGGAATACCAATGCCGTGGACCGCGGGGTCAAACGCGCCCGGTTCTGGGTACTCCGCTACAATGATGTCCCGGCGATCCTCTTTGAAGGAGGCTTCCTCTCCAATCCCACAGAGGCACGGCTGATCGCGCGGGAGTCCTACCGCGAGACCCTTGCCCGTTCCATTGCCGAAGGAGTCGTCGCTTACAACAGGTTAATGGAAGGCGGGAGCGACACGGGCAGGGCTGCGGATCGTGAAATACGTCCTGCGATGACCAAAAGATCTGATGACGATGAAGAGATGTCACCTCGTCAAACTTCTCAAAGCACTCCCGTGATAGAAACAACCTCAACTGCCGCTCAACAGGAAGCCGCTGAAAAACCACGGCAAGTTGCCCAAACACCCGCTCAGTCCACTCCCCGATCCATCGGGCGGGGTCTGGTCTCAAGACAGCCCGCCCCGGCTCCCGCAATAGCTGAACCTGTCGAGGCACCCGCGGCAGAACCAGCACCTGAAACTCCTGCAAAACCAGAGCCCGCGCCCGCTCCACGCCCTGCACCCAAAGCACCGGCACCTGCTCCTCCACCAGCTACCACCCCAAAAAGCCAGCCGGAAAAACCAAAAGCTGCTGCCCCGACAACTCCAGCACCCGCTCCTCCCAAACCCCCTGCAAAACCTGCAGCCCCCGCTCCCGCCCCAACCCCGGCTCCGGAAAAACCGGCTCCCACAGTGGAAACTGTCGTCATTGAGCAACAAAATGTGATGGTCGTGTCACAGCCGGATGAATCCTCCAGCCGACACTTGCGGGATGTCCCCACAGAAATTTCCGTTTCAAAACTTTTGGAACTCGCAACAAACGCCCCTCCTGAAAAGGTGGAAGAAAAACCTTCTGAAAAGTAGAATGTCCATTTGCATGACAAAAAAAGGTAATCCGATTGGCATTTTTGACTCCGGAGTCGGAGGATTAACCGTGGTGAGAGCTCTCCGGAAAGCACTCCCCCACGAGGACTTTATTTATCTTGGTGATACCGCACGGGTACCTTATGGGAATAAAACGGCGGACACGGTGCTTCGTTTTTCGGGAGAAGTTTGTCGTTTTCTCATTTCCCACAGGGTCAAAGCCATTGTTGTGGCCTGCAATACCGCCTCGGCATTGGCCTTGCCCCATTTGGAGAAAGATTTCCCCCTGCCGATTCTGGGAATGATTTCTTCGGGGGCGGAAGCTGCATTATCCTCCGGCAAAGCCCGTCATGTCGGTGTCATCGGCACTGCCGCAACAATCGAATCCGGTGCTTATGCCACAGCGATCCGGGAGCGAAACCCCTTTGTGCGTGTCAGCTCTGTCTCCTGCCCGCTCTTGGTTCCTTTGGTGGAAGAAAACTGGTTGAATCACCCGGCCACAGAAAATATCCTCAAAGAATATCTTTCCCCTCTTTTAAAAGAAAAGATCGATACCCTCGTACTGGGATGCACCCATTATCCACTCCTCAAACCCCTCATCCGCAAGGTTGTCACACAAAAAATCCACCTGGTTGATTCCGCCGACGCGAGTGCCGAGCATACCTTGACCCTTTTGCAGAAAAACCGGCTCATCAATCCATCGAGGAAACCAGGGCGCACCGCCCTCTTTGTCACAGACCTCCCGCGAAAAATGGATCAGCTGGTCGAATCCTTTCTGGGACTCAAAAAAATCGAAACCCATAAAGTCTCACTGCGGGAGTAAAAAAAGAAAAAACCGCCCACATGAAAACAAAAAACACTGTCATTCTGCTGATTGTCTGCATTGCCCTGGGGTTATTCATTTGGATGAAAGAAAGACATGGTGATGATTACCGCAAACGCGCCAGTGCGCTCGAAAAGATTTATGATTTTGACCCCTCCCAGGTTTTCGAGCTCGTTGTCCTCAGCGACAATGGCGCGGTCGTCGCCAAAAAAGAAGGGTTGATCTGGAATATTGTCGAGCCCCTGTCCGCAAAAGGGGATCAATTTGAAATTGAATCCATGATTCAGACGCTCAACTCACTCCGCTTTGAGAGGGAAATTGACATCAAGGATATTACCGCCGAAACCCTTGACAAGGATTTTCACCTCAAAAAGCCGGAGTATATTCTCAGTTGGACAGCCGCCCGCGACCGTTATTCACTCCGGATCGGGGCAGACACACCCATGGGGAATGGCCTTTTTGTCCAAAAAGAGGAAGGCGGATCCGTCTACATTGTCTCCCATTTTGTCCGTGAAACCCTTGCGCGGGATTTAAGCCAGTTACGCGACCGTGCCATTTTTCCTTTTGAGGAGGGACAAGTCTCACAAGTGAACATCCGCAGCCTGTCCACGACGAACCCCTACCAAATTCAATTCAGCGTCACTGACAATATCAAACGCATTACAAAACCGATTGATGCCCGGGCGAACCAGGAAACGATCACCAATCTGATCCGCTTTCTGGTGGATGCCCGGGCGATGGACTTTATCTCCGAGGGTGCGGCGGATCTGATCACTTACGGTCTGAGCGAACCGGATCTGGAGGTCACCCTTTTGTCCTCTGACCCAAACACATCAAAGACACTCTTGATCGGAAATCCCGTCAAAAACGATCCGGGCAAACACTACGCAAAACTCAAAGAGGGAAATAGCGTCTTTACCATTACGGCAGAGTTATATCACGAGCTCACCAAGCCTCTGAATGACTTTCGCGACCCGCTCCTCATTGAGCGTTTCCCCCACGAACTCAATGCCATCGTGATCAAATCCGGAAACAAGGAACTCAAGCTCGTCGGAGAAAATAACGAATGGTTCATCAATGAGCTCAATGGCGAAAAAGCGGATACAGAAATCCTCCTCGGGCTTCTCTCCCACTTGATGAATACCCCGATCGTCTCATATGTGTCAGATGCTCCCGAGTCCTTGAAAACCTACGGACTGGATCCCGCCCCAATGAGTATCACACTGATCGCCAAACCAACCACATCCGAGCGGCCTGAAGGTGAGTCCCTCCGT
The DNA here is from genome assembly GCA_964435715.1 of uncultured Verrucomicrobiota bacterium. Classification (GTDB taxonomy): domain Bacteria; phylum Verrucomicrobiota; class Verrucomicrobiia; order JAWXBN01; family JAWXBN01; genus JAWXBN01. The sequence goes on along the minus strand of CAYTAI010000008.1, from coordinate 16,458 downwards.
ATTGATTTTTCGAAACCTGACAAGACCGGAATCCATGCAAAACGCTCCGACGAGCTTTTTGTCTACAAAATCCCTGTGGAGCAAAACGAATTTGCCGTCACTTCCCCGGACTTTTATCTCGACCGGACCGTGACAAAAATCCCCGCACAGGACATCCGTCAAATCGAAATCCTCAGGCCAGGCCAAGAAGCAATCATAATCGAGCGCGATCCTCAAAATCAAAAATGGAGATTCCATGACGAGACGACACAAGGTGTCATCAATCTTGAACGACTGGAGATACTCCTCGGAGCTCTCCAGAACTTTCGAGCGGCATCCGCCCAACCTGTCCCGGCTCCGCCGAAAGAAATGTCTCATCCTCCGCTGACTGTGGCGATCACCGCTGGAGACGGACAAAAATACATCTTGAAATTCGGCAAGCATGATAAAAAAAATGGACGAGCCATGATTCTTGAGGGGCAAAATGTCTTATATCAGGTGGATGAAAGCGTTTACCAATTGCTCGACAAAGAGCTCGTGACGCGTGTTGGAAACTAAAAGTTTGATTACATGGCACTCAAGCACACTCTCCGATACTACTTTCTCCGCGCCCTTTTAATGGTATCGCGCTCCACACTGCTCCTGCTCGCATTCATCACACTGATTTTGCTCTCCTACCTATATTTTGCAGGGTTTCCGGAAGTCCTCACCCACAAGCTGGAAAAAGCCCTCGCGGAACGGGGAATCCGGGCCCAGATTGAAAAACTGTATTTAAATCCTTTCCGCGGCATCATCGCTGACAACATCATTTTTTTGGATCCCCGCACAAACCGCATCGTCACCAGCGTCTCTGAAGTGAAGCTAACCGTTTCCCCCTGGAAACTCATCCATCAAGAAAATCCCATTACATCCCTTGAGGCAAAAAACGTAAAACTAAACATACCTGTCGATCCCGAGAAACCTTCCGAAGGTATTTTTACAATCGACGACACTCAGGCATCCGGTCATTTTACGGGGCAGAATACTCTGGTCATCGATTCATTGACCGGGGTGGCGGCGGGCGTTCGATTCAATCTCAATGCAAAGCTCATCCTCAACCCCCTTCCTTTTGAAATGAAGGAACAATCCGAAGAAGAAAAAAAACGGAGTGTCGAGATGAAAAAAAGGATTTTCGGCATTCTCAAACAGGTTAAATTCAACCGGGAGCCGAACCTGAAAATCTCTGTGACCGGCGATCTTGGAAAAATCGAGTCCTGGAAAGGTTTTGCCTCCCTGCGAGCCAACAACCTCCAATTACAAAAAGTGAATATAGACTCACTGGACTTTCTGATGAAGCTGGAGAATTCCGTGCTCATTCTCGAAAAATTTTCACTAGTGACCTCGGCGGGGAATTTCTCAACGACGGGATATAAACATCTCCAAGAGCCCTATTCTCAATTCAATATCATTTCCGATCTGGACTTCACGCGATTTGCTTTCGAGTTGAATCCTGATCTTCGCCGGGTGATTCATTCTTTTGAATTTTTCCAGCGACCTCAAATCTCCGTCTCGGCAACCCAGTATGGACCGGGTCTGGAGAATTGGGGTGTCTATGGCCGGATCCATCTCTCGTCTTTCACCTATACCGGGACATATTTTGAAAGGTTTGATATCCCGTTTGCCCTGCAAAAAGGGGAATTGCTCATTCCCCAGCTTCAAATCAAAGACACCTTTGGAGAAAGCTCCCTGAAGCTCCTTTACCATCTGACAACCCGCGAGATCAAAGGCGAGTTCACCGGACAAATCAATCCCTTGAACTATGTCAACCTGGCACCGCAGAATTATCAAAAATATTTTTTAATGTTCACTCAAGTCGATAGCCCATTGGAATTGAACCTCAAAGCCTCCGGTTTGACCAGTGAAGAGTCAACACTGAAAATCACGGGCAATGCCCTCATTAAAAACTGCTCTCTCGTCCACAAGGCATTCAAACAAATCTCCACGGATGTTGACATTTCCGGGGGCAAATTGCGCTGCTTCAATGTTCAGGTCGTCCGGGAAGAAGGCAAGGGCACGGGTGAACTGGTCTACTCTTTCAAAGAGCAACTGCTCCAAATCAACCAATTCAAGGCACAGCTCAATCCATTGGACATCGCCACCGTGCTCGGTCCGAAATCCGTCGATGCGGTCAAACCCTATATTTTCCATGAGGCGCCTCAATCCGTCGTCAATGGCACAGTCGATTATGTCACGGGGGAAAAGACCAATGTGACCATTGATATCACGGGCAACAAAATCGATTATCCCCTGACAAAAGCCACTTTGAAATTCGACCGGATCCAGACACGCGTCCGCATCCGGCAAGGGCTCTGTGAAATCTCGGGATTCCGGGGCAATATTTTCGGAGGAGTCTTGGAGGGAAAAGCCGACTTTACCTTTGTTGAAGGAAAAGACACGACTTTCCGCATGGAAATGAATTTGAAAGACATGAGCTTCCAGCGGTTCAATCTCGCCCTGTTCAATTACGGGGAATCGACCGGCACACTCAATGCACAGGGTAAATTCCACGGCGGACTCGGGGATTGGAATCTTGTCGATGGCGGAGGACACATGGATGTCACAAAAGGCAAACTCGTCAGCCTTCCTTTCCTGGGCCCACTGTCCACGATCATGGATGCCATCATTCCCGGATTCGCTTCTCTCCAGGCCAATAAGGCGGTCTGCGATTTCACCATGGAAAAGGGTGTCATCAAAACGGAAAAACTTGATATGACCGGTGGAGGTTGGACACTCATCTGCAATGGATTTTATAATATTCCCAAAGACCACCTCAAAATGGATGCCCGCATCAATATGCGCGGGATTTTCGGTGCCATCACATTTTTGATGAGTAAACTCTTTGAATACGAAGCCGACGGCACCTTCAAGGAACCCAACTGGCAACCGAAAAACTTCTAATCCTTTTGCGGCTTTTTCCCGCACCGGCCACGTCACACATCCCTGCCCCCCTCCTCTGCAAAAAAGAAACCGCGCAAATTGCGCGGGTTGGGCTCATACGGGCGAAACAATTTGCCTCTCCGGGCGGTTTATTCCTGATTGGGACTGTCGGCGACCGCCATGATAAAATCAATATGACGGTTCGTGGCATCATCAAAACTCGGCGCACCGGGTTGACGCAATTTCTCCAGGAACTCGGTCACATACGGTCCATACACCCTGTAAATGTACTGTAGATTCTTGTTTTCACGTTGACGGACACGCTCCCGGGTAATGTCTTTGATCTGTCCGATTGCCGCCAGAGTGTGCTTGCGCGGAATGCCCAACCCGTAGCGGAAAATCATCACCTCGGCTTCATCCTTCTCTAATTTGTCAATGAGTTGCCGGGCAAATTCCTTGGGGTCTTGCGGAATGATTCCATCAATAAAATGGTATGACAACAAACTCGCCTTGTCTCTGAGGGTCCGGATCTCATGGAGAATTGCGGAGACCGTGCGTAATCCGATTCCTTGTTGCAAGAGAAGATTCGACGGCGGGAAGTTCAAAAACTGGTCGATGTTGTGCACATTCGAGCGGTGCATTTTGCCCAGCGAACCCGGAGTAATAAAAAGGAGTGACAAGGAGACTTGGCGGACTTCCCGGGGAATCTCGCCTTCAATTTGAAGAACTTGGAGTGCAGTTTCTTTTAGCATAGGGTTTATCTTTAGGATTAATTTTTCATAAAAATCATTGCCACAGTTTTCTTAGAATTCAAGTTATTTCAAGGATTTTCATCGATTTTATGCTCTGGGTATGAATTTTAATTTTTTTATTGATACTTGCAATCATTCGAATACTGGATAATGCGCGGTTGTCTGAGGTGAATCCCCCCTCGACAGCGCGCAATTTGCTCCACATGTCCGAGGGTTTTTAGCACAGGCTCCAAGGAGACGATCACCGGTTTCCAGGTTGATTGCGTCGTTATGCTTGTCGCAGGGGTACCTCGATTATCCGTGCTTGATGCCCCGCCAGTGCATGCTAATATCCGGCTCACAGATGAATGCCGCTATTATTGAGCAACTTGCAAATATCGTCGGGACAGAAAATATTCTCACTCAAAAAGAAGACCTGATTCCCTATTCTTTCGACGGCACAGCGGTTCTCAATCAATACCCCGGTTGTGTGGTCTTTCCGACGACGCGGGAGCAAATTGCACAGGTGCTCGGATTTGCAAATGCGGGAAAAATCCCGGTTGTGACGAGAGGTTCGGGCACGGGTCTGAGCGGAGGGAGTGTGCCGCTGGAGGAATGCATCATCCTCTGCACGGTCAAGTTCAATAAAATTTTGGAAATCGACACAAAAAACCTGACCATGATGGTCGAGCCGGGCGTCATCACGCTGAAAATCGCTGAGGAAGCTGAAAAAGCCGGGCTTTTTTATCCGCCCGACCCGGGCTCCATGAAAATCTCAACAATCGGCGGCAATGTCGCCGAAAACTCCGGTGGCCTTCGTGGACTCAAATACGGGGTGACGCGCGATTATGTCATGGGCATGGAGGTCGTCCTGCCGACAGGGGAAATCATTTGGATGGGGAATAAATGCGTCAAGGATGTCGCGGGATATTCCCTCAAGGATATTTTCATCGGCAGCGAAGGCACCCTCGGTGTCATCACCAAAGTCCTGCTCAAACTCATTCCCAAACCGCAAACCAAAAAAACCATGCTCGCCGTTTTCAGCCGCATGGATCACGCCGCGGAGACCGTCTCCGCCATCATCGAAAATAAAATCATCCCCTGCACCCTTGAGTTCCTCGACAAAATCACCATTCAATGCGTCGAAGACTATGCCAGAATCGGCCTACCCCTCGATGCGGAGGCCATCCTCCTCATGGAAACCGACGGGCATCCCGCCGCTGTCGACGATGAAGCCCGCAAAATGACGCAAATTGCGCGGGAACGCGGCGCGCGCGAGGTCATCCTCGCCAAGGACACTGACGAGGCGAACCGGCTCGCCGCCGCACGGCGCTCGGCATTCAGCGCGCTCGCCCGCATGCGCCCGACGACCATTCTGGAGGACGCGACCGTTCCCCGGAGTGAATTGTCCAAAATGGTGAATTTTATCCAGGACATCGCGAAGCGGTACAATTTGCGCATCGGCACCTTTGGGCACATGGGCGATGGCAATTTGCACCCGACATTCCTGACCGACGAAAAGAACCACGAGGAAATGGAGCGGATCGAAAAGGCGATGGTCGAGATTTTCCATTTTGCGGTCAAGCTGGGCGGCACCATCACGGGCGAGCACGGCGTGGGTCAGGCAAAAAAACCATTCCTTGAGGATGCCGTCAGCGAGCTCAATGTCCGTGTCATGCGCCATCTGAAAAAAGCCTTTGACCCTCATGCAATTCTCAACCCCGGCAAGATTTTTGATTAATCCCGTCCTCTGTTTTTCCCCGCCCCATGTCCACAACCGTCTCATCAGAAAATCTCCTCAAAGGATTGGATTACTCCATCGTCCAGCAATGCATGCATTGCGGGATGTGCCTGCCGACATGTCCGACTTATGATGCCACATTGATGGAGAAACACAGTCCGCGCGGACGCATCTCGCTGATGCGGGCGGTCGCCGACGGGCGGCTGGATGTCAATGAGGCTTTCGGCGACGAGATGTATTTTTGTCTGGGGTGCCTCGCCTGTCAGACCGCCTGTCCCGCCGGGGTGAATTATACCGAGCTCTTTGAAATGGCCCGCGCGGAAATCGAGCGGAGCAAAGTCCTCGACAATCCCACCCGCGATTTTACCCGCAGCATGACGATCAAATTCCTTTTTATGCGCCCGTGGGCGCTGAAAACTCTCGGACGGCTCCTGTGGCTCTACCAACGCCTCGGCCTGCAAACCTTCATGCGCAAATCCGGGCTGCTCCGTCTTGCCCCGCGCAAATTGCGCGAGCTCGAACCCCTCACGCCCACGATCAAGACCCGTTTCTCCGACGACCTGATCCGGGAACGGGAGATTCCGATCAAAACCCGGCACAAAGTCGGTCTGCTGACCGGATGCGTCCAAGACCTCATTTACTCGGACATTAACCGGGACACCGTCGATGTGCTCCTCGCCAATGATTGTGAGGTCATCACTCCCCGCGACCAGCACTGTTGCGGTTCCCTCCACGGACACAACGGGGAATGGGACTTGGCGAAGCAACTGGCCCGGAAAAATATCGATTCATTTCCCTTGTCCGAACTCGACGCGATTGTCACCAATGCCGGGGGATCGGAAGAGCACACGTCTGAATCCAGTC
>CAYTAI010000008.1:0-10217 GCA_964435715.1 uncultured Verrucomicrobiota bacterium | reverse complement strand
GGGGATGCGGTTCGCACTTGAAACACTACGACCATCTGCTCGCCGGCGATCCCGCCTACGCGGCCAAGGCGCGGGAATGGTCACGCAAAGTCAAAGACATCAGTGAATGGCTCGTTGAAATCGATTTGCGCAAGCCCAACGCACCCCTGCATCTCGACGGCCCTGTGACTTATCACGAGTCCTGCCACCTCTGCCACGGACAGAAAATCACAGCCCAGCCGCGCAAATTGCTCCAGAGCATACCCGGGCTGGAGCTGAAGGAATTGCCGGAGTCGAACTGGTGCTGCGGCAGCGCGGGCATCTACAATATCACCCAGCCGGAAATGTCGGCAAAGCTGCTCGCGCGCAAATTGCGCCATATCGAGAGCACCGGCGCGGCCATCGTCGCCTCGGGCAACCCCGGTTGCAACGTGCAACTGTCCGCAGGCCTGCGCCAATGCAAAAAGGATGTCAAAGTCCTGCATCCGGTGAGTCTGCTGGCGGAGGCCTACCGCCGGGGCAACTACCTCACCGAAACGATGGAGCGAAATCCGCTGATTAAGTCATCCTAACTGGATAAATAATCTGATTTCTCAGCTTTTTGACATTTAGTATTGCGCCGGGGGCGTCCTTTGCCTAATCCTAAAAGCTCTTTTCCTACAAACTCACGGCAAACATATGATCAATCCATTGGGCGAAATGAAAATCTTGAGCGGGTCGTCGAACCCCGAACTGGCGGCAAAGGTCGCAGCTTATGTCGGGATCAAACTCTGTGATGCCGAGGTTTCCTCATTTCCGGACGGGGAAACTTTTGTTAAAATCAAGGGGAACGTCCGCGGCAGGGATGTCTTTATAATCCAGAGCACTTGCCCGCCGACGAACCATCATTTGATGGAGCTTTTCATCATGATTGATGCCGCCAAACGTGCCAGCGCCTCGCGCATCACGGCGGTCATTCCTTTTTATGGTTACGCCCGCCAAGACCGCAAAGACCAGCCGCGTGTCCCGATCACTGCCAAGCTCGTCGCAAATCTCCTCGTCAAGGCCGGTGCCGATCGTGTGATCACCCTGGATCTCCATGCCCAGCAAATCCAGGGATTTTTCGATATTCCTGTCGATCATCTGTATGCGTCACCCGTCATTTACAAATATTTTGTCGATCAAAAGTATAAAAACTCCGTGGTTGTCACTCCGGATGTGGGTGGTATTAAGATGGCTTACGCTTACTCCAAAAAGCTGGATGCCGGTCTGGCAATCGTCGCTAAAAACCGTATAAGTGCCACAGAGACAGAGGCCTTGTACCTCGTTGGAGACGTCAAGGGAAAAACAGCTGTTCTGGTCGATGATATGACAGAAACGGCGGGGACCCTCTGTAATGCCGCGATTTCCGCAAAAAAAGCTGGTGCAAAGAAGATCGTTGCTGTAACGTCCCACTCCATTTTGACGCGAAAGAGCGTCGAACGCTTGAAGGCTTCGCCCATCGAAGAACTCATCACGACAGACACTGTCCCGCATAAAGTCGACTTGAAAGGCTTTAAACTGACAGTCTTGAGCGTGGCTGAGCTTCTCGGAGAGGCCATCTTGCGGATTCACCGCAATGAATCGGTGAATAGTTTATTTGACGTAAAAAAATAACAATGAACCGCTTGAGGCACCCCGGTTGTGCGGAGTGAATCAAGACGGTAAAGGAAACCCTATGGCCAATCAAATCAGTCTCAAAGCGAAAACCCGCACCCATGCCGGGAAAAATTCTGTCAATCAACTCCGCAAAACCGGAGCAATCCCCGGTGTCATTTACGGGCGCAAGACCCAGCCCCTGAGCATCGAGCTTTCCCTGCGCGACCTGCAGACTGCCCTGCGCAAAACCAGCAGCGAGAATATCCTTGTGGATCTCCAGCTCGACAATAACGGCAAAGCCGAAAGCCGCTTCGCTCTTGTGCAAGAAATCCAACATGATTATCTCCGCGACCTCTACCTGCACGTTGATTTTCATGAAGTCGCACAGGATGAAACCATTCATTTGGAAGTCTCCGTCGAAGCCCGCGGCGAAGCCGCTGGTGTGAAAACCGGAGGCGGATTGCTGGAGCACACATTGCGCAGCCTCCACATCGAGTGTCTCCCCAAAGACATTCCAGAGGCCATTTGGGTCGACGTGAGCCACTTGAATATCGGTGAGGCCGTCCACGTCTCCGACATTATTCCTCCTGCGGGAGTCAAAATCACGAGCCAGCCCGAGCTGACTGTCTTTGCCTGCGTCGCGCCAAAAGCTGAGGAAGCTGTCGCAGCCGCAACGGACGCACCGAAAGAAGTCGAGGTCATCAAAGAGAAAAAAACTGCGGAGGGTGATGCCAAAGCCGCTCCCGCCGCCAAAGACGCCAAGAAGTAATCATCTTTATCCGGACGGGAGGCTCTCTCAAAGAGGTGTCCCGTCCTTGTTTTTTGACACATGTCCGGACGACTCTTCAATCCCTGGAAGCAGTTCGCTCCGGACAACGATTCCGGTAACTACGCCCCTCCGGGCGTTTTTATCGTCGCAGGTCTGGGAAATCCCGGATCGAAGTATGACAAGACCCGCCACAATATCGGGTTTACCATTCTCGATCTGTGGGCGACACAGGCGTCCGTCGATTTTATTTTCAAGCGCGAATGGAAAACCCTTTTCGCTGAGTTAAAGCTCGACGGTCAACGCGTCATCCTGCTCAAACCGGAAACATTCATGAATGCCAGCGGGGAAAGCCTGCGGGCGGTTCAAGATTGGTTCAAGGTGGAGCCTGACCATATCATGGTCCTGGTGGATGACACTGCATTGCCGACCGGCCAGATCCGGTTCCGGGCAAAAGGTTCCAGCGGTGGTCACAACGGATTAAAATCCGTGATCAACCACATTGGCACGGAGCAATTTGCGCGGGGACGGGTGGGTGTCGGTGAAAAGCCTCATCCCGGGGGCGACCTCGCCGGTCATGTCCTCGGGCAATTTGCTCCGGATGAATGGAAGTTGATGACGGAAACGGTCATCCCGGAAGTCATCGCGGGAGTCAAAACGTGGATCCGGCAAGGAATCGTAGAAACCATGAACCAACATAATAAAAGTAAAAAGGACTAACCATGAAAAGGTATGAAGCCTTGTTCATTTTGAACACAAAAGGCAAAGAAGAAACCGTGCCCGAGCTCATCGAGCGCGTGAAAGCCGACCTGCAGACCGCCGGAGCAAAAGTCTCCACGATCCAAAAGCTCGATAAAAAGCAATTTGCTTACAAGTCAGACCATCTGACCAGCGGCTATTATGTCAATTACGTCTTCGAAGCGGAGCCAGCCGTCGCGGACAAACTCAAAACCCGTTTTCAACTTGATGACGAGGTTTTCCGCGTGATCATCGTCAATGCTCCGCTCAATGTCAAACCCCTCGGGGAAACCGCCGCGGCTTGACCGTGCATTCAAAACGTCGTCTTTTTTTTAACCACTCCCTCTTATGGCCAGCCTGAATAAAGTTCTCCTCATCGGAAACCTGACGCGTGACCCGGAATTGCGTTTTACGCCCAAAGGAACCGCCGTCGCGGATATTGGTCTGGCCATGAGCCGGACTTATAAAACCCAGGACGGGCAAGACCGTGAAGAAGTCTGCTTCGTCACTGTCGAAGTCTGGGGTCGCCAAGCGGAAACCGCCGGGCAGTATCTCAGCAAGGGGTCGCCCGTTTTCATCGAGGGCGAGCTCAAATTCGAGTCTTGGACAAACAAAGAAGGTAAAAAACAAAGCACACTGAAAGTCCGTGCAGAACGCGTTCAATTCCTGGGCCGGCCCAAAAATGCCGACTACAAGGACGGAGGCGGCTCGTCGAAGCCAGCCCGCCCCGCACAAGATCACGACTCTGGCGGGCATTCCTCCAGCAGCTTTGATGATGCCGCTCCCGCAGCGGACGACGACGACATTCCATTTTAATCCAAAAAAACAACTCCTTTTAATCAACGAAAGAAAATAAATTTATGGCGACCACACAAGTCATTCTCACCACCAGCATCCGCAAACTCGGCGGCGAAGGCGACATCGTCACCGTCCGCCCCGGATTCGCCCGTAACTTTCTCATTCCCGAAGGGCACGCCCTCCCGGTCAATAAATTCAATATGCGGAGTATTGAAACCTTGAAGAAAAAACGTGCGGAACGCGAAGCCCAGGAACTCGGACTCGCCCAGGACATTGCGAAAAAAATCGCCAAGCTCTCCCTTTCTTTCACCCTGAAACTCGGGATGGAAGACAAGGCTTTCGGCTCGGTCACCAGTCACGACATTCAAGACCGTCTGAAAGAAGAGGGTTTTGAAATCGACCGGAAACAAATCCGTATTGAAAAACCGATCAAGACCCTTGGAAAACATGTCATTGTCTTGAATCTTCATTCCGATGTCCAACCTGAAATCACCATCGAAGTCATCTCCGATGCGCCTGCCAAAGAAGAAAATGTGGAAAAAGGGGCGAAAGCCAAAAAAAGTGAAAAAGGCGGAAAAAAGCCGGCTAAAAAAGCAAAGAGCGAAGAGACGGAAGCATAATTTTGATCCAACTGAAAAGATTTTTTCAGGAGAATTCCGAAAGGCGGGGCAAATTGCCCCGCCTTTTTTTATGATTCCCCCCGCATGCTCCTGAATCCGGGATTGAATCTTTTTCCGGCACCACATAATTTAGTCAGTCATGTCCGACCGCGATTTCATCATTTTAGCGACTGTCCTCTACACCCTCGGTGCCGGCACGCTTTTCGGGCTTAAGAATGACGAAACCCACCGGCTGCACACAGTTCGCTATATTTTTTGCCTGGTCGGGTTTGTATTCCACAGTGTCTTTCTGGTGATGCGCTCGGCAGAAATTCATCGTTGTCCCCTGACGAATCTTTTTGAGGCATTTGTTTTTATCACCTGGACGATGATGCTCATTTTTCTGGTGATCGGTCGCAGCTACCGGTTGTCGATTTTGGGACTCTTTACCACACCGATGGTCGTGGCTCTGAATCTTTTTGCGCTGGTCTCGCCGACGGACAAAACGCTGACCGGCACACCGAAAGGATTCTGGAAAGAGCTTCACGCGCCCTTGTCTGTGATGTCCTACGGGGCTTTCGCCATTGCAGCCGCGGCGGCGGCGATGTATCTGCTGCAGCAATATTTGCTGAAATCCCATAAGATCACGGATTGGGTCTATCTCCTGCCCTCTGTTGCCGAGATGCAAAAGATCACGATGAGATTGCTGTTTTTCGGCATGGTCATTTATACCGCCGGACTGGTCAGTGGATTTATTGCCGGTCAGGAACGGGGCTGGGCGATTATGGATTTCAAGACAATATGGTCGATTTTTGTCTGGGTGCTTTACGGGCTGCTTTTTGTCGGATACTGGCGGTCGTGGTGGGGAGGACGCAAAGCGGCTTATGGAACTGTGCTCCTTTTCGGATTTGTCATTTTCACTTTTTGGGGGGCTTATCTCCTCAGTCCGGTTCATCAATGAAATTTTTTTGTCTCGGCATCAATCATCACTCCGCCCGTGTGGAACTCCGTGAGCAAATTGCGATCCGCGAAGACCACCTCCATGACTTTTGCCGGCATGCAATGGACAGCGGACACTTGACCGAGGTCACCCCGTTGTCGACATGCAATCGCGTGGAAATCTATGCCGTGTGCCAGGAGGAGACTATTCCGGCAGATGCTCTTTGCAATTTGCTTTTGTCGAGCGCCTCTGATCGAGAGCAAATTGCCCCGCACATTTATCTCAAAACCGATCAAGAAGCCGTGGAGCACCTCTTTGAAGTCGCCAGCGGAATCGACTCGATGGTGCTTGGGGAGACGGAAATCCTGGGGCAAGTCAAAGAAGCCTATGAAAAGGCTTCCTCCGGGAATTTTACCGGGAAAATCACCCATCGCATCTTTCAAAAGGCATTTCAAACGGCGAAGCAGGTCCGTTCACAAACGCATATTACGCGCGGTCATGTCTCCGTGAGCTCGATTGCCGTGACATTGGCTGAGAAAATATTCGAAAACTTGCAACAGTGTCATGTCATGATTATCGGGGCGGGTGAAATCAGTGAAAAAACCGCGCGTGGTTTTATCGCCCAAGGGGTGACATCAATGAGCATCGTGAACCGCTCTCCCGACAAGGCGCGACAAATCGCCTCCGAGCTCGGGGTCAGCGCCCATCTTTTGAGTGAGTGGGGACAAAAAGCCCTTGAGACCGATATCATCGTCAGCTCGACATCATCCCCTGACCTGGTCATACACCGACGCGAGCTTGAAACCCTCATGGTTCAACGCCCGAATCGTCCGCTGTTTTTGATTGATCTCGCTGTCCCTCGTGATATTGACCCTGCCATCAATTGGATGGATGATTGTTACCTCTACAATATTGATGATCTCCGCACGATTTCGGATGAGACGGCCATGCGCCGCACTCAAGAGATTGGAGCATGCCAGACCATTATCAAACAAAAGGCATCCACTCTTTACCCTTGGCTGCAGAATCACCTCGTTGTCTGACGACCCTTCAAAATGTGGTAAATTAATAGCTATTCCCGCCGTTTATCACCCGCTAATACCGTTCATCATAATCTCTTTAAAGAAAGTGCTCGGTTCGTGCATCCTCCCACTCATATGCACAACAACGAACACCCCGTGAGAAACCAGCCGATACAAGGGGCTCATTCCACGCCGGAGAGCACACCTCAAAACAAAACTTTTGTATTGGCGGGGGATTTTACCGGAAGCGGCTTTCATAATGTGCTCATGATTCAGCAAAACGGGGAAACAGTTTGTTGTTGGCTCATCGACAAAGAAGGCAATGCCTCGCTGGAAAGCGCCTTCAAACATCCTCCCGGTTGGGAACCTTTCCGCATGTGCGATGTGAACTCTGACGGGAAACAGGAGTTGCTCTGGAAACACGAGAATGGCTCCATGATTTCAACCATTGTCATTGAGAGACAGACCAATGATTGCCAAATCCGGATCGACATGAAACGTTTTTTTGGATCCGGCGCCCAGCCTGAATTCAATTTAAGCCCTGTGGAAGACGAATCAACTTCCCGTGATCCGGATCCGTCACGCAAACGCGATTAAGCGCGCTTCTTATTTCTTCTTCCTGAATAGGAATAAAATACTCGGTTGAAAGATTCATCACCAAGCACTATAGAGTCTTGATTCAATATGAATCTCAGGGCTAAAGAATTCGTGTTTTCAAATATCCGTCTAATTCTCTTCGGATTTTTCATCCTGTTGATCCTCCTTTCCATCTCCAGTTTCCTCATTCATAAAATTGAAATGCGCTTTGAGGAAATGGAAAAAAACCGTAATATTGATCAAGCACGCGGAGTCGTCATGGTCATTATGCGCGATGCTGACAATCTTGCCCAGCTTTTGGCCGGCTGGGCATACTGGGAAGAGTCCGCGGATTTTCTCACCGGCCGGAAAAAGGATTATTTCAAGGATTACTTTACCCATCCGGTCATGCTGGCAACGGAGCTGGACGCGGTCGCATTTTACAACCGCGAAGGCAACTATGCTTACTCCCGCCGCCTGACCAACAAAAGGGACTCAGTTGAAGAAATGCCCGGGTCGACGCTCGCCACAATCACCAAAGCCCTGCCCGGGCTGATTCCCGAAAAAATCAATGATTTCAAATGGGGACTCATGGAAACCGATCAAGGAGTCATGATTCTGGCTTGTCGACATGTTTCTGACGACAGGATCAAAATCCCTTCTCAAGGGTACATATTATTCGGCAGATTGTTATCCGATAAAGAGCTTCAAAATATCTCGACAATCCTTGGCAATACCTTGTCTTGGAGACCGGAAAGCCCACAGCCGAAAATCAAGGAAGGCTCCATTGACACACCCGATTTTGGCACGCTGCCAGTCTACCGGATTTTAGTTTTCCCCGGAGAAAAGAGCTCTTCAGAACTCTGTATTGAAATATTGCTCCCCGATATTCTACACGAGCCCTCATTGAATCTTCGAGTGCAAATCCCCCGGACATACAATGACCAGGCGCGTTCCACGGCTCAACTGATCAACCAGGTGAATATCATCAGCATCCTCATCATCAGTTGTTTTGTGTTTTATCTGATATATGAGATTTTCAAACGGCATAAAGCCGAGCATGAGCTCCAGGAAAGTCTCCGGTTCGAGCGTTCGGTCAGCCGGTTGTCCCAGCTATTTATTCAGCTGCCTGAAGACAAACTCGATCATGCCATTAATGAATCTTTGGCGATTCTTGCGGAATTTATCCCCAGTGATTTCGGCTTTATTTTCGAGTTTTCCCCTGACTACAAAACCCTTCACAAGACTCACCATTGGCATTCGTACAAATATACGCCCCAACTTTCATTCAATGAGCCCGTCCCCACCCAGGGCCTTGAATCATTTATTCAAAAAATGAAAAATGGCGAGGTCACTGTTTTGAACTTTAAAAATGATATCTCCCCGGACACAGAAGTGGCATCTTATATTTTTCACAAACTGCGGATTTTTTCTTGTCTGACAGCCCCCATGAGGGAGGGCGACAAACTCATCGGATTCATCGGATTTGCCTCGATGAACGAAAAACAGATTTGGAAGGATGAGGAAAAACGGCTCTTGTCGACTTTTGCCGAGATCCTCACTCTCTATATCCAACGCAAAAAAGCCCAGATCCAACTCCGCGAATCTGAAAAAAACCTCTTCGAATCCGCACTCAAAGACTCTGAACTGAAGTCTCTGAAAGCTCAAATCAATCCTCATTTTCTTTTCAACAGCCTGAATAGCCTGAGAGCCTTGATCAATGAAAATCCTGATAACGCCCGCCACGCCGTCACATTATTATCAAATCTTTTGCGCGCCTCCCTGCGCGCCGGACAAGAAAAACTCATCCGCCTTGAAGATGAGATGATTGTCGTCAATGCCTTCCTGTCACTTGAGCAAATCCGTTTTGAAGAAAGGCTGAAAGTTTTTACCCACATCTCCCCGGAATGCCTGGATTGTTTGGTTCCCCCCATGCTCATTCAGACACTGGCAGAAAATGCGGTCAAATACGGTGTGGAGCCATATTCGCTTGGCGGCACTGTCTCGATTCACGCCTCGATTCAGGATCACCAACTCCATCTGACCGTTGAAAACACCGGACAACTTGCGATAAATCCTGACTCGATTCAAATCGGGTTGACCAATGCCCAAGAACGTATTCGGATTATCTTTGGTGATGCCGGCAGTCTGAAAATCTACAACTCATCCTCGACAACTGTCATCGCTGAAATTATGTTCCCCGTTGTCTCATGAATGTTCTCCTTGTTGATGATGAAAGACTCGCTCGCAGCGAACTCAAAAAGCTGGTTGCTGAAAACTGCCCCTCTCCCCGGATTCATGAGGCTAAAAACGGCAACGAGGCCTTGTCGGCATATGAGTTTTTCCGTCCTGACGTCATTTTCGTTGATATCAAAATGCCGGGAATGAGCGGATTTGAAATGCTTGAAAAAATGCCTCTGCCGCTTCCCGAAGTCGTATTCACAACAGCGTACAGTGAGTATGCGATCAAAGCCTTTGAGTTTAATGCTCTTGATTATCTTGTTAAACCCATTGACCCGGAACGTTTCAAAAACACGATTCATCGCGTTCAAGAGCGTATCCTCTCGATTTCCACTTCTTTGGCATCCTCAAGCCGGGAGTCCGGCGACGCACCATCAGCAGGAAAAATCGCGCATGAAAATAAAGTTTTTGTCCGTGAAGGTGATAAATGCTGGTTTGTCTCCGCAAAAGACATCCGTCTGCTCGAGTCGGAAGGGAATTACACACGCATTTATTTCAATGAAGAACGCCCCCTGCTCCTGCGCTCCTTGAATTCCCTTGAAGAGCGTTTGGACATGAAAGTCTTTTTCCGGGCAAACCGCGCGCAGATCATCAATATTAATCATATTAAATCCGTGGAACCCTGGTTCAGCGGCGGATTAAAAGTCTTGCTCGAAGGCTCCTTGCAAGTGGAGTTCTCCCGTCGGCAAGCCCGGGCTTTCCGGGAGAAAATGAGTATCTGACGCCGTGGAGAAACAATAGTTCACAGTGAGAGAGTCGAACTCCCGACCAACTCGGTGTAAGCGAGCCGCTCTACCGCTGAGCTAACTGTGCCCCTTCTGAAAAAACATATAGCCGCTGCTGACAAAATCATTCAAGGCAAAAAAATAAATGGCGGTGTTTTTTGGACGAAGTTCGAACATTTTTTGAGCAAAACCCCCAATAAGGAAGCCAGCCCCGCC
>CAYTAI010000007.1:79110-83096 GCA_964435715.1 uncultured Verrucomicrobiota bacterium | reverse complement strand
TGCGGAGCCGACCGCATTTGACTCAGAACGTAGCAAACTTGTTTGCGAAGTGGAAGGAAAATTGCGGTCGGAGTGACTGGTTGAGGAGCGCGTAGGCTCGGACGAAACGAGGCATTGGACGTAGTCAGCTCCGCATTGAAGGAGGCGCGCCAGCGTCTCCTTCAACGACCAAGTTCAGCGACGGCCTCGGCGGCTGCGATGGTGGAGCGCACCGTGCACTCACGAATACCCGCGACTCTCGAACGCACGGCGGATAGGCCTTTCGCTGCAGCACCCTGGTTAGGCAGCAACTCCGTATCAACTGTCTCTGTCATAATTTCGTCGTGGCGTCCACTACTTTGACGACAGGTATCGTCTGCTCGTTCCGACTGTAGTAGTCGTCAATGAGTCGGATGGTGTGACGAATCTGCCACGCGGAAAGGTCCGTGCGCCGTCGCCACATCAGAACAGCCGCTGCCTTCGTCTCCAGATTCCACTTGGCCCAGTGAATGCCAGTGGGCGAAAAGTAACCCTTCGCGTCCAAATAGTCTTTGGAGGACAAACCGTATCGCTCCATGAAAGGCGGGTCTAAAACATACTCCGCTGTCGGCTTGTGAACTGGGTCAGCGATAACCTCGCTGTGAACGGCGTCATCAAGACGATACTGGTCTCTAACTTTGCCGATGCGCGAAAGCTGAGAAGCGAGTGGCAAACCAAAGAGAGCAGTAACAAGCAAGAGAGCCACAATCAAGGCGACCGCTATCTTCGTCTTTGTGAATGGCTTGCTCATGCGTGACGCTCAATACTGCCTAACAAATTATTATCCACAAAACTACATATCCTGACATTTTTTAGCAAGTTTCAAAATATCTTTCCGCCCATTTTTTCTATATTGAGCAAGCGGCAGGATGCCGCTTCCACCCTGTGGACAAGTGGGCCGGACCCCGAAGTCTCTGATTCGGGGCGAACGGGAGCACAGTCCCTCCAATGACAGAACAATTTGCATCTCTCCCCGCGCCCGGCGGTCACGGGGCGACCTCAATCTGTGTGAATCGGTGGAATCTGCGGGCAATCATCGGCCCGTGGGGATCCCGATGCCGCATTGGGACAAGCTCGCGGTTCATCCCTCCCCCTCAGCATGCTTCGCAGGGTTGACGCATTTCCTCTCCGGTTACAGAGGCGAATGCGGAGGCTTTGGCTCTGTCGGGGATTCCTGTGATTTGTCGTGGTTCCATTTTTTCTGAATCCACAAAAAAGCAACCGCCAAGACGAATGTCATCAGCAAAAGAACACAGGCCATTCCAAAGGTTTTTTTCAACAACTGATCCACCTCATTACGGATCATGAGGACGGTTTCATCGCGGATGGCCTCAATATTCTCAAAACGCTTCGAGGGAAGCTCCTCCAGCGCCACGGCCATGCGGTCCAAATCCCTGTTTGCGTGATCGATTTTCGACATTAAATCCCTCATGTATGCCGTTTCGATGAAATCATAGACAAACGCCTCGACATTCCACCGGGCGACTTCCGGCATGTCCAATGCGATCTGTGTGAGTTGGGAAACCTGGCGGTTCAAGCGGGACAATTCCTCCGTGGTGTCGGCGAGGGACGACTCCATCCCCCCCAAGAGCCCGGAGTGGCTGAGATGATCCATGAAATCCTGCCGGTAAGCGAACCGCTCCGCCGCGAGCGCCTGATTGCGCCGGGAAAAGCGTCCCAGCTTTTTTTCAGACCAATCTTGCACCTCAAACCTGATTCTTTGATAATCATCATTTGGAAGCGTTCTCTCGGCCATCTTCCACGCCTCTTCCTCGATTTTTTTTGCCGCTTCGAGCGCTTCCGGCTGATGTTCCTCCAAAAAATCCCCGGGATTGACATTCTCAATGGCCACCCTGTGGGCCACCGCAAAAGTCACCGAATCAATGATCGCGATTTTGGGATTTTTATTCCAGGTCAAAAAGGCGATGACAGGAACTACCCTCGCCTGCCAAAGGCCGAGGTTGCGCAGGATGCGCGGCGAGCTGGTCCGGGTTCGGACACTTTCCTGCGCCTGACTGATGAAGAGACTGCTGATCCCGTAAAAATCAATCAACTCAGCGCGGATTGCCTCATTCTGTTCGTGCTGCGTGGCTTTTGCCTCCGCGAGTTCGAAATTGTGCGGTCTCGTGCTGAGCAGACAACCTTGCAGCAAAAAGCCAAAGCCAAGCAGCAAAGCCAAAACGTGTGTTTTTTCGCGGATGTGTGACCAAGACATAATGATGCTGTTAATGACAGGCCGGGAACAAACGGCCTACTGGTCGTTGTGCCAGTGGCGGCCGTCGCGTTCGAGCAACTGGTCGGAGGCGGCGGGGCCCCAGCTTCCGGCGGCGTAATTCGGGAAATCACGCGGGTGGAGCGAGGCCCACACGTCGATGATCGGGTCCACCACCTGCCAGGCCGCCTCGATCATGTCACTGCGGTGGAAGAGCGACAGGTCGCCATTCATGCAGTCATAGATCAGGGTTTCATAGCCCGTGGAACCGCCCGTTTTGCCGAGGTCCGCATAGTTGAATTCCAGATTCACCGATTGCGTGCGAATCACCGGCCCGGGGGTTTTCGCCCGCATCTGCATGATGATTCCCTCGTCGGGCTGGATATTGATGATCAGGCGGTTTGACCCCACCGTGCCTTTGGCGGCGTCACCGAAAAAGTGCATGGGCGCGCGGCGGAACTGGATGACCACTTCCGTTTTGCGTTTCGCGAGGCGTTTGCCCGTTCGCAGGTAAAATGGCACTCCCGCCCAACGCCAGTTGTCCACAAAAAGCTTGAGCGCGCAAAATGTGTCGATATTCGATTTCGGATCGACCTTGGGTTCACTGCGGTAACCCTGCACCGGTTTGCCGTCCACAGTGCCCGCGCCGTATTGCCCGCGCACAGCGCTCGTGATGACTTCCTCCGGGGTCATGGCATGAATGCTCTCAAGCACCTTGACCTTTTCATTGCGGATCGCGTCGGCTTTGAGCGAACTCGGCGGGTCCATGGCGACCAGAGCCAAAAGCATGAGCAAATGGTTCTGCATCACGTCTTTCATCGCGCCCGCCTGCTCGTAGAAGGCGCCGCGCCCCTCGACACCAATGGACTCGGCCGTAGTAATCTGGATGTGGTCGATGTAACGGCGGTTCCAGATCGGCTCGAAAATGCCGTTGCCAAAACGGAACACGAGGAGATTCTGCACCGTTTCTTTGCCGAGGTAATGGTCGATGCGGTAAATCTGGTTTTCGTTGAGCACCAGACGAATGTCGTGGTTGAGTTTCTCCGCCGAGTCCAGATCGTGGCCGAAGGGTTTCTCGATAATCACCCGTTTCCACGGGCCGCCGTCCTGTTGTTTTGCAATTTTCGATTCCCCGAGATTTTGAATAATCGAGTTAAAATACTCCGGAGGCGTGGACAGATAGAAAAGCACATTGCCTTCTGTCTGGTGTTTGTCCGAAAGGTCGCCGAGCAATTTGCCCAGCTTTGTGTAGGTGTCCGGCTGGTCGAAGTCCCCTTGGCAGTAATACATTTTCTCCCGGAAAGCGCTCCAGAGCGATTCATCCACCTGTTGCGTGGCAAATTGATGAATGTCCTGGGTCATCAGGTCGCGGAGCTCCGTGTCATTCCATGGACGGCGCGCGACGGCGACGACCGCAAAATTCTCCGGCAGCAGTCCGTGGCTGGCGAGGTTGTAGAGCGACGGGAGCAATTTGCGTTTCGTCAGGTCGCCCGACGCGCCGAAAATGACAAAAATGCACGGCGGCGCGGGACGGTCTTTTTCCGGGGTCTGGGGGGAGGGTGACATAGGCTTGAATGAATATTATTTGGGTTCCTGATGTCCGCCGAAACCTTTGCGCATGGCGGAGAGGATTTTTTCGGCGAAGGTGTTTTCCTGGCGGGAACGGAATCGTTTGTAAAGCGCGGTCGTCAGCACATCGGCGGCGACAGCCTGTTCCACGGCGGCATTGACCGTCCAGCGGCCTTCGCCGGAGTCA
>CAYTAI010000007.1:59278-79060 GCA_964435715.1 uncultured Verrucomicrobiota bacterium | reverse complement strand
GTCTTTGGACAATTCGATGACCGCCAGATCGAGCAACCACGACGGAATGACACTGCCGCGCCGCCACAGCTCGGAAATCGCCGCCACATCGAGGTCGTAACGATGCTCGGGTTTTTCCGCACAGGTTTTTGCCGATTTCATAATTTCAAAACCCTCGGCATACGCCTCCATCAGTCCGTATTCGATGCCGTTATGAATCATTTTCACGTAATGCCCCGCGCCCGCCGGGCCGCAGTGCAGGTAACCCGCCGGAGCGGTGCCCTGATTGTGAATCGGCTCAATCTCGCCCACGCCGGGGGCGAGCGCCTTGAAAATGGGTTCGAGAGTCTGAACCTGCTCCACCGGGCCGCCGATCATCTGGCAGTAGCCGCGTTCCAGCCCCCACACACCGCCGCTGACACCGACATCGACGTAGTGAATGCCTTTTTCCTTGAGGGCAATGGCGCGGCGCGCGTCGTCTTTGTAAAAGGAGTTCCCCCCCTCAATGATCGTGTCGCCGGGGGACAGCAGGGCGGCGATTTCCCAGACATGGCTCTCGGTGACATCGCCACAGGGCAGCATCAGCCAGACGAAGCGCGGCGTGGGCAATTTGTCCACGAGCTCTTTGAGTGAGGCGGCGCCGATGGCCCCGTCCTGCACCGCCGCGGCGACTTTTGCCTGATCGCGGTTAAAGACCACACATTCCTGTCCGTGTTTGATCAAACGGCGCACCATGCCGCCGCCCATCCGTCCGAGTCCGACCAGTCCGATTTTCATAAAGTAAATCTCCCTTGTTTGTTTGGATTCATGCAAAGCCGGACATTAGCAGCATTTACCCATTGGAAAAGCATCATTTTTGTGAATTACCCGGGTTTTTTATTTTTTAATGTTGTGAAAAGTCCCGAAAACCCCAAAAATCCGGGTGAATGTCCCCCGCTCAAAAAACCATCGTCCTCTTTTTCGGTTCCCTCGCCGCATTACTGGGCGGTTGCGTCATGCTCTGGTATTTCATGGGGGGGCCGGGAATCCTTTTCAGCCTCGCCTTCTTTTCTTTTGGCATGCTCATGCTGAGGGAACCCGGCGAAAAGGCACTCAAAGTCATTTTGGAAAAATATTTCCGGCGGCGCACCTTGGTGCTGCGCGATGCGAAAGTCACCGTCCGTGAGGTGCTCGAAGCGCCCGTGCCCTACAGTCTCCGGGAAGAATACGAGATGCAACGCGAGGAAGAGAAAATCTTGCAGGGTGAGGAGCCCTCCCCCGCCGCAGCAAAGAAGAAACGCCGCAAATTCCGACGCCGCCCCCGTCCCCTTCACCGCTTCCTGACAGTGGATATGGAGATCAACCCCGTGGTGGACTCGATCGACGGGCTTCCGGCACTGTGGGACGCGTTGGAAATGCGGTTTGCCAAGTATGAGCAACCCCCTGCTGATCCCGAAGAAGAGATGCATCCCGAGGAAGAAGGGGCTGAAATCGTCGGTTGGGAAGTGTGGCACGATCAAGGATTCCGGGTCGAGACCAGCCCTGAAATGAAAGGCTCGCGCCGGATCCTCTACTATCTCCATTTGCACGGACCGGAAGTGCGTAAGATCCAACCCCGCTATCTTTACGAGGATCTCTGCGAGCCTATTGCCGTGCCGGCTCTGCCCGAGGCGCCACTCACCGCGCTTTTTCATCACGGCCCGCGCAAAGACACGACCCATCGCGATAAACCCGCCATTTCCAAAAATGCCCCCGCGCAAATTGCGCCGGTCGCAGCGAAAAAAGATTCCCCGGAGACAACGCCTCCTTCAAAAGCCGACGAGGTCAAACAAATTGCTCCGCCTGTCGTCATCGCAAAAGATGAACCCGTCAAATCCACGGTCGAAAACAAACCCGCTGAGGCGGTCATCGCAAAAGATGAGGGCAAATTGCCCCCGGTGAAAATCCCCGCGCAAATTGCTCCGGCACTGAAGCCCGCTCAAGCTCCTGAGCCCGACAAAATAGAGCAAATTGCCCAGCCTGTCCGCATTCCAAAAGACAAACCCGCGCAAATTGCTCCGGATAAAACAGACAAAGACTCGGACAAGCCCCTTCCAGTCAAAGCGCCTGACATCACGCCTGCGCTCGATAAAGATAAACCCTCCGAACCACCCGCGCAAATTGCCCCGCGTGTCCCATTCAAAGAAAAGATGGCGGAGCAATTTGTGAAACTCAAAGAACGGCTGGGCATTCTCAAAAAACAGACGGTGGAAAAAACCATGCAGACCGCAGCGGTGACCCAGGTCAAATACCGCGAGGCTCAAACCCGGTACCATTCATTCACGCGCGAACTTGAAACGAAGGTTAAAGGCTTTTCAGATAAACTTAACGAGAAAAACCGTCTCCCCCTTGAGGAACGGAAAATCACAATTCCCTCCGTCAAAATCGCGGCATTGACTCCATCCAGCACGACAAAGGAGGATCAAACCAAGAAAAAGACGGTGCGGATCGATCCCGCGCAGGAAATGATTTTGCAAAGCGAAGTGACCCACCCGAAAAAAACCCCCGCGCAAAAAGAATCCGCAACTCTTTCAACCCCTGAAATCAATGAAGAGACCGATTCTGCGGAAGAATACGCCGGGTTTCACTACTTTATCATGAGGGAAGGCGAAATGCAGGAAGGCCCTTTTGAATATGACGAGGTCCAAGACATGTTCGAGAAAGGCGAATTGCGGAGCGAACACCTTATTTGGTACCCCGGACTACCCGACTGGACACCGATTTCTGAAATCGAAGAAATTGTTGAAGAGGAATGATCAGGATTTATCTGACAAAAAACAAACGCTTCCCATGACGCCATGCTTGTATTCGACCGGACAAGTGCGATACTGAATCATGAAAGTCCGACACATTCATTGATTCCCCGTCACAATTCATGAAGCCTCTTTTTACAAAAAAATCACTGTGTGCAGTTCAAAAAACCTGTGCCGCGATGGTAGTGATGATCGCCCTCTCTGTCCTTATCGGTTACTGGCAGAATATTCCCGCGCTGGTTAACATTCTTCCGGCATTCGCCTCAATGAATCCCCTGACAGCAATAAACTTTATCTTCGCCGGGATCGTTTTATTTTTTTACAGGAATGACAAGGAGAAAGTTGTCTTGGGGTGTCACGACGGCATTGGTCTTGGTCATGATGCTTGTGGCAGTCCTCCGGTTGCTTCAAGTCCCCGGGGTTTCAAGTTACGCCGTGGATCATGCTTTTTTTACAGACCGGGAGTTATTCAATCCCATGACCCCGACCACAGCCATGAATTTTATTTTTATGGGACTTGCCCTCCTCGGGTTAAGATTTGCATCACTCAGGAAGACACTGCCCCCCGAGATATTAATTATCCTGCCCGTGCTCCTTTCCATTTTTACGATCCTGGGTTACAGCTTTGATTTGATTCATTTGGAAAAGGCATTTTTTAATGTAATCCCGGCACTGCATACCGCCCTTGCATTCGTGTTGCTGGGGTTGGGAATCTTGTGCACTTATTACCCGGAGGGTTTTGTCGATCGCCTGATCTACAAATCGAACAATGGCACCCCTCCTCTCCGTGTGATGGGTCAATTTTTCAAAGAATCCCCCATTTCCTGGTGTATTCTATTTTTCTCAATAATACTCACGGTCACGGCGTGGCAAATGACCCGGGCTCACGCCAGAAATAATGTCCGTTTGAATTTTGAAATCCGTTGTCAGGAAATCAACTCCATAATCAAAAGCCGCATCCAATCCTGTGAAAATCTTTTGGACGGCGCCCGCGGCCTCTTTTATGCCAGCGACAAGGTCACCCCGGAAGAGTGGTCGAATTACGTCGCCAGCCTCCAAATCAAAAAGGAACTGCCCGAACTCAAAGGAATCGGATATATTGATTTTGTCCCTCAAAAGAAGCTGGATCAATTTCTGCGCGCGGCGGCGGCCGAGAACAAGGTTTTCTCACAATTAAAAAGAGATGCTTCCACCCAGGACTATTTGTTGGTTCGCCATTTTGATCCCCCGGATGAAAATAACACGATGTTAGTGGGATTGGATTTCGGAGGCTATCCCGAGCGGCGCGCCGCCATGCATCAGGCCCGGGACAAAAATGGGTTCAGTCTCAGCCGTATTATTCCGCTCGCCGGGGAAAAGGATTCTGTACTCGGCTTCAATATCTATTTGCCTGTTTTTTCCTCTCTCGAAGAAACACTCAGACCGGAAAATGGACAACCGCGGGAATTAGCCGGGTATGTGTTCGGTGTTTTCCGTCTGCGTGATCTGATTGAACAAATCCAAGGAGCCATCGATCCGAATATTCGTTTTGAAATCTTTGACACCGGCAAACCCTTGTCCGGACAGCCTGACTATGACACGCATGCTGCCCCAGCCGCTTCACCTGCCCCCCTGGCAATCTCCGGTATCATCCCTCAACACCAAGACATACCCGCTGAGTCTGCCCGGTCAGGAGTGGCAGGTGCGTTACACCTCCTTGCCCGATTTTGAAAAAGCTTTTGCCGATAACCAATCCTCGCTCATCCTCAATGCCGGACTGGCTTTGAGCGTTCTTCTTTTCGGCATCACATGGTCACTGGGCACGACCCGCAAACGGGCGGAAGAAATCGCCAACCGCATGACTGAGGAGCTCCAGATCAAAGACCAGGCGATCGGTTCGGTCAATGACGGGGTCATCATCGTCGATGCCAACACGCCGGATTATCCGATTATTTATCTCAATGACGCTTTTGTCAAAATCACCGGATACTCACGCGAGGAGGTCATCGGCAGGAACTGCCGTTTCCTCCAAGGGAGTGACCGGGACCAGCCCGAGCTGGAGATCATCCGGGCGGCACTCCGGGAAAAAACGGGTTGTCGTTGTGTGTTGCGGAATTACCGCAAAGACGGAACACTCTTTTATAATCAGCTCGCCATCTCCCCGATCCACTCGACGGCAGGCAAGCTGATGTATTTTGTCGGGACAGCACAGGACATCACATTGCGCAAGAACGCCGAAGACAACCTCGCCGCCAGTGAGGTCAAATACCGCCGGGTCGTCGACTCCGTACAAGAGGTCATCTTTCAGACGGATGTGCGGGGGAACTGGACATTCATCAACCCCGCTTGGCACGCCTTGACCGGTTATCGAGTGGAAGAGTCATTGGGGAAAAATTTCCTGCGCCAGATTCATCCCCTCGACCGAACAAAAACATCCGAAAGTTTCCGCTCTGTCCTGAATGCAACCGGACAAAGTTTCCGTGTGGAGACACGGTTGATGTCGAAAGACGGCATGTACCGCTGGGTCGACATCAACCTTCAAAAGGCCGGTGACGGGATAAATCCTTCCTCCTGGATATCCGGCACAATCGTCGACATCACGGAACGCAAGCGCGCCGAGGAGGCCATTGCAATGGCACGCGACGCTGCTGTGCAAAATGCCCGGATGAAAGCTGATTTCCTCGCCAACATGAGCCATGAGATCCGCACCCCGCTCAATGGCATTGTCGGCATGACCGGACTGATTGCCGAAACGGAGCTCAAGCCTGAACAACGCGAGTACGTCCACACCATCCGCTCCTGTGCGGACTCGCTCTTGACCATCATCAATGACATTCTTGATTTTTCAAAAATCGAAGCAGGCAAGCTCTCTTTTGAAAGTCTTGATTTCCACCTGAGGAATACTGTCGAAGAGGCGATGGACATGCTCTCCAGCGCGGCAGCCGCAAAATCTCTCGAGCTCGCCTGCTTCGTGCATGATCGTGTGCCAGCCGGGCTCCGGGGTGATCCGGGGCGGCTGAAACAGATTTTGGTCAACCTCATCAATAACGCGATCAAATTCACCCAAAGGGGGGAAGTCGTCATCCATGTCTCATTGGAAAAAGAAAAACCCGGCTCTGTCATCATTAAATTTGAAGTCATGGACACGGGCATCGGCATCCCTCCGGAAAAATTGAAAAATCTTTTCCAACCTTTCACACAGGCGGACAACTCCACAACACGGAAATACGGGGGAACCGGACTGGGTTTGAGCATCAGCAAACAACTCGCTTCCTTGATGGGAGGACAAATGGGTGTGGAAAGCCAATCCGGAAAGGGTTCTACTTTCTGGTTCACGGCAGAGTTCGGTTTGAGCGAAAGCATTGTTTCTGAATATCCCTGGGACAAAGAAATTCTGAAGGGCAAAAAAGTCCTGATTGTGGATGACAATGCCACTAACCTGCAGATCCTCGCTCACGAGTTGCACTCATGGAAAATGATCACCACGTCTTTGGATGAACCCGCAAAAGTCCTGGCTCAAATCAAACACGCAAAACATCTCGGTGAATCCTTTGACATTCTCATTCTCGACATGCAAATGCCCGGGATGGATGGTCTCGATGTGGCGCGGGCGATTCAGACGGATGGTGATTTCAAGGGTCTGCCCATGCTGCTGATGACCTCGGGCACACACGTACAATCGGATACAGACTCCCAACGCGCGCTGGGAATCCGCCGTTGTCTGACCAAGCCCGTGAAACACTCTCTCCTGGGCGAGACCCTCTGGGACCTGCTCAAACCGGCGTCAGCCCAGACCGTGAATGTCCCCGGCAAAACAACCGAAACCGCGGAAAAGAAACCTTACCGCATTCTTCTGGCTGAGGATAATATGATCAATCAGAAAGTCGCGCTGCGCCAGCTCAGCCGTCTCGGCTACACCGAAGCGGATACAGTCGCCAACGGAGCGGAGGCCGTCGACGCTCTCAGACAAGTCCCTTACCATATTGTCCTGATGGATTGTCAAATGCCTGAAATGGACGGCTACGAGGCCGCTGCCATGATCCGCTCCAATGAAAAGAACCGTCATGTCGTGATCATTGCGATGACGGCCAATGCCATGGAAGAAGATAAAAAACGTTGTCTCGCTGCAGGCATGGATGATTACCTCTCCAAACCCGTCGAGATGGATAAACTCCGTGACATGCTCGAAAAGTGGACCCGTCAAATCACCCTTTAACCCCCTCCCCCCGGCTTTCTTTCATCCGGATTTCCCTGTTTTTTTAGTTTAACAAACGGGCAAATTGCGCGTATGAAGTAATGTCTCATGCCAGCAAATACCTTTGGTGAACTTTTCAGAATCACGACTTGGGGTGAATCCCACGGGGGCGGTGTCGGTGTCGTCGTGGACGGTTGCCCGCCCAGACTCGCCTTGACAGAGGCGGATATCCAAAAGGATCTCGACCGCCGCCGCCCCGGTCAGAGCAAGATCACCACACCGCGCAAGGAGGCTGACCAGTGCCGGATCCTCTCCGGGGTCTTTGGAGGCAAAACCCTCGGCTCCCCCATTTCCATCATGGTCGACAATACCGATGCCCGGCCCGAGGCGTACAGCGAGATGGCAAAGCTTTTCCGGCCCTCCCACGCCGACTACACTTATCAAACCAAATACGGCATCCGCAACTGGGAAGGCGGGGGACGCTCCAGCGCGCGTGAAACCATCGGGCGTGTCGCCGGTGCCGCCGTCGCAAAAAAAGTCCTGGGCAAATTGCACCCCGCACTGGAAGTGCTCGCTTATGTCAAACAGGTCAAAGACATCTCCGCGCAAATGGTGCCGGAGAAAGTGAAATTCACCCAGATCGAAAAAAACATTGTCCGTTGCCCTGATCAAAAGACAGCGGCCAAAATGATCACACTCATTGAAAAAATGCGTGCCGCGATTCTGCCGGGGGCATCATCGAATGCGTCGTGCGGGGCGTTCCCGCGGGCCTCGGGGAACCCGTCTTTGACCGGCTCGAAGCCGACTTGGCCAAAGCCATGATGAGCTTGCCCGCAAGCAAGGGTTTTGAAATCGGTTCGGGCTTTGACTGCATCCGCTACTCCGGACGCGAGCACAATGACCTTTTCCGCATGCAAGGCGGCAAAGTGCGGACACTGACCAATCGCTCCGGGGGTGTCCAGGGCGGCATCAGCAATGGCGAACCCATTATTTTCCGCGTGGCATTCAAACCCGTGGCAACCGTCATGCACGCGCAAAAAACCATTTCAACCACCATGAAAAATGCCGAACTCAAAGCCCGCGGCCGCCATGATCCGTGCGTTTTGCCCAGAGCAGTGCCGATGGTCGAAGCCATGACCGTCCTTGTCCTCACCGATCATGTCCTCCGCCACCGCGCAAATTGCGCGGGCTTCAACCGTGCGTGATTCGAGCGACGACACTCTTCTATAGCAAGTTGCGTTATAAATTCCATAAGAGCTTTGGTTGTTGAGTGTTCAAGATGTTGTCTCTATTATCAAATCACCTTTAAGTCCATCATTTTGTGTAACTTGCACAAATATTGCTTTGACGTGGTCTGATTTTTAATCTAGAAGACAACGCATATGAATGGACTAAGCCGGGTGCTTTTAGCGATTTGTATCGCGTTGGCGGGGGGACTTTTTTTCGGATATCTCAAATATACTGAGATGGAAAAGAAATATGAGCTCGACCTCGAAATCGCCAATAAAAAAATCCAATCCCTGACCGAAAATGTGAATAAAATCTCGCAAGACCTCACTGACGCACAGGGTGAAATTATCAAGCTCAAGGAAGAAGTCGTCCAAAAGGACAAACAAATTTACGAGGTGAATCAAGACCTCCAGGCCGCCTCTGACCGTTTGAAAGCACAGACCGAACGCGCCACTCTCGCGGAAAGCCGTGTGGATGCCCTCGAAGAAAGTCTCGACGCGACCAAGTCCGAGTACCGCTCACTCGAAGAAGCCCTTTTTGACAAGGAAGCCGAGCTGAAAAAAATCCGCGAGCAGATTTTTGTGGGACCGAAACGCGAGGACAAACAAGGAGCCGTCCCCACTCCGTCAGGCAACCAGCAGACCACCCAGACGGCGACTCTTCCCGGGCGTTAGGCTCGGGAGGAATGGAGGGATAAAGCCCGTCTCTCATTTTTCCGGATCTGCCAGCGGACCGGTGTCCCGCGCAAATTGTTTGATGCCCTTCTGATATTCATCCGGATTTGTCACGAGGACGTCATTATGTCCGGCACCTTCGATCCAGAGCAAGCCCCTCGGATTCTTTGCCGCTGCAAAATTCTTTAGCGCGTGATGCGGGCGGATCAATAAATCCCGGGTGCCATGAATCAAAAGGACGGGCACAGGCAAATCGCGCAAACGCTTCTCGTTTGGAAAAGGATTCCGGTAATACGGCAACCGGGGAAGCATGACCTCATAGGCACTGGTGAAAGCACTTTCCAAAATCAGTCCGCCGACGGGTTTCCGCGAAGCCAGCCAGACCGAGGGACCACTGCCGAGGGAACGCCCCAAAAGGATGATTTGCCCGGGAGCAATTTGCTTCTCCCCTGTAAGCCAGTCATAAGCGGCAGAGATATCTTTTTCGAGTCCTGCCTCACTGGGTCTGCCACTGCTCCGTCCATACCCCCGGTAATCATACGCCATCACGTTAAAGCCATAGCCGTGCAATTCCCTCAAAAAAGGCTCGATCCTGTCGAGGTCTTCGCCATTGCCATGACTGAAAAGAATCGTTTTTTCCGCGCGGGGATTTTCCATCCAGAACGCCCGGATGGATTGTCCATCGGAGGTTTGCAGGGTGATCTCCCCGGGGTGAGAATCACGCAAGACACGGGGAATGGGGAACATCGCAATGTTCTGAAGCCAAATGCCAGCAGCATTCACCACGAGATACATCAAAAGCGCGGTAAAAACAAAAAGTTTGAGTCCCCGCAAGACAACCCGTGTCAATCGATTCATGCTGGGAAGAATAACAACATCATGTCCAAAGGTAAAATTGATATTCCTGCACCTTGCGTTGATTAATTCAATGAAGCGGCGACGGCGGCTGGCAAGGGATGGGGACGGGCGACAATGATGCCCGCGCGTTTCCGGGAGTCATAGAGGTAATCGCGCAAGCTTGAGTCGACAATACATTTCCGGCCTTTTCCTTTGGAGGAAGTCGCATGCATGAGCCGCAAGACTCCGTTGCGGTCGCGGTAAGCCAGACCGACATGCGTCGTGTAGCTCCCGTTGGCACTCCCGACGATGGCAATGATGTCGCCATTGCGGATTTTCGACTGGATGCCGGCGACTTTTGATTTGGGGATGTAGTACACGGGCAGGGCGGACACACGGCGTTCGATCGCCGCCATCTGCGGGCGCAGTGAGGGATTATGCCGGAGATACCGGTATTGCCGCCAGCCATTGGACATGTATGTGATGTTGCGCCGGATGGGTACGCCGCCGAGGGAACGGGTGATATTTGTCAGGAGCCCGCGCTTTTCATTGTCATAAAAAAGCTCCTCCAGAAAATGAATCCGCGAGAGATAAGTGCCGTCGCATTTGCCGCCGCGATAACGCTCGATTTCAATGAGTTTGAGCAGTGTCTGGGGTGTCTGCTTTGCCGTGGGTAAATCAAGCATCCGGGCGAAATTCAGGGCGATTTCAAAAAATGTCCAGCAGTCCATGCCATTGAAATTCACCGACGCGGCCTCGATCCGGTTATCGATTTCGAGTGTGTTGCCGACATACGGAGTCCCGCACAGAGCCAAACCCACAGCAACCGTTCGCTCCCCTAAAGGCAACGCCGCCCAGTTTTTCTCTCTGGCCTCGCGGAGTAAACGGTCGAATTTGTCCGTGCCTTTAAAGACTGTGGAAAAGGGCAGTTTTTGTGCTGACAAATCCGGCATGCCCCAACCCAAAAATGAAACGGCAAAAAGTATCACCGCCCAGAACCGCGCAATTTGTATCATGATGGATTTTTCCTTTTTTCTGAATGTCCAGAGTGTCACGAATATCTGGTGATAAAAACATATCCCCACCCTTTATTCAATCTATACAAAACCCCTGACGAGCAATTTGTTGCAGAAATTATATCAGGAAAAACTTCTCAAAAAAAGAATTGCTTCAGCACGTTTTCTGAATGAAGCCTCTATTTTAGCGTCTGTATTGAAGCGCACCTGAACTTCGAAGGATTCTTGTTGCTCGCTGCCTTTGCACAAACACAACGACTTGTCTTCCTTGGTCAGATATGTAATCGCACTTGCAATGTCCGGGCACTCGACTGAATGTCCACGCAATACGGCAAGACGGATCGAAAGCACTCGTCGCGTGAGAGCAGCTTCAAGGCGCCGATTAAAACCTGCAATATCTCTCATGTGCAGATCATGTAGTGTCTTTAGCAGGTGCTCGACCGTTTCAGGCTGAGGCAGGGATTTCCACTTCGAAATTTTCTTCCGGAATTGAATTTCTGTTGTCCCTTTAGCGCCGTCTTTTGAAGAAGCATCAATGCCGACATTCTGAAATGCCGTCAAAATTGAGTCATAGGGAATATGCAAAACGGCAAAACCCTTTGATTCTAATTGCTGTATGGCATTTTGTGTGAACTCGCCAGCTAACACTGCGCCGCAAAAAGGTTGGTAGCGCGAAAATGTTAATGCAACAGGCATCACGGCCGCCTCGATTTCCTGCACCTTATTCTTTGAGTGTTTGGTATATCTTCGCCAAGCTGATTCAACGAAGGCCACAGGAACTCCGAGTTTGTTATCCGTTCCCCCTCGTTCCAAGACATAATCGAGATCATGTTTGTTCCCATAACCGTCTTGCCATGTGACTTTACCTTGTCCTTTGCGCACAGCACGCGGATGCTTGAAGTCGAGATACAGATTATGTCTTTGTCCAACTTCAGAAAGAAGCCTTTGAACAAACATCTCAAACACGTCTCCGATTATTTGTCCCCAACGATGTGCAAGTGATTCAGCCATTGTGACCTCGAATTATCCGCGAACCCATAGATGTCCTTCACACAAGGGCACACGATGCTTGCGGTTTTTCCATTTATTATTCCGGTCACGAAGCTTTTCAAAAGTCCATGTCTCAAAGCCCGATGACAAAGCCAGCTTGCCAAGCCAGTCAATGACCGGCACGTAAACCCCGTACGGAGCAGAATCACCGATGACAAAACAAACCTCTGACGATGGGGCACAAACACGCCGAAGTGCCGTCCACGTTTTTGCCATATCCAGAAAATAGCAAGCGATCATATTGTTGTAAGTCTTTTTTCCACCACGCTTCAGTCGCACGGACGAGAGTTCCCCGCAGACCGCGACGATCTCGTCCCGGATTGGCGCGAGCTCTGGGGCAGCTAAAACTTCATCCAGATTGACTGATTTTAGTGGAACATGCTGGGAACAGGCTCGCACCAAATGACGTCTTACTGTCTCCTGCAGATCACCCCAACCACGAATCTCGCCCAAAAATGCCATCTCTAGACGCGTAGCGTCGGCGTAATCATAGTTGTTTGCATATGGGGGTGATGTCACGACGAGAGTGGCCCAAGCATCCGGCACTGACGAGCACTTGCGCGCATCATCCACTTGTAATTTAGCCAATCGTTTCGCTCTCTTTGACATGAATTTGATATCAGAAAAAATCATTTGTACCGCTTTTCGTATCGTAAATTCCGGCGAAGGTGGCACTGTCTTGCGGCGGCCCGGTAACACATATTGCCAAGGTGCTGTACCCGCTTCCGAGACAATTCTCAGTGATGAAACCAATGCCATCCAAAGCAACCCGGCTTCCGGCGACCCGTCCTGCTCTCTCTCGACCGCTTGTCTGAAACGATCCAGATAATTCAGCGTTTCCAGTCCATAACACTTCCGGATAATTTCCGGGTAATGCTCGGTATTTGCCTCCACATTGCGTAGGTGCTTGAAAGCATTTTCAGCTTTGAAAATAAAACGTTCAGAGTCGGTATCATAACTCAACTTAGCCTGTGCAACCCGGTAAATGAAGGGATGAGCTTCTACACCGTAGGATTCAACCCCCATTTCATCACAAGCGAGACAAGTCGTTCCCGAACCAACAAACGGGTCGAGCACTTTGTTTTCACGGTCGTCTCTTTCAGCGAGCAACCACTTGACCCACTCTGCGGAAAAACCGGCACTATAACGAAACCAACGATGAACCGGCAGCCTCATGTTGTTTAAAAAATTGGACGTATAACCGACTGTTTTCTCTATCGGGCTGACTTTCTTTATTTGTTTGTCCTCATCAAACAAGTCAAGCACAACTTGCTCATAGTCTTCACTCAAAGAAAGCATGTCATCGTCAGACTCTATTTCTGAATATTTGCTGGTTTTAGTCATTTAGTCCAAAATAGTTTGTCTTATTTGGCACAAAGAATCTGTTTTTTTGAGTTTTTGTCCCTAACAATAAATCTCTTTTAATGACGATTCCCTACAATGTCAAAATCAAAGCCGTGATAGCGGAAAAGCACCCCTGTTTCTTGCCTCTTCCGTGTTCAGAGAGATACAAAACACTCTGTGTTCTTGGTGACTCTATGGCAAATCGTCCAATCAGATCGCGAAAACTTCTCACATGATTGCGGGGTGATTTCTTTTTGAGTCAATTTCATTGGGTTTGCATTCCAGTCTTTCAGTTGACTTTGACCCGTCCGGATGTAACCTGAAAAAAGACAGGAGTCCATCTATGAAAATCACCCAAGCCGTGGAATACGGCATTCTCGGAGTCATTTATCTCGCCCGGCAACCGGAAGGACGTCTGGTGATGATTGACGAGATCTGTGAAAACGAGGCGGTGCCCAAAAGTTTCCTCGCCAAAATCTTTCAAAGCCTGACCAAAGCCGGTATTGTCCGCTCCCGCCAGGGTGCCGGCGGCGGATTTGCCCTGACCCGCAAACCCGAAGACATCTCCATTTTGAATGTGGTCGAAGCCATTGAAGGCAAAATCGCGCTCCAGCGTTGTCTCGAAGACTTTCCCGATTGTCCGAAATTTGAATCCTGTGCTTTGACCAATGTCCTCGCAGAGGCACAGGCGGCTGTCGTCGACGTCTTTAACCGCCGCACCATCGCCGACCTCATCCAGCACCGCGCGCCTTTCGGTAATGACCTTTACTCGATCCAGCGTTAATTGCTTCGGAAGTTTTTTCTCTAACCCCTCCGCAAATAATGAGCTCTGCGCCTTATTCATTTGATGCACTTTCCGGAACACGCCCCCTGCCGTCCGTCGTGGAAGGGATGAGACGTTTCCTCGGAGCGGATGGCCGCAATCCTTGGAGTGCTTACGCCGGAGCCAATGCCGCCCGTGAGGCGATGCAATTTGCGCGGGAGCAAATCGCGCAGTGTTTCGGCGCGGACGATTCTTACGAGGTGGTTTTCACGGGGACTGGCTCGGAGGCGAATAATCTCGTGGTCAAAGGCCGGGCTTTTTCTGCAGGAGCAAATGGCGCGCGGCTGGTCTGCGCCGCCTCCGATCATCCTTCGATCATTCATGCGATGGATTTCATGGAGACACTCGGCTCCCGCTCGCGCAAATTGCCTGTGGACGGGCAGGGATTTCTCGCGCCGGAGCAATGGCAGGCGGAGCTTGCGAGCCATCCGGCTCTCGCCTGCACGCATCTTGCCAATCATGATTTGGGCACGGTTCAACCCGTGCGAGTGCTCGTGCAAATTGCCCGCGCGGCGGGAGTGCCCGTTTTGGTCGATGCGACTTACGCGGGGATGTGGGTGGATTTTTCCTTGAAAGATTGCCCCGCGGATTTTCTCACACTGAGTCCGCACCGCTTCCACGGCCCCACGGGAATCGGTGTCTTGATCAAAAAAAGGGACATTCCCCTGACTTCTCTCATTCATGGCGGCCTGCAAGAAAACGGTCTGCGCGCGGGGCACGAGAATCTCCCCGCCATTTACGGCGCGGGATTGGCCGCGCAATTTGCGCGGGAGAACCGGGAGAAATTTCTTTCCCGCCCGCGCCATTTGCAAAAGGATTTCCTCGCGCAAATTGCTCCGGTGCCGGACGTGCGACTCAATGGGCCAAAACCTGAGGAGGGTCTGCGCGTGGGGAATTCACTGAGCCTGTCTGTCGCAGGTGTCGACGCCGCGGAGCTGGTGCTGGTGTGTGACCGCTTCGGACTGGAGCTGACCGGTGGCAGTGCCTGCGTGAGTCGCACCGGAAAAATCCCGCACACCCTGCGCGCCATCGG
This sequence comes from uncultured Verrucomicrobiota bacterium, assembly GCA_964435715.1. Classification (GTDB taxonomy): domain Bacteria; phylum Verrucomicrobiota; class Verrucomicrobiia; order JAWXBN01; family JAWXBN01; genus JAWXBN01. Next base: position 64,129 of record CAYTAI010000007.1, on the reverse strand, counting down.
GCGCGAGGATGAAACGGCGGAAGGAACTGTTTTGATCGGATTTGATTTGGATAATTCACCGGAGCAAATTGCCCCGGCGGCGGCGGTTTTTGCCAAGGCGGTCGAGCGCGTCCGCAATCTTTCCCCGCGCTGGAAAAACAAAGGGTAGAGAAATTCACCCCCGACCCGGAGCAAATTGCGCGGTTGCATAATCGGCGGGGGACATTATCGTCTGTGGCACTATGGCAAAAGAAGAAATAACAGTGGAGAAAGTGCGTGAGGCTCTTTCGCAGGTGAAGTATCCGGGATTCAGCCGGGATATCGTTTCCTTTGGCCTGCTCAAAGGGGTTGCCCTTGAGCAAGAGCCTTATGGCGTGCTCTTGGAGGTCACCACCACAGACGAGAGTTTGATCGGGCAAATTGTGCAGGGTGCCAGTGAGTCCCTCGCACGCCTTGGAGCGAAATTTGAAATCCGTGTAACCCAAAAAAACAACGTGCAAGCTCAAGCGGCCACCGCGCTGTCTCAAGGAATCGACGGGGTCAAACACATCGTCGCTGTCGCCAGCGGCAAAGGCGGTGTGGGCAAATCCACCGTGGCGGCAAATCTCGCGGCGGGCTTGCGAAAGATGAATCTGAAAGTCGGCCTGCTCGACTGCGACATCTACGGGCCGAGCATGGGACTGATGTTCGGAACGGCGGAGCGGCCTTACGCCAATGAAGATCAAACCATCGAGCCGGTTGTGCAACTGGGCATCCGTCTCATGTCCATGGGCTTTTTGCTGGATGCGGATGCTCCGGCGATTTTGCGCGGACCGATCGTGACGCGTTACACCCAGCAGCTTTTGAAACAAACCCGTTGGGGCGAGCTCGACGTGCTGGTGCTGGACTTGCCTCCGGGCACCGGCGACATCCAGCTGACGATTGTCCAGACGGTCGCGCTCAGCGGGGCGGTGATTGTGACGACCCCGCAGGACATCGCGCTCCTGGATGCCAAAAAAGGCGTCGCTATGTTCAAAAAAACCAATGTGCCGATTCTGGGCATCGTCGAGAATATGAGTTATTACCAATGCCCGAAATGCGGGAATCGCGAGGAGATTTTTTCCCACGGCGGCGGCAAAAAAGAGGCGGTCAAACTCGGGGTTTCATTCCTGGGCGAAGTCCCCCTCGACCTCGCCATCCGCGAGGGCGGGGATAAAGGAATCCCCGTCGTCTTCGGTCAGCCTGAAAGCACCCACGCAAATTGCTTCATGCAAATTGCGCAAAATGTCTGGAATTCACTCGCGAATAAGTGAGTGACGATTGTTTTTGAATTTTCAGGGTAGTTGTGCTAGATAAGAAGTATGACAATCGCTGAAATCCAAAAAGAAATCAGTTTATTTTCCTTGGAAGAACAGGAAACGCTGGCGGCTTACTTAAAGCATTTGTCCCGCAGTCAAGACCCCGAGTATCAAGCTGTTTTAAACAGAAAAATGGATCGGATCGATCAAGGTCACAAAGTCCGTCTAGAGCAGTTGACCAAGGCACATGAATATTTATCGGCTCAAGACCTGTGAGTGTCGGCTATCAGTTTGTCATTGAAGAGGAAACATTCAGGTTTTTTCTGTCTTTAACCAAGAGCGAGAGACAGTCACTGGTGGATTTTTTTACGGTTCTGTCGAATAATCCATCGATGACATCAGATTTTCAGGCGAAAGATTCGTCAGGGCGACCCATCTATTTAAAGAAATACAAGAAATGGATTATTACATTTTGGGCAGACCATGCTGTAAAAGAAGTACGCATACTCAATATAGAAGTAATTTAATTAGGGATATAAAAATATGGCTAAGAATGAATCAAAAATCACGGTTGAAGAAATCTACGCGGCTTTGAAAAATTGTTACGACCCGGAAATCCCGGTCAATATCGTGGACCTCGGATTGGTCTATGATGTTGTGTTGGAGGGGAATCAAGTGCGCGTGAAAATGTCACTGACCACTCCGGGATGCCACATGGGTCCCTCCATCGCCAATGACGCCCAATCAAAAGTCATGGCGGTCGAGGGTGTCGAATCCTGTGAGGTGGACATCGTCTGGGATCCGCCGTGGAACCAATCCATGATCACCGAGGATGGGCGCAAGAAGCTCGGCATGGCGTAGATGGATCGGGCATCCTGTTTTTTATCCCCCCAATCTAAAAAAAAGCCTGCCCAGGATCCAACCTGGGCAGGCTTTAGAGACGATGACTTGATCCCCGGCATTTTGCCATCCGGAAAATCAGGGGGTCAGAGCCCGGTTATTTCGAACCGCGCATTTCGTGAATGACAGGAGCACTCTTGCTGCCTGATTGATTGGAGCTGGAGCATCCTGCGGTCACGGCGATGACGGCAAGGATCAGTGTGATTGCGGTGTATTTCATAGTCTTTCAAGTATAGCAGTCGCACCGGTCTGGAGCAATCATTATCGCACGTCGAACTCCGCCCGCTTCCGGCTCATGGTCATCATCAAAATGACGAGCCCGCCCAGCACACAAAATACCGAGTAGAACTGCCCCCGGCTCAATCCCATGATCAAATCCGCATCGGGTTCGCGGTAGATCTCCACAAAAATGCGGATGATTCCGTAACCCAGCAGGAAAAAAGCCGAAAGCATGCCGTGGCGGGCGCTGAGCTTGCTCCAGCGCAATCCCCAGAGGATGATGAAAAGCAAAAGTCCCTCGCCAAAGGCCTCATACAATTGCGACGGATGCCGGGGGTCTGTGGGTTGGCCGCCTGCATCTTTGAAAATCACCGCCCAAGACACCGAGGTGACCTTGCCATAGAGTTCGCCATTGATGAAATTTGCCAATCGTCCGAAGCAAAGCCCGACCGGGACGACGCAAGCGAGATTGTCGGAGATATTCCAAAAGGAGAGCCGGTATTTCCGCGCATACCAGACTGTGACGAAGATCACGCCGAGCATGCCGCCGTGACTGGACATTCCTCCCTGCCAGATTTCAAAAATCAGAAGGGGATTTTTCAGAAAATTTCCAAAGTCATAGAACAGGATATAGCCGAGTCGACCCCCCGCCAAGACGCCCACCAGAGCCAGCCACATGATGTAATCAGGCAGCAAATTCGCGGGCATGAGCAATTTGCCCCGGCGACGCAGAAATGACAGCAGGAAATAGGCGGCGATAAATCCCGCTGCGTAAGCCAGCCCGTACCAGCGAAGGGCGATCGGACCGTAAATGTGTACAATCACCGGGTCAAGATTGTGAATGTAATAGGCTAAAAGATTCATCGAAACATTCCCTTTCCACCGAACATGACAAGTTTTTGGGATTCAGGCGACATTTTTCCCGGGGCAATGCACGCTTTCAATCAACAATGGTTTTTTCAAATATTCTGAAACGATTTGCTTCCCGATACAAAATCAGGATTAAACCGAACCTCCATTTCTGAAAAACAGACTGAAAATATTGGTTTTTTGTCATGCAAGAACAAAAAACCCTTGGAAATGCGGGGAAAATCCGATTGTAAGTGCTTTTCAAGCTGTGTTTTCAATGGGTTTCACCCTGTTAAAAAAAAATAAAAAATCACTTGCATAAGTCGTTCGAAGTTCTATATGTAGTGTATCGTAACTCAGCTGACACAATTAGTTGGGTATTTTTTACGAAAAACGCATAAAAACACACGTCAATTTTTAATTTTTTATCTTTAATAAATTTCAAACACGTAAAAAGAACCCTTAAACATTCAATAAGAGGTAGAAGAAAAAATGTCCGTCCCTCCCGCCACCCTAGATATGCCCGCCAAAAGCACGAAAAAACAATCCTCCCACAAGGATACAACGACAAAACAAAATCAGGAAACGACCCGGAACGAAAGTTCCGCCAAGAACGCGTCATTGGAATTACTCCTGAGGGATGGACAAAAAATCCTTTTGCCGGAGCGCAAACGGTTGGGTGGCGGCTTAAAGGTCACACGTTATTTCAGCAGTGATGACATCCACCCATATCTGGCGACGCAATGGCGCAAGATCAATCTGGAGATTAAAGATTTCGAGTCCGGCAAGGTGCGGTTCAAACGCGACAATGTCGAGTGCCCCGCGCACTGGGATCACAATGCCGTCCTGATCACCTCGGACAAATATCTCTACGGGAGTAAACCCGGCACGCCCGAGTACGAGGACAGCTTGCGTCATGCATTTGACCGCATTGCCAATACCTACACCGTCTGGGCATGGCAAGAAGGTTATCTCAGCACGCTTGCGGATGCGGAGATCTACAATGACGAGCTTAAAGCGATGCTCGTGAAACAAATCTGGGCTCCAAATTCACCGGTCTGGTTCAACATCGGACACTACGAGCAATGGCGCTGGGGTCGTGCGGATTTGCGTGACAAGGCACAACGCGGAGCCAAGGCTTTTTACTCCGTGGAAACCAAAAAAGACGGAAAGATAGAAATTACCGCCGCTGAAACCAATACCATGGCTCATCCGCAATGCAGTGCCTGCTTCCTGCTCGAAGTCGGTGACAGCATGGAGAGCATTCTCAATCACCTGAAAACCGAGGGACGCGTCTTTGCTTCGGGCTCCGGAATCGGAATCAATGTCTCGAGCTTACGGAGTTCTGTCGAGCCCATCACGGGCAAGGGACGTTCCTCCGGTCCGATTTCCTTTGATAAAGGATGGGATCGCATGGCAGGGGCGATCAAAAGCGGGGGGAAAACCCGGCGTGCCGCGCGCATGGTGCTTCTCTTCGGCGACCACCCTGACATTTTCCGTTTTGTCCGCGTCAAAAATGAGCAGGAGGATTTCGCTAAAATCATCCTCCGCGAGCATAATGTCAGCGTCGGACTGCGCCGGCTCGCTGCCAAAAACAAGGATCAAAGTGCTGCCGCCAAGCTCGTGG
>CAYTAI010000007.1:55141-59268 GCA_964435715.1 uncultured Verrucomicrobiota bacterium | reverse complement strand
TCTCCTCGATTCCGTTGTCAAACCAGACTGAGTACAGCAAACACATGGACGGGTTGCTCTACGGGGAAACCCTCGCACACCAGAATGCAAATCACTCGGTCTCGTTGAAAGGTGATTTCTGGCGCGCTTACCATGCCCAGGATAATTACCACACACGCTGGGTCAGCAAACCCGACCAGATTCACGAGACTTTTCCCGCGCGCAAATTGCTCCGGGACATGGCTGAAAATGTCTGGGGCAATGGCGAGCCAGGCCAGCACAACAACGACTGGATCAACCTCTGGAACCCGGTCAAGGAACACGGCGACATCACCACGAGCAATCCCTGCTCCGAGTATCTCCACCTCAATAACACATCCTGCAACCTCGCAAGCTTCAATGTCTTCCGTTTTGTGGACATGAAAACACACACTTTCGACGCCCGTGGACTAGCCCATGCCACCCGGATGGCGATGATCTGCGCGGACTTGAATATCGAGTGTGGCGGTTTTCCCATTCCCGACATTGCCGAGGGGACACGCAAATACCGCACAACCGGACTGGGTTTTGCCAATACCGGCGGGCTTTTGATGGCGATGGGCATCCCCTACGACAGTGACGAGGGCCGCTGGATCTGCTCACAACTCTCGAGCCTGCTCACCGCAACGAGCTTCAAAGTCAGTGCCGAGCTGGGTGCCGAGCTGGGCGGATACTGGGCTTTTGAAGAAACCGCCAAAAGCCTCCGCGAGGTTTTGAACCTCCATCGTGTCATCCAAGAGCTGGCTGCCGACCTGCCCGGAAAAGCCGATGAATATCTCAACGCGCGCATTCATGATCTTTACAACCGCTCACAAGCACTTTTACCGTCCTCCCAGGGTTTGACCGGAATGGATGCAATGGCAGCATTCCGCCGGGTTTTTGTCAGTCCATCGAATATGAATGAGAGTTTGATCGCGGGATTTTCCACCGTCCGCGACATGGCCTTACAAACCTGGAAAGAAGTCAGTGTGCCCGGGCAGGTTTTCCGGAATAGCTTTACCACGGTGATGGCACCAACCGGAACCATCTCCGCTCCCCTGGGTTGTTACGACGAGGGCACAACCTCGATCGAGCCTGATTACACGCTGGTCAAATACAAACAGCTCAGCGGCGGCGGGAATATCAAGATGTTCAACCGTCTGGCTCTCGAAGGCCTGCGCCAGCTCGGATATTCCCATTTCCAAGTGCGCGAGGCGGCTTTCGAGTGCGCGGGCTTGGACGGTCTGCTGGTCGCCTGCAACAATGACGAAACAGAAGCCATCGCCCATCTCTCCACGATCAAGGTCGGTCATGCGGGACCCGTGCGGATCGCCTTGCAGAGCCTGCTCGTCAAGGATGATTCCGGGCTCGGAGTCGACGATCCGATGAGTGAATCACACTCCATTGAGTATGTGAATAAAACCGTCTGGCGTCTGCGTCAGAATCCCTATGACCCGAATCTGACGGATGAACAAAAACTCGTGATCCACGGCAAAAGCCATCTCGAGGATGTCCCCTGGCTGGCTCCGGAGCATCTGTCCACTTTTGATTGTTCCGCCACCAATGGCGATGGACAACGTTCGATTTCCGTCGAAGGACATCTACGCATGCTGGGGGCTGTCCAGCCTTTCATCAGTGGTGCCAGCTCCAAGACGTGCAATTTGCCCAATAGCGCGACCGTCGACGAGATCGAGCGCAGCTTCATCATCTGCCACGACATGGGGGTCAAATGCATCGCCCTCTTCCGCGCGGAGTCGAAGGCCAATAGTGTCTACCAGGTCGATACACCCGAGGGCCGCCGGTACGACCCGCAAACCGTCTACAAACAACTCCTGACCGCCGCTGAAACCATTCTGGATGTGGAACGCCAGAAATATTCGGGCCCGATCCGGCGCAAATTGCCCGGCCGCCGCCTGGGGCAAACCATCAAATTCAGCCTGGGCGGAGCCCACAAAGGTTATATCAGCGTCGGAGTCTATCCCGACGGGCGTTGCGGCGAGGTCTTTGGACGCATCGGGCAACAAGGCACTTATGCCAACGGGGTGCTTGATGCCTTTTGTAAGGCCATCTCGATCCAGCTCCAATACGGCATTTCACTCGACGACATCCTGCATGATTTCCGCTACATGTCATTTGAGCCCAGCGGATTTGTCGTCGTCGAGGATGACGGTGAGAGTGGACGCGCCTCGATCAATTCCTGCTCAAGCGTGATTGACCTCATCATGAAAATTCTGGATTACATCTTTCCGGGTCCGGACCGTTGCCTGCGCCCCTTGAGCAGCCAGCTCGAGCTCCCCACAGTGGCGATCCCCCCGCGTGTGATCAAAGAGGAAATCCCCTCCGACGATGACACACTGACCCTGGACATTGACACGATCACTGAGAATAAAAAACTCACGACCGGCGGGAGTGGAGCCGGTGGACGCACCAATATCCGGAGTGGCGCCTCGGCGAATATCTGCCCGAAATGCGGACAGCTCACCTTTATCAGCGACGGCAAATGCAAACGCTGTGTGAACCCATCCTGCCTCTACAAAGACGGCGGTTGCGGAGAGTAGCCATCGGTAAAAAAAACAAATCTGAATCATCCGGTTGTTGAAAAACACAGCCGGATTTTTTATTGCCCCACTATCTTTCTGACCTTGTCAATAAAGTTGCGGTTGTCAATCGCCATGGTGATCCGTGTGTCTTGTGCTCCACCGACGACGACTCCGATGACTTCCCCGAAATCATTAAAAAGCGGTCCCCCGCTATTTCCCTGGTCAGCCGGTAATCCCGCGACAAGCACCAGCGTATCCTCATGGAGCTTCTCTCCGGCACCTTTTTGTCGCCCGGAGAGTTTGCCTTCTGTAACCGTGTTGCGTGTCATCAGGGGATTACCCACGGTAAAAACCGTGTCACCGATCTCCACCGCATCAGAATTCCCAAATGACAAGGGCACCCCGCTCAATCCATCCACTTTCAGGAGGGCAATGTCATTTTCGCGAGAGGAACCCTCCTCGATGAGGCGGGCGGTGAATTGTTGTTGATCGGCATCAAGAACAACCGTGATTTTTTTAGCTCCGTCAATCACATGCCAGTTTGTAATGATATATCCGTCTTGAGAGACAAAAAAACCTGTTCCCACTTTGGAGGCTGTGCTATTTTCATCAATCAGTGCCGAGATTTTCAAAACACTTTTCTTGTGTCTTTCCAGCAAAGCCTTCGCATCAAGGCGGGAACTGTCTTTGGCGACCAGATCACGGGCGCGGTTGATGAGATAAATCTCACCGCTGAGCTCATAGTATTTCAGTGCCAGCTCGTATTGCTTTTGTTTCTCCAGCTCCCGCCCGATGGTACTGCCCAGCTCTTTTTTATGCGATTGGGGCACCCACTTGCGGATGCCCGGCAAGACCTCCACAAAGCGTCCCTGGTTGATGAGGATGCCGATGGCCTCCATCTGGGCAATTTGCTCGGATGCCATGTCCTCATAACGCTTGGACTCCGTCAGGTACACATCCTTTTTCGATGATTCAAATGATGCGAGTTCGCGATAAAGATTCCGGACATCAGAAAAATTATTTTGTTTGATATGCTCATTGACCTGCGCGGTGATTTCATTAAAGCGTGACAACATCCCCGCATGCTTTTTTTGGAGCGACGCAGCGATCTCATTATTCCTGTCCAGTCTCAGGGCGTCTTGGGCAAATTGCGCGGCATCGAGAGCGAGCCCCTTGTTCTCCGCCGCCTCCGCCTGTCCGGCAAGCGTTTGAGCATTCTGGATATTACTTTTGGCGGTTTCATCAATTTTCCGGGCTTCCAAGAGAAAGCTTTCCATCCCTTTTGATTGCGCGGTCTCCATTTCCATTTTTTCAAGCAGGGGCGCAATGAGAGGGTAGTTTTGTTGTGCAAAAGCATCCCTCATTTGCTGGAGGATCTGCTGGACGGCTGCTGTGGACGCAAAAAGCGCTTCTTGGTAAGCGAGGACTTGCGGAGAGCGGGGATTTTGTTCCTCCGCCTGTCCGAGCAATTTCCGCAGGGTAGCGATATCCCCGTTTTTCTGTGCCTGGGCAATTTGCGGGATCAGGGCTTGCACGGCCTTGATTCTTTTGGAGGTATCTTGAGAGGCGCGGATCAGGTCGCCGGGGATT
>CAYTAI010000007.1:27964-55123 GCA_964435715.1 uncultured Verrucomicrobiota bacterium | reverse complement strand
GGGATTGTTTGGCCGTCAGACCGCGCGGTCAAGGCTTGATAGGCCGCCATTGCCAAATCATACTCTTGGGCACGGTAACAATACCAGAAAAGCCCTTGTAAACGGGCTTGGACAATCGAGCCCTTGGATTGACTTTGCAATTTGACGGCTTCTTCTAAAAACGTATGCAAGCGGGCGGCAATGACCGCCTGATCCCCAGTGGCTTTGAGAGCAATTTGCTCGAAGTCTTGAAGGTTTTTCTGATTCAACGCAGTGGCAGATTTTTTGAATTGCTCAATGAGTTTTTCCTGGAGTGCGGACGAGGCGGACAGGGTTAGCGGAATCAGCAGAAGCAAAAGCGTGAGGACGACTTTTGCCGCAGGTCTCTGAAAAGAGAACCGGAAATCAGGGGGTAAGGGTTTCATTCAAGGATGGGTTGACAGGCGCGGGCGGTGTGATCATTTCATTGGCGGGTTGTTTGGCCGGCGCGAGATTAAAATACCATGTGCCGGTGCGCTGTGTTTGTGAATTTTCGTTGAGTGCTGTGATTTTTAAAATCACCCTTTCTCCCAAACCGGAAGGCAGATTTGTCGCTGTCAGAGTGCGTGTCACCGGATCAAACATGATCTCTTTCACCGCATGACCTCCGATAGAAAGGGCAAGATGAGCCAGATCCGTCGAATACCCTTCAGGAATCTTTGCCGAGACAGACTCAGGCGGTGCCGGCAAATGACTACCCATCGCCGGATGGAGTCCGCTCAAGGGGAGTGCCTGGCTTTTATCGGCAGCATCCAGGGCGCGCGTGATACTGTAGCTTTTCGTCAGGACAAACCGGTTCAGCTCATGAGGGTCGGTGTGACTGTAGTTATTTGCATGAATAACCGTGGTGATGGCGTCATAACCTGCAGCAATGGTTTTTTCGCGGACCGCAGCATCAAATGCCCCGTAAGGATATGAAAATGAGACAACTGGTATTCCCGTTTTTTCTTCAATGATTTTCCGGGATAAAACAATCTCCTCATAAAGCCATTGCTCATACTCTTCTTGCGATTTTCCCATCCTTTTTGTCAGCATGGGGTGGCTTTTAGAATGGCCTCCAAGCTCCATGCCGTTTTGTGCCATTTCCTTCAACTGCTCCCAGGTCACAGCACCTGCTCCACTGCCGACATAATCCGAATAAACATAGAAAACCCAGGGATAACCGAATTCTTTCAGAATCGGATAGGCATATTTGTAAACCGAGCGGTATCCATCGTCGATGGTAATGACAAGGGATTTTTCGGGGAGGTCATCCCTTTTTCCCTGATAAAACTCAATAACATGTGAAAGGGGAACCACTGTGTATCCGCGATCCCGGATCATTTCGAGATTCTGGCGGAACTCCGCCGCGGACATAGAATAAAGTCCTGCGCTGTTAAATTGGTGATAGCAGAGGATAGTGATGGTGGGTTTAGCTGTTGTGCGAGGTTTGATTTGTTGAAGTGACAACTCCGGGCTTCTCATCCGCGCGGGCAATTCTTTTTCCTGTGCCTCCATCTCGGCGGGCACTTTCTCCGGGACAGATTCTAACAAGGGGGATTCCTCTGTCTCGACGGGTGGCTGATGCCCGTCAAATTTATCCAACCGGCCCAGAGTGCTTGAAAATTTATGGGGAGCCGGCGGTAACTTGATGGTGGCCGGAGGGGGGAACCGGTTGAGTTCGGCATTACGCACACGTTCCTTGTTCCAACGACCGTGGAGATTGAAGGACTTTGGTTCGATCGAGGATTTCTCCTCGATTGTTTCGGAAGCCAAGGACTCATCCTGTATTTTTGCGGGGACAGGAATATCCCCGTCCTGAACCGGGGCAATTTGCTCCTCCTCAACGACAGTGGCTTGTTCCGGTTGCCGCGCAATTTGCTCCGGGGATGAGGATTGGCCATCTTTCTGGTTCTTTGACTCCTCTTTTTTTGAGCAACCCGCCCAAAGAAAAACCCCGAGCAAAATGGAGTAAAAAATAATTTTAAAATTATGTATATTGGGTTTCCACATATTCAAGAATGCAATGCAAGATGAATGTATGCGCCTCTTGTATCCTTGCTGTTGAATCACTGGGGATGATCAACTCAATATTGGCGAGCCCCTTGGCTTTTCCCCCGTCTTTACCGGAACAATTAATTGTTTTCACACCCAGAGCACGCGCGTCTTTAAGGGCGCGGATGATATTTTCAGAATTTCCACTCGTGCTGAATGCCACCAGCACATCGCCCGGTTTTCCCAGCGCGCGCACCTGCCGGGCAAAAATTTCTTCATACCCGAAATCATTGGCAATGCATGTGAGTGCTTGTGTATCCGCGGTCAGGGCGATTGCCGCGAGGGGCACCCGGTTGCTGCGATAACGGCCGATGAATTCCTCCGTGAGATGTTGGGCATCCGCAGCGCTTCCCCCATTCCCGCAGGACAAGATTTTTCCGCCGCTTTTGAGGGATTCAACAGTCATTTTGGCTGCCCGGAGAATGTCCGGAAGCAAATTGCGAAGGGAGGTCTGGACCTGGATGCTTTCATCCAGTTGGGAATCAAGGGAAATACTCATAGAATTGTTTCAAAAGCTTAAATGACAACGGGCGGTCTGTCAGGTTCTTTTTAGCGTTGTCGGGGAGAACCGAATGCTGTTGTATCACTCCAGACTGGCATGGAAAAAAACAACACATCAGAACAGGAATCAGGCGGCAATCAGGATGGCTCCAGCTCGGCTATTGACCGGTGGCTTCATCTCAAGCCGGAGTCGAGCCGTAAAGCCTGGGTGTATTGGAGACCTCAATTGCTTGATTTCCATATTCTCAAAGAATTCTGCGCTGCATGGGGCATGATCCTGGCGGCAATGATTGTGATGTTCACCATTCAGATTTTGATGAGTGAACTCGAGAAAATGCTCAAGATCGGCCTGACCTTCCAAGAGGGCGTGACGTACCTGTATCTGAACATGCCCTATCTTTTGATGTACATGGTGCCAGTCTCCCTTTTAGTGGCCCTGATTTACACCCTGGTGACTTTGGCGAAAAATAATGAGATTGTCGCGATGCGGGCATGCGGAATCGCCATGGAGCGGATTGCCTTCCCCATGATCCTGGTTTCTCTCATCGCTTCATTTCTCTTGTTATGGATGAACCGCGAGACAACGGCTGAATATACCGGGCGTAGCCGGCAAATGCTCATCGAAGGCGAGCGAAATGAGGCGGGCGACTTGATCCGCCGCAAAGTCCAATATTTTCAAGGGGGGCAGTATCGTTTTTGGTATATCAAATTATTCAATGTCACGCGGTCTACCGCGGAGGATGTGGAGATCGTCGAGCAAGATGCACAAGGTCAGGATACCCGCAAGATTTATGCCTCGCGCGCGGCCTATGTGAATGGCGAATGGCAACTTTTTGACATTCGCGAGATTTATTTCACAGGTTCAGGCCGTGACCCCCGTGCGGAGAATATTCCCTCACGGACATATTCCGATTTCATCGAGAATCCACGACAAATGTTAGCGAGCGGAAACCGTGATATCGAGGCGATGACAGCCACTGAAATCCGCGATTACATCGAGCAGAATAAAACTTATCGTTCCTCCCGGATTGCCCCTTATCTGACCACTTTGTATTACCGTTATGCCATGCCATTCTGGTGTCTTGCCATCGCGCTTTTCACGATTCCCTACGCTGCCAGTGTCACCAAACGTGATCCGATTGCCGGGATCGCTTACCCATTTATCCTTTTCATCGCTTTCTTTTTTGTGACAAATTTCTCCCTCGCGCTGGGTAAAGGAGATCGATTGCCCCCGGCGATTGCAGCATGGTTGGCGGTGACGATATTTTCATTGATCGGGTGTTACTGCATCTATAAAAAGCGATAGTATTTTGAAACGCTCCGTTTTTTATCATTTCTTGCGGCATGTTTTTGATGCCTTCTTAACCACTTGCTGGAACGGTAATCGGTTCAAGGCGCAGGGCGCGGGCGGTCATGAGTCCGCCCCATGCTCCTTTCATCGGCGCGGCTCCCCGGCGGCGTTTGACTCCAAAGAGTTTCCGGTTCCTCTCAAAGACTCTCTCCACAAACTCACGGCTCCCCAGCACCGCCCCGTCCGCGAAATACCTCACCCGGCATCTCAGCAACTCCTCCCGGCTCAGTTCCCCTTTCTTCTCCAGCACCACTTTTAATTGTTCACTGCCCAAAGCATCGTTTTTCCGCCCGTTTTCCCTCTGCCCTTGCAAATAAACATGTTGCCGGTAACGCGCCGCCACGGCTTTCCAACTCTCCGCCGCCTTCACTCCGGGACGGTTGATCACCCGGGACAATCCCTCCCGTGCCTTTTCCCCGCCTCCCACCGCTTCCCCATACCCGCTCCACCGGTAATCCTTCGGGTCGGATACCATTCCCGCCCGCACTGGATTCAGATCAATGTAGGCGGCCATCGTTGTCAGCGCCAGTCCATCCTCCACCAGCACACTTTTAAACCGGTCCTCCCACAGCGTGCCCACACGGTCATGCTGGCGGTTATACCACACACTGAACCTCTGCTTGAGCATCTTCATGAATTCCGACACATCCCCCATCCGTTTCAGGAACCGTTGCCGATACGCTTCCGCCAGCTCGTCTTTTCCCTCTTTGCGGTATTCCTCCATCACCTGTCGATGGGCGTTGACCCAGCCCGGAGGGTAAGCCGCCTCCAACCGTTCAAAGAGTTCTTCATCCGTGATCTCAAGAGATTCGGGTGTTCCCACCAGAATATGGAAATGGTTGCTCATCACCGCGTAGGTGACCACCTGCACCCCGCAGAACCGTTCCACCGCCCGCATCATCTTGCAGAACTGTTCTTTCTCCCGTTTCCCCAGGATAAACCGCCGATCCACCACCCGTGACAAACAGTGGTAATAACATTCCCCATCCCCTTTTATCCGTAATCCCCTCATAACATTTATCCCTGTTAGTAAATTCAATAACAATGACTTACAATCATCAACGATACACACTCTCCATCCCCTGTCAATAACTAATAGCCTGTCCCTTATTTTTGAAGGCCGCAGGCCTTTTGGAAATGATCGTATTTCCTGTCCGCAGGCATGTCCCACACCCAGTCATCCGATTGCGCTTGCTACTTGATATCGAGGGCAAAAACAACCTGAAACTTGACTCCACATCGACCTCCTTTCTTAACCAAATTAATCGTCATATCTACAAAGTCTTCATGGCTGACACTCTGATCTGCTATGTCGTTGCTAAACTCTTGCTCAGGTTGAAAGGCACCCTCTCTTGTTATGCGAAAACTTTCTACTCCTTGGAGTTCTAATCCTTTTTGCACCCCGGTGAGGATAAATTGTATTGCAATATTTGAATCAAGCAGAAAAAGCCCATTCGGATCAATGGCATGTTCTAAGAACTCAGCTTCTAGTTCTCTTAATAGCAGTTCAGTTTGTTTCATGAGCTTTCTAGGGTATAAATGGATTAACAATTACATCATCAGGACTCCATTGACCTGATCCCTTGCCGATTGTTTTATGAGTGTCACTCATTTGTATTAACTGCCCAGTGACATCGTCCCTAACCACATAGTGCCCATCATTTCTGAAATATGCAGTTGCAGGATTATTGTTGGCTTTGTTGACGGCTTGGCGGGTGGTGTATGGATTATTTACAAGATCATGGATCGATTGACGTGTCCATCCTCGGGAAGTTAACTGATTGAATTTCCGTCCAGTTGTCGGGATATATGTAAATATACTTAATGCCCCTTCCCCCGCCACAATCCCCTTAACCCCCGTTTGCGCAGCCTGCGCAGTGGTGTTGGCAACGGTTGATGCTCCTTGAGTTGTGGTTGATTTGTCGGTTCTTTTTACCCATTTCCATGTCCCTTTGGCAACATCAAATACTTTATCAATGATTATGCCGCCGAAGACTAGAAAAGCCAATTCCCCGATCCGTTCCCCTTCTCCCACCTGATTCCCATCCAAATCTTTTCCCCCAAGTATTTTTTGCACAGGAGCGGCCAATGTCACCTCCCCGACCACATCACGCACGACCGTGATCCCAAATTTCAAGTCACCCCTTGTTTTCGCCATTCGAAACCATGAGTCAAATCCAGCTTTATCATCTGTCTGGAGCGCAATCAATAATCCACGCTGATCAGCGGAGAGTTTTCCTTGTGAAGCTAACTCCGAGAGGATTGCTTCCCACTCGCCACGATTCTCCCACATCAGATTTTGAGCATCTTTTTCAATCTCCATTTCCGACAGATTCTTGTCCGGTTCGCTCCCCTCATGAGGGCTTTCATTTGAAGCATACAAAACCGGCTTGGTTTCAGGACGAATTGCCATCTGTTTTCCTAACTCATTCTCCTTCCACTCATAAAACGGATTCAGGGCATTGTCCTGACCAACGGCCAGGTGTTTGGAGTAGTGGTAAACCATTGTGCCATTATCCTGTTTGACCGGGCCTTCGAAGGCTCCGGTGACCCTTGTATCCAGTCCCAGCCCCTGCACTTTCTTCTGGAAGGGCGCTTCTGCCTCTTTGGCCGCTTTTACGGCAGCCGCCTGATATTCCGGCACAGGCGGTGATCTCAGAAAACTCGCATCATCCACAAAGTTGAGCTTGCGCCCCGTTGTCCCGGCTCTCTCAAGCAATTGCTCCCGTTGTTTGATCATCTCTTCCCTCAAGTGATTGAGCTTCGCGAGGTCTTCCAAGGTGTCAGAATGCGCCTGCACCTCTCCCTTGATCCGGTCTTGGGCTTCGCCTTGAGCTTTTCTCAGGGCGACCATAATCTGGCTCAACCGCGACACACTTTCCCCTCACTTTCATCCTTGACTGCGCTTTTCAGAGAAGGCTGAGATTTGAGATGGTTTTTTCCATGTGTCATTGGTTTTCTTGTTTGTTTTGAGGTTACTCCGGGTGTTGGAGAGTTTTTTACGGAACGAACCGTCGTAGAGAGACAAGTTTACTGAATCCGGAATCAAATCAGGCGCAAGTGGCGCGGGGAAAGCGGTTCCTCGGGCGTGGAAGCCCTCGGATGCACCCGGGACGGGCGCGCTCCCCAGACTACGCTCCCCGAAAGTGTCAGCGGCATGAAGCGGGGAGACAAACAATCCTCCCAACACGACCCATGCCGCAAGCAGAGTCAAATTGAATGGCTTACAGCCGCGCGGTTGAGGGAACATTGACTGGAAGGCTTATCAAACAAATTGCCCAAATTCAATCCTGATTGTTTGCAGTCCCTCAAAAAAACACATTATTCCAGAAGGTTGAACTTTATCTAATCAAATCAGGCGCAAATTGCACAGGGAAAGTTGTTCCTTCGGGCGTGGAAGCCCTCGGACGCACCCGGGGATCCCGAAGTCGCGATTCGGGACAAGCTGGGCGCGCTCCCCGAGCTGTTGCAGTAAATAATGAGCGTGCATCCTCCCGGGCACTGGACTACAATCATCTGCTTGTGCAAATTGATTCTTTTCAAATCAACCATCCTGATTGCCTCTGGCCGGTGCCATGGGAGGAAGTCTTTGGTTCGGTGCGCCCGGTGGAGCTGGACATTGGCGCGGGGGACGGGGGATTTTTGATTCAGGCGGCGACACTTTTCCCGGAGAGGAATTTTTTCGGGATCGAGCGTTTGCTCGGACGGGTGCGGAAAATCGGGCGACGCGCGAAAAGAGCGGGGTTGTATAATGTCCGGGTTTTGCGCCTGGAGAATCGTTACACCGTGAAATATCTGATCCCGAAAAAGTCGGTGAGTGCCGTGCATTTGTATCATCCTGATCCTTTTCCCAAGAAAAAACAGCAGAAGCGGAGATTGGTGAATCCGGATTTTGTCCATGCCGTCGCGGACACATTGACCCCTGAGGGCATATTCTACATTCGCACGGATCACGCGGAATATTTTGGAGTGATCGAAGAAAGTATTCGTGCGAGTGGGAGATTCAAGCGGTTTGATGGCGAAAACCCGTATCAGGAGCTGTTGACGGATTTTGAGAGGGAATACCGGGGGCGCGGGGTCAAGATTCATTCGAGCATGCATCAAATTATAAATAATTGACACGCAGCAACTTGCTTTCTAAGTTTTTACATAAATAAACTTATTATATCTTCTTAATTTTCAACAACTAACAAAAAATTTTTACAAAAATCATGTTGACTATTCGTGGGGCATGGTGGTAGAAAATGGGAACAATTGTTAAATTAAGTGGATATATCCCGATGAGTTCATTCAATCAAGTCCAGTTTACGGACACTTATCATCTGCCTTTAGATGATAAGAAACGCTTCACCTTGCCTTTTCGTTGGCGTGATGCGGGTGAGCAAAAAATCGAGGTTTACCACGGTCTTTTCGACGAGCGCGACAATACATTCACGGTCATGCCTGCCATCACTTTCAATTCGCTCGTGCAAAATTTCGGAGAGGGCTCGAACCTGACGCTGGGGCAGATCACCAAAGCCCGTCAACGACTCACCAGCGGGGCGAAGCAACTTTCTCTGGATAAAAACGGGCGCATCTGCCTGTCGGTTTTCCGGGATGAAAAAAATGATTTTTTAAAAACAGCCGGAGTGGAAGGTCAAGTCGTTCTTTTGGGGGGCGGTGACCGATTCCGGATATTGAGTCCCGCCCAATACGATGCGGAACAAAAAGCTGTCGACATACCAATGGGGCAAATCATGGATATGGTCGGCTTGTAACCACCGGGGAGGAAGAACCTATGTCAGAAGTCAGACAATACTTGTCAGATCATTGGGATTACCGCGGCCAGGGTCGCAGTCATTCCGAACAATCCGAGTTCCGCCGTGAATTCTGGAATTACATCAGTCTCCGGAGCAAAAAGTACCGGGGGCAGACATCGACGGTTGAAAATATGAAAAGATCCCAGTGGTTCGCCACTGGTAACCGCAGGCCATCGGGCTCGGTTGGTGAGGCATGAGTGGATTCCGTCATCTGCCTGTATTGAGGGATGAGGTCGTGAATGCGCTCAAGGTCAGGACAGGCGGACTCATCGTGGACGGCACCCTCGGTGGCGGAGGCCATGCGGAGGCGATCCTCCAAAACGATGAGACCGTGCGAGTGGTGGGGCTCGACCAGGATGATGAGGCTTTAGCGGCGTCAGAGCAAAGGCTCAAGAAATTTGAAGGAAGAATCATGATTGAAAAAACCAACTATCAGAATGCGCGCAGCGTGTTGAACCGTTTGGGTATCGACGCGGTGGATGGCGTCTTGCTGGATCTCGGGGTTTCCTCCCATCAGCTCGACACGGCGGCGCGTGGTTTTTCCTTTAACAAGGATGGTCCTCTCGATATGCGAATGGATCAGTCGGGCGGGACAACGGCAGCGGATATTGTCAATACCGCGACAGAGTCCGGGCTGGAGCGGATTTTCCGTGAATACGGAGAGGAGCCGCGCGCCCGTGGCATTGCCCGCGCCATTGTCCGCCGCCGTGCGGAAAAACCTTTCACCACGACACTCGACCTCGCCGGGCATATCGAAAAAGTCACGGGAGGCCGTCGCGGCAAAACCCACCCCGCCACAAAAGTCTTTCAAGCCTTGCGTATTGAGGTGAATCAGGAGCTCGGAGTCCTCCGCGGCGGGCTCGACTCATTCTCCGGATTGCTCGCCCCGGGGGGGCGGTTCGCCGTGATCACCTTTCATTCGCTCGAAGACCGCATGGTCAAGCACTACTTCCGTGACAATGCCCGCGAAACAATTGACAACCCCGCCTGGCCGGCTCCGCGTCCGAATCCCGCCCGCATTTTCAAGCAAATCACGCGCAAAGCCGTCGAGGCCAGCGAGGATGAAATCGTAAACAACCCCCGTGCCCGCAGTGCAAAACTGCGGGTCGTGGAAAAACTTTAAAAATCATGTCACGCAACCGCCGTCAAAATACGAACTCCATCAACCTGCAAACAATTTTTTTAGCAGGCACATTCATTTTTGTCGTGGGTGCCCTCGCTTTTTTTTATGTGCACCAGAAAAACCGCATGGTTTTTCTGGGGAATGAACTCAAAAAAATGGAGCAGCAAATCCAAGTCGCGCGGGAGAAGAATGAGGTTCTGCTCGGCACAGTCGCCAATCTGAAGAATCCCCGCATTGTCAATTACAAGAATGTCCAGTGGGGGCTGGGGCTGGTGCAGCCCCGGGATGCACAGTTTGTGATGGTCGAATCTGTTTCCGGCTCAAAAACATTGCGTGTCGCCGCAAGCAAGATTTCACCACCTGTGAGGGAGGTTAACCAAGAATAATGATCCAGTGGAATGCCCATACCCGGACGATGGCGGTGAGTCTCATAGGCTTGACCGCCTTTACCATTTTATCGGCACGGCTTGTCCAGCTGCAAGTCCGTGACCACGAGCGGTATTACGAGTTGGCGATGAATAATCATATGAGGAAGATTCCCATCGAGGCCCAGCGCGGGGAGATCTACGATATTAATGGGGAGATTCTGGCAACGAGTCTGCCGCTCAAAAAAATCTCGATTGATCCCGTCGGTCTGCGTGAAGCCTATGAGCTGCAGATCAAACGCATCCGCTCGCGTGCCGCCAAGGATCCTTCCATCCGCGTCCCGACAGAGGAGGAGCTCGTGTCCGAACTGGGACGCGGGTTGTCTGAGACATTGGGGATTCCCCTCAAGGACATGATGGAAAGGATGAATCGAAAGACCCGTTACGTCGAGATCGCCCGCCGTGTGAGTCCGGGCAGGTTGAAAAAGTCAAGGCACTCAAGGCGCCCCAGATTTATTTTGATGATGATTACTTGAGGAGTTATCCCCAGGACACTCTCGCCAGCCATGTCATCGGTTATGTGGATCATTATCAGAAAAACGGGTTGCAAGGGATCGAGCAGCGCCTGCAACACATTTTGCAGGGGCAGGATGGATGGAGGCGTATCGTGCGTGATTCCTCGGGCCGGGAAATCGTGCCTTACCGGGCGCAGGACGTTCCTTCTCGCAACGGTTTCAATGTGGTTCTCACCCTTGACAGCATCATTCAGCACATTGTCGAGGATGAGCTTGATGAAGCCGTCCATGAGTTCAAACCGGTGGGGGCGATGGCGATCGTGACGAGGCCGCGCACGGGTGAGATTCTGGCGATGTCCAGCCGCCCGACTTACAATCCCAATCTTCCGAAAACAGACCTCGACGCGATGCGGAACCGCTCGATTTCGGATATCATGGAGCCGGGTTCGACATTTAAAATCGTCGCTGTGGCAGCGGCGCTCAACGAAGGGCTGGCGACGCTTGATACAAAATATTTCTGTGAGAACGGGGAGTTCTCCTATGGGGGGCGCATCCTCCGCGATCATAATCCTTACGGGAGTCTCACCGTCAAAGAAGGGGTTCAAAAATCCAGTAACATAATGACGGCGAAAATCGCCCTCGAGCTGGGCGACGCCCGCTTGCACGATTATGTTCGCAAGTTCGGTTTTGGAGAACGCTCCGGAGTGGTGTTGCCGGCCGAATTGCGCGGGATCGTCAATCCCTTGAACCGCTGGTCAAAGATCAGTATCACACGCATCCCGATGGGACACGAGGTGGCGACCACCCCACTCCAAGTGCTGATGGCGATGAATGTGATTGCCAATGGTGGAACCCTGATGAAACCAATGCTTGTTTCCAGGATCACCGATTCACAAGGCCGCATTATCGAGCAAAATTATCCGCAAGTGGTTCGCCGGGTCATCAGCCCTTACGCCGCTGAAATGATGAATGAGGCCCTGCTTTCAGTGACGCGTCAGGGGGGGACGGCGCAACGGGCGGCAGTCGAGGGATTCTCCGTGGCAGGCAAGACGGGCACAGCCCAGAAAATCGATCCAAAGACAGGCACTTATTATCAGGGAAAACAGGGAAAAGTCGTCGCCTCTTTCGCGGGGTATTTGCCCGCGGAAAATCCGGAAATCAGCATTGTCGTGGTGCTTGATGAGCCACAAGCAAAGCTCACCTACGGTGGTCAGACTGCGGCACCTGTTTTTGCGCGGATGTCCCAAAGGATCGTTCAACATCTGGCGATGAGACCGGCTCCGGCAAATCATTTGAACCAAGTCAACATGGCGGCCCACGACTAATGAGACTCTCAGAGATCATACCCCATGTGAATGTGGAGACGGTCACCGGTGACACGGATGTCGTCGTCACAGGCGTGGCTTGTGATTCGCGCAAGGTTTTGCCGGGAAATATTTTTGTCGCAGTCCCCGGTCTCAAGCTCGACGGTGTGCAATTTGCGCGGGAAGCACTGGCTCAAGGAGCCCTCGCTATTGTCCAGGAGTCTGCCATCGATCCGGCGGCACCAGCGGCTGTCCGCCTGAAAGTCGCCCACGCCCGCCGTGCCATGGCGCAAATTGCGCGGGTGCTCCACGGATGTCCCGATGCCAGGCTCAAAGTCGTCGGGATTACCGGGACGAATGGAAAAACAACGACCGCCTATCTGATCAAACATTTGCTCGACGCGACGGGTTGCAAATCCGGTCTGATTGGAACAGTCGTTTACGACGACGGGGAAAGAGAGATTCCTGCCGCGCGCACGACCCCGGAATCCGTCGAGGTCTATGACATGCTGGCGCGGATGACGAGGGCGGGTTGCCGCGCGTGTGTGATGGAGGTCTCGTCTCATGCCTTGGATCAAGGGCGCGTCGAGGGTATTGATTTTGATGTCGCGGTTTTTACGAATCTCACACAGGATCATCTTGATTATCATCAGACTTTTGACGCTTATTTTGCGGCAAAAAGCATTTTGTTTGAAAAACTGGGACAGGGTGACAAAAAAACCACGGCCCTGATCAATCTGGATGACAGCCGTGCAAAGGCCCTGATCGCGCGGGTCAATCCCTCCGCCCGTGTCTTGACCTTCGGTTTTGATGCCGGAGCCGACTTGCGGGCGCAGGTCGTGGAGCTGGGCAGCAATGCCACTCGCTACAAATTGCATTTCGCCGGCGTGATCCATGATGTGAGACTGCCGCTGGCGGGTCGTCATAATATCTCCAATAGTCTTGCCGCCCTGGGCACAGCGATTGCGCTGGGCATGGATTTAGAAAATGCCGTGGCTGCACTAGGCGACATTCCTGCTGTCCCCGGACGTCTGGAGCGGGTCGAGAGTCCATTGCCAGTGGACATTTTTGTCGATTACGCACACACCGATGATGCGCTCAGAAATGTGCTGACGACCCTGCGGGAGACCACCCGCGGCCGGCTCATCACGGTCTTTGGATGCGGGGGAAATCGTGATGCGAAAAAACGGGAGCTCATGGGGCGTGTCGCCGCACAACTCTCCGACCACACCGTGATCACAAGTGACAATCCCCGGAAGGAGGAACCCTCCGCGATCATTGCCCAGATCGCCCAAGGTTTTGCCGGCAAAAATAATTTTGAAATCGTCGAGGACAGGCGCGAGGCGCTCTACCGTGCTTTGCAAATTGCACAGGAAGGCGACACCGTGCTGGTCGCCGGCAAAGGGCATGAGACTTACCAGGAGTTTGCCACCGGGGTCGTTCCTTTTGATGACCGTGAAATTTTGCGGGATTTGTCCGCGGAGCTGTTTGCGGTGAAGGGAGGCGTATGGACCCGTTAACATTCGCCGAAGCGGCTTCTTTCTGCGGTGGAAAAATTTCCGGGGATCACCCGGAGGGGGTTTTCACCGGTGTCTCCACGGACACGCGTCAAATCAAGCCCGGCAGCCTGTTTATTGCGCTCCGGGGGGAGCGTTTCGACGCGCATGATTTCGCCCTGCAAGCACTCGAACAAGGGGCGGCGGGAATCGTTGTCTCGCAGGCTCAAGGGCTCAAGGCTCCGGCGGGCTCAGTGAAAATCGAGGTCGCGGACACGCTTTCGGCATTGCAGCAAATTGCCCGCGGTTACCGGAGCAAATTGCCCGTGCGGACGGTGGCAGTGACGGGAAGCAATGGAAAGACCTCGACAAAAGAATTTACCGCGGCCGTGCTCTCTGAAAAATTACTGACCAGCAAAACAGAGGGAAACCTGAATAATCATATCGGGGTTCCGCTGACAGTCCTCCAGATGGACTCTGGCCTCCAAGCCGCTGTTGTTGAAATGGGAATGAATCATCCGGGTGAACTCGCCCCGCTCATGGACATCGCGCAGCCGGTGGCCGGGATCGTGACCAATGTCAGCGCGGTGCATATTGAAAATTTTGACAATGAAGAAGGCATCGCCCACGAAAAGGCGGTGGTCGTCCGCAAGCTCCCCGCGACCGGCCATGCCATCGTCAATCTCGACAACCGGTGGACGCCGCTGGTTGTCGAGGGGGTTCATGCGAAAATTTTGACTTTTGGCATCGACAATGCCCGCGCGACACTCAGTGCCACAGGCATCCGTACCGGACAAGATGGGATCTACTACACCTTGCAGCATGAAGGCAAATCGATGGATGCCTTCAGCCCGGTCTTTGGCGAGCACATGGTCTACAACGCGATGGCAGCGAGTCTCGCCGGACTGGTTTTCGGACTGGAATGGGAAGAAATTTGCGCGGGTCTGGCAAAAGTCCGGATCCCGGGCATGAGGATGCAACAAATCCGGGTCAACGGGGTCAACGTGATCAATGACGCTTATAATGCAAATCCCGTCTCGGTGGAGGCGGGTTTGAAAACACTCAAAACACTCGCCGGTGCCGCCGATTGCCACGCGGTATTGGGAACCATGTATGAGCTTGGCGGACTCGCGGACAGTGCCCACCGGAAAATCGGGCAACTAGCCGCGGAGCTCGGACTCCGCAGGCTTTATGTGCGAGGTGAATATGCCGCGCAAATTGCCGGGGGCGCCCTCTCCGCGGGAATGAATGCCGCATCCATCATGATCTCGGACTCGCCCGTGGAAATGGCCACCGCCCTGAATTGTCAATGTCAACCCGGTGACTTTGTCCTGATCAAAGGATCACGGGGTGCCAAAATGGAGGAAGTGCTCGCCGCATGGCAGCAACTCAAATAAAAAAATGTTATACTATCTTTACGAATTAAAAGATTTTTTTGCGGGGTTCAACGTATTCCAATACGGCACCTTTCGCATGATGATGGCGGCGTTGACAGCCCTTTTGGTCTCGCTTTTTTGCGGACCCTGGGTCATCCGCAAATTGCTCTCGCTCAAAATCGGACAGCCGATCCGTTCCAAAGAAGAAGTGCACAAGCTCTATGAGCTGCACGGCAAAAAAATGGGAACCCCGACGATGGGGGGGGTCATGATTCTCGGGTCGGTCATTCTTTCCACGGTTTTGTGGGCGCGCCCGGATAATCACTTTGTCTGGCTGGGACTTTTGGTGCTGGTTGTGCTCGGTGCCCTCGGTTTTGCCGACGATTACTTGAAAGTGGTCAAGAAGAACTCCAAAGGAATCTCGGCTCGCCAGAAACTCATCGTCCAGACCGGACTCGCGGTGATTGTCGGAATATTCCTGATAACAAATCCGGAGTCGGGGCAGAAGTTGCGCCAGTTATTTTTACCCTTTATCAAAAATCCTGTGATGGACATGGGCATTGTCTCCCTGGTCTTTTTTGCCCTGGTCATGACCGGGACATCCAATGCCGTGAATCTCACGGACGGTTTGGACGGGTTGGCCATCGGATGCACAATTTGCGTGGCGGGTTCGCTGGCGATTTTCACATATCTGGCGGGGCAACTCACGACGGCGGAATATCTTTTTATCCCGCACATCAGAGGGGTGCAGGAGCTGGCGGTCATGTGTGCCGCGCTTTTCGGCGCGGGGATGGGATTCCTTTGGTATAACTGTCATCCGGCAAAAGTTTTTATGGGGGACACGGGTTCGCTCGCCATCGGGGGATTTCTGGGATATGTCGCGATCTGCATCAAACAGGAGCTCATCCTGGTGATTATCGGGGGCGTTTTTGTCATCGAAGCCTTGTCGGTGATTTTGCAAGTTGCGTCATTCAAGCTGACGGGCAAACGCATTTTTGCGATGTCCCCCATCCATCACCACTTTGAATTAAAAGGATGGAATGAATCCACCGTGGTCATCCGGTTTTGGATTCTCTCCATTATCTTTGCCCTGATCGGGTTTGCCACATTGAAACTGAGATGAAACCTGACCTCAAAAATAGGAATGTTGTCGTGCTGGGAGCAGGCCGGAGCGGTCTGGCTGCCGCCCGTTTCCTTTTGAGTCAAGGAGCCAGGGTCATGATACAAGATGAGGCTGCGATCACGGGGGTCGAAGACCTGGTCAATGAGGGATGCCGCATCCAGAGCGGCGAGCAAATTGCCCCGGATGAAAACTTTGACCTCGCCATCATCAGTCCGGGAATCGATCCCCGGAAAGAATGGGTGCGTTCCCTTCAATCAAAGAAGATTCCCCTCTGGAGTGAGCTGGAGCTGGCATGGCAATTTTGTCAATGCCCTGTCGTGGCGATCACGGGGACGAATGGAAAAACGACAACAACGGAGCTCATCGAATCCGCATTCATCGCATCCGGGAAAAAAACAGTGGCGAGCGGGAATATCGGACTGCCTTTGACGGAAGCAATCCGGGGCAGTGCCTCACTGGATGTCATGGTCGTCGAGGTCAGCTCGTTTCAACTGGAGCAAATCAAAGGGTTTCGCCCGGCAACCAGTGTATTCTTGAATCTCACTGCGGATCATCTTGACCGTTATGACGCGATGGAAGATTACGCGGCTGCAAAATACCGCATCTTTGAAAACCAGACCCCCGAAGATTGTGCCGTCGTCAATGCGGATTACTCATATCCGGCTATGAGCGCGCGACAAGTGACATTCAGCACAACGCGAAAAAATGCCCGTTATGGATTACAAGGGACAATGATTTTGAAAGAAGGCCATGAGCTTTTTGATATGCAGCAGGGCAAATTGCGCGGGGTTCATAATGCGGAAAATATCATGGCGGCACTGGCGGTTGCAGAGGAGTGGAGTCTGCCTTTAGAAAAAGTCGCGGGTGCCATTTGTGCCTATGAGCCCGCTCCGCACCGTTGCGAGGTCGTCGGGTGTTTCGGCGGAGTCACGTATATCAATGACTCGAAGGCGACCAATCCGGACGCATTGGCGAAAGCCCTTCTTTCACAGCCGGGGCGGGTCATATTGATCGCCGGCGGCAAAGACAAGGGCTTTTCCTTCGAGTCCCTGGCTGTGTTGGCAGGGCAAAAGATTCAAAAAGCATTTTTAATCGGGGAGACGGCGGAAAAAATCAGCTCTGACTGGAAGGGACATCTGGAGACGGAAGTCGCGGGAGATTTGGAACGTGCCTTTCACGGGGCTGTGGCACACGCAAAAACAGGGGACGTGATTCTTTTTTCCCCGGCATGCTCAAGTTTTGATCAATTTAAGAACTACCAAGACCGCGGAGAGCGGTTCAAAAATTTCGTGTTCGCACTCGGACACGGTGAAGCAAAAACAAAACAACATGACCTTGTGAAAACAGGGGCAATCAGGAGATAAAACAACATGAAACTGGGTAAAATATTCATCATCGTGCTCGCTCTGCACGTCGTGGTGATCTTGGGAATCCTCGGATATCATTCCCTCAAGAGCAAAAACAAAGCGGCAACCGGTGAAATGGCGACCCGCGACCTCATCGAGTCAGCACCAAACTCGATCAATAACAAAACAATCGCCGACATGGACAGTGCGGCGGCTCCCACAGAAGAATCCTATGCGACGGAAATCATCTCGGCTGATACGGTGGTGACTCCTGAAGCGGCGACCATTCCTGTGGTAGAGGCACCTCAATCCGCACAGGTCAAGAGTGCTCCGGCACCTGTTGTCGCACCGGTGACCGCACCCATCACAAGCCAGAAAGCGGCAGAGCAAACCGTCTTTGCACCGGCGGCACAAGCAGCACCAGTGGCAGTCGTGCCGGAATCAAATGTCGCAGCGGCTCCTGCTCCTGAATCAAAAGCGGCAGAGGCGTCTTATAAAGTGCAAAAAGGCGACACGCTGATCAAAATCGCGAAAGCCAATGGAATCAAGGTCTCGGAATTAAAATCCGCCAATCAATTATCCGGTGACAATTTAAAAATCGGCCAAGCTTTGGTGATCCCGGGCAAACAGACCGATTCAAACAGCCCTGTCGCAGCTGCACCGGTTGATTCTGTGGCTCCAGGCGTCGAGCCAGTGCCCGCCATCAAAGAGCCTCAGGCCGCACAAAACAGCCAGCACACGGTCAAGCAGGGAGAAACGCTTTATCGCATCTCCAAAACACACAAGGTATCCGTAGATGCGATTAAATCGGCGAACAACATGAAAAGTGAGACTTTAAAAGTCGGACAGAAACTCATAATTCCCGGCGCGACCAAAACCATTGCCCGGGTCCCGTCCACAACCCATGCAACCGCTGACGCGAGCGAACCATCCGCAAAAACAGTGAATACTTATGTGGTGAAAAAGGGGGACAGCATCTATGGCATCGCCAAGAAACACAATGTCAGTGTCAACGAGATTATCACGGCCAATAATATCAAGGATGTGAGCAAGATTGGAATCGGTCAGAAATTATCGATTCCGGTCAAAGGCAACGTCTCGGCGACACCGAAATCACCGTCCCCAGAGAGTGCGGAGCAAGGCACGGTCAAAGAAGTCAAAGCCGTCACAGGAGCCGTCGCGACAGCCGCGGCACCTGTCGTGCAAAAAATCGAAATGGCGAACAACGACAAGCTGGATTAGTCCGGTGAATTGTGTTGTGAAATCCTGATTCATGTAAAAAGGCCGAACGCAATGTTCTCAACAAAACAAAGTGCCATCATGCTGACCGTCGTGGTTTTTATCCTCACGACGTTGGGATTGGTCATGCTGTTTAGCACGAGCGCCTTTGCTATGAAGCAAAGCGGTGATCCGTATTATTTTATCGGGCGACAGATCATGTTTCTGGTGCTCGGTGGAATCGGATGCATTGCGGCGGCCTGCTTCAATTACCAAAATTACGAAAAATACGCGTGGTGGATATTTGGAATCACGATTGTGATCCTTTTGTTGTGTTTGATTCCCGGACTCGGCATCAAAGTCGGTGGTGCCCGCCGCTGGCTTTCCCTGGGATTTACCCGTTTGCAACCCGCTGAGTTTGCCAAGCTCGGCGTGATCATTTTTCTTTGTTTCTGGATGGCTAAAAATTATAAACTCGCGAGCAAATGGAATTGGGGATTTATTTATCCGTCGCTTCTCGCAAGTATTCCCCTGGGGCTTATTTTCCTGCAACCGGACTTGGGGACAGCATTTTTGATCGGACTCGTGATGGTGGTGCTCTTGTTTATTGCCGGGACGCAGCTGCGTTACATTTTGCCTTCGATTTTTCTTGTGCCGGGGATCGTCCTCGCGATTGCCTTGATGATCCCGAACCGCCGGGCGCGACTGCTTTCATTTTTAGATCCGACCAGTGATACCTCGGGCATGAATTATCAGATCCACCAGGCTTTGATTGCGTTGGGCTCCGGAGGACGGGACGGGCTTGGCTTGGGCAATAGCCGCCAAAAAATGATGTATCTGCCGGAGGCGCACACGGATTTTATTTTTCCTGTCATCGGCGAGGAGCTCGGGCTCTGGTGGACCCTGGGGATTGTCTTTTGCTATATTCTGATCATGGTCTCGGGATTCATGATTGCGGTTTGTGCAAAGGATAAATTCGGGCTGTATCTGGCGTCGGGGATTACCCTTTTGATCAGCTTGCAAGCGGTGATCAATATTGCCGTTGTCACAGCGCTTGTGCCGAATAAAGGCATGCCGCTGCCTTTTATCAGTTACGGCGGTTCCAATCTCATTGTCTGCATGGTCGGCGTGGGAATACTCATCAATATATACAGGCATGGTGTATTCATGGCTGAACACGATCCGTTTGCCATTGCGGATTACACTCCAAAGGTATGAAAAAGAATATGAGTTTTGTCATCGCATGTGGTGGAACAGGTGGACACCTGTTCCCGGGTCTCGCTGTGGCTGAAGTGCTCAAGGATCGCGGGCACGATGTTTTGCTTTTTGTTTCCTCGAAAGAAATCGACCGTTTGGCACTCAAGAACCACGGATGGTTGCGTGCGGAGAGTCTTCCTGTCACGGGAATGCCCTCAATCTTTTCCTTGAAATTGATCGGGTTTATCAAAGGGTTTTTCATATCGCTTTTTAAATGCCTGTCCATCTACAAAAAAGAAAAACCGGCGTGCATCCTTTCTATGGGAGGGTTTACCGCCGCACCCCCTGTGATTGCCGGGTGGATCAAAAGAATTCCCGCGCTGGTTCATGATTCGAATGCCATCCCCGGCAAGGCCAATCGCCTGGTCTCACACTTTGTCACAAAAGTCCTCTTGGGGCTAGATGCTTGCAAGGGTTATTTCCCGCGCAAACCTGTGGAAATCACGGGGACTCCCTTGCGAAAATCGCTGACGGGGAGCCGGCAAAAAAATCACGGGCAATTTGGATTGAATGCGGAGAAAAAAACGATTCTGGTCATGGGGGGCAGCCAGGGGGCGGGCGGGATCAATGAGATTGTCCTGAAAACTTTACCCTTGCTCAACGAAGCTCAGAAACGCCAGTGGCAATTCCTGCATATCACCGGGGCGCAGGATGAGATGAAAGCCCGGGGTCTCTATGAAAAATCAGGGGTTCAATCCTTTGTTTCTGCTTTTAGCCACGAGATGGGAGAGCTTTACATCCTTGCGGATGTCGCGATCTCCCGGTCGGGTGCGGCCTCAATGACGGAGCTTTCATTTTTCGGCATTCCGACCCTCTTTATCCCGTACCCTTATGCTGCGGAAGACCATCAAACCCGCAATGCCCGGGTCTTTGAAAAAGCCGGTGCGGCACTTTTGGTGTCACAGGCTGAAGCGACTCCTCAAAAGATGATCGACGTGATCAATGAGTTGCTCAATCAGCACGACAAATTTTCTCAAAACGCGCGTGGACTTTTCATTGAAAATGCCGAAGTTAAAGTGGCTGACGTCATGGAGACATTATGCCGGTAAAGATCACAGACATTTCAAATTTCATTGAGTCGAAAAGCGGGGTGATCCACCTGATTGGCGTGGCCGGCTCCGGCATGAGCGGGCTGGCACGCATGCTCTTGCAAAAAGGGTGTGCGGTGAGCGGATCGGATTTGCGTTCCACCGACGAGATCAGCCGTCTTCAGGCCTTGGGTTTGCGTTTCCACAGCCATCACTCTGCTGAACATGTCAAAGATGCGGTCATGGTGGTTTACTCCTCGGCGATTTTGTCTGACAATCAGGAGTATGCGGGGGCAAAAGCGGCTGGTATCCCCCTGGCTCGCCGGGCAGAAGTCTTGAGTGCCTTGATGAAAGGGGTCTCATCGATTGCGGTTGCAGGGATGCACGGGAAAACAACGACGACATCCATGCTGGCATTTGTCTTGAGGGCTTGTCTGAAAGGAGCCGGACATTATATCGGGGCGGACGTTCCTGTCCTGGGTGCCAGTGCAGACCTCGGGGAAGGCGGTCCTTTCGCAGCGGAGATCGATGAGAGTGACGGATCCATCACTCTTTTTGAGCCGGATTACAGTATTATCCTGAATATTGAAGAAGAGCATCTGGATTATTTCAAGGACATCCGCGAGATCCTCACAGCCTTTGAAACGCTTGCTGATAAAACCACCCAAAAAATATTTTATTGTGCCGATGACACGGAGACATTCCTGCTTTTCTCGAAGAAATGCAAAGCCGTGAGTTTCGGCTTCGGGGAGGTGTCCGAGATTCGCGCCATTGATCTGAATTTCGGTCAATTCAGCTCGACATTTAAAGTCATGCAATCAAACCGTCTGTTGGGCGAGGTGACATTAAACATCCCGGGCAGACAAAATGTTTCCAATGCCCTGCCCGTGATAGCGATGGCACTGGAGTTGGGTGTGCCATTTGAAAAGGCTGCCAAGGCCTTGGGCGAATTTTGCGGGGCGCGCCGCCGTTTTGAGGTCAAGCTCAATACCCCTGAATATACCGTAGTCGATGACTATGCTCATCACCCGACGGAGATCAAGGCAACGCTGGCGGCCGCCAAGAGCGGGCATCACCAGCGGATTATCGCGCTGTTCCAGCCCCATCGATACAGCCGCACGATTCATTTCAAAGACGAGTTTGCCAAAGCCTTTGCCGATGCGGATGTGCTTTTTCTCACTGATATATATGCTGCGAGCGAAAAGCCCGTCGATGGAATCACGGGGCAGACAATCTGTGATGCCGTGCGGGACACATCCTCCCTGCAAGTGGAATATGAGCCCGATTTTGGCAAATTGCTCACCCGTGTTTCGCAAATTGCGCATCCCGGCGACATGATCATCACCCTCGGTGCGGGCGATATCCATGAGGTCGCCGGAAAGATTGCCGAAGAGCTGAAAATCGACACCCATCTCCGCAATGCCACAAAGCCGGAAACAAAAATCCTCCGTCGCGAACCGATGCGCAAACACACCACGATGCATGTCGGCGGCCCGGCTCAATTCTGGATCGAGCCGGCTGATGAAGAGGATTTGAAATCCGTCCTTGAGTATGCCGCCGCACACGATCTTCCGCGGATTGTGGTCGGGCGCGGGAGCAATTTGCTCGTCAGAGAGGGCGGGATACGGGGGCTGGTGATTCATCTGGGCTCAGCCTGGTTCAAGAGGGTGGAGATGTTGGAGGGCGGACGGATCCTGGTGGGTGCCGGGGCGCGGAATAAAGAGGTGGTCATGCAACTCAAGCGGATGAATCTCGGAGGTTTCGAGTATCTGGCGGGAATTCCGGGCAATATCGGCGGAGCCCTGAGGATGAATGCCGGAGCGATGGGCGGGAGCACCTTTGATGTCGTCGAGAGTGTTCGCTTTATGGATGACCGTGGCGTCATTTACGAAAAGAAAAAAGATGAGCTGGAGGTTTTTTACCGTGATGTCCCGGTTTTCCGCACACACATCGCATTGTCGGCGGTTTTGACCGCGCGTGAAGATTCGCCGGAGCAAATTGCGGAGCGACTCAAGGCAATGGATCAGAAACGCTGGACGACCCAGCCGGCGGCACCGAGTGCCGGATGTATCTTTAAAAATCCGGGGATATGCGGTGCGGGTCAACTCATCGACGAGCTTGGACTCAAAAACACGAGGGTCGGCGGAGTCCGTGTATCCGACATTCACGGGAATTTCATTATCAATGATCAAAAAGGAACAGCCGACGATGTGCTCGAACTCATCGAGATCATTAAAAAGAAAGCCCGGGAAACCAAAGGAATCGAACTCGAGACCGAGGTCATGATCATTGGAGAAAAAAGCGGCGGGAAAATCTATGGTTAAAAAGATTTCAGAAATGAATATTGCGGTGCTCAAAGGCGGATTGTCCAGCGAGAGGGAGGTCTCATTGCGTTCCGGTGCGGCTGTGGCAAAAGCTTTGGCGGCGCAAGTCGCCTCGGTTGTCGAGGTGGATATCCAGTCCCGTGATTTTGAACTGCCTGCCGGGACGGATATGGCTTTCATCGCATTGCATGGCGCCTTTGGAGAGGATGGTCAAGTGCAGGAAATCCTCGAGCAAAAGGGAATTGCGTACACGGGAGCGGGTGTTTTGGAAAGCCGCAATGGTTTTGATAAAATCCCGAGCAAATTGCTTTTTGAAAAGGCGGGAGTCAAAACTCCGGCATTTGAAATCCTCAAGAAACCTGCGGACACCCCGGGCAGATTGCGCGTGCCATTTGTGGTCAAACCGCCCTGTCAGGGCTCCAGTGTGGGCATTGAAATCGTCAAAGACCCGGATGAAATCAAACCGGCAATTCAAAGAGGATATGAGTACAGTGGGGAGCTGCTCATTGAGGAGTTTCACCCGGGGCGTGAGCTGACGGTTGGAATCATCGGAGACAGAGTCCTGCCTGTGGTGGAGATCAAGCCAAAAAGCGGCTTTTATGATTATAAAAACAAATATACACAGGGTGCCTCCGACTATCAGGTGCCAGCCATTTTGACGGTTGATCAAACGCGGATTGTCCAACAAGAAGCGCTCAAAGCCTACCAATCATTGGGAGCTGACATCGTCTATGGACGCGTCGATGTCATTCTCGATGAGGACAACAATCCGTGGGTGCTGGAGGTCAACACGATTCCAGGGATGACGGCGACGAGTCTTTTGCCCAAAGCGGCTGCGGCGGTGGGGATCAGTTTCCCCGAGTTGTGCCAGCAGGTCATGATCGAATCCATCAAAGTCCGGCAGCCGGTCAAGGAGGTCACTCAATGAAATATCATCGTCACTCCGGGGTGAACCGCAAATTGCTCAATGTCAAAGTCGTCTCCCGCAAAGTCAAGGAGCAGAAAAAAGAAAAGGCGGGCAAATGGCTCATGCTTGTCCTTATCTTGTCCGTGTCACTGACAGGCACGGTGGTCGCGACAAAATTCATCGCCCGCAAAATGTTCTATGAAAACGAAAGTTATACCATCAAACACATACAGATCGATAATCTGGCGCAGATGAATGAAGCGGCGATTGTCAAAGTGGCGGGTGTGGCTCCCGGGGATAACCTCTTTGCATTGGACATGGAGGGTGTCCGCGCGAAACTGGAGGCGATCCCGCACATTAAACATGCCGAGGTGAGCCGGCAACTCCCGGACACGCTGATTATCAAACTCATAGAAAGACAGCCTGTG
Source organism: uncultured Verrucomicrobiota bacterium (assembly GCA_964435715.1). Classification (GTDB taxonomy): domain Bacteria; phylum Verrucomicrobiota; class Verrucomicrobiia; order JAWXBN01; family JAWXBN01; genus JAWXBN01. Next base: position 30,610 of record CAYTAI010000007.1, on the reverse strand, counting down.
GCGCGTTTGGGGATATGGTCCGGACGCGTGGAGAATGGAGTCCGCGTCATTGATCAATATTTATTGGATGACGAGTCTGTCGTATTGGGCAAAAAAATGATATCCGCCCCGCAATATCCTTTCATCGTGGGGATTCCCAAGGAATTGAAAATTGAGGAAGGCCGGGCGTTGGGGATTGAAGAGGCGCTCGCCGCATGCAAATTGCTCAAAAGGCTCGAGACCAGCCCGGCCCGGTCAATTGCCGAGGTGTCACAAGTCGATGTTTCCAAAAGAGACCAGGTGACCCTGATTCTCAATGACGGGGCGCGGATCAAATTTTTAAACGGATTCGTCGATGAACATATCGAGCGTCTTGAGGTGATTTTGAATTACACTTATCAGAATGAAAAAATCCTGCAAACAGCCGATCTGACCGTGGACCGGAATGTGCCGGTGGTCTTTCAACCGTAAAGAAGAGGGGAAAAAATTATGGCAAATAAATCAAAAATCGTGGTCACACTCGAAGTCGGAACAAGCAAGGTCAAAGCTCTTGTCGGTGAGATCAGAGCGGACAATACGATACAGATATTGGGCATGGGACAGACAAAATCAGCAGGGATACGGAAAGGGGAGATCAATGATTTTGACATGGCGGGGGATTGCATATTCCAGGCTTTGGAAGAGGCTGAGAAAAGAGCCAACGTCATGATTAAAGAGGTTTATTTGGCGGTGACTGGCGGGCACATCCAGAGTTATTCGCAAAGAGGGAGCACACGCATCACAGGCGAGGAGAGTGAAGTGTGCCAGGATGATTTGGATGCGGTGGAGGATGCCGCGCGTGAAACGTCCGTGCCTGCCGAGGACACGCTCATCCATACGGTTCTCCAACATTATTATGTCGATGGCAAGGAGGGGGTTCGCAATCCTATCGGGCAGCTCGGAGAAAAACTCGAAGCCGATTATCTCTTGATCCACGGGAGGGAGCTCAGGATTAAAAACGCGATTAAATGCGTCAAAAGCATCGGGGTCGACGTCTGTGATGTCGTTTTCTCTCCCATTGCCGCCACACAAAAGGTTTTAAAATCGGATGACAAAAAACACGGTGCCGTGATGATTGATATCGGTGGCGGCACGACCGAGTATGTCGTCTATGCAAATGATGCGATCAAACACGCCGGGGTTTTTGCCGTGGGTGGCAGCCATATCATCAATGACATCTCGATCGGCTTGCGTCCGACCCTGACTGCATCAGAGAAACTGATGATCGAGCACGGCAGTGTCCGGGAAGAAGACGCTGTCTCAACGGAAAAAATCAGTCTCCGGGGTGATCGCGCCTATGAAGAGTGGGTGGTTTCAAAAGGGGATCTCTGCACAATCATCCGCGCGCGTGTGGAGGAGATTTTCGACCTCGTGTATGCGGACTTGGAGACAAAAGGGCTCCTGCCCTATTTGCGGAATGGAGTTTATCTGACGGGTGGTTGCAGCCTGATCAACGGGGTTGATCTGTTGGCTGAGGAAGTCTTTGGACTGCCGGTGACCATCCAGACAATCAAAAAAGAAAGCGGTCCAGTGCCTTTGGATGCAAACCCGGAATATTCGGTGGTGGTCGGCCTGTTAAAGTATGCCCACAGGGTCGAAGAGGAAAAAGAGCAGAGGATGACATACATGCCATTTGAAAGGATCAGCCGCAGTCTGATGGATTTTTTTTATGCGGTCAAAAGTATCATTTTTTAAACCAATAGGACAAGGGGAGAATATATCATATGATCGAATTCAATCGTGATGGAATCATGGGAAAACGCGCGTCGCAGCCGGCGGGTCGGATTAAAATTTTCGGGATTGGAGGGGCGGGATGTCATTGTGTCGACAAAATCATCATCGACGGAATGAATCAAATGCCTTTGGCGTGTTTTGACACAAGAGCCCAATCCCTTGAATCGAGTATTGCCATGGAGAAAGTTTTGCTCGGAAAACGCATGTTTCGCGGAATCGGCTCCGGAGGGGATCCGTCCGTGGGACACCAGGCGGCAAATGATGATGCGGGCGTCATTCAGATGCTTTTGAAGGATACGGATATCGTCATATTAATCGGGTCATTGGGAGGGGGGACAGCCTCGGGGGCAATGCCCGTTTTTGCGCGATTGGCAGCCGAAATGGGAGTGAAAACCGTGTCGATCGTGACGATGCCGTTTGATTTTGAGGGGGAACGCAATCACGCGGATGCCCGCGGAGCCCTTCGAGAACTTTCGGGACTCTCAAACTGCGTGCTCGCATTGGATCATTCCAGGCTCTCCGATCATATTGATGAGATCGGCGGATTGAGGAGTTCTTTGGAGGCGATGACAGAGCTTCAAATACACGCGATCATCGCCATGTGGAGGATGTTGACATTTAAAAATCTGGCAAAGATGGATTTTCATATCCTTTGTGAGGCTTTGCATCATGATGCCCAGACACTTTTTGGATATGGTGAAGTGAGGGATCGCAATATCAAAGAAGCTCTCAAACAAGTTTTCTCGAGCATGCTGATGGGCAATAATATTCTCTTGCGGCGAGCAGACTCCGTGATGGTGAGTATCACCGGCGGCAAGGAGATGACAATGCAAGAGGTCCAACACATCCTTGATGATGTGAAGCTTCGTCTGAGTCCGGATACAAAAATCAATG
>CAYTAI010000007.1:19461-27928 GCA_964435715.1 uncultured Verrucomicrobiota bacterium | reverse complement strand
ATGACCGTTTGAATATATCGGTTTTTGCGGCAGCACCGCATGGACGTCCGGAGATCAAACCGCTCTCAGTCGTCAAAACCACGGCTGAGATTAATGAAATGAGCCTTTTCGAGCAGCCGCCCGCGGTGGTGGAGAAAATCCCTGAGACGACGACGGAAAAAACCGCTCCCAGAGCCCAGAGCGCCGGAAAGGAGACTGACACAGAGCAAATCGTCATCAAGCCCGCCGCGCGTGCAAAAAAGAAAAAGACGGAAAAACAGGAGTTGATCGAGTTTCAAAAGCAAAAAGGGCTTTTTGAAAAGACAGAGCCCACTCTGGTCAATGGTGTGGACTTGGACATCCCGACTTTCATGCGTAAAAAGATTGCTCTCGGGGCGAGTTAAAACCCTGATGTGTATTTTTGAATGAGCCTGCGGTAGGTTTCAGACGGGTTGTCGCCAAATGGATCCACCGGCACCCTGCGCGTGCCCTGCATAAAATCAATCGAGTAAAGTCCAAAACGGGGTGCATAAGAACCCCATTCATAATTGTCCGCAAGTGACCAGTGAAAGTAACCTTTCAAGGGAAGCCCGGCGGTCATTGCTTGATTCACCGCCTCCAAGTGGGCGGCCAGATATGTGCTGCGTTGGACACGGTCAAAACGATGATAGAGCTTGTTATGAAATGAGCGTCTTGTCGCCATGCCGTTTTCAGCAATGACCAGATCGTAGCCCGGGAAAAATTTTGCATAAGAACGAATAAAGAAAAGGAGACCTTCAGGCAACATGCGCCAATCCCACCATTTGCTGGTGACGGCTTGAAGCATTTGCATGCGGAGTGATTTGGTCTCATACTCCCAGTCCCACCACACAGGCCAACGAAAAGCATGGGCACTGAACGGGTCATAATAATCAAAGGCAATGTAATCCATGAATGAGGACTCATCGGATTCATACATTTCCTCCCAGAGCGGACGGATTGAGTTTTCGGTAAAGAGCTTTGGCAACATGAGCATTTGCAGTTTCCTCGCCATCATCCCGAAAAAATAGGACAAATCCTTTTTGAGGGGCAGCTTCGCCTCGCGGAAATCACGGTCAAACTCCCCGGCCCGTCTTTTTAAATAGAGAGGAAGGTCGTGGAGGGGCGTTTTTTTGCGTCCGGAATGCAGGATGTCATACCAGACGCGGTCAACCCAGTAGAGGTCATGGCAGAAATTATTCGTGGAAATATTGACCACGCCCCACTGATGGGTGCGATAGAGCTTTTTTAACCGTGTGTAAATGCGGACATGGGCTGTGTACAGATTGACGAGGGCTTTTTGTGCATAAAGAGGCCCCCGCTTGAAGGAGCCCGGAAAAATGCCCAAGATGTACTGGTTGAGGGTCAGGATATTGGCTTCATTGATCGTGATGATCCAGCGCAGCGGCTCCTGTCCGCCCTTGACGAGCCGGTGATTGATCCATTCGACTGTTTCGAGACAGTGGTTCGTGAAGAGTTCGATATTTTTTTCCTCGAGCCAGGGGTCGGGACCGAGCCAATTCGGGTGGGTAAAATGAAAGAGGGTGACCAGGGGGGTGAGTCCTTCTTCCAAGGCGGCTTGTATCATCTCCGCATAATGAGTCAGTGAGGAAAGGTCGTACGCGGGCATTTTGCGGGAACGCGAGTCCAATGTGGGCTGGAGCCGTGCCCATTCGATGCCCAAGCGGAAAGAATTCACCCCGATGGACCGCGCCAGTTTAAAATCCTCACGGTACAATTTCCAAAAATCGATGGAACGCCCCGAGGGGGCGACGTGACGGTTTGTTTCCCATGCCGCCCAGTTGTTGAGGGGTTCACCCCGGTTATTGTAACCCCCTTCATGCTGGTATCCAGATGTGGATACTCCCCACAGGAATGACTCTGGTCTTTTGTTTAAGGCCTCAATCATGATTCCCTTTTCTTTCTGGAGCGAGTCTTGCCGGCCTGCAGAGTCACTTGCGGGTGGTAAGGTTTGGATTGATCGTGGAGCAGGATGTCGGCGACATCATTTGCTGCGGATGGACAGCCCAGTGAACGGGCTTGAACCTTCATGGACGCGAGTTTGCCGGGTGTATCCAAAAGTTTCTTTAAACGAAAAGGGAAGGTCACTGTGTTCAGACATTTGATCGCCGCCCCGTTCTCGATTAAAAAGTCACTGTTTCTTTCTTCCTGTCCGGGAATCGGGGAGACAATGATCAGGGGCAGCCCGACAGCGAGAGCCTCCGAAGTGGTGAGCCCTCCGGGTTTTCCGATATACAAGTCCGCCGCATTCATCCACACATGCATTTCATTGGTATAGCCCAACGGGGTGAAACGCCCCAAATCACCAGTGCCATCGATTTGTTTTTCGATTTTGATTTTGGTCTCGGGATTTTTCCCGCACAGGATGATGGTGTGCAGAGGGTAATCAATTTTAGCCAGTGCATCAATGATCAGGATAATGTCACTCTCCCTTAACCCGCTGAGATTGAGAAGAATGATTTTTTTATCAAGAGGCAGATGCCGGTTCTTTCTCAAGGTGGCAGGGTCTAGTTTTTCAGAGAATACAGGATCAATCGGTATGCCGGTAATGCTGATGTGTTCGGAAGGGATTCCCAAAGCCTCCAAGTGTGCATTGACTTCATCCCGTGCCACGAAATACCGGTGGAAATTCCGCGCCAGCCACATGGCGTGGAAATCATAGTCGGTAACCACAATCGAGAGATTGGTCTGGAGCTCGCCTTTGCCGATCAAATGGGAAATGATTCCTGCAGGCATGAAATGGGTGCAAAGACAGATGTCGGGCTGGAATTTTTGAATAAAATCAACCAAAGGCCGTGTATTCAAACGGTCAAGCATGAGCCGGGTCTTGTCGGTTTTCCAGGGTTCATCACTTTGTTTGTACCACCAACCGAGAAAATTCGGCGCTTTCTCGACGAGTTGCGCGTAGAGTTTCGAGTAGAAGTCGCGGAAAAGTTTATTTGTAAAATCCAAGGCATCAAAATGTTTCACCGCCGCCACTCCGGGCTTGGAAGAAAAAGCTTTTTCGAGCGCGGCTCCGCAACGCACGTGTCCCGTTCCGGCACTGGTGGAAAGAATCAAAATTTTGTGTTTCATAATCGGGAGTAAGACATCTTCCTGCTGACGAAACGCTTTTAATAGTCAAATCATTCAAAAGCAACCAATTAGAGTATCATTGTCAGCTTCATCGAAAAATATTTTGTCAGGAGGGTGAAGCTCTTTATGCGGCAATGATGAGTTTTTTGACTCATTTTTCGCTAAATTTGAAGCCGGACACAAAAATGTGTTTGCAAAAAATCATCCCCCGTGCCAAAATCTCCACCAGTTCTTTGGAAAAGTCTTTATCAACCATCAGTGGGAACAGGGAATGTCGTGTGAATCGGCAACTGTTGCGCAGCGGTAAGAGAGTGACAAACGCTTCAATCAAGCCAATCGGTCGCAAGTCCGGTGAAGGCGCAAGCGGGAGGTTAACCAGCTCTTAAGTCCGAACATCTGTCCCGCCGGTGCTCATTCGCCCCCGGCAAGTGCCGGTTCGGCGGAAAAACTTTTTCGCAAAAAAAGAGAATGAGGCAAAGTTGACGATCTTCTTCTTGGGGACTCCAGCTGAATCATCCCGATTCAGCTTTTCCCCTTCCAAAAAGATCCACGCTTGCCCTTCGCAAAAACAAGGTGGATCAAAATGAACATTAAAAAAATATTATTCGCAGTTCTGACACTTTTCATCGTGTCTTTCACTCACGCCTCCGCTCAAGTCACGAGCTTGAACGACTTGAATTATTGGGGGACAGGAGCCAATCGTGCGGGATTTGTTATCGCTTGGAATGACGGCAAGCCAAATGACACCCTCGCATGGGGTTATCAATGGGATGGAGCTTTGAATTTCACAGACATGGTTTATTTTTTGGCGGCCAATGACCCGAATTTGTTCTTGAGGCTTGATTCAGTGACGGGATTCGGCACATCCATTTTTGGGGTCGGCTATCAAACCACTTCCACTCCATTTGCCGTCACCGGTGCAGAAGACACATTGGGCAACCCTGTCGTCCCGACATTCACCGCCGGCATCAATGACATGAATATCACAGCGGGAACGGATGCCCCCTTGAGCTCGTCAGGAGCCGCGCCCTTGAATGCATTTGATCATTATGTTGAAGCTTGGAATGACAACGGGTTTTGGGAGCTCTTCTTTCATGGCACAGACAGTTTCACCCCGACGGCCAGTGTCAGTTATCCGGCGACTTGGCAATCATCGTGGTTGGGCGCCAGTGGCACACCCTTGGTCAATGACGGCTGGTATGCCTTGAGCATTTCGGAGCCGGATTATACTTCGAATATTCCCGGATCTGCGATACCTGCTCTGCAGCCCACGCCGATTCCCGAACCCCGCGCATATGCCATGATGCTTTTGGGGGCGGTTCTTGGAGCCTTGGCATGGTTGAATCGGCACAAGCGGAGCATTGCGGCTCAAGCATCAGCCTGACGGCATTTTCAAAAGTGGAATACTCACTCTCTGATCTGCCGAGTTGATTTATGAAATCAAAAGCCGCATTCACACTGGTCGAGTTGCTCGTCGGGGTGACCATCATCGCGACCCTTTTTGCATTGGCATTGCCGACCTATCGGAAAGTGATGATAGCGGCGGCGGGTCCCATCGCGGCAAATACACTCAATCAACTCCGTTTGGCGGGCGAAATGTATCAATCCGACAACAATGGTTCCTTCTGGAAATACCGGCAGAATGTCCCCGGAGGTGTCACTTGGTGGTATGGATTTGAGACAGCCGCCAGTATGGCTAAACCTGAAGGACAGCGCAGTTATGAGATTAATGGAGGAGCTTTGGGGCGTTACATCGGCGGAGCTTCCAAAGGGATTAAAACCGATCCGGCGTACTCCATGTACGGGCGGACATTCAAACCAAAATATTCCAATGGACTCGGATATATCGGTTACGGTTACAATGTCATGCTCTCCCGGAGCGGAACACAAACCGCGATGATGGGATGGACGGGCAATGGAACCCCGGTGACCCGGGAATCTGTGAAAAACTCATCTCAGACGGTGGTCTTTGTCTCTAGCGCGCAAGTCAATACTTTCCAAGCCCCGGCATCATCCAAAAATCCCATGATTGAGGAATTCGTCGGAGTGGACTCGACCCAGGTCGTGCATTACCGCTTCGGTGACCGTGCCATCGCGGTCTTTGCCGATGGTCGTGTCGGATACATTTCCCTAGACGGGGCAACGGTCGATAGCCGGATGCCGCCGGCGCGGATTGCCGCATTACCCGCCAAGTATTTGAATCCTTGAGAAAAAAGGAAAGGGTTTTGGTCGTGCTCCTTTACAAACGGGTAAAGCGACTCCACGCCTTCGAGCCTGAAGGATTGTAATCAACGGAGAAAACCTCGCCGAAATCAAGACGCAGATCAAAGGCTTGAGCGAGGGGTTTGCCCGCGGCATTCGCCCAGACCAGCCGGATGACTCCGGAATGTGTCACAATGACTGCTCCCGCAGGATGCGCGCGCGCAATTTGCGTGATGCATGGCATCACGCGCGCTGCCATTTGCCCGTAGGATTCTCCGCCGGGACAAGCGCGGTGGACGAAATCCTCCATCCATTTCTCACTTTCATTGCGGGGAATATCATCCCAGGTTTTCATCTCCCAATCGCCGAAATTTAACTCCATCAACCGCTCATCCGCCCGGTAAGCCGGAGCAATTTGCGCGGCGAGCCGCACACAACGGGAGAGGGGACTCGCATACACCGGAAAATCGCCTGCAGGCAATTTGCCCGAGACCGCCGCGACCTCCTCTTTGAATGTCTCCGCCAAAGGAATATCACTTTGCCCGTAACAAATCCCCGGAGCAATTTGCACGCGTGTATGACGGACAAGATAGAGACTCATAATAAAACGACAGCTGACAGATAAAAAAGCACTTCGGCAATTTGTTGCGCGGCGCCCAGGCAATCCCCGGTGTATCCTCCGATTTTTTGTTTCAGATAATGCGCGAACCAAAATCTGAAAATCACGAGGACTACCAGAGCCCCAGACAATACAGCGGGCAACAAAAAGAAGGGAGCCAGCCCGCCCAGACAGGCGAGGAGCAAATTGCGCCTGGTTAAATGAGTGGCGAGTGGTTTTGATTTTCCGGTCACATCGTCGCGGACGTATTCCAATGAAGCCATCAGTGACACCGCGACCAACCGGCTCACCGCATGGGCACAAACCAAAATCGCGGGGATCAGGACGGCGGGGAGGGCACTCAAACAGAGGAATTTTAATCCCAACATCAGGACAATGGCAATGACCCCGTACGCCCCGATGCGTGAGTCTTTCATGATGCTCAAGATTTGATCTTTGCCCCAGCCCCCGCCGAACCCGTCGCACATGTCGGTGAATCCATCCTCGTGGAATGCCCCCGTGAGCAAAATGCCTGCGACCATACTCAGCACAATGGCGATCGACACCGGAGCAAATTGCGCGGCAAGCCAGAAAACAAGCGCACACCAGCCCCCGACCAGCCAGCCGACGAGGGGAAAATACCGGCTCGCCTGATTGAGCTGCCCCTCCGAACGCCCGACCCATGCGGGCACACGGATACGCGTGAAAAACATTACCGCGGAGAGGAATACTTGAATTTCTTTTTTAATCATTTGGTTGCCCCAGCCAAGGTAGAAGCGGCATCTTGCCGCTTTTTGATGTGGGTAAGCGGTTCGAAGCCGCTTCTACTTTGGCTTGCTTGCTCACGGCTGCTGATTCAAAGGAAGCCATGTCATTCAAAAACGCGCATGAGGCGGAAAGGAGGGGAATCGCCAGGGCGGCACCAGTGCCCTCGCCCAATCGCATGGACAACTCGAGGAGGGGCATCGCACCGACCGAGTCGAGCAATTTGCGGTGGCCGTGTTCCGCCGAGCAGTGGGCGAAAAATGTGTAGTCGACGATGGCGGGACGCAGTGCCCGCGCACAGAGCCAAGCCGCACTGGAGACGAATCCATCCACGACTACCGCGCAATTTGCGTGGGCGGCACCGATCATGGCACCGGTCATGTGAGCGATTTCAAATCCCCCGGTCTGCATGAGAAGCTCCAGGGGATCAGGATTTTTAGTGATGCGTGTGAGAGCTTTTTCCACGACCATCGTTTTGTGCTTCAGACCCGCGTCATCGAGTCCGGTTCCCCGCCCGGTGCATTCAGCAGGAGGGAGTCCGGTCAATGCCGCCATGAGACAAGCACTGCTGGTCGTATTTCCAATGCCCATCTCGCCGAATCCGATGGTTGTGCACCCGCCGGCGCTGACCTCCTGTGCAATTTGCACACCGCGTGTCAGACAATCTTTCGTTTCCGCGAGGGTCATGGCAGGTTCCTTGAGCAAATTGCGCGTGCCCTCGGCAATGCGGGAAGAGATGAGTCTGTCATGGGCGGCAAAAGCACCCCCTTTGACCCCGCAATCAATGACACGCCAGTCCAGCCCGTGCAATTTGCAAAAGACATTGATCGCGGCTCCGCCGGAGAGAAAATTGTGCACCATCTGCCGTGTGACCTCCGCCGGATACGGGCTCACCCCGCTTGCGGTGACCCCGTGATCAGCGGCAAAAACCAGAATCGTCGGCTTCAGGACTCGAGGTGACAGCGTATTTTGAATCAGTCCCAGTCGCCGCGCAATTTGCTCCAGGGAACCCAGTGAACCCGGCGGCTTCGTCTTGGAATCGATTTTTTTCTGGAGTGCCTCAGACAGGCGGGTGTCCAAGGGGGCAATGTCCGGTAAGTCCATGATGGAAGGCAATCATAACCACTCCTCCGCGCAACTTGCAATGACAGGATTTTTTTAAAGCCCCGGCGTCTTGCATCCTCTCGGTGGCTCATTTATGATTGAGCCAATATGATCATCAAAATGTCCCTGTCCACTGCCGGGCACACAAAATTCATCGACATCACCCGGCTCGTCCAACAAGAGATCACCAAAGCCGGTTTGACGGATGGCATCATCACGGTTTTTATCCCGCATACGACGGCGGGGGTGATGATTCAAGAAAATGCCGATCCGGATGTGCAACACGATTTGAAATATCTTTTCGAGAAAATCATTCCTTGGAAAGACTCTCACTACGAGCATGCCGAGGGGAATACCGCGGCGCACCTGAAAGCCATTTGCACGGGAACGAGTGCCCAAGTCATCATTGAGGGCGGGCACTTGCAACTCGGGACATGGCAGGGAATATATTTTTGTGAGTTCGACGGCCCGCGTTCGCGTCAGGTTTGGCTGAAGCTTTCAGGGCATTAACCGCGGAGAGCACGAATCACTGGAGGGACGAACTCCGGTTCGTCCGTGGATTCAGCGGACGGTTCGGGGAGCGCACGCGTCCCGCGTGCACCGGAGGGCGTCACGCCCGATGGTTCTCCCAAAGGCGAAGCCTCTGATATTTCCTCATCCGGTTTATCCGCATCATCCCCCGATTCATCCGTGCCATCCGCGGTT
>CAYTAI010000007.1:10340-19426 GCA_964435715.1 uncultured Verrucomicrobiota bacterium | reverse complement strand
CTATGAGTATGGACTATTCGGTAAAGTCCCGCCATCGTGAAACCTGACGGCACACGCGTGGAATACGAATACAACCCGCTCGGGCAACTGGCGCGGAAAAGAGGCACTTTAGTGAATCGTGATCAGTATTCAGTATCTGGTTCGGAACAAAAAACTAAGAACCAAGAACTAGACACTAAGGCTGCATCCACAGCCTTCTTCTGGGACGGCCTCGCCCTGCTCCAGCGCGGGGATGAATCCTACCTCACCGAAGGTCATGTGTCGGGAGGAATTCCAGTACAAATGACGACTGGAGGGACGAGCTCCCGCTCGTCCGAAGATTCTAAAAATAATCTGCGTGAATCTGCGGGCTCTGCCCCCACTTCGCACCTAGCACCCAGCACCTCGCACTCTGCAACCACGTCCGTGGTTGTCAGTGATTTCCTCGGAACAACCCTCGGAACCGTCTCAGGCGAATCCTTCCGCCCCGTCCACCTGACCGCCTTCGGGGAGATTTTGACCGCGGATAACACGAATCACACGGAGGGTTCTCCCTCTGACATCCATTCAGGATTCGGGATTCAGGATTCTGAATTCTCGGCTGCGGTGTTCTACACCGGCAAACATTACGATGAAGACCTCCAATCCTACCACTTCCTCTACCGGAACTATTCACCGACCAAAGGCCGCTGGACCGCCGCCGACCCCTCCGGCTTCCCCGACGGCCCGAACCAATGGCTCTACGTCAATAACGGGATGATGAACAAGGTCGATCCGTTGGGGTTGGAGTATGTAGGTCCTGTGCCAATATTTGGACAAACTGAAGAAAGGATTTGGTGGCAAGATTATACATATACATACAGAGAAACACGCACGACACAGGATGTGTTTGGTGATGTAATATTTGAGTTCATACGAGATCAATTTGAGGGGGAACAATGGGACAGAAATATGGATACGATTCCAGAAATTCTAGTATCAAAAGTATTGGGGAGAATTAATGCAGTAGTGAACGGAGTGATAACAGCAGGTGATTTTTATAATGCCGCCCAAAGTGCGATAGGTTTGGTATATCAAAACGCAAGCAATTCATTGGTCAATGGTCAGATTCCTGCTGCTGCCAGCCTTACAAGCACATTTATGTATGATGTTATAGTTGAAACTAGATTAGTCGGATTTAGAAACGAATTAATTGGTTCAGATGATGTTAATATGGCATACAACACATCATCACATGCGATAGCTTTTACTGTGGATATCCATTTTAGGAGACATTATCAATATGAATATTAAAATGATTATTTTTTATTTGATGATGGCTAACTTTCTAAGTGGAAGTGTTTATGAGGAAATCAATATCAATGATTTAAGATCAAAAAATTCGTATAATTATAAAAAATTAAAAAATATATCAAATCAAGTTGATGGAAATTTACTACATGAAAGAATTGATGGTTACTATCTGAATATTAAAGATAAAAAATGGAATAGCGTATACGAGTATTTGTCTAATAAAAATAAGAAGAGAATAGATAAGGAGTTGTTTACTTCAACGATTCCGAAAATGTTGGATGTTACGGAATCAATATTAATTGATGTATACTATCGGCCATCATTAAGGTCTGATGCAAATCCGGGTGTTCAGCTTCTATATTTACATATTATATCGGACACTAATAATCCCGATAAAAAAATATATCGGTTTATGATAGACAGTTGGGTTTTTGAAAACAGTAATTGGAATATTGTAGATGGTCTAATGAATTATTATACAATCCCTGGTTCCGAGTTGCAATTCATGAAGCAGCCAAATGAGATTAAAAGAAATGGAAATTATACAGGTGAATATAACTAGCGAGTCTCTAATTGTATTTTAAATTATCATTGGACATTTCATATGAAAAGCAAGGTGTGTAGGTATGGTTTATGTTGAGAGAAAGGGAACCATAAACATAGAGGAACCTGCGATGAAAATGGAAGTCATGTTTTGGGAGAGGCAAAACACTGGGCGGATGTCCGGGGGAATTCCGGTCAATGTTTCCAGGCAAGAATCCAGTAGTCAGAATTCAGAATCCAGAATCAATGGAGGGGCAAGCTCCCGCTTGACCCAAGACTCTCAAAATAATCTGCGTGAATCTGCGAAATCTGTGGATACTTCTGTTGTTGTGTCCGACTTTCTGGGAACGACGCTCGGAACCGTCTCGGGCGAGCAATTCGCGCCCGTCCACCTGACCGCCTTTGGGGAGGTTTTGACCGCGGATAACACGAATCACACGGAGGGATCGGGGAGCGTACGCGTCCCGCGTACACACGAGGGCGTCACGCCCGATGGCTCTACCAAAGGCGTAGCCTCTGATGTCTATTCTGATTCCTGTATTCTGAATTCTGACTCCTCTTCCCCCGTGTTCTTCACGGGGAAGGTTTACGACGAAGATTTGCAAGCCTACCACTTCCTCTACCGGAACTATTCACCGACCAAGGGACGCTGGACCGCCGCCGACCCGTCCGGCTTCCCCGACGGTCCGAACCAATGGCTCTATGTCAATAACGGGGTGATGAACAAGGTTGATCCGTTGGGGTTGATGACCGTTGTAGTGACAGGCAGCCCTGAATCGGGTACTATTGGTAGTAATCTACAGTTGCATGTTGATACACCAGCGTATGTAGAATCTTCTTCACCGCCATCTGGACGTATGATCACATCTTGGTCTGTGCCAGAAAATTACACAGGATGGATTGTTCAAAAAGTTTCTATTACATATAGTGTTTATAGTGCCAGTAATCATTCTTTAATTGACAATACAACAATAAATTATACTGAAGCATGGTCTGTTACTAATGGGACGGTTTCAAACAATAGTGATACATTTAGAGCTTTTTATATCGGTTACAGTGGAACATATGGCTCAATTACAATATCGGGTAATGCATCATTTTATCATGACTATGAAATAGGACATGAAACTCCTACAGGTTGGGATAATGCAGCTAAAGGATTTGCAGGTGACATTCAAAATACTTATACAACTCCATCTTGGTGGACCGGAGAAGGAATTTCACACGAATTAAAAGTTGAATGGTTTTAATATGAAAAATGCAATTATTATTCTTATTTTATCATTACCATTTCTTTCTGGAATGATATTGGGAAGTGAGAAAGTAAATAAAATAAATGAGCTAGATGATATTCCACTTTATCAATTGGTTTTTAATCCATATGAAAATGAATCAAAGTCAAATGAATATCTTAAGAGGGTTAAAAACATACTAAAAGATTCATCTCCAGAAGAAGTTAGAAGTTATCTTAAAAATATTATTCACGACCCTGAAGTGCAATTACAGGAGGGCGGTATTAATAAAGAATCTATTGCGATTGAAATTGCTTATTTTATTACTGAAATTTACGTGAATGTTCCAAAGCGAGAAAACAGTTATTTCAGCACAAACCATAATGGTGAACTATACATTACAGTTCGAGGAATAGTTAGAACAGGGCTACATAAGCCATGGGATGAGTTTGATTTTCTTTTGAAAAAATATGGAAGAAGAAAAATCAAATAACAACATGGTTTGTAGAACGGAGAAATGTGTATTCCAAAGTTTTAAATTAGGGACAAGCTGCGTATGCTCCCCAATCAGGTTTTCATCTCGGTAATATCTCTGGACTGTGAAAAAACGACTCGCACTGATTGGGGGTATGGGTAATAATTTTGACATGGAGAGAACCTTGATAAGCATACAAAGGGGAATGCTTGTAATAGTGATGCAAGTAATGTGGACGATGCCGCTTTTCGCCCAAGATCACGGGATCGATTGGACGGGTTCTTTTCCATTGAAAACATTTGTAAAACCGTGGAAGGGGGTTAACCCTGCCGACACGGATCAGGTGGTGACCTGTTATTACCGGTTGCCGAAAGATTATCAACCCGACGGAAAAGAAAAGCGGCGGGTTTTTGTCTACATGATTTGGAACCCAAAAGATTGGGTGGAATGGAGCGATAAACAGGGGTATGTATTACTTTATCTGCCCTTCAAAAATGATATGGCGGCATATTACGGTTCGGGTTATGAAAAGATTATCGAATCAGCCGTCAATGAGATGGCTAAAACCGTACGGATCGCTCCTGACCAAGCTTTTATCTACGGTGTATCGCGAGCGGCCTCACTGGTGATCCGTTATGCGGGACTCAAGCCCAACCGTGTGAGTGCCTGGGCGGCGGGGGTGACGACACTTTTTGAGCCTGCCCCCAATATCCGGATGAAATCAATTCCGGGGCTATTGCTCCAGTCCGAGGCGGATGATGGGCTTTTCCAAGCGGCTCAAGCCTATTATCTCAAGTGTCAGGAGATGGGCATCCCGGTCATCTGGCGGAGTTACGCCAATATCGGACACGAAATCGAGGAGGAAGGGATCGGACTGGCTCAAGCCTTTTTCGAGTATTACCATGCGCGGACAAAACAACTCCTCAATGACAAGTATCCCCCGAGCCTGGGTCAACGGGCGGCGTTGCTGGGGAAAACGGAATTCATCGGGGATGCCCAGAGCTTTGTGTATTACAAGCCGGATGCACCGGAGGTGAAAGAAATTCCCAAGGAATGGCGGGTGGACTTGCCCGATGAAACGATTGCCGAAAAGTGGATGGATGCCGATGAGGTGAGGATCGAGGCTTTGAAACTCAAGAAATGAATTTTTCTCGCGAAGTCCGCGAAGGAACGCAAAAGGGGAGAACTGCAGCTTGCCCCGATTCATCGGGAGATAGCACAGGTAACGCAGATTGTATGAATTAAAAAATCGGTGCAATCCGTGTTATCAGCGGTAAAATTTTTGTGTGAATCTGCCGCCATATTGAAAGTGAAGGGAAGATATTCATGACATATTATTACGGGGATAACTTGCGTTTTGACCTGTGGTTCGACAACCCGAACCACGCAGGAATATTGTTGGTTTGTCTGCTTCCGTTTATTTGGTGGGGACTGGTGAGAGCGGCGAAAATCGTTTCGAAGGCATGGCGGTGGAGCTTATTGATTTTCCTTTGGGGATTAAATCTGGGAACACTCTATTTTTTGGCTGGCACATATTCAAGGGGTGCTTTTCTGGCCTTGGTGATGGCGGCAGGATATTGGGTGTGGACCCTAAGGAGGGAATTCAGAATCCAGAATTCCCCCTCCTCCGCCAAGGCTATGGAGGACAAGGAATCCAGAATGAATGGAGGGACAAGCTCCCGCTTGACCCAAGATTTGTCTCCACAGATCACAACAGAACAATTTGATAGCCACAAAAAAGCACAAGAAACACAAGTGAAGAAAGAATTCAGGAGTCAGAATCCAGAATCCAGAATGACGAATGACGGCGGAGCCGTGAAGAATGGAACTGAGAACTTGCCACTGCCAACTGCCAACTCCGCCGTGACAGCGGATTCTGCCACAACCTCGCACCCGGCACCAAGCACTTCGCACTCCACCGCTCCGGCGGTGGTGATTTCCTTTGTTTTATTCGGGATTTTCCTTTTGCTCAACGGAGGAGGGTTCCGGGTGGCCGAAGGCCTCGGGGGCAATGATGACAGTGTGGGGAATCGTTTCATTGTTTGGCAGGGCGGGCTGGAGATGATTGCGGAGAACCCGTCCGGCGGTCGGCGATTGAATTTCCAGTATGAGGCGGGTGTCCTCAAGACGGTAGAGCAAGTGGCGGGGGGTGACCGGGTCGTTTTGCTCGAAGCCAAACGGGATGCCAAGGGGCGGGTGAGTGCTTTAACCATCGGGGGAGTGACCAACGAATTTCACTACACGGACGCAGGACGATTGGCGGGCTGGAAACGGCACGGGCTGGAGTGGGAGAGTTACTCCTACACGGACAAAGGGGTGCTGGAAAAAACGCAGGGTGCCATCGGGCTGGGGCAGGAGTTCGTCAGCGAATACCGTCCTCCGAATTTCCATCGTTTACCCGATAGTGAGAAAATGCGGATTCAAAACCTGACAGCCATTGAGGCTGAGCAAGAGGCCATCCGTCATTATCAACTCATCAAAGACGGCAGTTACACCTATGAGAAAAGCAGTCCCTGGCAGACGCAGGTCACTAAAGCCACGGACTTGCAGAATCGTGTCTGGAGTGCCGATGTATCCGTGAAACGGGGCATCTTGAAAATGACCGACCCTGAGGGGAAAGTCACGACGACAAAATTCTACCGCCGTGCGGGGCT
The DNA here is from genome assembly GCA_964435715.1 of uncultured Verrucomicrobiota bacterium. Lineage (GTDB taxonomy): Bacteria > Verrucomicrobiota > Verrucomicrobiia > JAWXBN01 > JAWXBN01 > JAWXBN01. The sequence continues at coordinate 13,250 of CAYTAI010000007.1, read as the reverse complement.
GGCCTATGACTGGCAGCCGCGCGAAGTCACCGACCGTAATGGACGCCGTTTATCCTACAATGTCTATGATGACGCGGGAAACCTGACAGGCACCCGTGATGCGCTGGGGCACTGGACACTCTACACTTACAATGGCAAAAGACAGGTCACCAGCGTCAGTCGCCGGGTCAAGGGGGCTGAAACCGATGAGCTACTGGTCACCTATGGGTATGACCAGCACGGACGTGTGACGGTTATCACCGATGCCCAAGGCGGCACCCGCAAGTTTTCCTACAATCAATGGGGTGATGTGGTTTCATTTACAGACAGTGAGGGTCGGATGATGCGGATGAATGTCAATGACCGCGGACAAGTAACCAGCGTCACCGGGGCAGACGGGAATACTGCGAATTACCGTTACGACGGTCAGGGACGGCTGGCGGTGCAGGAAAATGCCGACGGGGTCATGAGCCATTATGTCTATGACGGGCAGGGTCGTTTCGTGGAAATGCAAAAGAGCGTGCGCAATGTTTCAAAGAGCGTGATCAAGGTGCAGGGACGTTCCTACGACCAATGGGGAAGATTACTAGCCGTCGAGGACGGAATCGGTCGCACGAGCGCGTATGAATATGATGAGGCGAGCCGATTGGCTGCGACAGTCGATCCGCGCGGAGTCCGCACGGTCATGAAATATGATGAGGCACGCCGCCTGGCGGGGTGGTATCTGGAGCAGGTGCAGCAAGAATCCAGTAGTCAGAATTCAGAATCCAGAATGATAAATAACGGCGGAGCCGTGAAGAATGAAACTGACAACTCGCAACTGACGACTGCCAGCTCTGCTTCCTCCTCCCCCCGTTATTCCGAGGTGACTTTCGGGTTTGACGTGATGAATCGCCTTGTTTCCCAGAAAGATGGACTCGGCAATGTGATGAATTTCAATTATGACGAGAAAGGGCGGTTCAAGGAATCCCAAGCATCTCTTGGGTCTGCGACCACTGATTCTCCAACCTCGCACCAAGAACTCAGCACTTCGCACTCCGCCGCAACGGCGGTGAATACCTATGATGATCTCGGGCGTTTAGTGCGCAGTGATTATGGTGCAGGACAAGTGGTGGAGTATGAGTATGAGCTTTTGGGACGGGTGTCCGGGATCAAGACCCCGGCATGGAAAGCCGCTTACCAGTATGACAATCAGGGACGAGTCACCAGCCTGACATTGACCGGAGCCGATGGCATCGCCAGTTACGACTACGGATACACCCCCAGCGGACAGCGCGCCTGGATGGACCTGACGGTCAACGGTGTCAAGACCCGCACCGCGTACGAGTACGACTCCCTCGGTCGCTTGGCGAAGGTTAGTCAGCAGAAAGAATCCAGAATCCAGAATGAATGGAGGGACTTTACGAAGTTCGTCCGTGGATTCTGCGGACGGATCGGGGAGCGCGCGCGTCTCGCGTGCACCAGAGGGCGTCTCGCCCGATGGCTCTGCTTTCACCGCGACAGCGGTATCTTACAGTTACGATCAATTCGGGCGGCTCTCGGGCAAATTGCACGGGGACGGCACACGGGAAGAGAACGGGTTTGACGTGTACGGACGTCCTGTGTCGCTCAAGGTCATCTCTGCCTCGGGCAAATTGCTCTCCCAGATCGAATACAAATGGGATGCAGCCGGGCAACTCGTTGAACGCACCCGCGACGGCATCACCCAAAAATATGAATATGACGGTGCCGGGCAACTGACAAAAGTCAATGTAGAATACAGGAGTCAGAATTCAGAATCCAGAATAACAAATGACGGCGGAGCCGTGAAGAATTCAAAACCTGATACTCAGAACTTCGCACATCGCACTGTTCTCCCCGAAGAGAACTATTCGTACGACATCGCCGGAAATCTGATCGAAAAGCAAATCGGCAAACGCAAAACGCTCTATACGTACGACCTCGCCAACCGCCTGACCGCCTTGCATGAATATGCCGCAGACGGCACGGAAGTCATGGCAAAGGAATTCGCCTACGACGCCCTCGGCAGACTCACAGAAGAATCCCGCTTGACCACAGAGGAGAAAACCGCGGATATCACAAATAACACAGATAATCATAATTCCTCATCCGGTTTATACGTGCCATCCCCCGATGAATCGGGGCAAGCTGCGGCGGACAAAAAAACGACTCGCTATGAGTATGGACTATTCGGTAAAGTCTCCGCCGTGATTAAACCAGACGGCACACGCGTGGAATACGAATATAACCCGCTGGGACAGTTGGCTCGCAAGCTCGCCCGTGGAGGGATGAGCTCCCGCTCGTCCGTAAATTCGGCCTCTGGTTCGGAACAAAAAACGAAGAACCAAGAACTAGACACTAAGGCTGCATCCACAGCCTTCTTCTGGGACGGTCTGGCCCTGCTCCAACGAGGGGATGAATCCTACCTGACCGAGGGACATGTGTCGGGCGGAATACCGGTTCAAGTTTCTCGCGAAGTCCGCGAAGGAACGCAAAGGGGTGATAGCCACGAAAAAGCACAAGGAACACAACTGACGGAAGAATCCAGTAGTCAGAATTCAGAATCCAGAATGACTGGAGGGACGAGCTCCCGCTCGTCCGTGGATTCTGCCAACTCTTCTCATCTGCGTGAATCTGCGGGTTCTGCCGCAACTTCGCACTTAGCACCGAGCACCTCGCACTCTGCAACCACGTCCGTGGTTGTCAGTGATTTCTTGGGAACAACCCTCGGAACCGTCTCGGGCGAAACCTTCCGTCCTGTCCACCTGACCGCCTTCGGGGAGGTTTTGACCGCGGATAACACAAATATCACGGAGGGTTCTCCCTCTGATATCCATACTGATAACTTGCAACTTGCAACTGCCAACTCTTCCCCAGTGTTCTTCACGGGGAAGGTTTACGACGAAGATTTGCAAGCCTACCACTTCCTCT
>CAYTAI010000007.1:0-10240 GCA_964435715.1 uncultured Verrucomicrobiota bacterium | reverse complement strand
ACCGGAACTATTCACCCACACAGGCAAGATGGACCGCCGCCGACCCCTCCGGCTTCCCCGACGGCCCGAACCAATGGCTCTATGTCAATAACTCGGTTACAGGTAATGTCGATCCTTTAGGATTGTTTAATGCGCCACTTTTTGCCGGAGGATTAGCGGCTGGTTTGGGTGGTTTAGCGTCAACTACATTAGGCGTAGTTGGACTGATAAATGTTCAAACGCTAGGGGTTACTCAGGTATTAGGTGCGGTTGCAATATTTACTGGTTTCTATGCAACCCTTTTTGGTATTGCGAATATGATTGCGGCATTTAATGATACAACCACATGGATACCAAAATCAGTGGGAGATGTAATAGGATTCTCGATTGCAGAAGTTATAGGGGCAAGCGAGACAACTAGACAGAGCATGATTGATTTAGCGAATTTATTGGAGAATGCAGTCGGAATAATAGGGGCACAAGGGGCTGCAGACTTGGCACTTGCAACAGCTCAGGAACTCCAAACCACGATTGAGAGTTTATCAAGGGTTAGAGATTTAATCGAAGCAACAAATGAAAATGGAGAGGTAGGGTACGAATAATGAATATATTAATGCTATGTTTAATGTTTACTTGTTTAGTTTGGTTTTTTATTATAACATTCAAAAAAGATAAAGATTCAGTTGCCTTTACTAAGGGTGTTACGTTTGGTGGAAAGATTCCAATTATTTTAGTGAGGATATTTATTCTAATATCTATATTTCTGACTTCAATTGGGGCATTATTAGTTATGATAAGCAAGAGATAAAACACATTATCTCTTTTTATGAATTAGGGAAACTATTGACTTCAGTGATAAAATTTATCATGAGAGAAATTTTATTTACCGAAGGCCATGTGTCCGGGGGAATTCCGGTCAATGTTTCCAGGCAAGAATCCAGTAGTCATAATTCTGAATCCAGAATAACAAATGATGGCGAAGCCATGAAACAAAGCACTTCGCACCTCGCACCGAGCACTCAAACCGATTCAATCGGTTTTTATTGGGACGGCCTGGCTCTGCTCCAGCGCGGGGATGAATCCTACCTCACCGAAGGCCATGTGTCGGGGGGAATTCCTATTCAGGTTAGCCACGAAAAAGCACAAGGAACACAAAAAGAAACCCTTGTGAATTCTGAGCCTCTTGTAGCCAATGCTTCTGCCTCAACTTCGCACCTAGCACCCAACACATCGCACTCTGCAACCACGTCTCCCGATCAATCGGGACAAGCTGTAGTGGTCAGTGACTTTCTGGGGACAACCCTCGGAACCGTCTCGGGCGAGCAATTCGCCCCGGTGTACCTGACCGTCTTTGGGGAGGTTTTGACCGCGGATAACACGAATATCTTGGATAGGTTAACTGTAGGGTCTGTGTCCCCACGAGCCTTATCAATTGACGTGAACCAAAACAATTGAACAAGGAACACTTTATGAATTTTAGAAAAATATTGATTACATCATTAATTGTAATATGCAGTGTTGATGCATACACTGCCGAGATAATTGCTGGTAGTTTATATAATGCAAATGTCGCAATAAAAATAAAGAATAAATATTTTTTGAAATATACACATAACATTGTTAAGAATAAGGCTGGCGAAAAAATATCAAATTTTGTGTTCTGTGAATACGGCATGCCAAAATCAAATATGAGCCCAGAAGGAATTGATATTCGATTTGAACATCAAATTATTGAAACAAAGGATGATGATTCAGATATCACATATCAATTCTTTTCTCGGTGGGGCTTAATTAGGTTGGATGAGATGGGAAAATTGATTAAACCAAATTCATCAACAGAACAATATGCGTCAGGTTTTGTGTTTCCAGATAAGTTTTTGAGTATTGAAAATAATGCCTTTGTATCTAGTGTTCAGTTATTGAATGATACAAATACTCCTATAAAAGTTATGGAAACAAAAGTAATCTTTACAGAAGGGGAGTTTTATAGCACTTCATACATTGTATTATTTAATAATATTTCAGAAATTAAAGAGTTTATAAGTAAAAACAAAACATTATCAACATTATCAATTAGGGATTCTACATTTAAAAAATATTATGAAGTTAAATAATTTGTCGTAGGGTTAGGCTCAGAATTGACAGATTAGAAAAAAATTATTCAGTTGCCTGTGGACTCTCACAGTACAAATTTTGATACGGGAAAGGGAATGCACTTCAGCCTAATCCATCAACTGTAACCGGGACAATATATGAAAATTAATTTTTTATTATACATTATTGTATTTATATTCATGTCTAGCTCATATGCTGTGGAATCAACGGTGAATATTGAGCTTAATATTTCGTCAGATACAAAGTTGAATGCAATCAAAAATGCAATTACATTTTCACTTTCAGATAAAAATGTGGATGTAAAAACAATTAATGAAATTTCAAATAAAATAAATCAAAAACTGGGAGACGAGATTAATTTTACTGATAAAATTATTTTTTCTGCAGAATATGTAAAAAAAGTAAACGAGTGGAAAAATATAAAGGCAGTTCCTCAAATTTCTGTAAATCGATCTTTGCCATGCAATAAAAAATTCACTATTGAAGCAGATGTGAATGGTAAAAATGTAAAATTTAATCTTTCTTGCTCTAACGAGTACATTCTCACTCTTGCATCTACAAGTATAGTGTCACAAAATCATAATAATAAATCGAGCACTGATAAGAGTAATAGTGTTACTATTCAAACACTTGTAAATGTAACATATCAATTTAAAGCAAATATTTCATCAAAAATATTTAACGGTGGTAAAATTGAGGTAGCCGGCTCCGCTCTTCAACCAAATCCTGAAGTTGTTTCCGTGATTTTATACGAAAAGTAAAAATGCCGAATGGAAGAAAATAAAATGAGTCATGCCGTTGTATGATTGGAGATATGTTCCTCGGGTGTGGACACCCTCGGGAACACGCGGGATGCGTATGCTCCCCAATCACCAGTGTTAATCTATGTAATATCTTGGGGCTGTGCAAAAAAACGACTCGCATGAATGCATGTTTTTTTCCAAGATTGTTCTCATGAAAAGACTCGTATCAAATATTTTGGGGGGGGATTTCTGGCAGTGTTCTTTGGAACCGGGATGCCGCAGCTGGTTGCCCAAGATCACGGGATCGTTCAGCATATAGCTTCGGGCGGCAGGATGGGGACTGCTCAACAATTAACAGGGACAGTATCTGAATGAAAATATTATTTTTTATATTGATTCTAATTTTTGGTAATATCTGTGTTTTTCCATTAAGAGCAGGCAAGAAGATTGAACAAAATGAAGTCCGGGTTATGGTTAAACCGGGGATGTTTTTTGCAATTATACAAATGGAAAATAACAATGAATTCATCATGTTTGCTGCAAAAGTTGATAGGGGGTTCAAGCAGAATTTTAAATTTAGCCTTTCATTTACCTACCCATCGCGAGAGGAAATTAAATCATTTGATTGGGAAAATAGTAATACCGCTGAATTTGCCTATGATTTGCATTATAAAGTTCTGATTGAAGATTTACTATCAAACGATCATGTAGGCTTACTTTTGCCAGTATCAAAATTTAGAATGGGAAATCATTTCTTAGTGGGCGATCCTACAGGGCATGTAGATTTAATGCGCCCTGATGGTAACAGTTTTTTTTAAATAAAGCAACTACATATAATGTTTTTAATGTAAAAATATCAAATACAAAAACAAATAAAAGGATAATCAATTACTTATTAAAGGTATTTGATAATGAAGAAAGCTTAAAAAGCTTTTTGGTTGAAAAAAATTTTTTATTAAAAGATCAAAAATTTGAAAATCACATCTCGGTTTATAAGCCAAAACAAGAATAATTATTTGCGTGAATCGGCGCAATCTGCTGGCTCCGCCAAAAAAACAACTCGCTATGAGTGTAGATGTGTCTCATCCGAAATGTGGCATTTGACGATTCGTAAGCACGCAAATGGAGGCATAGCCTCGAAAGGAACGCTTTCGACAATCAGAGTTGATTTTCGATGGTGGTTTGGTAAAGTCTCGGCCATCGTGAAACCGGACGGCACATGCGTGGAATATGAGTACAACCCGCTCGGGCAACTGGCGAGGAAGGTGGCCAAGCAAGAATCCAGAATAACGAATGATGGCGAAGCCATGAAAAATGGAACTGGTAACTTGGAACAGAAAACTGCCAACTCTTCTGCTCTGCGTGAATCCCCCGATGAATCGGGGCAAGTTGCGAAATCTGTGGGCTCCGCCACAACCTCGCACCCCGAACCTCGCACTAAAACCGATTCAATCGGTTTTTATTGGGACGGTCTCGCCCTGCTCCAGCGCGGGGATGAATCCTCCCTCTGTGTGGCTTGGGAAGCGGTTGTCATGATCTCCACAGCAAGAATGACACTCAATGGCATTGACCCGAATGTGACTGGGGCGTGGTAGGAGCTCAAAGCAGCGTTATTGCCAAGTCCCGAGGAGCGGTGAGTCTTTCTCTCTCGAAGAAACGACAAGTTATAAATAAAGCGCGGCTATGAGGTGCCAAATCCGTCTTTGAGACGTTCACCCCCGAGGATGTGGACGTGGAGGTGGGGGACGGTTTCCCCGGCATTCGCGCCGGAATTGATCACGACGCGGTAGCCGTCCGCGCTCAAGCCTTGTTTTTCCGCAACACGCCGCGCCGTCAGGAGCAAATGCCCGAGCAGGGCGTGATCCTCGTCGCCCGCCGCCGCCAGCCGAGCAATTTGCTTCTTTGGGATCACGAGGAAATGCGCTTTCGCCTGCGGATGAATGTCGCGGATGGCGACGCAGTGCCCGTCCTCGTGCAGGATGTCGGCGGGGATTTCGCGTTTGATGATTTTGGTGAAAATGGAGTCGCTCATGCACAGGCAATTTATCAAACTCCGGTGCCGGAGCGCAACCAAAAGAAAGCGCGCTTGCATGATGAACGGTTTTCCGTTTTTGTTCAGAAAAACAAACCACCCCCATACCATCATGTATTTCAATAAAATCCAAAACCCGCCGAATTTTGCATTCATTCCGCCCCGCGGACTCAAAAAAAACCGCGCCACGCTCCCCGGCCACAAGATCGCCCTGCGAACCGCCGACCTAGGCGAGGACGTTTTTGAAATTTCGTATGAGTCTCCCGCGTGGGAATATCGCAGTCACAGCGGACTGGACTTGAACGCATTCAAGTCTCCCAGCCGGGCGGAATTGCAAATTGCGCCGCATGGAGGGTTTGCGATCCGCTCGGGGCGGAGCAATTTGCTCGCGACGCTGCCACAGGAGGCCTTTGGCGTTTGCGGGCAAAGCTGGATGGTGCAATTTGCTCCGGAGACCGGCCAGCAATTCTACGGCATGGGCGAGAAGAACAATGGATTCGAGAAAAGCGGGGTTCGCACAAAATTCTGGAATACCGATGTCTGGGCGGATTTTCACGCCGACGCCTACATCAATGGCACGACCGACCCGATGTATTTGTCGGTGCCTTACTTGATTATTAAAAAGGGGAATACTTATCTCGGGCTCCTGGTGGACAATCCCCACGCGGTTTATATGGGCATCTCACCGCAGGTGAGCATCGGCGGGGAACAACTCAAGACCGAGTTGCGCCAGCCATTTTTCATCGGGTCGAGTGACGGAACCGCGCGGATGTATGTCATCGTCGGACCGACACTGCACGATCTGACCTGCAAATTCCAGAGGCTCGTCGGCGCCACGCCGCGCCCGCCGCTGTGGTCGCTGGGTTATCAACAATGCCGCTGGGGTTACCAGAGCTATCAATGTCTGGACAATCTCGACAAAAATTTCTCAAAGCACGGGATTCCCTGCGACGGATTGTGGTTGGACATCGATTACATGCGCGGTTACCGGGTCTTCACTTTCGAGCAAAAGCATTTCTCCGCCCCTTCCGCGCAAATTGCGCGGATTCAAAAACGCGGGCGCAAGGTGGTGCCGATTATTGACCCCGGCGTGAAACTCGACCCCGGCTATCGTGTGTATGATTCAGGCCTGAAATCCAAAGCCTATTGCAAAACGCAGGCGGGCAAGGATTTTGTCGGATTCGTCTGGCCGGGGGCGACGGTTTTTCCCGATTTCGCCTCGCACAAAGCGCGGGCTTGGTGGGCGGGACAAGTCGCGCAATTTGCTTCAAGCTCCGGCGTCCAAGGCGCCTGGCTCGACATGAATGACCCCGCCGTGGGCGCGTCCGAACTCGACACCATGCTTTTCAACGGCGGCAAATGGGATCATTCCTCCTACCACAACCAATACGCCCTCGGCATGGCGATGGCGAGCCGTGAGGGATTCCTCAAGGCTCATCCCGACAAACGCCCCTTTCTCCTGAGCCGCAGCGGATTCACCGGCATGTCCAAATATGCGGCGATTTGGACCGGCGACAATTACGCCAACGATCATCACCTCAAAAACGCCGTGCCGATGTCACTGAATCTCGCGTTGTCGGGGATTCCCTTCAATGGGCCGGACGCGGGCGGTTTCGGCGGTGACACCACTCCGGAGCTGATGATCGCATGGTTTAAAATGCAGTTCCTCTTTCCCTTTTTCCGCAATCACACTCATCAGGGATGCCGGGCGCAGGAACCCTGGGCTTTCGGGGCAAAAACTCTCGGCATTTTGCGGGAATACATCCGGCTCCGGTACAAATTGCTCCCGTATCTCTACAATCTCTACATCCGGCATGAGCAAACCGGCGAGGCGATTCTGCGGCCTTTGATCTATGATTTCGAGGACACGGGAAAATTGCCCATCGGTCATGTCGGCGACCAATTCATGGCCGGTCCCGCCATCATGCAGGCACCAGTGCTGTCCAGTTCCTCCGACGCGCGCGAGGTGACTCTGCCCGAAGCTCACTGGTTCTCCTGCCTGGACGCAAAATGGATCCGGGGCGGGCGCAAATTGCGCGTGAAGCAAACGGCGCGAACCACGCCGCTGTATTTCCGGGAGGGGGGAATCGTTCCGATGCAGGTCGGAGAGAGGAAAGATCAAAAGAATGATTTGGGCAAAATCGAACTCCACATTTTCCTGCGAAAAGATTCAAAGGGCGCCGCCGCATGCCGTTACATTTTTGATGACGGGGAAAGCTTTCAATACCGCAAGGGCGGCGAGTCCGAATATTACATCGAGGCCAAAGTCTCCGGCACAAAATTGGAGGTCAAGGTGGACAAACTCCGCGCAAATTGCGGGGCTTTGGAAGTGTCCTTTGTCCTGTATGACGGATTCAAAACAATCGCGGTCAACGGAGTGGATCCGCAGGTTCACCGACTCGCTCTCAAAAAAGGCACCCATGAATTCGCCGGGAGCAAATTGCCCGTGTGGACGGCGGCGGCGTTGCGGTTTTAATTGATCAGAACGGCGAGTTTTTTCTCCTCACAATACGTGGCGATGGTGAGGCGGATGAATTCGACAAGTTCATCGTGTTCATGACGGCATTTTTTGCGCCAGCGTTTCGCACCGCGCAGGGTTTTCACGCATTTGCGGATATTGCGGATGTGCAAGGCTTGCGGGTGGAAAGACAGGGCTTGTGCGACTTGGCGGCGCAACTTGTCGTAAAACTCGATTTCCATGGGAACATCGTCTCCTTTGGTCAGGAGATTCAGGTCAATAATCGATTGGGCGGGGATATAATGAAAATGTCCGGCGACTTTTTCGAGGTTGAGCTTTCGCGGGACAAAACGGATAATCTCGTCGAAAGTCTCCAGAGTCATCATGTTTTCCTGGACGCTCGAGATGAAATGCTCCAGGAGTGCGCGGGCAAAGGATTCCGCATGAATCCAATTCTCACCAGTGGCAGCCTCTGAGGCTTGACGCAGGGAAATGACCAGAGAGCCATAGTTGACCGGGGCATGTTGCCCGGTTTCAGGAAATTCAACGATAATATTGGATTGATCGATGATTCTCATCTTTATTTATTTGCCCCGGCAGCCGGTTGCGACAGGTTATTGACCTCGCTGATGAATTCATTGATGTCACGGAAACTGCGATAGACACTGGCAAAACGCACGTAGGCGACCTCGTCGAGAATGCGGAGTTTTTTCATAAGCAATTCGCCCACTTCGGTGGAGGGCACTTCGCGCTCATGCTCATTATTGATCTCGTCATGGATGGCGTTGACGAGGGCTTCGATTTGCTCAAGGGAGACAGGACGCTTTTGGCAGGCGATTTCGATGCCCTTGAGGAGTTTTGTGCGGTCGAATTTCTCCCGGCGACCATCACGTTTCACGACGAAGAGGGCGTCTTTTTCGACTTGTTCGTAAGTCGTGTAGCGGTGGGCACAATTCAGACATTCGCGTCGACGCCTGATGACATCACCTTCCCGTGATGTTCTTGAATCAATGACTTTATCGTCTTGGCAACCACACTTCGGACACTTCATTTTAAGAGCCTACAATATTTAGGGTTACTGTAGAGGGTTAACACAACTAATAGGCTTGTCAATGATGATTTTTAAATTCGACTGATAAAAAAAACAGTAAGCCGATTATGAATTGTGCCCTTCACAAATGATGAAGGGGCCATAGCCACGCACGTCGCTAAAACGAAGAATAGGAGCGCATGAGCCCGGTGCGCCCGGCAATTTGCTCCGGGTCAATGGTCTTTAATTTACCCATGCTGAAAGCTTCAACGTTGAAGGAGGCGACGACGGTTCCGTGAATCACCGCTTTTTTGAGCGTGTCAAAATCATGACGGTTTTCCGCCGCGAGTGTTCCAATCAAGCCCCCGGCGAAACAGTCTCCCGCGCCCGTCGGGTCTTTCACATCATCGAGGGGAAATGCCGGGGCAAGAAAATAACCTTCTTCACCAAACAGCACCGCTCCGTGTTCGCCTTTTTTGATGACAACATAACGAGGACCCATTTTGAGGATTTCGTGACCGGCCCGGATGACATTGTCCTGCCCGGTGAAATCCCGTGCCTCGCTGTCATTGAGAATGAGCATGTCCACCTGCTTGATCAATTTGCGGAGGTCGTCATTGGCGATTTGAATCCAGAGATCCATCGTGTCGGCGATGATGAAGCGGGGCGATTCAATCTGCGAGAGCACATGACTCTGGAGGGATGGCGCGATATTGGCGAGCAGGACATAGGGAGTCGAACGGTAGGAAGCAGGAAGCTCGGGCTGGAAAGTCTCGAAAACGTTGAGCTCCACCGACAACGTGCGGCGGTTGTTCATATTCAGCTCATACTCCCCGTGCCAGGCAAATGTTTTCCCCGCCTCGGTTTTCAAGCCCTCGACATCGACATTTTTGGAGCGGAAAAGCTCCACATATTCTTTCGGAAAATCCTCCCCGACGACCCCGACCATTTTCGCGGGGGCAAAAAAACCGGCGGCGACAGAGGCGTAGGAGGCCGAGCCACCGAGCAGGTTTTTATGCTCTTCTTTGGGGGTTTTGATATTATCGAGCGCGACAGAACCAACAACAAGGACGGATGACATAGTGATAATCTTTTAGTGTGAAACGGGATTGGCTGCCAGCAATTTTTCCCGATACCAGGCGCAAATGGCGCGTATGTCGGGAGCCTGCAAAATCTCCGACACGGCCACGACACCGACCGCGCCATGAGCGATGACGGTGTCCACATTGTCGCGCTTGATTCCGCCGATGCAGAAGAATGGAACCGTCGCCTCCTGGCGCACCCGCGCAATTTGCGCGAGACCGATGGGGATGTAATCGGGTTTTGTCGCTGTGGCAAAGAGGGGGCCGAACCCGATATAATCGGGTTTTTCAGCAAAGGCCGCGCGGGCTTGCTCCAGTGAGTGAGTGGATTTCCCCACGATTCGCCCCGGCCCGAGCAATTTGCGCGCCTCAGCCACGGGGAGATCGTCCTGACCGACATGCACCCCGTCCGCGCCAATGTCCGCGGCAATTTGCGGGTGGTCATTGATGATGAGGGGGATTCCCGCCTCCCGCGTGACGGCGAGAATTTCCCCGCCCATCCGCGCAATTTGCCCGGGCGTCTCTTTTCGCCCGCAGTTGAATGATGTCCGCCCCGCCATCGACCATCTCCCGCGCAATTTGCGCCGGATCCCGACCCGAGAGGTATCCCGTGTCAATGATGGTGTAGAGACGTGAATGAAAAAGGGAAGTCATCGATAATATCATGAAAATATGGCACCACGAAACGCACGAAAGTCACGAAAAGATTTTAGAGAATAAATCGTCGGATAGACCCCTTGAGAGTTCGTGCATTGAAGTTGATGAGCAGTCCAATATTTATTTTTGCCAGCTTCATGTAGG
>CAYTAI010000006.1:77520-93276 GCA_964435715.1 uncultured Verrucomicrobiota bacterium | reverse complement strand
GTTATGATTCAATGAATGAACCGGATGGGGGCTGTCCCTGTGGTTGACCAGAATGTCGCGGATTGTTTCATGAATCTCAGGGGGCACGATCAATTCGAGAATATTTTTTCCAATCGCCTCCATGCGCGTCCAGCCAAAGATTTCTTCCGCGCGCTGGTTCCAGTCAATAATGCGGAGATCAGGGTCGGTAATGACAAAGGCCAAAGGGGCATTTTCGTAGACTTCACGGTAGCGTTTCTCACTTTCTTTGAGGGCACTCTCGGCATGGAGACGTTTTTGAATCTCCGCTTGCAGGCGTTGGTTGGCGAGCCGGAAATATCCTGCGATGGCGGCGGTCACAGCGCAGAGCAGAACCAAAACTCCCAGAACCGGGAGCAATTTGCGCCAGGGGAAACGTGGCTCCGGGCTGTAGAGGAAACCCTTCAAATCAACATTTTTGTCGAGCATGCCGACCGAACGGAAGGTTTCGGCAATATGATCCCAACGGCCGGGATTCATGTAACCAATCTCCACCAGATCGGGGTGGGCGAGGTCGCGGCTGCGAATCGCCTCGAAAAGCAGGTGTTCGCGCGATTTGCGTTGGCTGTATTTTGCCAGAATGAGATCGGCAATCTCCTCAGGATTGTCAAAGGCGTATCGCCAGCCGCGCAGACTCGCTTCGCGGAATGCCTTCACCCGCTTCGGATGTTTTCGAATCTGCTCCTCCGTGGTGAAAAGGCCGTCCCCGTAGAAATCGATCCCGTAAGCACGGGGTGAAAACTGGATATAGGGGATATTTTCCTTGAACAAGGTGAATGGTTCGTCAGTCAGATAAGCCGAAATCGCGTCCACTTTTTTCGACAGCAGCCCCTCGATGGAAAAGGACATGGGTTCGAAGTGCAATTTGTCCAAAGGAATCCCCTCATTGTGGAACATGGCGTAGAGGTCTGCCGAATGCGGTTCAATCATGAGCCGCTTGCCGACGAGATCATGCAGGGTGGAGATGCCCCCGTCAGTTCGCGCCAAAAGAACCAGAGGGGAATGCTGGTAGATCACAGCCAATGCCACGACAGGGTGCCCTTCCGCCCGGAGAAGGATCAGGTCGGAGGTGCTGACCCCGAATTCCGCTTTGCCATCAATAACCTCATGCATGGGTTCCTCGTCCTCGGCCGGCTCAATGAGTGTGACCTCCAGACCGGCTTCCCGGTAGAATCCTTTTTCAATGGCCGCGTAGTAACCCGCGAATTTGAGTTTTAAGCGGACTTTGTCAAGTGGTTGCGCGGCCCATCCCGGAGATGTCAGAACCAGGAAAGCGCAAAAAAACCGGAGGATGAACCCGCGCATGATCAAGAGAGCATGTATCCGAACCATAACGAGGTCAAACGATTTATGGGGAATCCCTCTGGTTCCAGATGATTGAGAATGCTGGACGAGCGGGGATTCTTTGTGTTAAGACCAGAAGTATGGCTGTGAAGAAAAAAAATGATGGAATGAAGTTCGAGGAGGCTCTTGTCTCCTTGGAAAAAATCGTTGAGGAAATGGAATCGGCGGAATTGCCTTTGGAAGAGGTTCTCCAAAAATACGAGAAAGGCATTGAGTTAACCCGGTTTTGCACAGATAAACTCGCTGAAGCCGAGGAAAAAATCGAGTTTTTATCTCAAAAGAAGGGAATAGATGCTTCCAATAACGATAAAGTATCGGATTCTGGTTCTGGGGATGAGGAAGATCGGGAAGACTCGCTTTTCTAAAAAAACTGTTTGTCGGCGGCACCGTTTGCATTTAAAAAGAGTTTTTATTTCTATGTCAAAAATTTTGGACCGTATCAACTCGCCGGATGATGTGAAAAAACTTCATCTGGATGAAATGGAGACTCTTGCGGAGGAAATCCGGCAGGAACTTATCGTCGCCTTGTCAAAAACCGGGGGGCATCTGGGACCGAATCTCGGGGTTGTCGAGTTGACCATTGCTTTGCATCATGTTTTTGACTCACCAAAAGACAAAATCCTCATGGATGTGAGCCATCAGGCGTATGTCCACAAAATCCTCACGGGTCGCCGCAGTAAAATCAATACGATCCGCCAGTATCAAGGGCTCAATGGTTTTATGCTGCGGACGGAGAGTGCCCATGACAGCTTTGGTGCGGGACATGCGGGGACGGCTGTCTCTGCCGCCCTTGGTATGGCAACGGCGCGTGATCTCAAAGGCACGGATGAACACGTCATTGCGATTGCCGGGGATGCGGCATTCACCTGCGGGGTGACATTTGAGGCGCTGAATAATATCTCCCAGTGCACCAAAAAGATGATCATTATTCTCAATGATAACGAGTGGTCGATTTCTAAAAATGTCGGAGCCATTGCCCATTATCTGAATAAGATCGTCACCAGCGAGCAGTACTCGCACCTTCATAAAGAAGCTGAAAAATTTATCGAGCGCATCGGGGGTAAAAGCGCTTTGGGATTCGCCAAACGCGCCGAAGAAGCCATGAAAGGCATGATCTTGCCCGAGGCGCGCAGTGTGTTTTTTGAGGATCTGGGGTTGAGATATTATGGTCCGGTGGATGGTCATGACATCGATCTGCTGGTCAAAACTTTCAAGTTCTTGAAAGAACAAGAAGAGCCGGTGATTCTGCATATCCAGACGATCAAAGGCAAGGGGTATGAACCTGCCCTGGCAAAACCCGACAAATTCCACGGGCTGGGAGCCTACCAGATGGAAACGGGAGAGACTGCGGCGACCCCGACCCCGACATTTTCCGAGTTGCTCGGTGATCATTTGGCAAAATTCGCCCTTAAAGACAAAAGGATCATCGGGATCACGGGAGCTATGTCCACAGGGACGGGTCTCATCCGTTTCCAGAAAAAAGTGCCCGGCCAGTTTTTTGATGTGGGCATCGCCGAAGAGCATGCTGTTCTTTTCGGTGCCGGCATGGCGACGATGGGATTGAAACCGGTGTGTGCCATATACTCCACATTCTTGCAGCGTGCCTATGACATGATCCATCACGATGTGGCTTTGCAGAATTTGAATGTCTTTTTCTGCATGGATCGTGCGGGACTCTCCGGTGATGACGGTCCGACCCACCACGGGCTTTTTGACATTGCCTACATGCGTTGTCTGCCGAATATGACCATCATGGCGCCGAAGGACGAGGATGAATTTGTCGACATGCTCTACACGGGTGTCCAATACAATGACGGTCCCATCGCCATGCGTTATCCGCGGGGCAGCGGGACGGGAGTGACGCCCAAAGACAATCCAAAAGTCCTGGAGATTGGCAAGGCAGAGGTCATTCATCCGTTCAAAGGTCCGGCCGGCGGCAAAAAAATAGCCATTTTCAGTTACGGCATGATGATTCCAATGGCACAGGATGCGGCGGCACAGCTTGAAAAGCAGGGGTGCCAGGTCGCGTTGATCAATGCACGGTTTGCCAAACCATTCGACTCCCAGACCCTTGAGCAATTTGCGCGGGAGGCGGATGCCCTGCTGACTTTCGAAGATCACGTGTTGATGGGAGGTTTTGGCAGCATTGTCCTGGAGCAACTCCAGGAGATGCGTCTGGATCGTCCGGTGGCGCGGGTGGCATGGCCTGATGAATTCGTCGAGCACGGCAAACCCGACATTCTTCGTGAAAAATACGGGCTGACGGCGAAAAACGGCGTGCAAAAAATCCTCGGTTTTTTCGGGCAGAAAAATGATGTGCCCGTGACTCAAAAAGCTTCTGCGGGCGTTTAACGGGGTCTTTTCATTATGGCACAAACCACGCGCTTGGACGTCGCCATGGCCGAGCGCGGGATTGTCGAAAGCCGTGAAAAGGCGAAGCGTCTGATCATGTCCGGGGAGGTCTCTGTCGACGGCCGGCTGGCCGCCAAAGCCGACCACAAGGTCAAACCGGAGTCGCTCATTACTCTCAAAACCCCGGAGAAATATGTGAGCCGCGGAGGTCTGAAGCTCGAGGCTGCACTCAAGCAATTTGCTTTGGACGTGACGGGTCTTGTCTGCCTGGACATCGGCGCGTCGACCGGAGGTTTTACCGACTGTCTGCTCCAGCAGGGGGCGCAAAAAGTGTATGCCCTTGATGTGGGGCACGGGCAACTGGCATGGAGCCTGAGGAATGATGCCCGTGTGGATGCGAGGGAAAATGTCAATGCGCGTTGTCTGGACGAGCAAAGCTTTGACCCGGAGCCGGCTTTCGCCTGTGTGGACGTCTCATTTATTTCATTGAAGAAAATCCTGCCTCCTTTATTTTATAAATTACCATCCGGTGCTCGTTGCGCGGTTCTCATCAAACCGCAATTTGAAGCCGGAAAACAAGTCATGGATCGTTGCCGCGGGGTGCTCAAGGATCACGCGCTCCAGGAGCAGATTGCCGCGGAGATCGCGCAATTTGCGCGGGAGACCGGGTTTACAGTCACCGGGTTGATGGATTCTCCTCTCACAGGAGCGGAGGGGAACCGGGAATTTCTCATGGCATTGAAGAAAAATGAATAAGCTTAAATCCATCGGAATCATTGCCAATAGCACCAAACCGGAAGCCGCCGGGGTGGCGCGGGAGATATTGAAAGCGGCGAAAAGAAGAAAACTCCGTGTCGAAATCAATGAGGAGACAGCGGGTTTGCTGGAGCTTCGCGCCACAGGAAATGTCCGGCAGATGGCGCGGCGTTGTGATTTGATTTTTGTATTGGGAGGAGACGGCACGATGCTCCAGGTCTCCCGTTTTTTGAAAGGATCCCAGACACCCTTGCTGGGGATCAACCTGGGGGGACTTGGGTTTCTAACGGCTGCCGGGGTGGAGGAAGCGCGGAAAAACCTCAAAGACATCCTTTCCGGAAAATTTGTCACCAGTGCACGCTCCCAGCTCCATGTGGAGGTCCGGCGGGAGGGCGAGATTGTTTTTGAGGGCTTGAGCCTCAACGAGGTCGTCATCAGTCGTGCCGATGTCTTGAGAACGATCCGGATCGATATCCAGATCGGCGGCGAGGAATTCACCACCTACTCCGGGGACGGATTGATTTGCGCGACACCGACGGGCTCCACAGCCTACTCATTGTCCGGCGGCGGACCGGTGATTCATCCCGAGGCGGAGGTGATGGTGATCACCCCTGTTTGTCCCCATGCGCTTGCGAACCGTTCAGTTGTCCTCAGTGATGATTCTTGGATTACAGCACGCATCCACGAGCAGGATTATTTAATCAATTTGACTGTGGACGGGCAGGAGCAATTTGCTATACAACCTACGGACAGGATGACTCTCCGCAAAGCCAGAGAGAAAGTCCAGCTTGCCAAGCTTGAGGGATACTCGTATTACAGGGTGTTACGCGAAAAGCTCAAGTGGCGGGGTTCGAACATTGAGGTCATGAAATGAAAATTGTTGAATTACTCAAACCGGAATTAATCTTGCTGGATCTGACGGCGGTGAAAAAGTGTCCTGCCATTCGAGAGGTGGCGGATTTATTGCAAAATGATCCAAGGATCCTGGACTTTAAAAAATTTTATGGAGAACTCCTGGAACGCGAACGAATCAATACGACCAGTGTCGGTAATGAACTCGCCTTTCCCCATGCGCGGATTGATCAATTAACCGACATGGTCGTCGCCGTTGGACGCAGTCCGGGCGGAGTGGACTTTGAAGACAACGGACAGAACACCGTCAAACTGATTTTTATTATCGGCACCCCGAAAAAAATGGTCACTGATTATCTCCGCCTGGTCGGTGGCTTGGCCCGCATCCTCAAACACGCGGATGTCCGCAACCTTCTTTTAAAAGCCTCCACCGCTGAGGAATTCATCAGAATCATCCGCGATGCCGAAGAAAAAATCTGATGGGTGGAATCTAAAAAGCCCCGTTTCATGGTGACCATCCGCCAAGTCGCTCAAAATGCCGGAGTCTCAGTCATGACCGTCTCCAAGGTCATGAATGATGCGCCGGATATCTCGATCAAAACAAAAGCGCGTGTGCGTGCCCTTGCCGAGTCGATGGGATACCGGACAAATCCGATCGCGCGGGGTTTGCGCACAAAATCGATGTCCACAATCGGGGTCGTTATCCCCTCCCTCGACGACGATCACATGTCCGGTGTGGTCTCTGAAATTTGCAAACTTGTCGGGGCACGCGATTTTAAAGTGGTCATTGAACAGTCCTTTTCCCTGCCCGACATGGAAACCAAAGCAGTGCGCCGTCTCATCGATGCACGTGTGGACGGAATGATCCTGTGTTCTTGTCCGCGATTGAGCCGGTTTCATGACATTTTTGAACTCACCTCGCAGTTTGCTGTCCCCCTGGTCTTGATTGACCGCTATCCCCCCAATGCGCCGGGCATGAATATCTCATTTGTCGTCACCGATGACCGCAATGGAGGATATGCCGCCACGAAACATTTGCTCGGGCTGGGGCATAAACGGATTCTTTTTCTGTCGGGTCCGTCGGGGGTATCCTCCAGTGAGGAAAGAAAAGAGGGTTACCGCAAGGCAATGCTGGAAGCGGGTTGCAAGGACATTGATAATCTGATTTTTTCGGCGGGGTTTGATGTCGCTGCCGGAAAGTCCGCGATGCTGCAAGCTTTGGATGAGGGGGTGAAATTCACAGCGGTTTTCGGGGTCAATGACTATGTCTCTGTCGGGGCGTGTGAAGTCCTTCTCGCCCAAAAAATCAAATTGCCCGAGGAAATCTCCGTCATTGGATACGGTAATCTCAAAGTTGGGGAGTATTATAAAGTGCCCCTGAGCACGATCCATCAAGCCCGCACTGATCTGGCGGGTGAAGCCGTCTCCCTCCTGTGGGAATGCTTTGAAAAGCAACCCCCCCGTATCCGGTGCCTGCCTGTTGAGTTGGTCATTAGGCAGAGCACGGCATCCGTTTGATTAAAAATTGCGGACTCAGTCTGTCCACCGGGAAAAAGGATTTTTGGAGAGCATCGAGTTGTGATAACGGTGGTCAAGACTGACATCCTCACCAAGCCACGGGGGTTTTTCGAAAGACTCGTCTTCCGAGGACAACTCTAGCTCCGCTATGACGAGTCCTTGATTCTCGCCGTGGAACTCATCCACTTCGTAAACGTGTTTGCCGACGGGTACCAAGTGGCGGGTTTTGTCGATGATTCCGGGCTCGCATAACTGCAAGAGCTCGCGCGCGTCGCAGACATCGATTTCTTTTTCCCATTCGTACCGGCTTAATCCATTTTTATGAGTTGCCCCCTTGATCGTAAGGAATCCCTTGTCCCCTTTGATCCGGACGCGCACAGTCCGGCCGGAGACCGAGGAGAGATATCCTTGTGTGACGGGGAAGCTCCCCACGGCAAAGGGCTTGTACTCCCCTTTTACGAGGAATTTATGTTCGATTTCCAGGGGCATGATGATGATTGAAATAGTGGCGGATGGTCTGACAGATGAGACAGGGTTGGACTCAGAGCGTGGTTTCCCAGAAACGCTTGAAGGCGCCGGTCCAGGAGCGTTGCTCCACATTTGCACGCGCTGCCGCCGACATTTTGCGAAGGATCCCCTTGTCTGTGGCAAGTTGTTTCATCCTTTGTGCAATTTGCGCGGAGTCCAGGGCGCGGGTGATGAATCCATTGATCCCTTCATCGACGAGTTCCTTCGGGCCGCCGATGTCGGAGACGATGGTGGGCAGTCCGGAGGCTTGCGCCTCGAGAATGACATTGCCGAAAGTGTCCGTCGTGCTGGGGAAGACAAAAGCATCCGCCGAGGCATACGCCTCCCAGAGAGCCGTGTCTTTGAGGTAGCCGGTGAAAATGACACCGGGATATTTCCCTTTGAGTTCCTTTTGATACGGGCCATCCCCCACGACCGCCAGAGCAATTTGCGCGTGGTGTGGAGCAAGTTGCGCGAAAGCCTCCATGAGCACATCGATATTTTTTTCTTTTGAGACACGGCCGACATAGAGAAAAACGGTTTTATTGTTAATGCCGTACTTTTCCCAATAGGAGACATTCCGCCGTGAAGGGTGATAGCTTTCTGTATCAATGCCGCGCGGGAGAATTTTAATTTTTCCGGGATTGATGCCCCGTTTGACCCATTGATCACGGTAGTGACCGGAATTCACCCAGACCACATCCATCTGGTCGTAGAACCAATACATGTATTGCCAGCAGATGGACTCCATGCCGACATCATCGTCACTGAGGATTTTGACATATTGTGGAAAGTCCGTGTGATAAATCCCCGCCGTGCGGAGCCCCAGGAGTTTTGCCGCCAAAAGGGCGGAGACCCCGATCGGACCGGGTGTGCTGATGATGAGCTCGGTGAATCCCCTTTGTTCACAATAATCCGCCACATTCAGAATCGGCGGAAAGCTGAGCTTTTGCAGCTCGTACTCGGGAATCTCAAACTCCCCGACCGGCAGAAAGTTTTTGAGGGGAATATCCTGGAAAGCCAGTTGTGTGCGCGAGGTGATGACCTCCAAATCGCATCCCTGCACGACCGCCTCTTTGACCATCGTCCGGATTGTTGTCGCCACGCCATTGACATCCTCGATGGTATCGGTGAACCATGCCCGTCGCAAATTGCACAAGGACTCGGGAGGCTCTTGTAAAAAAGTTTTGGCGATGGCTCGCTGTGCCGGCAGGTCTTTGTGTTGCTCCCGGATGGAAACGATATAGGGAGCCAGCAAGGCACCCAAGGGGACAATCGCTGTCAAAGCCTGCCAGCTATCGATAAAATTGCCGGAGTTGACCTTATCGATGAATTTCTTGAAAAATATATAACCCAGCTGGTTTGATAAATGTGTGGCGACTTGGAATGCCCGGCGTTCGACATCTTTTTCACTTTTGATGGCTTCCTCCAGCGATTTCTGGAATCCGGGGCGGCCGAAAATTTCATTGAGCTCATGGGCAATCGAGATTTCGTAAGCGGAGCCGCCGCCCCCGCCGATTTTGGATGTGAACCAATCCATGCCGATCCCGAGCTTTTCAGCGAAAGAAAAACGGGTGGGGTTTTTGCCCGCGAGAAATTTGGAAAACATCAGTCCGACCAGATGGGATGTCGAGGCGGCGCCTTTTGAGTTTTTGGCGATGCGATCCTGATAGAATTTGTAGGCTGTCGTGTAGAGGCTGTGCGACAAAAGCATGGATGTGCCGGGTTGCCCCTGCGGCGTGCACTCGCCCTTCATCACATGACTTAAAAAATCGGAGGGACAGGAGGCATGGGGGGTCTCTGTCCAGGCTCGTCCGGGAATCAACCCCCCGTGATCGTCCGAGCCGGCGACCAGCGATTTGCGCCAGGGCTCAGGCAAGGGTGATTTGAATCCGTGCTTGAGTTCGAGCTCCTGGATTTTATCAGGCGTCAGTGAAGCGATCACCTGGCGGAGCAAGTCCCCGCTGAAAGGACTCCGTGTGCCATTGATGACCTCAAATGTGCGGAAAAGCAGGAGCAATTTTTCAAAGTTATCCGGAGTCATCCGGTCATTGACACTGACAAGAGGGTGTGAGATCCCGTGAGCAATTTGCTCCGAGGCGAGATAGGCGGTGAATTGAAAAATGTCCGTGCGGGCGACTTGGATTTCGTGATGCTGTTTTTCAGAAATATTCCAGACAAGCACATGCACTTTGCATCCGTCGGGCAGATAAGTGGTGGCTTGTTCGCTGATAAAGACATCGGGGTAACGGGAGAGCTCCAGGCATCCGTCGATGCGGTTGCGGTCGGTGATGGTGACAAAATCCATTCCAGCGGATTTGAGCTTTTGGTAGAGCTCCTCCGGGCGTGTATAGCTCTCCGGCACACCGATGCGGCGCAGGATCCAGCCGTCGGGCTTGTTCGAATAACAGGAGTGGAGTTGCAAATCGACTTTCGAGGGCATAAGGTAGGAATAAATTAATGAAGCAACATCCCGACAAGTCAAAGTCAAAGTTCCCCCGGCGGGTAACAAATTCCAGACATTTTTTGATCTTCTTGATCACCCTGGCTTTTGCAGGGTTTTGTCATGGGCAAATCCCTGCATTGCCGGACATCGGTCAATGGGACTCCCGGTCCCCGGCGATCTATGCGGCGCAAATTGCGCGGGCGACACCCGAAGAGTCGGCGCGCTTCGAGAGGGAAAGCCTCATGTGGCTCCGGCAGAACCTGGTCTCCGGCGGAGTCAACCGCAGGGAGTGGAATGATGTTTACCATCTCTACCGCTGGGCGCGCCTCAAACAACTGGCTCCCTCCGGGCAAATTGCTCCGGAGGACTGGGAAGCATTGATCAACCGTCCGGCGCTTGCGTCAACCTTTCTCGACGAGCTGACTCCTTTTGACCATCCCGGAAATGCCACAATCATACTCGCCACCCTTTTGAAAACGGACACAAAAGCCTTTGATGATTTTCCGGCGTTGGCGAGTGCCTTTGCCCTGGTCTGGGATGAGCCACGGCAAAAACCTTATCATCATCAAGTCCCGGAAAATGCGATTCCACAAGACGATTTGACGGTGGAGGAGCGATTCATGATCTTTGTGGAGGCGAGCCGCAAAAATCAGCTGAAAAATGATCTGGGCAAATTGCGCGCGGACGAGCTTGTCTTTGTCGTGGACAGCCGGCTGCCGCGGGCGCAGTGGGATTGGATCCGCAAAGAGGTCAGGGTGAATAAATCCGCACTGGGGGACGTTTATTTTTCGATACGGTATGATGATCAGCGTTTGAACAGCGGGATTTTCGACTGGCCGCACCCGCAATACCGTATGGAGGATATTCGTCAAATGGGCGGGATCTGCGTCGATCAAGCATATTATGCGGTCGAAGTCGCGCGGGCGTATGGGATACCGGCTCTTTATTTTGAGGGAACCGGACGGCGCGGAGGGCATGCGTGGTTCGGTTAT
This sequence comes from uncultured Verrucomicrobiota bacterium, assembly GCA_964435715.1. GTDB lineage: Bacteria > Verrucomicrobiota > Verrucomicrobiia > JAWXBN01 > JAWXBN01 > JAWXBN01. The sequence continues at coordinate 82,491 of CAYTAI010000006.1, read as the reverse complement.
TTGAAAGGAGCGACGGGCTGGGATATGGACGTGGGGAGATTTACCTATGATAAATTTGCGACAGGATACACGATCCATCCGCAGACACGGCAAAGGATCAGTGACCACGAGCTGCAATTGATCGGGCGCTCGATCCGGCGACAGGCACCCTATCTGCTTTCCGAGAGGCAGGTCGCAGTCGCGGAGCTGTTTCTTCAAGAGCCTGTGGATGCCGGGCAGGCACTCATTTGGCTGGATCGCGCGATCTCCACAGACCGGAGGAATCATGTGGCATGGCTCGTCAAGAGCGCGATCTTGGAGCATGCCGGAGGGAAAAATGCGGATTATGAGAAGCACCTGCGTGATATGTCCGCGCAATTTGCCACGCAAGGGGATTTGAATGCACAGACGCAGATGCGCTTGATTGGTTTTTTGGAGGAAAATGGCAGAGATGAAGAGGCTCAGCATCTCCGGAAATCCCTTATCCGGAAAAAAGCCGGGGACAGGCATGATGTGAGTTTGAAACTGATCAGTGATCAATTGACCGCCAAAATCAAAAGAAAGGAGACGCAGGGGGCAATTCGTGATTTTGAAAAGGCTGTGATGAAATTTAAAAAAGAATCCGGTGCGGTATTAGAACTCATGTTCTCCTTTGTATCGGATTGCCTGGAGGCGGGGGATCATGAAGCCGGGAGGAAAGCTTTGGATATTGTGGAAAAGAACATCCAGTTCGACATCCTGACACGGAAACATTTTTATGATTTCAAGGCTCAGGTGGATGGTTTTATCGCAAAGAAGGGGGAGTAATATCGAGAAGATCCTCTTTCTTGTTCTGAGGGGGGACAGGTGTCTCGGGAATTGAGATCACCTCGATATTTTCAGGATTAATTGCCGGGGCGGTTTCCCCGGATGGAACGACTGGTTCAGCCGGCGGAGTGACCTCCGGGGCAATTTCCGGTGCGGGCGGGACGTAGGGCTCGACCCCGGGAATGACATCAGCGGGGGGGCTGGAAAGTGTTTCCCCTGTCGGGGGAACCGCTTCCTGGAGGAATGTTTCCGGATTGTTTTGCCGGAGCATGAGCTCTTCACCGGGAGAGAGTTGTGTGGGATCGACGGGTTCTTCCAGTCCATCAATGATTTCGTCTGGAATATTTTCTTGATCCGGGGTGATCGGTCCTGCGACAGAATAATATTTCAGCAGTGTGTCGCGCGCAAGTTGCCCGGCGGTTCTTCCGCCGGTAATCAGCTCGTCCCAGTCGCCGATGTAAATGAAAGAAAAAGCATACTTGGGCTTGTCCGCGGGGAAAAATCCGGCAATCCAAGCAGCGTAGCGTTTACGGGTTTTAGTCCCGATCTGGGCGGTACCGGTTTTTGCCGCGACCGGAATTTCTTTGAAATTAAGCTTTTTGGCGGTTCCTTCCTTGACGGCTTTTTTCATTCCCTCATGGAGGGAGTCCCACTCCACCTCGTGCAGGTCGAATTTCCGCACGGCTTTTGGCGGGAAACTCCTCACAATGGAACCATCGGGTGTTTCCACTGCCCGGACAATGTGAGGTTGATAAAAAGTCCCGCGGTTGGCGACTGCGGACATCAGCGACGCAATTTGCAACGGTGTGGTCAGGACATCCCCTTGTCCGATGGACGTATTCGCCATGTCTCCGGGTCCCATGATGCGTCTGTGCCTTTTGAGAACGAAATCCGGGGTGGGCATGAAACCGGGGATTTCATTGGGGAGATCAATGTCGGTTTTTCTGCCGATGCCGAGCTGTTGGGCGGACCGGATAAAATTATCACGGCCCGTGCGGGCTGCCATATCCATAAAATAGGCATTCAGGGAATAAGTAATCGATGTGAGAAAATTATAATGACCGAATTCTTTTTTGAAATTGAAATAAACACCACCGGCATTGTACCCGCCTTGAGCATAGAAAGTGTAGTCCGGGTCAAAAACACCCTCTTTCATCGAGGCGAGTGCCGTGACAACCTTGAAAACCGACCCGGGAGGGTAATGCTCCTGAAAAGCTTTATTGACCATAGGACGATCCGGATTGGAGGTCAACTCCCTCCATAAGTCGGCAGGCACAGCGGGGACAAAATCATTGGGATTGAATGTGGGGTATGAGCCGAGTGCCACAATCTCTCCGGTTCTAATATCGATGATGACTCCCGCGGAGCGTTTGGATTTGGACAAGGCATCTTCCAAAGCATTTTGCATCTGCATGTTGATGGACAGTCTTACATTATTTCCGATTCCAGGGGATTGGAGCAGCAGATGGGATTCTGTAAATCCCTCCGGTGTGGTATTGATGATGACCTGTCCGGGTTTTCCTGTCAGATCGCTGTCGTAGAGCTCCTCAATCCCGGTGCGTCCGCTGTAGGTGTCAAAGAGGACTTCATTTGCCTGGTATTTGCGGCCGCCGCGCCTTTGACTGCGGCCGATGTAACCGATGCTGTGCGCCAGAGCGGAGTTCTGCGGATAAATGCGTTTGGGTAAACCTTGCAGGGAGAAGTCTTTGAGCTCATCTTTGGTGCTGAGAAATTTGGCAACTTCATTCTCATCCAGTTCATTGAACACAGTGACCGGATGATAACGGCGGTAACGGTAGAGCATTTTCAACTCATCTTCGGTAACTTGCGAGCGGCGTTTGAAGAAAACTTGAGCGGCTTTGATCCTTTCTGTGACCCAGCGGATGGCGGCTTTTTCATCTTTCGCCTCATCCAGGGGGGGCCAGGGCAAGACCAGACTTTGCACTTTTCGGTCTGTGGCGAGGACTATCCCGTCCGCCGTGATGATGTCACCCCTCACACCCGGGACGATGTACTCGGGTTTGGAAGGGATTTCCCGTGCGGAGACATGGCGCCCTGCATTGCTGCTGCGGGGACGGACTTGGGAGTTCGCCCTTTCACTGAGCACGGTCTGAAACCACAGAATACTTTCCGAGGGGATCAGCGAACCGCGCTGGCGTCCTGTACCGGCATTTTTTAATTGGTTCTCAGTGAGATAGACCAGGGTATTCTCTTTGTCCGGTGAGAGATAGGCAAATCCATCGACGCGCCCGTCGAAACGGTCGATTTCCACTTTGACAAATCCATTGTCAGAAAAAATGGGTTTGTTTTTCTTTTCTTTGCCTTGGAGCAATTGACTGACTTTTTCCCAGAGCGGATAACTTTTTGTGCGCGCTTCCTCGGTATCGCCAAGGGGCTGGTTATTGATTGACCCGAGCCATGTCGCCAAGACAAAATCAGAGGACAATCCTATTGTCCATGAGTCGAGATTCCCATTGGAAAAAGAGCTGTAGGTGATTTGAGTCGAAGAAGCATCCGCCGTTTGCACACGGTCTTTTGTTTCAGATGAACGTCTCCCGGCAGTCATCATGAGTCCCAGTTGTGTTGCTTCAGTCGGGGGAAGAATTTGCCGGGCACGCGGTTTTTTAAACTCGTAAATATTTTGTCCGGCGGAGTTCTCAATGCGGTCAATGACATGGACAGGCATGAGTTTGCCGCCGTTGAAGAGCGAGCCATAAAGGGGGAGCAACTCCATGATCGTCGGAGAGGTCATCTCGTTGAAAAATTTCTTCTGTTCTCCGGCGGCGACCGGCACACGGGCATCACGCAGCCAGCCGCTGAAATGTTCCGCCCCGACATTGGAGGCGACACGCCGGATAATGGAGCGGTTTTCAGCCGCCAAAGCATCTTGCGCGATGATGAGCGGGTTGCCAAAGCGGGAGCGCGCCCGGGTCAGGGGAATATCTTTTTGATGCATTTCTTCGGGACTGAGAAAGGTGCCGTCAATCAGGAATGATGGGTTGATCCCCAGGCGGGTGAATGCCACACCAAAAATAAAAGGGCTTAGAAGGTAATTGCTCTCGCGCCGTGACTGGCGGAGGTGGTCGAACTGGTTTTTCCGGAAATCCACCCCCGCGCAATAGATGATGATCCCGCCTGATTTATCTGTCGCCACGATACTGCCTTCGAACTCCACCTGTTCTTTTTTTCGGCGGCTGTCCCGTCTCTGGATGTCCGTGATTTCCTCCTCCAGCATTTGCTCTGCTTTCTTTTGCAACCGGGTGTCGAGCGTGGTGTAGATGGATAATCCCTTGGGTGCCGACTCAAGATCATCAAAGTTCAAAATGCCCTGGAGCTCCTGCAGGACATAAGCCGTGAAATGGCTGGTGATCCCGCGTACACGCCGCGGGATGATGCGGATCGTCTCCGCGACGGCATCGGTATATTCTTCCGGGGTAATGATGCGGTCATCGAGCATGGAAGCGAGGATCCAGTTGCGGCGTTGGAGGATCCGGTCGTAATTCGTGTAGGGTGAATAAGCACTGGGTGCCCGGACCATACCCGCCAGAAAAACGGACTCTGAGATGGTCAGTTTCGAGGAGGGTTTTCCAAAGTAACCATTGGCGGCGGCTTCCAGGCCAAAATAACCATTGCCGAAATACACCCGGTTGAGATACAGGGTCATGATTTCGTCCTTGGTGAATTCGTTTTCCATCCGGAAAGCCAGAAAAAGCTCGGTGAGCTTCCGTTCCATCGTCCGGCGGTTGTCCCCGATGACATTTTTGGAGAGTTGTTGGGTGATGGTGCTCCCGCCCTGTTTGGAGCGTCCCCGGAGATTGGAGTATGCCGCGCGCCCGATGCCCCAGATGTCAATGCCGGGATGGCTGTAGAAGCGTTTATCCTCGGCTCCCCGGAGTGCCTTGATCATATTTTGAGGGATGTCTTTTTCATCGAGGATAATACGGTCCTCGGTGAATATCTGGCCGATGATCACATTGTTGCGGTCATAGAAAGTCGTCGTCGTCGGCATGTCCTTGATCTTGGAGAGGTCATACTCCCGGGCTTTGTCCATGTAGGGCTTTAGAAACTGGAAAGTCAGAATGATCCCGACAAAACCGCACAAAGCCGCAAAGAGCAAAAGCCCGGTGAGCAGTTTCCAGTACCACTTCATTTTTTTTTCGTTTCGAGGCATGTCGATTATAATTC
>CAYTAI010000006.1:71891-77510 GCA_964435715.1 uncultured Verrucomicrobiota bacterium | reverse complement strand
GAGGGAACTGGAAGTGCGGGGATGACTTCCTCGGGTTTGGTTTGGCCCGCAGGGGCGGGAGACGGCGCGGCATCAGGAGCCAGATTTTCAAAAGTCATCATCCGGACGGTCATGGACATCAGACTCACACGCCAAAACCCGTCCAGCGCGCGCATTTTGATTTCATCGCTCGTTTCATGCGACAGGGCTTTGGATTTTTCATAGAGGTAGACCAAAGGCAGGAGATTGACGGGTTTGTCAGCGATTTTATTCAGCGCAAAACGCGCCATTGGTTCCGCTTCGGCAAGAGCCAGATTCAACAGCCGGGGATCCTTGAGGGTGTGGGTGAATTTCGACGGAGTCCATGAGGCATCCTGGATGCTGTACACTTCACGCAAGAATCCGAGTCGAGAGATATTCCCGAGATCATAAAAAATCTGGAACTCATAGGAGATTTTATCAACGGGGAGCGGTTTGGGTTTCGGCAGTGGAGGCATGTATCCGCCGCCCAGGGTGAATTGTGTCGCTTGCAGGTTTTCCTCAGCCAAGCGGACGCGCCGGTCGGAGTAGTATTTCGCATAGTACGTTTTTGCCGATTTTTCAGACCAACGGTGCAAGGCAAAAACAAAAATCCAATCACTGATGAGGTTGTCCCGGGCTTGGGGGGATATTTCCAGCAAGTCACGGGCGAGCAACTCCGCATATCCCTCAAGGGCAGGGGAGACTTGGGCGAAAATTTGGCGGCCATTGAGTGCGTAGGGGAGTGTCTTGTCCATTTGCCCGATCCCGGTCATTAGAACCAGCGGGGTGGGTTCCTCGGCGATGATTGTTTTTACGGCGGTCTGGACAATGTCCATATCCTCACGGGCTGTGCGCGCTAGTTTCGAGTCAAGGGGATAGTCCCGTGTTTTTGTCACGATATTTTCCGTTGTCTCCACTCCCGCATAAAGATCATTGAGATAACTTTCCAGGAGTGTCCAACGCAGGACATTATTAATCTGGGGGTCGCGCTCCGGGATTTCAAAGAGCAGGTTATTGATCTGGTTGCGTGTGCTCTGGGCGGAGGCGAGCAATTTGTCCACATTGGTTTCCGGAGTGGATGCCGCAATGACCCGGGCGATTTGCACATTCATCTGGGCGAGCCGGAAGAATTCATTGGCTCTGAGGAATTCATTTTTTCCGAGAGCTTCTTCCGCGCGATTTTTATATTGGGCGGCAGACTCCAGAAGCGTCTCGGGATTGAGCCATCCTTTCGCCTTCCTCACTCCCCGTAGTTTTGTCGTCGTATCCAGGGAAGACGCTTTATCCCGGCGCAATTTGCTTTCGCGCTCGATGATCTCATTCAATCCGCCCGTGATTGTCTCGGGCAAATTGTCGATTTTCAGATTGGTCGCATCGAGGTCGAAGGCCAGCCGGGTCGCATCACGCAGATGCCGGGCGGTGACACATTGGATTCTCTTGGACTGCCCCCATTTCACGAAATCATCCACGGTTTTAAATCCAGACCGGGCATGGACTCCGGAGGAGATCACGATTTTTTTGACTCCTGACTCCGCAAGTTTTTCCGCGAGCAATTTGAGTTGGGGAATCGGTGCGAGTGTCGTGTCCGGACGGAGCTCGGCAAGGATCGCGGTTTTCTCCGGCCAGGGTTTCCGGTGGGCAGCGGCAATCATCGCCACGCCCAATGCGGCAGTCGAACCGGAGTAGTCGACTGATTCGGATGTATTCATCGAGAAATCCACGCTCGACCAAGGGGACTCGATGACGAAGGCGGAGAGGAGCGAGGCAACTTGCAAGTGGGGCAGGATCGCCAAATGTTGGGATTCGCCGGGCACCTCAGAGTTAAAAGTGATTTTAGGACCTTCTGAAGGATTTGTCTGGAGAGGAGTGATCAGGAGAGTGGTTTCCTGAAAGCCGGCTTTTCCCGTGGTTTTTTCAATAAATGCGAGGGGAAATTTGATTTCCAACCTTTCTGAGACTTGTCCGGGCGGCACCTGTGCGATCAAGGGTGCTTCGAACCCGAGGAATAAACAGATTCCCGCTAGGGAAACCATTATCCGCACACAAAAAACTTTAGGTGAAGAATAATAACGTAACATGTTCTTGTCAGCCGCGTTACCTTACACACTCAGTGGAAATGGGCAATTGAAAAGGATTAAACAACAAAAAAGAAAAACCGTTGCATCCGGTTTCCCTTTTGCAACGGTGTGGTTTTTTTCAAATCAAATCGCGCGGGCGGGCAATCATCACATGCCCATGATCTCATAGCCGCTGTCGACATAGAGGACTTGACCTGTGATGGCAGCCGCTCCATCACTCGCCAGAAAAGTCGCTGTCGCTCCGAGCTCGGAGGGTTCGACATTCCTTTTGAGCGGGGCATGTTCTTCGTAATGTTTGAGCATGGCAGTGAATCCGCTGATCCCGCGTGCAGCGAGGGTATTCATCGGGCCGGCACTGATTGCATTGACCCGGATTTTTTGCGGACCCAGATCGTAGGCGAGATAACGGGTCGTGGCTTCCAGTGAGGCTTTTGCCACACCCATCACATTGTAGTGGGGGACGACCTTGACGGAACCATAATAGGTCATTGTCACGACGCTGCCGCCATCATTCATCAAGGGCAGCGCGCCCCGTGTGACTCCCAGGAGTGAATAAGCGCTGATATTGTGCGCGGTCAAATAAGCGTCGCGGGTGGTATTGATGAATTGCCCCTCGAGAGCTTCTTTCGGTGCGAAAGCCACGCTGTGCAAAAGGAGATCGAGCTTGCCAAAATCTTTTTGAACACTGTCATAAACCCGGGCAATTTGCTCATCACTGGTCACATCACACGGATAAATCGGTGTGTCCGCGCCAAAAGTAGCGACTAATTCCTCAACATTTTCCTTGAGCCTCTCGCCTTGATAGGTGAAAGCCAGCTTTGCTCCGGCTTCATGCCAGGCTTGGGCAATCGCCCATGCAATGCTTCTTTTGTTTGCCACACCAAAAACGATTCCTTTTTTGCCTTCCAAAACCTTGTTACTCATAGACTCCAGACAAAAACGGGTATTTGAGAATTTTGCAAGCTTTGAGTGTTTTTCGTGAAATATGACTTTTGCAAATTACCACTTATCAACAATTTATAACCTTTTAAAATATTTTTGTTTAGAAATTCCATATTTACAAAAAATTTAGGCAATTAATAATTTTGTTTGACTCATGGAAAATTAACAACTATACTCACCATAATATGACAAAATCAGCAATTGTTTCACTCGCTCTGCAAGAGTTTAAGAATGCCTCTATCGATGAAATCGATACAGCGATTGGCTTGTTACAAAATTTGAAATTGGCTCGCGAAAAGCTGGACTCACTTTTTAACGGGCAGTCAAGTCAGATCGGAGCCGCACTGGCACTCGGTGCCAAGCGCGGTCGCGGACGTCCGAAAGGCCGCTATTTGCCGAGCACACGCGAAGGCTCCATGCGCGCTTTGATCTACGAGACCCTCCGTGACAAGGGCGAAGTCAAGGTCAATGAAATCATCGATGAACTGACCCAGAAGCATGGAAAAGATAATGATGCCAGTTTGCGCGTGAGCATCAGCAAGGTTCTGAATAACCCCCGCGACAAGCATATCTACAAAGTCCGCCACGGCGTTTACTCCTATTTAGAGTAAACAAGCCCAGCTGCGCGTGTACTTTGAATATGTCATTTTTAGCCTGTTTCACTTTTTTGTGGCAGGCTTTTTTTGTTTTCTTGCCTAATGTTTGATTATTCACCATATTCACGGCAAAAATTGATTCATTATTCAGAAGAGCAGAGCATTATATGTTAAGAAAGATCATTGGTAAAATATTCGGGAAGTCCAAAGACAAGCCGAAAGCCCCCGCCAAACATAAACCAGAGTCATCCGCGTCACCCCGCGCCAAAAAGGAGCATCCTCCCCGCAGCCGCTCCCGCCATGAAGATGCGGGAGAGAAAAGGCATTCCTCCGGGGGACATTCCGATTCCCGCCGCAGACCTGTCGGTCCCCGTTCACCGAGCCCGCGCGGTCCGCGACAAGGCGGTGATCGCAGTCGGAAATTCCAAGAAGACCGCAAACCCCGCAAAAAGGAAGAGGAATATGTGGTGCCCTCCGCTCCGGCAGCACCGATCGAGCCTCCTCCGGAAATCGATTGGAATTCTCCATTTGTCGCCTTGGGCGTGACCGAGAAAGTCCTCCAGGCTGTTCAGAAAAAAGGATATTCCAAGCCCACCCCGATTCAGGAACAAGCCATTCCTGTTATTTTGCAAGGCGGCGACTTGATTGGTTCCGCGCAGACTGGCACAGGAAAGACGGGAGCTTTCTCCCTGCCCCTGGTCACAAAGCTGGGAGCCCATGCCTCATTTCCCCGTGTGCTCGTGCTTGCCCCCACACGCGAACTGGCCTTGCAGGTGGCGGATTCTTTCCGCGAATACAGTCTCTACAGTGATTTGAAAATCGCGATCCTTTACGGGGGAGTCGGATATGGAGCGCAACGTGAGGCACTCCAAAATGAACCGGACATCGTGGTGGCGACCCCCGGGCGATTATTGGATTTACTCGAGCAGAAAGAGCTTTATATCGACAAAATCCAGCATCTGGTCATTGATGAGGCGGATCGCATGCTCGACATGGGATTCATCCCGGATGTGAAACGGATCGTTTCACAAATGCCCAAAGACCGGCAAACCCTGCTTTTTTCGGCGACAATTCCTCCCGAGATTGAGAGTCTGGCGTCGTGGATTTTGCGCGAACCCAAGCGGATCGAGGTCGTGCGTTCCTTTAAACCTGCGGAAACGATCAGCCACGCCTTGTATCCGGTGGCGAAAGACCAGAAATTCGACCTGCTCATGGCGATTCTGGAAAAAATCGACTACAAGAGTGTGATTGTTTTTACCCGCACAAAAATGGAAGCCGACATGATCGCGGCGCGTCTGGGTTCGAGCGAGCATAGTGTGACGGTGATTCATTCCGACCGTTCCCAGCGCGAACGCGTCGAGGCTCTCGACGGCTTCAAGTCCGGAAAATTCGAGGTTCTCGTCGCTACCGACATAGCCGCGCGGGGTCTGGACATCGCCGGGGTCAGTCACGTGATCAATTACAGTGTGCCGGAAAATCCGGAGGACTACGTCCACCGGATCGGGCGCACAGGCCGTGCCGAGGCTGTCGGAGATGCCCTGACGCTTTTCACGGCGGAAGAGCAACCCTACGTCGGTGCTATTGAAGCCAAGATCGGTCAGAAAATAACGCGGGACAAACTCGAAGGCTTCAAATATGCCTACACGGTTTTGCATGATCCCAAAGCGCTTAAGCAACGCAAACGCCGCTAATTTTTTAAAAGCATAAACCCTATGGCACGCGTGATTCAAATCCCCGGAGTGAATGCCGAAGTCTTTGAGATCACCGGCCCTCAAGGTCAGTCCGCGCAAATTGCGCCGGCTTTTGGCGGGTGGGCTTTGTCGTATTCCGCTCTTTCCTCGAATCATGGGCGTGTGTCCATTTTACATTCTGAACCCTCAGAAATCGCCCTGTATCCCGCAAAAATCCGCGGAGGCAGTCCCTTGCTTTTCCCTTTCCCGAGCTGGGTCGAGTCGGACGGACAAAAGGATATTTACCATATTGAAGGGAAATCTTATCGCCTG
>CAYTAI010000006.1:67852-71786 GCA_964435715.1 uncultured Verrucomicrobiota bacterium | reverse complement strand
TATCCTTTTGAGTTTGAGGTGAAAATTATTTTTTCAGTGGAGACCGGTGTTTTTGAAACCCGCGTGGAAATGAGCAATTTGTCCCCGCAGCCGATGCCTGTGGCATTTGGATTCCACCCGTATCTTTCATGCCCTTTGACCTCTGGCGGACGGCGGGAGACGGTGCAGGTGGAAATGCCCTATTGCACCGAGATTACCCAAGCCAGCGGGGACTGGGCGGCATACAATGCGTCCCCTTTTGAGGGAGGAGAATTATCCATCGACCAGGATTTCAGCGGCACCCGTTATTTCACGCAATTTGCTTATCATTTTATGCGTTTGATCGATGGCGAGGCGGGTTTGGCGACGAAAGTGGAATGGCACTCGGGATTCCCCCGCCAATACACCGCCCTCTGGGCTCCTGACCAGCAGAGCCCTTATTTCTGTATCGAGCCTTGGAGCAATTTGCCCAATTCCTTTGCCCGCCCCCACGAACTGGCGCAAATTGCGCCGGGTCAGAGTATCGCCTCCGAGCTTATCCTCTCCATAGAAGAAATTTAAATTTTTTGCCCTTTGGATTTTTGTGAAGGAGAGCTAATCACTGGGGGTTATGCACTCTGTAAATTTATTTTATCCTGACTGATAGGCGGAGGGTCAAGCTCCTGCGAGACCATCAGTAACGATGGAAATAAGCAAACCTTTCCGAACAATGGCGGCGCAGGAGCTTCGCCCTCCAGACATCAAAGAATCGAAATATTTGGTAGTGACGCATCGCTCAGGCGTCCGCTTTGTGGGATCAAGCCTGCCCGGTGCAAATTGCGGGCGGCTGCGGAGAGCCGTACCCTGCCGGACTTTTTATGGTTATTTTTTCAAAAGCCGGGCGACTACAAAAGAGCGGATGCACAAAATCAGGAAAATCAGGCAGATGACGAACATGATGCCCATGCTGATCGCTGCCGGGGGACGGGCGACCTCACCGCCGGACAAGAGGGTAATGCCCCCGAGGACACCGCCTTTGAATGTCGCAATCATTGAAATCAAAGCCAGGGCAGCAGCGGCATGCATAACATGTTTACGCAGATTCTCCTTGAATCCCAGAGCCCCGAGAATCACAAAAATAACCCCAAAAAAAGAAGGGATCAAGGCAGTGGCACTTTGCATTCCTGTGACAACGTAGGAGAGGATTCCGAGAATTACGAGGAGTGAACCGGTTATCAGTGTGATTTTTGGCATAGTGAATGAAAAAATACGCAAAATCCCTGACGATGCAAGCTTTGGGGAAAAATAAGACGGGCTCTGAATGAAAAAAAGCTGTGAAGTGGGCGGAAACAGGTCAAAAACGGTTCTGAGAACGTGAAAAATTTCACAATGTGTCCTTGACTTTTATTTCCGGAGAATTAACGATTGGTCGGATGATTTCTAGACGATGGATTTTTCTCTTTTTAACGGCTTTTTTGGCTGTCACGGTGCTGTGCACCGGTGACCTGATGGCGCAGGCGCGAACCGAGAATCTCTGGTGGTTGCCTCCGGTGATCACGACCCGGGGCGAGGAGGTTGATAAGATTTTTTATTTTATTTTTTGGCTTACAGGCATTGTTTTTGTCGCGACACAAGTGCTCTTGATTTATTATTGTGTGAGATACCGTGCCAGACGCGGTCAAAAGGCGGTTTACAGCCACGGGAATAACAAGTTTGAAATCATCTGGACGACGATTCCGACCCTGATTTTTTTCGGTCTCTTTTTCTGGAGCAATCACCTCTGGAAAGAATTCCACCAAGCCCCGCCTGCCGATGCGATCACCATTGAGGTGACCGCGGAGCAATACGGGTTCAATATCCGTTACCCCGGTCCGGATGGAAAACTCGGTGCCGCTTCGGATCTTGCAATGACCAAGGAAAATCCCCTGGGCTGTGATTTTGAGGATCCTGCGAGTGCGGATGACTTTGTGACCCTGAATGAAATGACGATTCCTGTGGGCAAACCCATTCATGTCTTGATGCGCTCCCGCGACGTGATTCATGCCTTTTACGTTCCTGTCTTCCGCCTCTATCAAGACATGGTTCCGGGGCGCACGATCGACTGGGTCTGGTTTGTGACGACCGAAACAGGCAATCATGAGCTGGCCTGCAACCAGTTGTGCGGGGCGGGTCACTACAATATGAAGGCGAAAATTTCCATCGTCAGTGAAGAGGAATACAACCAATGGCTCAAGGAATGGGCCAAGCCACAACCCGTGGCGATGATTCAACCGGAATAAAGGCAATTGATCTATGAGCAGCCCTGTTACCACTCCCTCTCCCAGTCACACCGGTCATGATCCTCATCATGAAGAGCATCATCTCGGTTTTTTCCGGACCTATATTTTCTCGACCGACCACAAGATGATCGGCTTGCAATACCTTTTCACGAGCCTGTTTTTTCTCTTGATCGGGGGTTTTCTCGCTTTGCTGGTGCGTTGGCAGATCGGATTTCCTTCCACGCCCCTGCCGATTCTCGGGCAATTCTTGCATGCCCCGTATGTGATGGACGGGGTCATCCAGCCGGGCTTCTACAATATGCTTTTTACCATGCATGCGACGGTCATGGTTTTCTTGGTGGTCATGCCGCTTTTAATCGGGGCTTTTGGTAACTTCGTCATCCCATTGCATATTGGTGCCAAAGACATGGCTTTTCCTGTGCTCAACGGGGTTTCCTACTGGCTGTATCTGGTATCGGGTTTGATTATGCTGGCGAGCTTTTTTGTGCCGGGGGGTGCTGCGAACTCAGGCTGGACAGCTTACGCGCCTTTGAGCGCATCAGGAGCTTACAATCTCACAGCGATGGGACAGAGCTTGTGGATTTTGGGGATTTTTGTGAATGGCTTGGCGTCCATTGCCGGTGCGGTCAATTATGTGACGACCACCCTCCTCATGCGTGCGCCGGGCATGGTACTATTCAAAATGTCCCTGACAGTCTGGTCGCTTTTTGTCACAGCCATCCTGCTCTTGCTTGCCGTGCCGGTTCTTTCCGCCGCAGGATGCATGCTTTTCTTTGATCTGAATTTTGGAACAAGCTTTTTCCTCCCGCAGGGTGGCGGTGACCCCTTGCTGTGGCAGCATCTTTTCTGGTTCTTTGGTCATCCGGAAGTTTACATTATGATCCTGCCGGCGATGGGTGTCGCTTCGGAAATATTGGCTCCATTTTCTCGGCAACCCATCTTTGGATACAAGGCGATGGTTTACGCGATGGCAGCGATCGGATTACTCGGATTCATCGTCTGGGGTCATCACATGTTCGTCAGCGGCATGGCTCTGGGATTATCGGAGTTTTTCGCGGCGTCGACCATGCTCATCGCAGTGCCCTCCGCCATCAAGGTCTTTAACTGGTTGGGAACCATTTGGGGCGGGAATATCCGGTTTACCACACCCATGCTTTTTGCGCTCGGATTTGTTTCCATGTTCATCATCGGGGGGTTGAGCGGTATCTTTCTGGCCTCCACACCGGTGAATCTTTTCACGCACCATACTTATTTTGTCGTGGCGCATTTCCACTACGTTCTTTTCGGAGGTTCCATGTTCGCCATGCTCGGCGGCATTTATTACTGGTTCCCGAAAATGTTCGGTAAAATGTATGACGAAGGCCTGGGCAAATTGCATTTCTGGCTGACCCTGGTTTTCTTTAACCTGACCTTTTTCCCGATGCACAATCTCGGGCTGGCAGGGATGATGCGGCGTATCTCTGATCCGACCGTTTATGAGCACCTGCGCAATTTGCAACCGGTGAATCAATTTGTGACTCTGGCGGCGATTGGTTTGGGACTCGTTCAATTGGTTTTCTTTTACAACTTTTTCAGGAGCATTTTCAAAGGCAAACCCGCGCCCGCGAATCCCTGGATCGGTGCGCGATCCTCAATTCCATCGTCGTCTTCATGGGCATTCAATCCGGGCGATCGCGGTCATCAGGGCATCCGCCACT
>CAYTAI010000006.1:65810-67834 GCA_964435715.1 uncultured Verrucomicrobiota bacterium | reverse complement strand
AAGATTTCCTCCCGCAGGATGAAAAACTCGATGAGGAAGATGAGAAAAAAATGACTCAAGCCCTCGCAGCGGCTCATTAGATGGGGGCTATGGGGATGATTTCCTCGTCTTTTGAAATTCTCCTCTTGAAACACAAGACATGAATGAATATGCCATCCATTACGGGTTGACCCGCAGATTGCTCCATCTGTATGCGTTTTTTTGTGTTTTGGCGACATTGATTTTGATCTGTATTGGCGGAGTGGTTACCAGCACCGGGTCGGGGTTGGCGGTGCCTGACTGGCCGACGAGTTATGGTTACAACATGTTTCTTTTTCCTTTCTCCCGCTGGTTCGGTGACCGGGCGATTTTTTACGAGCACACCCACCGCGTGGTCGCCAGTGGCGTCGGATTCTTGATGATTGGACTGTGTGCATGGCTGTGGATGAGTCACGAACGCCGGGAGCGCCCTTGGCTTTGCTGGGCGGGAACAGCGGCTCTCGTTTTGGTCATTATTCAAGGGATTTTGGGAGGGTTGCGTGTGACCGAGTTGAATAACATTCTTGGACTGGTGCACGGTTGTCTGGCACAGGCCTTTCTGATTCTCGTGGCGGCCATTACCCTTTTCCTGTCGCGAACATGGATACAATGGGGGCACTCGCGCATTTTGCATCGTTTTGCTTCGGTCTCGACTCTGGAGAAAATCCGGTCTTTGGCAAAATATGGTCTGGTCTTGACCTTCGCCATTTTTGTCCAACTCATTCTGGGAGCTTCCATGCGGCATCAGCATAATGGCCTGGCAGTTCCGGATTTTCCTCTGGCTTATGGTCAAGTCTGGGCGGGCACCAGTGAGGAGGCTCTCGATGGAATCAATCTCTCCCGCGCCGAGAATCACATGGCACCGGTGACTCCGGCTCAAATCCATCTGCACATGACCCACCGGACGCTGGCGTATTTCATCGCGCTGGCTGTCATCATTTATGCCATCAAAATATGGAAAACCGGAAAGGCTAGTGGGGCAACCAAACTCACCGCGGCTCTCCTGACGGTCACTGTGCTCGCGCAATTTGCACTGGGAGCCTGGACGGTGTTATCGAATAAAGCGGCTGATATCGCCACAGCACACGTTTTTGGTGGAGCCGTCTTGCTGCTGGAGATATCGATGGTCACCCTGTTTTTCATGCGGTTTGGGTATGGCGCATCGACCACGGACTCCCTGTCTGGAGAGAGTTCTTCCACTCATCATAACTTTCAGCCCGCGGGACAAAACGTATGAATGTCGATGCCATCCCTTCAGTCCCGTTTTTTTCGCCACTGCGCGTTTGGGTGCGTGAGTGGAGCGAGATTTGCAAAGCGCGTTTGACATTGCTGGTCTTGATGACCACTTGGGCGGGATATTATCTGGGAGCGCGCAATCAGGTGGATTTCAAGATTCTTTTGATGACGATGGCGGGCACGGCGTTTGTCGCGGCGGGAGCCAGTGCTTTCAATCAATTTCTTGAGCGTGACATTGACGCCCTCATGAAAAGAACGATGGACAGACCCTTGCCTTCGGGAAAATTAAACCCGGATGAAGTGATGCTTTTCGCGTGTGTGACTTCGATTGCGGGGATGATTATTTTGGGCTGGGGGGTGAATCTCCCGGCAGCGGTTTTTGCGGCATTGACTCTGGTGCTTTATGTTTTTGTGTACACCCCGATGAAAAAGCACTCCACACTGAATACGCTGGTGGGGGCGGTTCCGGGGGCTTTGCCTCCGGTGATCGGGTGGGCAGCGGCGACGGGGCGGGTGCCTGCCGAGGCATGGTATCTCTTTGCCATTCTTTTCCTCTGGCAGATGCCGCATTTTCTGGCGATTGCCTGGCTTTATCGTGAGGATTATGCCCGGGCGGGGCTCAAGATGTTACCAGTGGAGGATCAGAGCGGGCGGGTCACCTCACGACAGTCTTTTGCGTATGCCCTGGCACTTTTACCGGTCAGTCTTTTTCCGGCTCTCTATCTCATGGTGCGCGCCTGGTTTTTTCCGGGGGCATTTCTTTTGGGTGT
>CAYTAI010000006.1:64718-65792 GCA_964435715.1 uncultured Verrucomicrobiota bacterium | reverse complement strand
ATTGAGTTTCATGCGGCATCCGGACAATTTGCGCGCCCGCCGGCTTTTTATCGGTTCCATCGTGTATCTGCCCCTGTTATTGGCTTGGCTGGTAATCAATAAATTCTAAAACCATCAAGAATCACTCATGACAACACCTGAAGAACTCAAAAAGAAAAAACGAAAACTCGTGACCGGGCTTTTAATATTCATTGTTGCTCTTTTTGCCGCAAGTCTTTTGTTTATTTTAACCAAACCACACTAGAGGAATGACGCTATGTCCACGGCCACACTGTCAGCAGACGAAATCGAGATTGAACTTAAGGCGGAGAAAACACGTTCCCGTTTCGGGATGATCATTTTTCTGGCTTCCGAAGCCATGCTTTTTGCCGGACTGATCGGGGCTTACATTGTCTTGCGGTGGATGGCGCCTGAATGGCCAATGGAGGGAAAATACTCCTACATGTTTCACTGGCCGATGTCGTTGATCAATGTTCTCATGCTGGTGAATACCGCGATCCTCATCGGGAGCAGTTTTGCCTTTCACTTTGCGGAGGTAGCGATCAAATCAGGGAGGAACCCCGCCAAATGGCTTCTGCTCACCATTGTCATGGGCACGATTTTCCTCTGTGGACAGGCTTACGAGTGGTATTACTTGATTGTGGACAAAGGCGTGGTTTTTCAAGACGGTGTGTATGGAGCGACATTCTTTGCATTAACCGGATTTCACGGGGCGCACGTCATTATTGGGGTTTTGCTTCTGATCTGGACACTTTTCGGTGTGCTGGGTGGAAAATTCACCAAAGACAAACACCTCTTTTTCGACAATGCCGGGCTGTACTGGCACTTTGTCGATATTGTCTGGGTCGGACTTTTTGCCCTCTTGTATTTCGATCTGGTCGGACACATTTTGATGCCGATTGGAAGGGCGATCTGGGGTCTTTTCTAGGGTCCCCCTTCAGCCTTTACCCCAGAGCACACTGTCATCCGCAGATTTTTTTATCATTGGAGGGGCAAGCTCCTGCTTGCCCCGAATCGCGACTTCGGGGCTTTGGCCCATGTGTAAAAAAAATTCGCTACCCGCACTTGGAGGCG
>CAYTAI010000006.1:57598-64688 GCA_964435715.1 uncultured Verrucomicrobiota bacterium | reverse complement strand
GGGGGGGGAGCATCCTAGCGGGTTGTGTCCTGATCCCAGAAGCGGTCAAAGGCGATGAAAAGGGATTTTACATGGCGGGCGGTCAGGAAACAAAAGAGAGCCGCCGCCACGCAGATCAGGACAAGTTGCCAGATCCAGCTGAATTCTGGCCGAATGATTTTTACGATCACGACATATAGGCATAACCCGAAAAGGGTGCCAAACCCATACATGCCGCCCCAAGTGGCTAAAAGAAAATAGCCCGGTTCCCGCTCATAGGCGCAACCACATTTCGGGCAGCCGTCGAGCGGCTGGAACCAATCAAAAAAGGAGCGGGTTTTGGACAGGGGTGGAAAAACCGGGTGCTGGCCGCACAAGGGACACTTGAGCGCGAGTCCGTGTCTGAGGTGCGCCACTGCTTTGCGGGCAGAATAATCCGGGCGCGGCGGGGTTATCTCGTTTGACATTGAGGAGGGAATAGTTGACATTCGGGGCGCATTTTCTGAGAAAAAACCATGACTGAAAACAACACGATTTTGGAAATTCGTCAATTAACCTTTGCATACGGGCAAAGGCAGGCACTGCATGATGTTTCCTTCTCTGTATGTGCGGGTGAGATTTTATCCATACTCGGACCCAATGGCAGCGGTAAATCCACTTTATTCAAACTCCTCTCGACACTTGTCCCCATTCAAAAAGGGGAAATCGAGTGTAAAGGGATAAATTACAAAGACAGTGCTGCGCGCGTGCGGAGTTTATTCGGGGTGGTCTTTCAATCTCCCGGGTTGGACAAGAAACTCACGGTCAAAGAAAATCTCCTTTGTCAGTCGGCACTGTATGGCATGTCCCGGAGCGAGGCGGAGAAGCAAATTGCATTTTGGCTCAAGCGTTTGAAAGTCGATGACCGCGCCGGTGAATTTGTCGAAAAACTCTCCGGCGGCCTGGCGCGCCGGGTGGAAATCGCGAAAGCCCTTTTACACAAACCCGAAATCCTGATTTTGGACGAACCCAGCACCGGACTGGA
Organism: uncultured Verrucomicrobiota bacterium; assembly: GCA_964435715.1. GTDB lineage: Bacteria > Verrucomicrobiota > Verrucomicrobiia > JAWXBN01 > JAWXBN01 > JAWXBN01. The sequence continues at coordinate 63,685 of CAYTAI010000006.1, read as the reverse complement.
TCCGCGTTCCCGCGCAGGACTCGGGGAGTCTCTGGAGGAGCTTGCGCGTGAAGAAGGGGTGACTGTGCTTGTGACCACGCACTTGATGGACGAAGCAATGAGATCGGATCGTATCCTGATTCTTGATGAGGGACGGGTGGTTGCGTCCGGTACCCCCGGTGAGTTGATGGCGAAATTTCCGAATGCAATTTTGACTTTGAAAACAAAGAGTCCGGAGCAAATTGCCGCTTATCTGAGCGCGCAATTTGCGCTGGTGTCCCAGCCTGTCCACGGTGGTCTGCGAGCGGAGATACCTGACCAGAGGGGGGGAGAGATTGTTTCTAGCCTGAGCCGCGCGTTTGGTTCGGCTGTCGAGGCAGTGACACTTTCACAAGCCGGTCTCGAAGATGCGTTTTTTGCGCTCACAGGAAAAGAATTTGCCGAGGAAAGGAATTAAGTTTTATGGGGCATTTGCTCGTGATTCAACCATGTCTGGCTCTCTTGCTCCGGGAGATCAAACGTTTTGTGCGGCAGAGGAACCGTGTCATCGGCGCCTTTCTGACCCCCGTGATTTTCTGGGTGTTGATCGGGGCGGGTGTGGGGAATTCATTCAGCCCGGCGGGCAGTGGCGGCGCGGAGAATTATCTCGGCTACTTTTTCCCGGGCACACTGGTTTTGATCGTTCTCTTCACGGCGATTTTTTCGACCATTTCAATTATCGAGGATAGACGCGAGGGATTCTTGCAGGGCGTGCTTGTCGCGCCGGTTCATCCTTTGGCGATTGTGGGTGGTAAAGTTCTCGGAGGAACATTGTTGGCCTTGCTGCAGGCACTTTTATTTTGTATCTGCGCGCCCCTTGCAGGAATCACGATTAATCCCATGCAATTTGTTTTGCTGACAGGGCTCCTCTTCGTCATGGGCATTGGATTGACCGCGCTGGGATATTTGATTGCCTGGCCTTTGGACTCCACGATGGGATTTCACGCGATCATGAATGTCTTTTTGATTCCTCTCTGGTTTCTTTCGGGAGCCCTTTTTCCGCCGGCCGGTTCGACAGGTTGGATTGCTTTCCTGGTGCAAATCAATCCTCTCTATTACGCTTTGGCAACTGTCCGCCACGTTCTTTTCGAGGGTGACAAAACAGCGGTCGCGCTCCCGGGATTTGCCCTGTCTTTGACGATTACAGCAATCACTTGCATAGTGCTTTTAGCGATTTGTATATGGATGACATTCAAAATAAACCGAAAAGCGTAAGACCCCCCAATCCCCGTTTTCAAGTGGTTATCTGGACGATCCTGATTGTTTTTGTGGCGGGGTTACTGACCCTTTTTGCTTATCGTTCCTGGCGGTCGTTTTATCTGACCTCCCAGGGCAATTTGCCTAATCTGCGGACTGTTGAACCTTTTTCTTTTACGGAACGAAGTGGAAAAACAGTTTCCAATAAAGATTTGCAGGGGAAAATCTGGGTGGCGAATTTTATTTTTACCGAATGCCCCGGGGTCTGCCAGGCGATGTCCACGCAATTTGCCCAGCTCCAGAATATCCTCCGCAAGACACGGGATGTCCGGCTGGTGAGCTTTAGTATCGATCCGCAGACGGATACGCCGGAGGTTTTGACCGAGTATGCAAAGCGTTACCAAGCCGATCCACGGCTGTGGCTTTTTCTGACGGGGGATTTAAAGACCATCCATCAACTCGCCGAGAAAAGTTTTCTTTTGCCCGTCGAGGAGAACCCGCCGGACGCGGTTCCAGCGAACGGCAAATATCTGCACAGCTCGCGACTGGTTCTGGTGGATGCACACGGCATGATCAGAGGGTATTATGATGGATCCGAACCCGAGGCACTTCAAAAACTGGCGTTGGATATCGGATTCCTCATGAGAGAGGGAGGACTCTACTAAAGGTTATGGATTTATCTATTTTTCCCACCATTAATGCTTCGTTGAACTCACTGACGGCACTTTTGCTGCTGACGGGGTATATGCTTGTAAAGCGCGGTCACAAAAGAGCCCACGGCATCGTGATGGGTTCGGCTTTCTGTGTCTCCACGGTTTTTCTGGGGTGTTACCTTTTTTATCATTACATGAAAGAGGGAAATGTGACCCGTTACCCGCTGGAGGACTGGTCGAGAACGGTTTATCTGACGATTCTGACCAGCCACACGATTCTTGCAATTGTTGTGCTCCCCTTCATTTTTGCTCTGCTCTGGTTCGCCATGAAACGGAACTGGGAAAAGCACAAGGCTGTCGCACGCTGGGTCTGGCCGGTGTGGATGTATATCTCGGTGACGGGAGTGGTGATTTATTGGATGCTCTACCATTATGCGGGTGCGGGGCGTTAAAGCCGCTTTTGTTTTGCCTGAAAAAAGCGGCTTGTTTTTGGGAGGGGTCAGAGGTTATATTTTTGATCGTGCACTTAAAGACTTTCATCATTGCTGTGGCTGCTTTCGTGGTTTTCGCCGCCGGGAGTGTCCATGCCTGTCCCGGATGCAAGCAAACCACCCGCGCCAATGGCCGCGACATGGGGCAAGTGCAGAAAGGCTTTTCCTACAGCGTGCTTTTCATGCTTCTTTTTCCGATGGGTCTGATCGCGGGTGTCGGGCGGTTTAGTTATCTCACCATTCGTCGGGTTGAAAATGAGCGGCAAGAAGCATTCGAGAAGAAGACTTCAACGCGCTCTTTATAAACATTTCTGATGTCCGCGGTTCGGGGCAGAGTGTTTTTCACCTCAACTTTTTGCAGGGAATACTTGACCGCAGTGTCCTCCCCGCCAGCAAAACTCGTTTATTTTTTTTAAGGAGTGCTGGGTACAGGAGCTATTGCCGTGTCAGCAACCGGAGCAGCAGCGGCATCATAGTCTTTTGGAGCAATCTGAGAAAGTTCCGCCCAAGTCCAGGGTTGACGACGGTCTTTGACGAGCTCGCGCTCTGCCGCGACGGCTTCTTTGGTGATCGCCCCGGACTGGTTGCCCCATTCCTGCCGGATATAGGTGAGGATATAAGCAATTTGCTCGTCGGTGAGTTGATCTTTCCAAGAGGCCATATTCCCGTTGTAAGTATTGCCTTTCACTACGATTGGACCATTCAGACCATTGAGAAGGACACGAATCAATCGGTTATGAGGTCCGTTGACCTGGTCGGAGCCTGCCAAAGGGGGGTATTGTCCCGGAACACCCGCTCCGCTTGTCTGATGGCAGGTCGCGCAATTTGCCGTGTAGAGGCGGCGCCCTATGGCAATCGGATCAACTTGTTTCGGAGCAGCAGACTGGACCGGTCCGAAAACAACCTGTTGTTCATTAAATACGTCGGAGCGGAACCCGCCGTTGTACTTGCCCATATAGAGTCCGCCTGCAAAAATTGCGATGCCGCAGAGAGCCACAATCCACAGGGGAATCGGTTCCAGACCTTCTTCCGGATCATTTTTCTCCCGCATGGCTGCCTGATGCATCTCCTCAATCGAATACTTTTCCTCAGCCTCTGCATGGGCTGCGGCTTTGAGTTTTTCTTCGAGCTCTTGTTGGTGGAGTTCTTCAGGTGTCATACGGCAATCATTGATCAAAGGTTATTCGGTCGGTGCCTCCGGCAGAGGATAATTCATTTTGAGGGAGAGAAGGTATTCAACCAAAGCTTCAGCTTCAGGTTTGGGTACAATTTCATATCCGGCAGGAGGCGCATATTTACCTTCGAGCTTAATGGCTTTTGGAGAGGGTTTCCCGTCGAGTATTGGGCGTTTCTCAAAAAGATATGCATAAGGAGGCATGGTCGAGCCGGGACTGGTGATCCGGGAATTATAAAGATGTTTATAATGCCATTCTTTGTCCCGGAGGCGCACACCTGCATTGGCCAGGTCAGGACCGGTTCTCATGGTGCCCAGTGAGATGGTTTTGTAATTGATGTAATCACGGGCGACGGTTTGGCGGTTGCCCCAGCCACGGGCGATATCGGAGCCGGTTTGTTCAGGACGAACCTGTTGGCTGTGACAGTAAACGCATCCATTGGCGACGTAGACACGTTCACCCTGTTGGGCAAGACCGCTCAAAGGGGCGGGAAAAACTTCACCCTCATCATTGGTGTAAGGCTGCAGCTTGCCAAACTGGATATAGGGTGCGACAACGAGCCCGACCCAGGCGGTCAAGAACGTCAAAAAGAGCCCGATAAAAAGGAGGGGAATACGGTTCATGGCTGACCCCCATTGTCACGCTGCTCCTCTTCAAAGAGTGTGGGGCCGGATTGTTTGGAGCCGAGTTTCAATAGCATCATAATAAAGAGCACGGCAAAGACAATGTGTCCCACTGCGATCATGGTGCCGGAGAGGCTGCGGAAGATCAAGAAAGGTTGTACCAGGCTGACGATCGCCATAAAAGGAACTTTCGGATCATTCAAGGCGAGACCCTGGATCAATCCGCCGACAGTCAATGATCCGACCATCAAGCCGCTTCCCAGTGCCGCACACCAGAAATGAACCTTGATCATCGTCGATGAGGGCCATTCCCAATTCACGAGGCGAGGGACGATGTAGTACATCGCACCAAACATCATCATGGTGAAAAACATGTAGAGACCCAAGTGTGCGTGCCCAACGGTGTAATGCGTGAAGTGGGTGATTTTATTCAAATCACGAAAGGCCATTGTAATCCCCTGGAGACTGGATGCCGTGTACATCATTGCACCAAATACGATAAACCGGAGAGCCGGACTGGTTTTCAGAATATGGAAATACCCTTTCATGGTCATGTGATGGTTGATCGCTGTCGTGACAACCGGAATAATCATCATCCAGCTGGCGACAATACTCGCCGAGACCATCCAGACAGGGATCGGACCGCCGATCAAGTGATGCATGCCATTCCAACTGTAGAAAAGGGCGAGTGTCCAGAATCCGATGATCGAGAGGTAATAACTGTGAACAGGGCGACCAATGATTTTCGGGATGAAATAATAGGCGCTCGCCAATCCGATGGGAGTAAAAAATAGACCGAGGGCATTGTGTCCATACCACCAGTTCACGGCAGCCTGCACGGTTCCCTGCACGGGTTCCATAATCAAGAGGACTTGGGCTGTCCCATAAAGCCAAGGGAACCAGAAGAATCCGGCGAAAAGATACCAAATGGAAACATAAAGGTGTTTACATTTGCGATTGAAAAGCATCAAGACTCCCCACACAGAGATGAGGGCGAATGAGAGGAAAATCAGCGGGGTTGAATACGCGGGGGCTTCGAGCCATTCGATCGAGCGGCTGTCGCCGGAGAGAATGCCGTAGATCCCGACTCCCAGACCGATATTCCAGAATATGGCTGCGATGACAGGAAGAATGGGGTTAACAAGTTTTGTGCGGCAAAGCCGCGAGAAAAGCCAAATGCCCGTGCCGATACCCGCTGTGGCGGCCCAACCGTAGGCGACCGCATTCAAGTGAGCCGAACGAACCAGTCCGAATGTCAGGAATTGCCACTCACTCAAAAACTCCGGGTTATGCAATTTGATCGAGGCAATCAGAGCCATGAGTGTGCCGAAGAGCAGCCAGAAAACCGCTGAAGCATAAAAAACGAGGACGGGAATGCGGGTCGATTGATCAATCTCCGCCCGTTCGATTTTATCGTCAATCAAGTCTGCCGGGGTGGATCCGCTGGAGAGGATTTCGTCCGGGGCACTGACTGAGAATAGTTTGAAATGTTTTTTCATTGTTTTATTTCTGTTTCTTCAATGGGAAAGAATCCGTCACGTTTCCAATCGGTTCATCAGAACTGAAAATTTCTTCGGATTGACCTTTGAAATTATCAAAATGCCCTTTTTTGGCAGCCCAATAAAAAGCCCAAAGTGCTGTCGACCCGAAAAAAAGCAATCCTCCGATGATCACAAGAATAAAGGGATTCAAGTCATTGGCGGTGACAGGCCAATCGACTTGTTTGAGTCCGGATGCGATGATGGCAGGGAGCGGTGTCATGGCTGTTGATCGGGTGTTTTTTGTTCAGGCTGGGCGGGATTCTCTTTGAGATACTCCGGCACCAATAAAGTCGGTGTGATGACGGCAGGACCGGCGGCTTGGACGTTTTGCGCGGATAATTTTTTGACTGTCTCTGCCATGACCTCATCGAGACCAGCCAGACTGGCTT
>CAYTAI010000006.1:54151-57553 GCA_964435715.1 uncultured Verrucomicrobiota bacterium | reverse complement strand
TTTGTTTCATCACTTTCGGTGGCAAAGAAAACTTGAAGTTTCTTGAGCAATCCGGATTCCTCGGTGATTTCGGCCGAAGCCGGTGTGTCTCCCTTGTGTTGACGCAGAATCACTGTGGCGACCGGCATGAGGAGCATCCCCAGAATAATGCCGATAATGATTCCCACGATGGGGATCCATTTTGCTTTCAAAAATTCTTTTACGGATTCGAAAAACATAATTTTTTAGTTTTTAACAGTCACAGATTCTTTCAGCCTTGGGTCAAAAAGCGGGAAAAGGTTGTATTTCCCGAGTGATCTCAAAAAGCCTGCCGCCAAAATGCCGAGAACCGCGGCCAATGACAAGATGTCGAGTATGCTCGGCAGGATCGTCGAACGGAATTGGGGCATGATGATCCAGTAAATTTCGAGCACGAACATTAATATCACCCAGCCGGAGATCAGGCACAGAAGGCTGTGCTTTTTCTTGATCCACTGGGTTAGAAGAAGGATGAAAGGAATGGCGAATTTGCAGGGTGCAAAAAGAATGACCGCATACCACCACCAAGCGCCTTGAGAGCGGTTCCGGAAGAAAATTGTCCCTTCCGGGATATTGGCATACCAGATGAGCATGTATTGGCTGAATGCGATGTACGCCCAGAAAACCGTGAATGCGAAGAGCAATTTGCCCATCAGGTGATAATGCTCGTCGGTAATCACTTCTTTCAAATAACCCAAGGAACGCAATCCTGTGATGATCAGGATAATCAATGCCATCGAAGCTCCGGCTGATGTGGCAAAAATATAAACGCCCCACATGGTCGAGTACCAGTGGAAATCCAATCCCATCAACCAATCAAATGACCAGAATGTCATGGTCAGAGCGAAAAAGGGAACGGCCACATAGGAAATATGACGCAATTTGAGTGACAACCGGTCATCACCGGTTTTGTCCTGACGTGTGGACAGAAGTTTGAAAAGGAATGCCAATGTGCCGATCGCCACAAAATAAAAAACAGCACGCACCCAGAAAAACGGTTCATTGAGGTAGCCGTGTTTCCAATGCAGGAGATGATCGTCATGGGGATCCATTTTCATCCATTTATAAATTTCCGGGGCGAGGAATGCCATCGGGATGAGGAAGAGCAAGCCCATGATAAAAATATTTCCGGCGAGCAACTCAGGGATGCGGCGGATGGAGATGCCCCAGCCGGAATTGGTCACATGCTGAAGAAGCACCCAGAAAAATGCGCCGAAACAGAGCAGAGTCCCGATGCTTGAGGCAAAAAGCCAGGAAATCGAAATTTGTTTCCAGGAGAACATATTCAGAGCTGTGGCACCAAAAGCGACCACCAGACAGGATACCCCGACGATCAGACAGACGACCATTGGCAGAAAATAATCCGCCAATTGCACCTTTTCGGGTTTTGGTTGATGGTAATGTTCGTCACTCATAAATTTTACTGCGCTTGTCCTGGTGCGGTCGGGGTAACAGCTGCCGCCCGGCTCAGGTTTTCACTTTGCTGTTGTAAAGCACGGATGTAGGCAATGATCAGCCAGCGGTCTTCAACCGAGATATGAGGATATCCGCCCATATTGCCTTTGCCGTATACGATGGTGTGATAAATCTCTCCATCAGCCATTTTGTCGATGCGATCATCATTGAGATTGGCAATGCCCACCAGTCCGTATTGGGAGGTGATTCCTTTGCCGTCCCCGGCGGCACCGTGGCAAACAGCGCAATTGATCTGATAACGTTCTTGTCCGCGCTTCATTTTTTCCAAAGTCATTTTAAAGGGAATGCCGGTACCCCAGTTATTGCCGATCTTTCCGGTGTTCTCGTAATTCAATACAGCCGCGGGGACGTGCGGGACGGTGCCGGGCACTTGGGGACGGTTGGCGAACCCGTCAGCAAAGAATTGACTGGTGGTCTGGGCTTTGATTTTGAGCTGTCGATCCATATCCGGAAAAATCTCGATGGGTTGGCGGGTTGTTTTTTGACCGCGAAAACCCGCGATACTGACCACCGTGATGATGGTCAGTACAAATGCAAAAAAGAAATAGCGTAAAAATTTCATGATTCCCAATAGATCGGTGTGATATTCGTGCCGCCCAGGTCTTCGAGCAATTTGCCCGTGGCATTGACAGAGAAATTCCTGTCACGGGCTTCAATCACGAGGAAAAATCCGTCGTCATTGGCTTTCTGACTGTACAGTTCCCAATTAAAAACAGGATGATTCCAGCGTGGTAACATATTTAATGCAAAGAGTGCGAACATGGTTCCGAAGGCGGTGAGCAAAATGGTCAGCTCGAACATGATTGGGAAAAATGCCGGCAGACTGAAATAAGGTTTTCCATGCGTGATCAGGGGATACTCAATCACAGAAGGATAAAAGACCAGTGCCAAAGCGATGAGAAAACCTGTGATCCCGCCGGCGAGGGAAAAAGCGGACAACCAAGAGTGTCCGAGCCCCATGGCTTTTTCCATGCCGTGAATCGGAAAGGGGGAATACGTGTCCCAGCGTTTGAAACCAGCGTCACGGACTTTCTCTGCGGCGGCATACAGCTCCGCTGCACTGGAGAACTCCGCTCCAAAAGCGTAAATGCTTTTTTGTTTATCCAGGGTCATGCTAGTGTTTCTCCTTTCCTTGAGGAGGATGATAATGAGGATCGGCTTCGGGCAACACGCCTTTGACCTCTTGAATGGCGATCATGGGCAGGAAACGGATAAACAAGAGGAAAAGAGCCAGGAAAATCCCGAAAGTGCCGGCAAATGTCCAATAGTCCACCCAGGTCGGTTTAAAATAATCCCAGGAAGAAGGAAGGAAATCGCGGCTCAGGGAGGTGACGATAATCACGAACCGCTCAAACCACATCCCTGCATTGATCAACATCACAACTCCAAAAATAATCCACAGATTTGTGCGGCAATATTTGAACCAGAAAAGCTGGGGGGAAAGAACGTTGAAACCCATCATGAGCCAGTAAGCCCACCAATAAGGAGCAGGGGTCTGCGCCAACGCTGCCAGATTTTGCGCCCATTGGAATGGAAGAACACCGAAGACAGAGAAGAATGGTGCGGCAATACGGCTCTTGAGGAATGTGTACCACTCAAAAGGATTGCCGGAATACCACGCAATGAAGAGCTCCATGATGTAGGCATAACCCACGATCGTGCCAGTCAGGAGGATGATTTTGCACATGTTATCGATATGCTTTTGGGTAATCAAATCTTGTAATCCGTATATCACCCGGAAAGGCAGCATGATGGTTAATACCATCGCGAACCCCCCGAAAATCGCCCCGGCAACGAAGTAAGGCGGGAAGATGGTCGTATGCCATCCGGGGATGACCGAAGTGGCAAAGTCAAAGGAAACGACCGAGTGGACGGAAAGCACCAGAGGAGTCGAGATGCCGGCTAAAA
>CAYTAI010000006.1:51094-54131 GCA_964435715.1 uncultured Verrucomicrobiota bacterium | reverse complement strand
GATAGGCTTTTTCATAGTGCCACCATTGGCGGTTCGAGGCGCGCCAACCCACAGCGAGAATACCGTAGGCGAATTTCTTGATCTTGTTTTTCGCGCGATCACGGAGCAGAGCCAGATCGGGAATCAGCCCAGTGTACCAGAAGAGCAATGAAACAGTGAAATATGTGGACACAGCAAACACGTCCCAGAGCAGGGGGCTGCGGAAATTCGGCCAGATGGCATTCGCGTTTGGCACAGGGGCGAGGAACCAAGCCAGCCAGACGCGTCCGACGTGGAAGGCGGGGAATATACCCGCGCAAATAACAGCGAAAATCGTCATGGCTTCCGCGGCACGGTTAATCGAAGTGCGCCATTTTTGGCGGGTCAGGTAGAGGATGGCGGAAATCAGGGTTCCCGCATGACCGATACCGATCCAGAAAACGAAATTCGTAATGTCCCATGCCCACGCGACAGGATGGTTCAAACCCCAGACACCCACACCCGTGGAGACTTGATAACCGATCAGTAGTGGAGTCACGATCCCGAGCGGAGCGCAGATCAAAAAGGCGATCCACCACCACAGCGGGGTCTTTTCCTCGACGATCCCGCAGACTTTATCCGATATCCAGGAGTAAGAACGGTGATTTGTCACCAATGGCTCACGATCCATGACTCCCGAGGGGGGCATGGGCGAGACAATTGTTTGATGGGTTGTGGATTCTGTAGACATGGAAAGAGATTAGTGTGCTTTTGATTCTCCGTGTGTCGCGGTTCCGTGGTCTGAAAGACTGACTTTACCGACCTTGTCTGCACCCGGCATTTTCGGGTTCGGATTCCGCAGGCGCATGAGGTGCGAGGTGCGCGGACGAGTGTTCAAGTAACTCAAGAGCTCGTATCCACGCGGGTCTTTGCGGCTTTTGGCAACGCGGCTGGACTCGTCATTCATATCACCAAAGATAATCGCGTCGGCAGGGCAAACCTGTTGGCAAGCACTCTTGAGTGAACCGTCCGGAATAATTTCAGGAGCCGAGCCCCGCGCTTTGGTGAGTTGACCAATCTTGGCTTCTTCAATGCGTTGGACGCAGTAAGTGCATTTTTCCATGACACCGCGCATACGCACCGTGACATTGGGATTCCGTTGGAATTTATAGAGCTCGGTGTCTTCCTGGCTTTTGGTTGCCAGAGGACCGAGATAGAGTTGACCATCCTTGATGGGACGTTTGTTGTAATCGAAATAATTGAAGCGGCGGACCTTGTAAGGGCAGTTGTTGGCACAGTAACGGGTGCCGATACAACGGTTGTAAGCCATGACATTGAGACCATCCTCACTGTGGACGGTCGCATTCACGGGGCAAACGACTTCGCAAGGGGCATTTTCACACTGCAAACAGGCGACGGGTTGCATCACCATCTCGGGATCCTCGATCGTGTTTTCCTCTTCCGTGCCTTGTGGCCCGGCAAAATAACGGTCGATGCGGATCCAGTGCATTTCACGCCCTTTTTTGACCTGATCCCCGCCGACGATGGGAATGTTATTCTCCGCCTGGCAGGCAATCATACAGGCGTTGCAACCCACACACGAATTCAAATCAATGGTCATCGCCCATTGTTGTTTCGCCGTCAGGGGCGGGCTGTCGTAAATGGAGATATTCGGGGGCACATGCGAGTCCATGCCCATTTTTTTTGCGGACTCTGGGTCTTTGGCGAACCCTTCGACTGTATCCTCGCGGAAAAGCGCACGGCCTTCCATCGCCCAGTGTTGCTGTGTGATGGCATGGGCATAGACACCGCCCGTTTTTTGAATCGCGGGTTGGATCACAATCGACGGAGACGTCGTGGTTCTCAGCGGGTAGACATCGAATCCCACAAGGTCGTCTTTATTACCGCCGACACGACCGGAGAGCTTGCGTCCGTAACCCAAGAAAAGGGAAATGGAATTGTCCGCGTGCCCGGGGGCTTTTTGCACGGGCACCATCACATCCTTGCCTCCGACTGAGACGCGGATGAATTCCCCGTAGTCGATCCCTTTTTTGGTGTAGCTTTTGAGTCCGAGAGCCTCGACGGTCGCCGGACTCATGAGTGCCGCATTTCCCCAAGTGATTTTTGTAATGGGGTCGGGAAGCTCCTGGAGCCATCCGTTATTTGACCACGTCCCGTCCTCGACACTGTAATCGGCTTCGATGACCAGCTCGAGGTCTTGTGCCCCGAGTGCCGGAAAAGCCAGGCCGGGAGCATTCAACGCTTGATTCACCGGAGCAATTTGCGCGGAGGCACTACCGGGGTCAGCGGCGCTGTTTTCCAGGAATCCGGTGTGCACAAAGCGGTTCCACGCCGTGTCAAAATCCCCGGGGCGCGCAATTTGTTTGAAAGTTTCTTTGACGGAGTCCGGAGTTGTCTCACCCGGCAACCCGGAAATTTTTTCAATGAGCTGGATCTGTGACAGACCGCCGAAAAGAGGCAGGATCATGGGTTGGATCGACAGGTAGCTGCCGTCTTCCGCCCGGGCATCACCCCAGGATTCCAAATAAGTCGCTGCCGGAATGTGCAGCTTGGAGAGCTGGGATGTCTCGTTATAATCAAAGCTCAGGTGGATTGTTTCCCCGGCAAGCTTTTGCAAATTGCTCCAGTCCAGATCGGCGGGGGCATTGTACACGGGATTCCCCCCGAGGATCAAAAGTGATTGCACCGCCCCGTCTTTGAGGGTTTTGGCGAGCTCCACAATGCTTTGATATTCAGGCACTCGATTTTCACGAGTGACGAGGGTTTTTCCAGCGGCGCCGAGTGCTTGATTGATGGCGGCGACGATCAAATGGGTTTCCACAGATTGATGTGCGCCGGCGACAACGATGGCTTCCCCCTTGTGCGCGATCAAATCCGCGGCGAGCTCCCGGATCCATTTTTCCTTGTACTCGTCCGCCCGCGCAAATTGCGCGAGTTTTGTGCAATCTGTGCCGGTATCAGCCCCCTGGCGGGTGAGCTCACAAGCCAAAAGCGCGGCGAATGCCGGAATCTGGCTCGCGGCCACGCGCAGACGATGGTCGGCCATTCCGCCCGCAAG
>CAYTAI010000006.1:46490-51073 GCA_964435715.1 uncultured Verrucomicrobiota bacterium | reverse complement strand
GGTGTAACGGTGCTCCACTGCATAAAGACGGCTCATCGAGTCGCCGGGTTTGGCCACGCGGCGGCTGCGGGAATAACTTGCAATCCCCGAAAGTGTCCCATCGACAAACCCCAAGAAATCATGGTCAAGGGAAAGGATGACTTTCGCCTTGTCAAAGACAGGGACAGAGACACGTCCGGCACCATAGGCGATCGCATCGGCTTTCTTTTTGTTTTGTCCAAAAGTCACAGGGTCATAACTGTAGAGACTTGCTTTGGGAAAAGCCGCTGTGAGCTGGGCGAGCAAGCGCGCTCGTGTGGGGCTGGAGTCTTGATCGAGAAGGATCGCGACATTTGCGCCGGCCTCGAGACGTTTTTTGAAATCAGCGAGGAAAGCGGCGAGAGTCCCCTGATCAATGACTTTGCCATCCAGAACCGGGTTTTTCGAGCGATCCGGATCGTAGACATTCAGAACAGAGGCCTGAGCGATTTGATCGGTGGAGCCATTGAATCCGGGGAAAGTGAAATTTCCCTCGATTTTGGTGGGGCGTCCATCATAAGTCGTCACCAGAAGAGGGAGTGCTCCATTGCGGCGGGGGATGGCAGTGGCATAGGAGAGGGGTTTGCCGGGGATTTGAAATTCCGGGGATTTTGTAAATGGAATGATGTGCTCTTCCGGGCGGCGGCAACCGCTCAGGCCGATTCCCGCCAACGCCAGGGAGGCGCCCATGAGTTTGATAAAGTTGCGGCGGGAGACCTCGTCACCGTTGAACTCCGCAGCACCTTGGGGAAACTCATTTTCAAGCCAGACCTTGAACTCATCAGTGTGCGAATACTCATCGAGGCTGCGCCAGTAACGCTTGCCGACCGGGGATTCAGGAGGATGTGTAATGATTTTCTTCATCGGTGACAACCTTGACAATTAACCGGGGGATTGACTTCCCAGTCATGGACTAATTTACGACCCATCGCAAGCTGCTCTTCGCGTGAGGCGGCTTTCCAGTCGAGATTGGTGACTTCCTCGACGGGCCGGATAAACTCTTGGGGGGCACGGTGACAATCAAGACAGAAAGACATCGAGAGCGGTTTCGCATGGTAGACGACTTCCATGTGGTTGACATTGCCGTGGCAATGCACACAGCTGACCCCGCGATTGACGTGGGCAGCGTGGTTGAAATAAACGTAATCAGGTGCTTTGTGAATCCAGACCCAAGGCACGGGTTGCCCCGTCTGCCAGCTTGCCCGGACGGCCTCGAGTTTCGGGCTGTCTTTTTTGATCTGGGTATGGCAATTCATACACGTCTGTGTCGTCGGGACATTCGAGTGTGCCGCTTTCTCGACAAAAGTGTGGCAGTAACGGCAATCCATGCCCAATTGATCGACGTGGAGTGCATGGCTGAAAGGAACAGGTTGCACGGGCTGATAGCCGACGCGGGTGTATTTCGGGGTAAAATAATACCAGACACCCCCGATGACGGCAATCCCGACAAGCCCCAAAACGACCAGTATTTGGAGGGGTAAAATGTTTGTCCAGCGTGGAAATAAATTGGCCATGTGATTTGGTGGAAAATGGAAAATGTAACGACTGACAAAAGCCAGTGCAAGGAGTTTGTGAAAATTTTCACAAACTTTTTCAAGGACTAAAAAAGTCCTGTTAAATCCCAACAATAGCACACATAGAAAATGGATATTATCTCCACTTTTAAATACCTTTTTTGATGGACAAGATAATGACAGAGCCTCCTTTTATCCGTTGACGGAATCCGAAACAGACATTACTTTCAAATCATTATGGCAACAAAATCAAAATCTACTTCAAACGCGGACATTATCCGCGAACTTTGCGTCGCTTATTCAATGGAATTGGAGACCGTGCAAAACTATATTGCAAACTCGATTGATTTGGACGGGATCCGCTCGGATGTCATCAAAAAAGCTCTCGCTGCCGATATTCAAACCGAAATTGCCCATGCCCAGCTTTTGGGTGCCCGGATCAAAACAATCGGGGGTCGTGTGCCGGGTTCCTTGGCTTTAGTCCGCAGCCAGACTTTCTTGCAGCCGCCTAAAAAAAATACAGACATCATTTATGTCATCAAAGGAGTCATCAAAGCCGAGGAAAGTGCCATTGCACAGTACAACAAAATCATCAAGATGTGTGATGGGCGTGATTATGTGACTCAAGACATTTGTATCCAGACACTTGCCAGTGAGGAGGAACATCGTCGTGAGTTCATGGGTTTCCTTTGCGAATACAACGCATAGTTTTTTTGGTTCTTCCAGCCCTTTGATGTTTGTACATCAAAGGGCTTTTTTTATTGTAAATATCTTTATATAAGTGTTTTAGAAATAAAAATGATGTTGTGTTTTACCGCTTAACGATTAATTGACTACGCTTGTCGAATAAATATTTATTTTTAAATTAACTTAGCGGACAGTTGATTTTTATGAAAAAAATCAAACGCATTAATCAGCTATTTCTGGTCAATATTTTTCCTTTTGTCGTGTTGATTTTGATTTTTGTTTTTGGAATGTCAGCCTATGCGATTCATTCATCGGATTTGGTTGCTTCTCCTCTCGCTCCGGGCTTGGCAGCAGGAGTTGTTTTTGATGCCGATATCCGCTGTGTTTTTTTAATTCTTTCGGGCATTGCCTTTGCAATTTTGGGAGTACTGCTCTCGCTGCGGAAACGTGATTTTCTCCGCTAGGATTTTCTTCTGCTTTAGCTCCCTTGAATGTCCCTTTGTCAGGCAATGGAATCCACAAAATCAAAAAATGCCTTTTTGTCACTGAAGTCGCTGAAGAGCGCGGAGGGACAATGCCGGGCAAGCTGCTCCCGGGTGAATGTGCCGGTCGCGACGGCAATGGTTTGAGCCCCGATGGCTTTGCCGCAGGCAATGTCGTGGGGTGTGTCGCCGATGATGAAAATGTGTTCGGGTGGAAAGTCGTACTGATGTCTTTCGAAGGCGCGGCGGCGGGCGTGGGGACCGAGTTCATTGCGGATGGCGGAATCATCTGCAAAAGCGCCGAACTCAAAATAGTGATGGATTTTGTAATGAGAGAGTTTGATTCTGGCGCCGCGTTGCAAATTGCCTGTGAGCAGACCCTGCGCGAGGTCGGGGCGGTCATGAGCTTCTTTGAGAATATCCAAAACACCGCCGAAGACCGCGCCCGGGCGCGAAGCAAGTTGCTTGGGTAACTCCTCGAGATAACCCTCCAGAAAAAGCCGGATATTTTCTTCGCTCGGCTCTTTGCCAAAGCGTTTGAGCAAGGCGTCAGCGATAAACCGGTCGGTGCGCCCCCCGATATCCGGGTCACCGTCTTTGGGTTGGAAATCCACGTCAAAGACCCTGTTCAATGCATTGGCGAGGGCATTCACCCCGGCACCTCCGGTGGTCAAGAGGGTTCCGTCAATGTCCCAAAGGAGCAATTTGAGATTTTTATTCATCAGAGTCCGGATCAAAGCAAACTCCGCCTTCGCCGTCACCCCGATTTTTTGAAAGCCTTGGAATGATTTTCAATCCTTTGCCTCCGATTGCGGCGCCTTCGAAAAAAAATAAATTTCAACCGGCATCCGTCTGTGGGCATCCTCATCAAGTCATGAATCTCCCAACGCCGGAGAGTGCCAAGTATTTTTTCTTTGAGGGAATCCCTGATCGTGATGGAAATTTGCTTGCCTCACAAAAAGTTTTTCTTCAAAACCCCATGTCTCACATTGCGTTCGGGTAAAACGGGGCTTTTGCTGGAAGCGGATTTTTACCCGAGAATGTAATTTGTGATGGATAAAACGGTTCATATGGAATTTACCCTGTTTTTGGTTTTCAGTTTTGTAATGCTCCTGTGCGGGCTTCTGGTGATTGTGAACCGGAATCCCGTTGCCAGCGCGTTGTGCCTGGCAATGTGTTTTGCCATGTTGGCGGGTCTGTTTTTGATGCTGGAGGCGTTTTTTCTCTCAGTGGTCCAGATACTCGTCTATGCGGGGGCGGTCATGGTTCTCTTCCTTTTTATCGTGATGTTGCTTGATCTCAAAGTGGAGAAACGCCGCAAGATCAAGTTGCAAGGAGTCTTTGCCGGAATCATCGTGGGCGGACTTTTTGTGATTTTATGCACTCAACTGTACCCCCAAGTCCCGGTTGCGGACATTCCCCGGCTGTTGGAGAGGGTCAATGATGTCAAAGCTTTGGGACAAGTTCTTTTCACGGATTACATGTTGCCCTTCATGATTATCGGACTGATTTTGCTGGTTGCCACTGTGGGGGTCGTCCATGTCAGCCGTCGGGAGGCGGGGATCAAATGACATTAACAATCGGACATTACCTTTTTGTCAGCGGCATGCTTTTCACCCTCGGTTTGCTCGGGGTGATTTTGCGCCGGAATATCATTGTGATTTACATGTGTCTGGAAATGATGTTAGCAGCGACGACCCTGACTTTTGTGGCATTTTCAAAGCTTTACGGCGTTTTGGACGGACAAATCATGGTTTTTTTCGTGATTACCGTGGCAGCAGCGGAGGTCGCCCTCGGACTTGCGATTATTGTGGCGTATTTCCGTCTCAAACAAACGACCCACATTGAAGATATGAACTCGATGAAATTTTAGCAAATGATC
>CAYTAI010000006.1:29457-46461 GCA_964435715.1 uncultured Verrucomicrobiota bacterium | reverse complement strand
TAACATAGTTTGGTTGATTTTGTTCCTGCCATTGATCAGCGCAGCTGTCATCTCTTGTGTGACGATCAAGTGTGCATCGCTGAGCGGCTGGATATCAAATGTCTCCGCCGGGATTTGTGCCCTGCTCGCGATTGCCCTTGCCGCGGGTTACTTGACCCCGCCCGAGCCTTTTTATTGGATCACCGCCGGCGGACTCAGTGTGACCATTGGGTTTTGGTACACTGAGCTCAGCAAAATCATGCTGCTTGTGGTCACGGTCATTGGATTCCTCATTCATTTTTATTCCCTGGGTTATATGAAAGGTGATGAGGGCAAAGCCCGTTATTTTGCCGGGTTGTCCCTTTTCATGTTCTCGATGACAGGGATTGTGTTTGCTGACAATCTCATCATGATGTTCATCTTCTGGGAGCTTGTCGGCGTGAGCTCTTATCTGTTGATCGGGCATTGGTTTGGCAAAGCGGAAGCCGCGGATGCCGCCAAGAAGGCTTTCATCACAAATAAAATCGGTGATTTCGGTTTTTTCATGGGCATCGTGCTGGTTTTTGTCACGACAGGGACTGTCTCATTGACGGAGCTCCAAGGGCAGATCGGAGCTTCGAGTGTGTGGCTGGATGTCGCCGCCCTTTTACTCTTTTGCGGTGCTGTCGGTAAATCAGCCCAGATCCCCCTCCATGTCTGGTTGCCTGATGCGATGGAAGGACCGACCCCGGTGTCAGCCCTGATCCATGCCGCAACGATGGTGGCGGCGGGTGTCTACATGCTTTGCCGGATATTCTTTGTCCTCCAGCTTTCAGTCCCCGCACTGACGGTGATCTCATGGATTGGGGGGCTTACGGCCTTGATGGCGGCTTTGATCGCCACCCAGCAAAGCGATATCAAACGCATTCTCGCCTACTCGACCCTGTCGCAAATCGGTTACATGGTGATGGCGGTGGGATTACTCAGTCCGGTGGCCGGCATGTTTCACCTCACGACCCATGCGTGTTTCAAGGCGTTGCTTTTCCTGGGCGCGGGATCAGTGATTTACGCAATGCACCATGAGCAAAACATTTGGAAAATGGGCGGGCTCCTGCGCAAATTGCCCGTGACAGGTCTGACATTTGCCATTGGGGGATTAGCCTTGATGGGATTCCCCCTTACCAGCGGATTTTTCAGTAAGGACATGATTTTGGCGGTGGCTTTCGGGCAGAATAAAATCCTCTGGGCGATCGGGACTTTCGCTGCATTTCTGACAGCTTTTTATGTGACACGCCTTTTTGTGGTGGCATTCATCAATCAACCATCCAAAGAGCAAAAAACACATGTCGACCACGCTCACGAATCCCCGTGGGTCATGACCCTGCCACTGGTTGTTTTGGCGATAGCATCGATTGTGACCGGTTACATCGGACTCCCCGGACTGCTCGGTGAGAAGAGTCATCAAGGGCACCCGAATGTTGTCATCGCGATGTCGGTCGTTGCCGTTTTCCTGGGGCTGGGATTGAGCTGGCTCATCTATAAAGATAAAAGCCACGAGCCACTTCATTTCCGCTTGTTCCAGAAAAAGTTTTATTGGGATGAATTCTACGATTTTCTCATTGAGGGAATTCAACAGAATTTTGCACGCTTCCTGTCTCTGGTCGATCGCTGGGTCATCGACGGGCTTTTTGTCTCGGGGAGCGGAATCGTGGTCGGTGTATTGGGCAGAGCCTCGGCACTGTTTCAGACGGGCAATCTTCAGACTTATACGATCACGCTGGTTTTTGGGGTGATTGTCATATTGCTGTTCATGTTCGGCTTGCCCTACGCCATGGAGTCATTGACAACACTCACCGATCTATTCTTGAGGACTAAGCCGTGAGTATTCTAACGATTCTATTATTGATTCCATTGATTGCTGCCGGGGCAATTGTGCTATTGCCGTCTGACAACAAGGCTCCTTTCCGTATTACTTTGACGGCCTCGATCCTGCTCTTGATCGGGGTTCTCTATCTTTTTGCGGCATATCCAAAGACACCGGGCTTTGACGGGTTCAAATTCACCCAGCAAATTGTATGGATTGAGCAAATCGGCCTGAGTTACTTTGTGGGGGTCGACGGGATTAATCTTGTGATGCTGCTTTTGACCGCACTGGTGGCTGTGGCTGCTGTCGGTGTTTCTTCCCGGGTCATTGATCGCTCGAAAGAATTCTTCATTTGTATCAATTTTATTATTGCGGGTGCTGTCGGTGCATTTATCTCGTTGGATTTATTTTTCCTCTACATTTTCCATGAGTTTGCCCTGATCCCGACCTTTATCCTCATCGGACTTTGGGGGCAATCGGCTGAGCGTGAAAAAATCGCCACAAAACTCACCATCTACCTGTCCCTGGGGAGTTTGATTCTTTTAGCCGGGGTGCTGGCGTTTTATTTTGCTTTGCCTGTGGAGAGTCAAACCTTTGATCTGATCAAAATCCGGGAATTACTCTCTGAACCCGGCTATATCAGCGGGAATGCCCAAGTACTGATTTATCCGCTTCTCCTTTTTGGATTTGGCATCCTGATTTCACTTTTTCCGTTTCATACCTGGGCACCTCAAGGTTATGCAGGGGCTCCTGCCGCAGTTGCCATGCTCCACGCGGGTGTGCTCAAGAAATTCGGCCTGTATGGTTTGATCCGTGTTACCGAGCCTTTGCTCCCGGCGGGTTCGCAGGTCTGGGCAATTGTCCTGGGTGTGCTATTGTGTGCCAATATCTTTTATGTGGGATACGTCGCTGTCGCCGAGCGCAATTTGCGCATGATGCTGGGGTACTCGAGTGTCTCGCACATGGGCTATATTTTCCTGGGATTGATCGCGGGCAATGAACTGGGGCTCAGTGGTGCTGTCTTGTACATTCTGGCGCACGGGCTGACGGCCGCCATTGTCTTTGGATTGGCAGGATACATTCACGAGCAAGTCGGACACACGGAGATGAATCATCTGGGGGGACTCGCCAAGAAAATGCCTTTTGTGGCGATTGCCTTTATCATGGCAGCAATGGCTTCGGTTGGTTTGCCCGGATTTGCAAATTTTGCCGGGGAACTCATTATTTTCATCGGCGCATGGAGTGCCGGTTGGGTGTGGTTTACCGTGATTGCCCTTTGGGGTGTGGTCATCTCCTCGATCTACATGATGCGTGCCGTGCGGCACACGTTTTTCGGGCCGCTTTCGGCAAAAAACGAGCATGTGCAGGATTTGCAAGGAGTGCGGAGATGGCCGTATTTACTTTTGATTGTGAGCCTGATGATTATCGGGTTTGCTCCCCAGTTACTCCTCCAGTATGTGGTGCCGAGTATTGATTCTTGGTTTAATCTTGTCGAGGTGATGCCGAAATGATTTCTTTACCTGCATATTCCATTGAGTTGGCACTTGTGATTTGGGGTGTCTTTATCCTGATGTGGGAGGCATTTGATCCAAAGGCCAGTCGCGGATCGCTGGCGGGAACCACCCTGTTGGTGCTGGTACCCCTGTTGGTCTTCTCTGTTTTTGGCGGACTAGAAGTCAAATCCGTCTACTTCAATGAGCTCTACACGCATGATGGACTCAGTGCGGTGAGCAAGCCCTTGATCCTTCTAGGCAGTCTTTTTACAGTGGTTTTGATTTACGAGTTTCGTTCGCAAATCACAGCGGGTTTCGCGGAGCTGCTTTTTCTGGTGATGATGGCGACGACGGGGATGATGACCCTCTGTCCCGCCAATGCGCTCATCCCTCCTTTTTGTCGCATTGGAGCTTGTGACGATTTCATTTTACATCATGGTGGCATTCTTGCGGAAAAGCCCCCGTTCCTTGGAGGCGGGAATCAAATATCTGGTCATCGGCGCGCTGGCGAGTGCTTTCCTCCTTTTGGGAATTGCCTACTATTTTGGGATACTGGGAACGACGCGGTTTATCAGTCTCTTGAATGCCGAGAGCTTTGCGATTCTTTCTCTCCTCTTTATTTTGACCGGCATCGGGTTCAAGGTCGCTTCGGTTCCATTCCATGTCTGGGTGCCTGATACTTACCAGGGAGCTCCGACCCCGGTCACGGCATTCCTTTCCACGGCGTCGAAAGTGGTGGGGTTCATCGTGTTAATGCGTGTGCTGCTTTTAGGGTTTGACAGCCCTTCGATGGTCATCCTCTGGTCGACGGTTTTGGCATTCATTGCCGGTGTGACGATGCTGTATGGGAATCTGGCAGCTCTGCCCCAGACGAATCTCAAGCGTCTTTTGGCATATTCGAGCATTGGACACTCCGGTTTTGTCATCCTCGCATTGAGTGTGGCGACGGGATTCAGCCTGGTAGCGGTTCTCTATTATCTTTTTGCCTATGTCATTGCCAGTGCCCTTTGTTTTTTAGTGATCATTATTGTTTCGAATACAGCTCACTCAGAGAATTTGGTTGAATTCTCAGGTTTATCCCGCCGGAGTCCCGGACTGGCATTTGCCATGACGATTGGATTGGTTTCACTGGCGGGGATTCCCCCCTTGGCAGGATTTTTCGGGAAATTCCTGGTTTTATCCTCGGCAATTAGTATCGCTCCGGACTACCCGGGATATTGGCTTTTGATTTTGATTGCCATCGTGGCGACTGTGATCGGACTGTATTATTATCTAGGCGTGGTCAAGCTCATGTATTTTGGCAAGGTAGAGGATGAGCGCCCGATTGAATATTCTGGTCTGGCACGCTTTGCGCTCGTGATTCTTGTGGCGGGAGTATTCATTCTCGGTCTCTTTCAAGGTCGACTGACGTCCTGGATATTGGAAGGCATCTTGGCATTCAGCACGACTTGATGACCTTGACTCCGGCGGGCTTCCGGATTAACTTTCCTTTCTTATGCCCGAGCAAATTGCCCATGACGTGGTTTCCCCGTCCGTTCCCCTTTATGAGGGTATCCCATACAAGGAAGGCAATGAGAAATTCTTCCAAGTCACTGGCAAGGCGGCGCAACGTCTCACCTCGATACTGGAGAAACAAGGCAAGCTCCACTCCGGCGCGATGAGAATCGCCGTCATTGGGGGAGGGTGTTCGGGGTTGAGTTATCAAATGGAGATTGTGGATGCCCCAAAAAACAAGGATATTCTGGTCCTGTCTCGCGGTGTCCGAGTGGTGGTTGATCCCAAGAGTGCCCTTTTTGTCACGGGTGGACAACTCGATTACAGCGACGACCTCCAGCAAGGCGGCTTTAAAGTGATTAACCCCAATGCATCCTCGACCTGTTCCTGCGGCGAATCTTTCGCCGTTTAGCCGCGAGGGGGGGCAAGCCTATTCCTTCTTGAGAAAAAGTAATCGCAGGCTATTGGCGCAGACAAGCACGGTACTGCCTTCATGGGCGATGACACCGAGGGTCAGGGGGACAAAACCTCCGAGAGCCGCACACACCATCACCACAACGGTTCCCAGGGAGATGACCAGGTTTTGTTTGATGATTTTTCGCGCGGCACGGCTGAGGGCAAAAGCATTGAGCAAATGATCGATTTTATCTTTCATCAAAATGATTTCGCTCTGCTCCAGCGCGGCATCACTGCCCCGGGATCCCATCGCGACGGAGACATAGGCGGCTGCCAGACAGGGCGCGTCATTGACCCCGTCACCGACCATGGCGACCCGTGCGCCGGAGCGGGTCAGAGCCGTGATCTCACGAACCTTGTCTTCGGGGTGCAGCCCGGACTTGATCTGGTCTGCTGTCAACCCCACGGATTGGCCGACGGCGAGGGCGGCCTCGACACGGTCACCTGTGAGCATGAAAGGTTTGATGCCCAGGGCTTTGATTTTTGCGAGCACGTCCTTTGTTTCTTTGCGAACCTCGTCTTTGAGCATGATGCAGCCGATCATTTTGTCATAAATGATCCAGACTTCCGTCATTCCCGGTTGGGGTTGGGGGATTTTCCCGATGGATTTTGCCAGGGGTCCTTTTTCGAGCAATTCGCGCCTTCCGAGGATGACTTGACTGCCACCGACATCCCCTTTGAGTCCTTTGCCGGTGAGTGACTGGAAGGACGAGGTGTGTTTGAGTGCCACCTTGTTTTCGAGCGCGTATTTGACAATGGCATGGGCGATGGGGTGCTTGGACTGATTCTCGAGGGCATAAGCCAGCTCGGCAATTTGCTCTTCCCGCCCGGGGGGATAACTGTCGATGGAGACAACTTGCATCTCGCCGGTGGTCATGGTGCCGGTTTTATCGAGAGCCAGGGTGTCGACCTCGGCGAGTTTCTCCACGGCGGCACCACCCCGGAAAAGAATCCCGTTTTTTGCGCCCCATGCAATTGCGGCGAGGATGGCGGAGGGAATGGACAGCACCAGGGCACACGGGCTGGCGACGACCAGCAGGGTCATTGCGCGGTAAAAGGCGGAGTATTGACCCTCCGTATTATGAAAGGGAGCCACCCCGAAAATCTGCCACCACACGAGGAACATGACGGCGGTCATGCCCAGCACGAACCAAGTATAGCCTGTTCCAAATTTATCTGTGAATCTCTGGGAGGGAGCTTTGAGCTTTTGGGCTTGTTGGATGAGTGTGATGATTTTCTGGAGGGCACTCTGGCTGGCGGGGCGGAGGACTTTGGCATCGACTGAACCCCATGTATTGATCGTGCCACTGAGGATGGTGTCTCCGGGTTTTTTATCCACGGGAATGGATTCCCCGGTGAGCGTGGACTCGTCACATGCTGTTTTCCCGTCGATGATCTGAGCATCGACAGCGACGAGATCGCCGGGTTTGACACGCAGGATTTGACCGGTCGCGACTTCCTCGACGGGAACATCCTTTTCCGTCCCGTCGTCCCCGATGATGGTCGCCCGTTTCGGGGTGGATTTAAAGAGCGCACTGATTTCCTTTTTAGTCCGGTGCAGGGCAAATGTCTCCAGTGCTCCTGACAAAGAGAAAAGAAAAAGCAGGAGCGCGCCCTCAGCCAGGGCATCGACGGCTGCCGCTCCCAATGCCACGGTTAACATCAGGAAATGAATATCGAGCTTGCGCTTTTTTAAATTTTCAAAGGTTTCAATCGCCGGATCCCATCCCCCTGCGATGATGGCAATGACATAAAAAAGTTGATGCAGCCACGGGCTCCACTCCATTTTTTCGGCTGTCCATCCAAAAATAATCCCCAGACCGCAAACGGCGGCAAATGCGGCTTGCACACGCCAGTCCTCCTCTTCCTCCTCTTCGGCATTGGCATCGGTCAGGGGCTCGAGTGAGAAATCCCGCCAAGTCCATTCGCCCGAACCCGATTTGTGCTGTGTTTTCTCCAGCAATATCTCGTGGGGCAATTTGCGTATAAGGATATTATCGCCGCTGGGAGTTTTTTCCTTTTGAGCCAGCTCCGCACCCAGTTCATTTTCAAGGATGCGGAGGGTTTCCTTGAGTGCGCGTTGGAGAGCCTCCTGATCGACATTGGCGAGAACAGCTAGAGAGACTTTATTCTTCTCCGGATCGTAGAGAATCGCCTCAATATCATCCTGTGCCCCGAGGAATCGGGATAAATTCTCCACCTGCTGTTCCGGGTTATTACTCATACCGTTCGACGATCTTGCCCGCACCATCCGTCAGGGACAGGGCAGAGTTTATCCACAGATTTCCGCAGACAGTCACAGATTCTTTTCTACCACGAAGCTCACGAAACACACGAAAAAAGAGTCAATTTCTCGCGACGTCCGCAAAGGAAGTAGAAGCGCGCTTCCAGCCGCTTCCACTCTTCCCCGCGCAACTTGCGCCGGACTCTCATTCTGGATTTCGGATTCTTTCTGCCTCCCTCTGCCAACTTACACTTTCGATTTTTTCCCTTTAAATTATCTCAAATATTAGCCTTCTGACCCGTTCGACGTTCGATGGAGGACATCATCCGCAGCTCACACCCGCACGACTTTGACATTGAGAATGTCCTTGTCCTGCTGGATTTCGGCGAGAGCCTCGGGGGAGGGTTCGCTGTCGAGATTCAGGACTGTGAGGGCGTGGCCGCCTTGTTTGAGGCGGGAAAGGCTCATGTGGGCGATATTGACCTTGTGTTTGCCCATGATGGTGCCGAGCCAGCCGACGACACCGGGGCGGTCGGTATTCTCCATGAAAAAGAGGATGCCTTCGGGGTCGACTTCGACATTGTTCCCGTTGACCGAGACGAGGCGCGGGTCATTGCCAAAAAGGGTTCCGCATACCGAAATCTCTCCCTCAGCACTTTTCACAGCGACTTTGACCATGTCCGTGTAGTTGACCTCATCGGAGTTTTTCATCGTTTCAATCCGGATACCGAGGTGCTCGGCGAGACTCAGGGCGTTGACCTGGTTGACATCGGTGCCGCCGGCACTTTCCAAAAAGCTTTTGACAATCGTGCGGGAAACCGGGCGTGTGTCCTCGTCATAGACTTTGCCCCAAAAGGTGACTTGCAGCGAGTCCACCCGCTTCGGCGCAAGTTGCGCGAGGATGCGGCCGAGTTTCCCAGCGAGCTCGAGGTGGGGACCGAGGATGGCGAGGGTTTTTGCGTCCACACTCGGGGCATTGATGGCATTGCGAATGGTGCCGGTGGACAAATAATCCACGATTTGCTCGGCGACCTCGATGCCGACACTTTCCTGCGCTTCGGCAGTGGAGGCTCCGAGGTGGGGGGTCAGCACGACATTGGGCAGAGTCAATAATGGAAAATCTTTTGCGGGCGGTTCTTTCTCGTAAACATCCAGTGCGGCTCCAGCGACTTGCCCATTTTGGAGTGCTTCAAAAAGATCCTGCTCATTGATCAGACCGCCACGGGCACAGTTGATGAGGCGAACCCCCTTTTTGCAGAGAGCCAGTGTGTTTTTATTCAAGAGGTCTTTGGTTTCCGGTGTCAGCGGGGTGTGAACCGTAATGTAATCGGCCAGGGGGAGTAAATCCGGGATTTTCTCGATGAGTTCGACTTGCATTTGTTTGGCGCGGCTCAGGGACAGAAAGGGGTCAAAGGCGACGACGCGCATTCCAAAGGCGATGGCGCGTCGTGCGACCTCGCTGCCGATGCGCCCCATGCCGATGATGCCGAGGGTTTTGCCGTAGAGTTCGGTGCCTTCAAAAGATTTCCGATCCCATTTTCCCGAGGTCATGCTCGCGTGAGCCTGTGGAATTTTTCGGGTCAGAGCGATCATCATGGCAAAGGTGAGCTCCGCCGTCGCGATGGTATTACCGCTGGGGGTATTCATCACGATGATTCCGCGGGCGGTGGCGGCATTCAAGTCGACATTATCCACGCCGACCCCGGCGCGTCCGATGACCTTGAGTTTTTTACCGGCAGCGATGACCTTGGCATTGACTTTGGTCTGGCTGCGAACGATGAGAGCATCGTATTCCCCGATGATCGTGAGGAGCTCCTCCTCTTTGAGACCGGGCTTTCGATCGACGAGGATATCGGCATTTCCAGACAGCGTATCCACACCACGATCAGAGAGGCCATCGGTTATAATCACTTTATATTTTGTTGCCATAAGAGTCGGTAAAATAGGTTTTAACAGCTATTGCGTCAACGGTTTTGACGGAGTCATCAGGCGAATCCTTCCCCCCCCCTCGCTCATGTCGGTTCATTTTGCAAATGGAGAAAATGCAGGTCGGGGAACCGGTGGTAATCCGAGTCAAAAGAAACCAACCGCGAGTCGTGGATGAGCGCAAAGGAACTCAGGTATGCATCCGTCCAGAGATGAGGGGGGAACTCCGTTGAGTCCAGTGTGGTCGAGAGGAGCCCTTCAATCTCAAGAGGCTCTGAAAGGAATATCACCTCGGGCAAAGAGCGGAGCACGAGATAAGCGTCCCATGCTTCCCGGGGAGTCATCGGATTTCCGCCCATGACTTTATGATGAGTGATGAGGCGCAAGAATCCCAGCATGCTGATCCGGCAGAAAGCAATTTGTTCCGCACTTTGTTTTTCCCAGTACAAACGGGCTCTGTTGTGATGCGCGTGATCTGGATCGACTAGTGCCAGCCAGACATTAATGTCGAGGAGATCAAGAGAGACGTTGGGCATCTTCTTGATCCATGATATTTTGGATTTCTCGGTTTGTTAATGGCGCTATTTTCTTGCCCGTAGCCGGTCTGAAAACGGGCAGTGGACTGCGTGACCGAGAAGATGCTTTTGAAAGTGATTTCTGACCATAAATTCCCGCTTCAATATACTGTCTGATGAGTTCTTTCATCTTAATACTTTGCTGGGCGGCTTGCGTCTTGAGTTCCCGGAATAATGGATCAGGAATATCCAGAGTCGTTCTCATATAAGCATTAAAACATAAAAACGCTTAAAAGTCAAATTAGTGTTGGTCATGGCCATTTCCCATGTACTTTTAGGATTCAATCTTGCTTGTGCCCCGCAATTTTGCTTCAAGAATTGTCAAAACGCGACCCACCCCTTCGACGGCACACTGTTGGTTACCGCATGACTCATTCCTTACTTGTTGGATATTGTTCAATATCAGCATAGACTTCTCTCACTGATCGCTGAATACCAACTCCGTTATTAGACTTCAAATTATTCCATACTGGTATTTCCATTCCTGTATACAAATTGAAGTATGTCTTTAAGGTCTCAGGCTGAAGGCGATTCTTTTTAGTTCTACTATCAATATTGGACTTATTTTCAAACCACATAATATTACCGCCCTCACTAAAATACCAACGATCACCATCATCAATACTTTGTATTTCACGAATCCTTATCCCATTCTCACATACTTGTAACTCTCGTTTCAGTTCTCTCATATTAATGCTGAAAACTCTACATCCAGTTATTCGACTCAGTGCATAGCCGTTGACAAAACAATTTTCGCCTACCATATCAGTGAGCAGACAAGTCCAACTATCTAATTCAATTGCTACATAACGGGTAGTAAATGACTTCAGGGGACATAAAAAATCTATTGCGGAGTCTATTCCGCAAAATGATGTTTGAAATACTTCGCCATAGCGTTTTTGACACTCAATCATTAATTTACTTACAGTATCCAAATCTAAATCCACAACAGTAAATCCCTTCAACTGTTCACTAAATTTGATTAAGTGCGTTTTACTATCTCTAATATTTTTCATTTTAGTAATAATTATGTAAGCGTAATGCGTCGGGGAAAAAATAACCCAGTAAGCAAAACACAGACCACAAGCAGCGCGGAAAATAATGGCCTACAAGGACGCGGTTGGTGAAACATTATGAAGAATATTTATCAGGGAATTTGCTCGAATTCAATCCTGATTGTCCTGCACAATTTGTTTGTAGCAATTTGCCCATTGTAGATTGCTGGATGAGTAGAACTGTTCCGTCCCTCCGACAAAGAAAGCGGCAGGATGCCGCTTCCACTTTGTGGGCAAACGGGGTGTGTAGGAGCCCGCCTGCTCAGGAATAATTTCCCATTTCTGATTTGTTTATCGAGGATTATTGATTACTTTAGCTCAGAAAATCATGAGAAATTTCTGGAAAACCCCGGCATTTGCTTTCATTGCACCCTATTTGGCCTTTGGGCTTTTGGGTTTATTGGAGGGGATGAATGAAACGGCTGTTTATTGGGTTTATCCGGTCAAAACTCTTTTGGTTGCCGCGCTGATTATCTTTGTCTGGAAACGCCTTGAGCTGGCTCCGCCCAAACATATTTTACTTTCTATCGGTGTGGGCGTGTAAGTCCTGCTGATTTGGGTTTTACCCTATGACTGGGTTGTCAAGGAATCCGCCCGGGAAGGGGGATTCAACCCCTTCCCGCAATTTGCTCCGGGGGCGGCGTGGGCTCTCGTCGCGGTGAGGATTGCGGGGGCGGCCTTGGTTGTGCCGATTATGGAAGAAGCTTTCACCCGTGGATTCCTTCAAAGGTTTCTGGTGTCCAGCGAATTTGAAAAAGTTCCGCAAGGCACCTACACCCATTTGTCATTCTGGGCGACGACGGCTTTCTTTGCGTTCGCGCATGGGGGGGAATGGATCGTGGCGATTCCGACAGCGATTATTTTCGGGGCGTGGTATTGCCATACCCGCAGTCTTTCCAGTGTGATGATCGCTCACGGGGTGACGAATCTGCTTTTGGGTCTTTATGTCGTCTGGAGTCAGAAATGGTATTTCTGGTGAGAGAACCGGGTGGCTTGTCACAATTAGGATATTGCATAAAAATCAAAAATTGCATTAGCTAATCGAAATCAAATTTCATAAAACATCAGGGAACAAAATGCCAAAGAATACTCAAAACACCGTCTATCTCGTCGCTAATGGAGACCTCCGCACCTCCGCCAATGCCAAATGTTGGCCGGAACAGGAAAAAATGGAAAAAATCGTGACCAAAGCCATTGAGTCACATGGTTACACGGTCAAACGCGCCCATTCCTACAATCGCGAACTCGGACACGGATTCATCGACAGCCAGAAAATGGGCATGAAAGTCTTTGAGGGGATTCCTCAAGACGCTCCGCTGGTCGTGGCAGAATGTGTCTGGCAATACAGTCATCATTTACTCGCCGGACTTTACACGCACAAAGGTCCGATCCTGACATTGGCGAATTGGAGCGGGATATGGCCGGGACTGGTCGGGATGCTCAATCTCAATGGTTCTCTCACCAAGGCCGGAATCAAATACAGCACGCTTTGGAGTGAGAATTTTGATGATGAGTTTTTCCAAAAAGGACTCAAAGACTGGCTGGAAACCGGTGAGATCAAACATAAAATCACTCACGTCCGCAAACTCAAAGATGTCAAAGTCTCCGGAGCAATTCAAAAAACGGCTGAACGCCTCGCTGCGGAACTCCGCCGCAGGAAACTGATCATGGGTGTCTTTGACGAGGGCTGCATGGGCATGTACAACGCTATTATCCCTGACGAGTTGCTCCACGAAACAGGGGTTTTCAAAGAACGCCTCAGTCAATCTTCCCTCTACGCCAAAATGCTGACCGTCTCCGACGAGGAGGCGCGCGGGGTCTATCAATGGCTCCTCGACAAGGGCATGACTTTTCACCTCGGGACAAATGAGGAAACCGACCTCACCGAGAATCAAGTCTTGCAACAATGCAAAATGTATGTGGCCGCCGTTCGCATCGCCGAGGAGTTCGGCTGTTCAGCTATCGGAATCCAGTACCAGCAAGGGCTCAAAGACCTCGTGCCCGCCTCCGACCTGGTTGAGGGAATGTTGAATTGCTCCGACCGTCCTCCGGTTAAATCCGATAAAACCGGGAAAGTCATTCTTCCCGGCGAACCCCTCACGCACTTCAACGAGGTGGACGAATGCGCCGGACTCGACGGAATGATTACCAAGATTTGTTGGGACGAGCTGGGTTATCAACCGGACAATACCCTGCATGACTTGCGCTGGGGTCGTCACTATAAAGATGACAAACTCGATGCTTACGTCTGGGTCTTCTTGATTTCCGGCGCCGCACCCGCTTCCCATTTCATCGGTGGTTACAAAGGCGCCTCCAGTGAACGCCAGCCCGCCATGTATTTCCGTCTGGGAGGAGGAACCCTCAAGGGCATCAGTAAACCCGGTTGGATCGTCTGGAGCCGTGTTTTTGTCGAGGGGGGCAAATTGCGCTTCGACACGGGTATCGGCGAAGTCGTCGAGCTTCCCCAAGCGGAAACGGAGGAACGCTGGCAGCTCTCCACACCGCAATGGCCGATCATGCACGTGGTTTTGAAAGACATCACACGCGACCAGATGATGGCACGGCACAAGTCCAACCACATCCAGGTCGCCTACGCCCCGACCCTCGCCGAGGCCAAAAAAGCCCTCTTTCTCAAAGCCGCCATGATGGATGAGCTGGGGTTAAAAGTCTCCATTTGCGGTAAAGTCTAGGAGCGCGGGCGGGAGAAGTTGCCATCACATTTTGCAAAAGCCCTGTGAACCTCCCCGTTCACAGGGCTTTTTATTGTGCCGGAGCAAATTGCGCGAGGATTGAAGGCAGGAGAGAGTGTTCGGCTTCCTGAATGCGGGCATGGAGGCTCTCGGGCGTGTCACCCGCAAGGATGGGAACGCGGGCTTGGGCGATGATCGAGCCGGTGTCCACGCCGGCATCGACATAATGCACGGTGCAGCCGGTTTCCTTTTCCCCGGCGTCAATCGCTTGTTTCGGGGCGTTCAACCCCGGATATTTCGGGAGCAGGGACGGGTGGATATTAATGATGCGCCTGGGATAGTGTTCCACCACCTCACGGGGCAAAATCCGCATGTAACCGGCGAGGATTATGTAGTCCGGAGCCATTTGCTCTAGAACAGCGAGCAATTTGCCCGGACTATCAGCCGGGATGTGGGCGGTGGAAAGTCCGGATGCCTGTGCTTTGGCGAGCAGGGGTGCGTCCGCTTTGTCACTAATGACCAGAGCAATTTGCGCCGTGAGTGCCCGGGAGCAAATGGCACCGTGGACAGCCTCGAAATTGGTTCCTTTGCCGGAGCCCATAATGACGAGATTCATGCTTTATTTGGGCTTGAGCATTTTTTTGACGATTCCAGTCGTGGACTTGCCGGGCACCAATGGGATGAGCTTGATTTTCCCGCCGCCATCCTCGACGGCTTTTCTCTCATCCGGATTGAGTGTTGCCAGCGTGTAGTCGCCGCCTTTAAAATAAAAATCCGGGCAAATGGCGCGGATGACATTTGTGACGGTGGGTTCATCAAAAATCACCGTGGCATCCACGCAGGCCAATCCGCCGAGGACAAAGGTCGGATTGAGAATTCAACGGGCGGTTGGGTCCTTTGTCGAGGGCGCGGACCGAACGGTCGCTATTGACCGCGACGATCAGGCGGTCGCATTTCCCCCGGGCCTTTTGCAGATACGTCACATGCCCGCGGTGGAGCAGGTCAAAGCAGCCATTGGTCAACCCGACGACCAGACCTTGTCGCCTCCACTGCGCGCGCAATTTGCAGAGCGCGGACAGGGAGAGACATTTTTCCGGGGGAAGCGTGGATTTTTTCTTTTGAGCTTTCGATTGACGATTCATAGAAAGTCATTAGTCAATAACTCTTTCGGAAGGGAAAGAAAAGCAGGAATTTTTTCCGCACACGGGCAAACCTATGGAACCAGTCATCATCATTGCAGTGACAGCATTCATCTCGTTTCTCACGGGATCGATTCCGACGGGTTATCTGGTGGCGCGATTCAAAGGGGTGGACATCCGCAAGGAAGGCAGCGGGAATATCGGCGCGACAAATGCATTCCGCGTGCTGGGCAAAGTCTGGGGCAGTTTCGTGCTCGCGGTGGATATCCTCAAAGGAATGCTGCCGGTGATCCTCACGGCCATGATTTTGGAAGGAGACCCCCATCTGATCGCACTCAAAATCATCTCGTCGGTGTGCACGGTGCTAGGGCATAACTTCACCCCTTGGCTGAAATTCAAAGGGGGCAAAGGCATCGCCACAAGTGCCGGTGCACTGCTCGGTCTCATGCCCGTGGTGTCGGTGAGTGTGATTTTGATTTTTGTGGCGGTTTTCAAAATCACCCGTTATGTGTCCGTGGGCTCGATCACGGCGGCGGTTTTTTTGCCGGTCATCACCGGGGTGCTTTATCGGGGGACGCCCGAGTTCATCCCGTACACGGTTTTCGCTTTGATTCTGGGAGTTCTTGCCATTGTCCGGCACAAGAGTAATATTCGCAGACTGCTCGACGGGACAGAAAACCGCTTCGGGCAAAAAAAGCAGGAGACCATCGAATCATGAAAATCGCAGTCTTAGGCACCGGCGCATGGGGGACGGCCTTGTCCATACTGGCCGCACAAAATTATAATCAAGTCTCCTTGTGGGGGAGGAATGCAGAGCTGGCCAGTCAAATCGCCAGTGATCGCGAGAATAAAATTCATTTGCCGGGAGTGGCACTGCCTCCCTCAATCAATGTGACCTCTGATCTGGTCGCGGTTTTGGATGGCGTTGATATCGTGCTGGTCGTCATCCCCTCCCATGGTGTCCGTGATGTCTGCAAACAACTTGCATCGATACCTGCTGCGGGCAAATTGCGTTATATCTCAGCGACCAAGGGAATCGAATCCGGCACGGGTGCCCGGATGACCGAGATTATCTCCCAAGAGCTGGGGACGGCTCAAGTCGGTGTGCTTTCCGGACCAAATCTCGCCCGTGAAATCGCACAGGGCATGCCTGCGGCGGCAGTGGTGGCGGCGCGTGAGACGACCTTGTCCGCTGATTGTCAGAGTGCCTTTTCCTCCGACCGTTACCGGGTCTACACGAATGATGATGTGACGGGAGTGGAGCTGGGGGGAGCTTTCAAAAATGTCCTGGCGATCTCGGCGGGAATCTGCGACGGGCTGGGTCTGGGGAATAACTCAAAAGCGTCACTGGTCACACGCGGGCTTTTCGAGATGACCCGGCTCGCGGTGGCACTGGGGGCAAAGCCGGAGACATTGAGCGGACTCAGTGGAGTGGGGGATCTGATGGTGACTTGTTTTAGTGAACTCAGTCGTAACCGCACCCTCGGGCAAATGCTCGGGCGCGGACTCAAACTGGAGGAAATCCTCGCCACACAGAATAGTGTCGCCGAGGGGGTCAAAACCTCGCGTTCCGTCGCTGGTCTTTCAAAATCCGCCGGAGTGGAGACTCCGATTATGACCGGGGTCTATGCGCTATTATATCAGGGCTTGAGCGTCAAAGAGGGGATCACCCAGCTCATGCGCCGGGACCTCAAACCCGAGCACAAAAAATAAAGAAAATGGATGGAACAAACAGCTCCGGGCCGGTGTCTGAACCCTTGGACACCATGATCGACTCGGAACTCGTTAAAGCTTTTCAAAAGGAATCCCGCGAGGAGGCTTTCGATGAGCTTGTGCGCCGTTATCAGTCGCTGGTCGTCAACATGGCCTATCAAATGATCCGGAATTATGACGAAGCGGTCGAAGCCGCCCAAGATATTTTTGTGAAAGTCTATCACGCCTTGCCCCGGTTCGAGGAGAGGTCGACTTTCAAGACATGGCTCTACACGATTGCCCGCCGGGTCGTGCTCAACCGGATCCGGCACCTGTCCAGCCGCAAGACCTCCGCCCATTTGAGTCTGCAACACGAGGATTACGGGGAAGCTTTGGCAGCGCGTCCGGAGCTCGTCGCCTCCACGCAGCCTGATGAGG
>CAYTAI010000006.1:26885-29447 GCA_964435715.1 uncultured Verrucomicrobiota bacterium | reverse complement strand
CTCAGCGCGGAGCGGTTTGCACAGTTGACCAAGGCCATCGGCAGTCTGGACACGGACCACCGGGAGATTTTGATTTTAAGGGAGATTCAAGAGCTGGGCTATGAGGAAATCTCCACGGTCACAGGATTGAATATGGGAACGGTCAAATCGCGAATTGCCCGCGCGCGCACAGAGCTCAAAAGCATTTTGATCAGACAAGGAATAGGAGCTGAATATGAGTGAGCCTCTCGATAAAGATTTAAAAAAGATGAAAAAACGTGTTGCAGTCCCACCGGACTTTCTCGCCCGTGTGCGTGAGCAAATTGCGCGGGAGCAAGTGGCTCCTGTTGCGGAGACGGCACCGGAAAGAGCTCCTTGGTGGCGCGGTTGGGCAGATTTCTTTTCCCAGAATACCTTTCCGGTCGCGGCGGCAGCGGTGCTGGTGATTTTTAGCGGTGCGGTGCTGGTTTGGGAATTCATCCCTGTGGATCCGACTTTAAATATTCAGATCACTCAAAAAGGTGCACCGGCTTCCGTGGAGAGTGCTGCAATAGCTTCGCGGGATGTGCCATCGGAGACGGATGCGGTTAGACCCGGCGAGGTCATTGTCAGGATCGAATTGCTCGCGGAAGACCAACCGATGGTGACCGCCGCACCCGCGCCGCTGGCTCGGGCGCGGAAGGAGGCTTGGGATGGATCCTCTGCGGACACTCTGGCGGTGGCTGAGGCGTCGCCCGGTATTGCCCCCGGCGGTTGTGTCGTGAAACCGGGCGAAGGAAAACCAGGGCGCGCTCCAGGAGGTTGTGTGGTCGAAAAAATACCTTTGCCGATTCCGGCTCCAGTCATCCAGTCATCACACGGCGCGGATGAAACAATCCGGATCGTGGAGCAAATTGCGCGGGATTATTCGGTAGCACTGATCGATGATAAACTCAAGCGGGCGCGCCAAGACTCTGGACAATTATCATCGCCTGCCAGTGTGACGGTGGAGATTCCGGCAGGCAGAACCAATGACTTTATGATGGCACTCAAAAACGCCATGAGCGGTTCGGGTGCCCTCACTGGAGCCGACACAGCCTCACAACCATCGGACATCTCCGGGGAAAACGCGGACAAAGTCCAGATCACCGTCGAAATCACAATGCCCCCGCAACCGATGGGTGTCCCGCCGAAATAAGCGGGTCTATCATTTGGTATGGCTGGAAACCATGAACCACATGGCTCCGAGAACAATAAGAGTTTGACTGATAAAAAAGGCGAATACCCATTTGATCAGATTGGATTCAAGCACAAGCAGGTCATTTTTTGTCGCCAGAGTGTCTTTACGGGCATCCAGCTCCCGGTCTATGGCTTCTGCAATCGCTTTGGCCAGCTTGAGTCGGCACCCGCTTTTTCTAGGATGTCCAATGTGCTTGTCTGCATGAGATGTATTTATCACATGTTTACGGATTTCAAAGAAAATAAAAAGCCCCCGCCTGTGCCGTCTGGCGCGGATTTTATTTGAACCCTGGTAAATCCAGGTGGGTGCGGCTCCAAGCCGGCTGCAGACTTCCAATGAAGGCCTGCCTTTATCCAGCAGAGCTTATGCTCCCGTATTCAGATAAAACATCGGCTCAAAAAATGCCGTGCCCTCGCGAACACCGCAGGGGAAAAATTTTTGCGGGACTTGTGTCCCCCTGAACCGATTGCTTCTACTCCCGGAAAACAGCACCCACATCCGCCGCCGCTTTTTTGCGGAGCTGGTCGTGGGCTTGATTGATTTCCGGGTCGGTCAGGGTTTTGTCGAAAGAACGGTAGGTCAATGAATACGCCATGCTTTTTTTGTCCGCAGGCAATTTTTGACCGGTGCTGTCGGTAAAGATATCAAACAATTCGATTTTTTCGAGGAGATTCGGTGCGTGTTTGAGAAAGGCATGGACAATTTGCCCGTTGGTAACAGACAATGGCACAACCAGAGCGGCGTCCCGGGTGGATGCGGGGAATTTCGGCGGCGGAGCGGCTTGAGGGCGACCGTTTGCGGGGATAAGCAGACCCGTCAAGTCCAATTCCCCGACAAAAGTGGATTCAGGCAGGTTAAAGGATTTACGGATGCCGTGGGATAAAATCGAGATGAATCCGAAACGCTTTTTATCGACGTAAATCTCGGCGGCGAGGTCAAAGATGGTTTGTTGCGACGCGGACAGGTGCAATTTGTGCAGCTCGAGTGAGCCGAGGGAGAATTCCCGCACAATCAACTCGACGACACCTTTGAGGTCGTAAAAGGTGCAGGGAGCCGTTTCGCTCATCCATGTCTTGGTCTGTGAGGCTCCGCTGATGCCCAGCGAGAGATGGAGTCGCTCGTGCAATTTGTCCTCGAACTCCAGAAAGACTTTTCCGGTTTCAAAAAGTGCAAGGTGATGATTTTGATGAGCGATATTAAATTGCAAGGTCTGGAGCAAATTGCCCACGAGACTCGAGCGCATGGTATTCTGGTCGTTACTGAGGGGATTGAGGAGTGTGACCGCTGAGAGTCCGCAGGCCGCGTGATTGACGGATTCGAGTTTTTCGTCGATGAGCTTGTGGGTGAGGATTTCGGAGAGGCCT
>CAYTAI010000006.1:19124-26875 GCA_964435715.1 uncultured Verrucomicrobiota bacterium | reverse complement strand
CATTGAGGAGCGTGCGTAATTTGTCCAGCTGCGCCGAGGCAGCATCGGCCATGGAGCGGGACAAGGGAGTCGCTACAAGGCGAGAAGGAATATCCTCGAGTCCGTGGATGCGGGAGATTTCCTCAATGAGATCAATTTCTTTGACTAAATCACGACGAAATCCCGGTACGGTCACTGTCCAAGTATCGGGAAGTAATCCCTCAGACACAGTTAAATGGAGTGAACGCAGGATGGACTCGATTTTTTCCGCGGGGATGTCGATCCCCAGCAATTTGCGCACGCGTGCGGCGCGCAGCTCGATCCGGCGGGCGGGCACGAGGGTGGCGGAGCGGAGTTCGATTTTACCTTGTGCAATGCGTGCTCCCGCAATTTGCGCGAGCAGACCCGCTGCCCGGAGGCTGGCTAACTCCACCCCATCGGGGTCGACCCCGCGCTCGAAACGGTAGGAGGAATCGCTGCCCAGACCCAAACTGCGGGATGTCCGGCGAACTTTCGCTGGAGAAAATAGTGCGCTTTCCAGAATAATTTGTGTGGTGGAGGTGTCCACGCCTGTGAGTTCCCCGCCCATGACCCCGGCGATGGCGGTGGGTTTTTCCCCATCGGCAATGACGATCATGTCCCCGTCGAGTTCATAGTCCTTGCCGTCGAGGGCTTTGATTTTTTCACCTTGACGGGCGTGGCGGACATTGATGAGACCGCCCTTGAGTTTCTGTGCATCGAAAGCGTGGAGCGGTTGGCCCAGCTCGTGCAGGACGAAATTTGTAATGTCCACGATGTTATTGATCGACCGGACTCCGATGGCTTCGAGGCGGCGGCGCATCCACTCCGGAGCCGGACCGACCGAGGCACCCAGCACGGCGCGTCCAATGTAAAGCGGGCAATCGATCTCGACGGAGTTTTCGATTTTGAGAAAATCGCCGACGGGTTCGGTGCTTTCCACGACATTTATCTCCGGCAGGCGCAAATTGCGCGCGCCCAAGGCGACGAGTTCGCGGGCGATGCCAAAATGGGAAAGGAGATCGGGGCGGTTGGGAGTGATCTCTAGCTCAAAAACTGTGTCCGTGGGGAAAACCTCAGCGATGGGAATGCCCAACGGAGTATCTTTGGGCAGGATCAGGAGACCGTCAGCGTCTGCAGCCAGTCCGAGCTCTTTGGCAGAACACATCATGCCCTGGGAGAGCTCCCCGCGCAATTTGCTCTCTTTGATGGCGAATCCGCCGGGCATGACCGCTCCGGGCAGGGCGAGGGGGACGCGATCACCGATGGAATAATTTTTCGCTCCGCAAACAATTTGCCGTGTCGTCGTGCCGTCAGTGGTCACTTTGCAAACGCTGAGTTTATCGGCATTTGGGTGTTTTGCGGATTCGAGGATTTCAGCGACGACAACATGGTCGAAATTCGCCCCGCGGATCTCGATGCCCTCGACTTCGATACCGGCGACGGTGAGTTTATCGGCCAATTCATCAGGCGACCAATCGAAATCCACATAATCTTTGAGCCACAAAAGGGAAATTTTCATAAGACCGTGCAATATCAGCGATGTCAGGCATCGGTGCAAGAAAAAGTCGCCATAATGGAATGAAGGGTGGGTAAAATTGTCCGGAACAAAAGATTCTCAAGTGGTGTTTGATGTGTTAGGTTGATGAATATGAATGAAACAGTCGCCATTCTGAGGGGGGAAGATAATGTGCCCTTTAAAAAGTGGTTTGTGATCGCGGTGGTCATCTCCCTTCTCCTACATGTCGTGCTCCTCTATCTGGCGCGGTATGTGTTTTTTCAATCGGAGGAGGTTCGTAACCGTCCGGTGGAGATGCAGAAATACACGCAGACCCGGGTGAATGTGGATCCGAAGTTTTTCCGGGCGCAGGTGGTGGCGGATGTGCCTTCCCCAGCGGCGGTGGAACCACCGAAAGTCACCGTCGCACAGGCGGCGATGGCACTGGACGAGCGGCGCACGATGCAAAGGCTTGTTGAAAACACGAAACCGGAAGCTGCCGCCCCGCCTGAATATAAAGAAGCACCAACCGCCGTGGGGCAGGCTCAAATCGTTTTACCGGAGGGAAAATCGGATATAAAACAATTGCCCCCTTCCGCAGTATTTCAAGAGGTGGACTTGATCCATCAGAATTCACTGGGGAAAATGCCCACCTCCACGCAGGCGATGCCGCAGCCGAATGCCGACGTGGCACAGGACGGACGGGTGGGCAATGGACTCACTGACGACGGAGTGCCGGGATTCCAGAAGCTGGCGGAGCTGCTCAATAAAAAGCCTGAGGAGGTCGTCGATGCTGTCAAACAGGGTGAAGCGATCCGGTTGGGGGAGAAAATCCTTTTTGATTATGACAAGTCGGAGGTGAAACCCGTCGCAAAACCGGTTCTCGACGAGCTTGTGGCATTGATCAAGACGCAATTTCCGCAGGCGGTTATTCAAATCGATGGATACACCGACAGCACGGGTTCGCAGGAATACAATCTGGCATTATCCTTAGCCCGGGCGAATGCAGTCAAGGACTGGTTGGTGAGAAATGGGGGATTGAGTGAAAGACGTTTTACGGTGCGGGGAAATGGGGCGACGAATTTCGTGGTTCCACCGACAGGAAGCATTGACCAGCAAGCTCCCAACCGGCGGACAGAGATCAGGATTATTTCTCCCCAGTAATAAATGACCTTGTATTGAGTTCTCTTCCCGCAGCAGGTGATGATTGATGATCTGCTATTCAAGAAATAAAATTTAAAAAAAACCTTGCATATCGGTATTTAGGTGTTAATTTAAATTTATCTACACGGAGCAAATGTCCCCCCAAGCAGATTATACCTTTTTAAGGTTGACATTGTTGCGAGCCGTCAATAAAAACAACGTGCAAACCTTAAACCCAATAGGAATTATGAAAAATACATTAAACAAAGTAAAAGGGGGCTTCACACTCATTGAGCTCCTAGTCGTCATTGCGATTATTGCAATTCTGGCCAGCTTGGCTGTTCCCGCAGTCATGAAAGCCCGTGTCCGTGCTAACATTACCAAAAGCGCAAGTAACATGAAACAAATCGTTCTTGCCTGTAAGCTTTATGCTTCGGACAATAATGATTCATATCCCTCCACAGGGACAACAGCCGTGACTAATTTCAACCTTTTGATTCCCAATTACGCGGGTGCCAAAACAATCTTCCAAGTTCCTGGACTACCATTCACAGCGACGCCAGATTTGACTTTAGGAACAGCGGAAAATGGTTATACATACGTTCAGGGTCTCACCGATGTTGATAACCCCGTAAATGTGATTATTACAGAAAGATTGGGAACTATTCCAACCTACGGTCCTGCTGGCTTAGCGACTGCTACAGCGACAGACGAAAGAGTATTTGGCGGAAGTGGAGTCAATGTTGCCAAAATCGACGGTAGTGTTACATTTGCCGCCTCTGCTGCGGGTGGAACAAACGTGATAGTTTCTTCCCAGACAAATGGTGTTCTCTCTGCCCTTCCCAGCGGTAGTGCATGGCGCCAGAACCAATAATATTACGAACACAGTTTAAGTTCTTTTCAAAAGCTGCTCCAAAATAGGAGCAGCTTTTTTTTATGTGTTACACCAGTAATGCAGTCAGTCCCGGAAATTGGAGGGAGTGGTCTGGTTTGTGTGAGAGAATTGCCCTGAAGGTTCGAATCGAGTTCCTGATACCCTCGGCATCTCAAGAGTTGCGTCCTCTCTTGAAACGATATGTTTTGGATAGGCTCTAATTTTCGTGGGAGGGTTTGTAGAATTGTCTCAGGTAGAGAGCTTGCTTTTCTGTGACAGCGAGATCATTGATGGTTGGTTGAATATAGTATGAAACCCAAAAAGCAAATTGCCCGGCAGAGAGTAAATCCGAGGTCGGGTAAATCCGAATTTCTTTATTGAGAGTGCTCCGCATGAGAGTCGGGAGAATTGGGTGGTTATTGTCATAAGATTTTTTTTGACCACTGGTTGCCGATGCAGATTTTTCTTCAAAAATCTCCCGTTGCAAGAAAAGGGTTTGCTCGCCCGGAGCAATTTGCTCAAGACGGCGGGCGCTGGCTATGGCCTCATCAGTGCGGTCACCGAGTCCGAGAGCCCAAGTTTGGAGGATGAGGTTAAACTGAGATTGAAATCCGAGGTCGTGGGCGGTTTTGAGATAATCAATTGTTTCGGGCAATTTGCCGTGGCGGGCGAGAAGCAGTGCTGTCGAAGAATAGGCACTGGGTAAATGAGGGGCGGCCGCGATAGATTTTTCATAGAGGGTATAAATCTCTTGAAAAGTAGGTGTCGGTTGAAAAGTCAAACGGACTTCCGCGAGATCAGCATAATAACAAGATTTCAGGTCGTCGATTTTATGCAGGGTGGAAGCGATATTGATGAGGAACAAAAGGATAAGCCCGAGGAGTAAAGCGGGTTTGGGCAGGACAAAGGTGGATTCCCGGGAAGGTAATGAGATAGAAGACATAACGGCAAGCCATGGAAGCATGCAAAGAACCGTTCGTGGTCCGAAGGAACTGGCCAATGAACTCGCTGCCACTGCACCAGTCGAAGCGACGAGAGCCAGAAGGAGGATTTTTTTCTTTAAAGGAAGAGGGAATATTTTGAGTAAAATAAATATCGGCAGAAAAACAAATAATCCTGACCAGAGTAGTAATCCGGGAAACCCCAGTTCCCCGGCGACTTGGGCGGGTTCGCAATGGGCGCGGTTAAAAATGGAGTCCGAGCCTGTTCCACCCAGATAATGCCAGCGCGGGTTTTCCATGAGTTTTTCCCGTGTGGCAAAATTCATCAGCGGAAATGTCCCTGCCCCGCTCCCCGTCAAAGGGTGTTCCTTGAGTTGAAGCCAGCCCATGGCCAGTCCGAGAACCCGGAATTGCCCGACATCAGCGGCTTGCGAGACGTTATAGATGCGACGGGTCGAGTCCCAGCTCTGCAAGTTTCCTGTCAGGGGTGAAGGGATAAGATAGAGCAGGGAAAAAATGCCGAGAACCGCATAGGTGCCGCCCAGACGCAGGAGCATGGTTTGTTTGTCAGTGCGTTTTGAAATCATGGTGAAGAAAAATCCCGCGATGCCCAAACCCGTGAGTGCCAGCCAAAGGGCATAAATTGGGGCGCGCTGACCCATGATCAGGACGGCGATATAACCCAGAATGGCACAAATTGCGCAGAGATTCACACGGGGTCGTTTGAGGTGGTGAATCCAGGAAATGGCGAGAAGGACGGGAACAAGGGAGCAGAGGGCTTCTCCGACGATGGAGCGGTTGTAAGTCATCCCCAAATAAGGGACATAAAAGCCATTCCGGTAATACAGATAGATGACCGGCAGGCTCAAGGTCAGGCTCCAGAAAGAAAAAGCCTTCACAAAAAAGGACAGCGAATAAAATTGCGTCGCTGAAACAAAAAAAAGAGCGAAGAGCAAATAGTGCAGCCAGAGGGAGGCATGGTTAAAGCTCGTGGGAGCGGAAACAGACCAATTCACTGAAGCCAGACTCCAGAAAAAATAAAGCGCAATGAGAATGATGATCGCCGCTTGTAACGGATTGAAGACAAAAACCTTTTTCGTCAGGACAAGCCGGATAAAAAGCAAAGCCCAAGCGGCCCATAGAATAATGAACGAAGTGATTTCGGCATTGATCGAACCGTCATACAGGCTTGAGGCCGGGCCTGATGTCCATTTCAACCAGAAGACAACCGGCAGCCAGAGCAGTATGATGGCACGAAGCAGCCAATCAATGATTTTTGTGCCCACAGTGCCTCCGGCATTTTTTGTCATGGACAAAAGTCTCCCAGAAAAAGGGGCGTGCGTGAATGATAAAAAAAGACGTGTCCGCCCGGGTGGAGCGGAAACGTCCAGTAGGAGATTATCAGTTTGCACGTCGGTTCAAAGTCAATTAGGATAAACATATGGACAGACTTTCAATAGTCGCTGACGAGGAGATTGATGAGCTTTGCGGGCGTTTCGGTGTGAGACGTCTTTATTTGTTTGGTTCCGCTACGAGACCGGAATCATTTCATCAAGAAAGTGATATAGATTTTTTGGTGGAGTTCGAGAGGGAGGATGAGTCAGGATACGCAGACCGTTTTTACGATTTGGCATTGACACTGGAAAAAAAACTTGGACGCAAAGTGGACTTGATGACAATCCGTTCGCTCAAAAATCCCTATCTCAGGGAAAGTATTGAGAAAAACAGAAGACTTCTTTATGACCGATCACATGGAAGCTAATAAGAGAATCCATGACGCTTATCAGGCAGTTTGTTTGATTGAGTCGTTTGTTTCAGGGAAAACCTTTCAGGATTATGAAAAAGATGCGCTATTACGCTCTGCTGTAGAAAGACAATTGGAGATTGTCGGAGAATCCTTGTCAAAACTCGACAGGCAATCACCACAAATCGCTGCTCAGATTCAGGAGCTTCCCCGGATTGTTGGATTGAGAAACAGGCTGATTCACGGTTATGACGCAGTAGATGAGCGTTTAGTGTGGGATATCATCATGACAAAAATGCCGCCTCTCAAAGCCATTCTCAAAGGCATGCTGCCTGAGTAAAAAAGGCGTTACCCCTCTTTGAAGGATAACGTCTTTTGAAAGTCCTCCCGCGCAAATTGCGCGGGGAGAAAAGTGTCTGATATGATCAGATGAATTCGTTAATGAGATTTTCGAGGAATTCCTGGCGTCCGCTCTGATTGGGGGTGGCTTCACCACCTTTGTCCAGAATGTATTTTTCGAGGCTGGAGAAATTCGCCTTGCCGGACTCGATTTGTTTTCCGATGCCGCTGTCCCAGGAGGAGTAGCGGTCCTTGACAAATTTCGCCAAGCGTCCGTCCTTGCGAATGGCCGCCGCGATTTTGAGGCCGCGGGCGAATGCGTCCATGCCTCCGATGTGCGCGTGGAAAAGGTCGATGGGTTCGAAGGATTCCCGGCGCACTTTGGCGTCGAAATTCACCCCGCCTTTTTTCAAGCCACCATATTTCAGAATGGAGAGCATGCATTGGGTCGTCAGATAGATGTCGGTGGGGAATTGGTCCGTGTCCCATCCGAGCTGGGGGTCACCCGTATTCGCGTCGATTGAGCCGAGAGCCTTTGCCGCGCCGGCGACTTCGAGCTCATGCATCATCGTGTGTCCCGCCAGTGTGGCGTGGT
This sequence comes from uncultured Verrucomicrobiota bacterium, assembly GCA_964435715.1. GTDB lineage: Bacteria > Verrucomicrobiota > Verrucomicrobiia > JAWXBN01 > JAWXBN01 > JAWXBN01. The sequence continues at coordinate 19,744 of CAYTAI010000006.1, read as the reverse complement.
TGGTTTCGAGATTGAGCTGGAAATGATCCTGCAAACCGTATTCACGCAGGAAATTCAGGCATGCGGCGGCATCCGAATCATACTGGTGTTTGGTGGGTTCTTTTGGTTTTGGCTCGATGAAAAACTGGGCTTTCATACCGAGCTTTTTCTTGTAATCGACCGCCATGTGGAGCAACTGCGCCAGATGGTCGAGTTCCCGTTTCATATCAGTATTGTAAAGGGTGGAGTAACCCTCGCGTCCGCCCCAGAAGACATAACCATCGCCCTTGAGTTCATGGGTGACTTCCATCGCTTTTTTGACCTGCGCGGCGGCGTAGGCAAAGACATCGGCATTGCAACTGGTTCCCGCCCCGTGCACGAAACGCGGATGAGTGAAAAGACAGGCCGTGCCCCAGAGGAGCTTGATCCCCGTGCGGCGTTGCTCCTGCTTGAGCACCTTGACGACTTCGTCGAGATTGTGATTGCTTTCAGAGAGGGTGGTGCCTTCGGGGGCCACATCGCGGTCGTGAAAGGCGTAGAAAGGCGCGCCCAGCTTTTCGATGAATTCAAACGCGACGCGGGCTCTGTTTTGGGCGTTTTCGATCGAGTCGGAGAAATCATCCCAAGGCCGGATGGCGGTG
>CAYTAI010000006.1:3668-19110 GCA_964435715.1 uncultured Verrucomicrobiota bacterium | reverse complement strand
AAAGGATCGGACATGCGCCCGCGAAAAGTGTGCCAATAGACCACGGAGAAACGCAGATGTTCCTTCATGGTTTTCCCCTCGATTTTCTCATTCTCATCATACCACTTGAATGAGAGGGGATTTTTGGATTTCGGGCCTTCGTATTTGATCTTTTTGATTTTCGGGAATGCTTCTTTCATAAGGATATGTGAGTTTTTCTGAGAAGGTTTCTGTTAATACGTTTCGAGATTAAGACGGATGCGAAAAATAAAGTCAACCATTGAGCTTTATGAAAATCGGATCGATGCGTGTCGGAGAGAGCCGGAGGGTGGCTCCCGGGAGCAAATTGCGTGAGACATTTTTTCTTGCTGGAAGGCGGGGGCTTCTGTTTGGTTGAGGGGACGTATGGAAGAAACAAATGATCTGATACAATTACGCAAGCAGAAACTCGACACATTGCGGGAACTGGGGGTGGAACCTTTTGGGAAACGTTATGACGTGAGCCATTCCTTGAAAGATGTCCGCGGTTTTTTCGTGGAGGGTGCAACCGAGGAGACCTTGTCCGGATGCGAGGTCAGTGTGGCAGGGCGGATCATGACCCGGCGCGATATGGGCAAAAGTGCTTTCGCGGATTTGAAGGATGGTTCGGGGCGCATGCAGATATACGTTCAAAAAAATGCGGTGGGCGAAGCCGTTTATAAACTTTTCACCGATTTGCTTGATCTCGGGGATATCATCGGGGTCAAAGGAACTCTTTTCCGGACAAAAACCGGGGAACCGTCGATCAAAGTCACCGGGGTGAGCGTCTTGAGCAAATCGCTCCACCCGCTGCCGGACAAATGGCACGGGCTGGCAGATCAGGAACAACGCTACCGCCAGCGTTACGTCGATCTCATTGGCAATGACGACGTGCGCGAGGTTTTCCGCAAACGCTCGGCACTCGTGGCGGGGATCCGGGATTTTCTGGGGGAGCGGGGATTCATGGAGGTGGAGACACCGATGATGCAGTCTGTGCCCGGAGGTGCTGCCGCGAGACCTTTTCAAACGCATCACAACGCATTGGACATCGGTCTCTACATGCGGATCGCGCCGGAGCTTTATCTCAAAAGGCTTTTGGTGGGAGGGTTCGAAAAGGTTTTCGAGCTCAACCGCAATTTCCGCAATGAAGGCATCTCGCGCAAGCACAACCCGGAGTTTACCATGCTTGAGGTTTACTGGGCGTATGCAGATTTCGAGCGGATGGCGCAACTTGTCGAGGAAATGATCTGCCACCTGTCGCTGAAAATCAATGGCAGCCTGCTCATCCAGACAAAGGATGAAAACGGGGTGGTGACAAAGTCGATTGATTTGACGGGACCTTGGCCGCGTGTGCGATACAAGGACGCAATTTGCCAAGCGGCGGGGAATGATTGGTTCACCCTGTCGCGTGAGGAAAAAATCGCCAAATGCCGCGCGTGGGACATTGAAGTGTCCGGGGAGATGGAAGATTTCGAGGTGACGAACCAGGTTTTTGAAAAGAAGGTCGAGGCGGTCACCGTCAATCCTGTGTTTTACACGCATCTTCCTATTGAACTGGTTCCGCTGGCGAAACAAAATGCGGATGACCCAACGCTCGTGGACGTGTACGAGCTCATCATCAATGGGCAGGAGATTTCCCCGGGATACTCGGAACTCAATGACCCGGTGGTGCAGCGTCGGCGTCTGGAAGAGCAGGCGGGCGGGGAAACCCAGAAGCTCGATGAGGATTTCTTGAGTGCCCTGTCCTACGGGATGCCTCCCGCAGGCGGGATCGGTGTCGGCATCGACCGGTTGGCAATTCTTTTGACGGGAGTGGAGTCCATTCGGGACGTGATCCTGTTTCCTTTGCTGAAACCAAAGGATTAGACGATTGGCGTGTAGATATATGAAACTGCCTTTTGAACCATTCATGGCGTTGCGCTATTTGCAGCCGAAGCGGACATTTGTGTCTGTCATCACGATGATTTCAGTCATTGGCGTGACGCTGGGTGTGATGGTCTTGATTTTGGTCATCTCTGTGATGAGCGGATTCCAGCGCGATCTGCGGGAAAAGATTTTGGGGATGAATGCCCATATTACCATTGCCAATGGAGGAATTATCCGCAATCCCCATGAGGTTTTCGAGGTGGTACAGAAAGAACCGCGTGTGATTGCGGCGGCTCCTTTTGTTCTGGGACCGGTCTTGATCGAGCATCTGAATAAAATCTCGACTCCTTACATGAAAGGAATCGACCCGGAAGCTGACAAAGAGGTGAGCAAATTGCACCAGCATGTGATCAGGGGGGAGTTTGACCTCGGGGATGATTCCGTGGTGATCGGAACCGAGCTGGCGGGGCAACTTGCCCTGGAGCCGGGCGACAAAATCATCGTTTATTCCCCGCGCAATATCACCAGCATGATGCAGAAGAATAAAGACGGCAAGGAGGAGGGACAGGAGTACTACCTGCCGACGGAGCTGACCGTGACAGGGATTTTCCACTCCGGGATGTACGAGTATGATCTCGGTTTTATTTTTGTGAATCTCGATACCGCACAAAGACTCTACAATTTGCAAAGCGGAGTGCATGGTGTGGCTTTGATGACCAAAGACCCTTTCAAGGCGTATGAAGTCAAACAAGCCTTGAATGAAAAGCTGCAGCCCCCGATCCAAGCGCGGGACTGGATGGAGCTAAACCAAAGGTTTTTCCAGGCTTTGGCGACGGAGAAAAGCATGATGTTTTTTCTTCTGGCATTCATTGTTCTAGTCGCCGGTTTCGGAATCATGAGCACGCTCATCACGGTGACCGTTCAGAAAACGCATGACATTGGTTTGATGAAAGCCCTCGGGGCGCGCTCGACCCAGATCCTTTGGATCTTTTTGTCACAAGGTTTGATTGTGGGAATCATCGGCACGGCGTGTGGGCTGGCCAGCGGACTTTTGCTGGTGGAGTTCCGCAATCCGGTGAAAGATTTTCTCGCGAAAGTTTTTCATATCGAGGTATTCCCGAAGGAAATTTATCTTTTTGACACGATTCCCGCACTGACACGGATGGAAGATGTGGCTTTGATTTGCGGAGTCTCGGTGGTGATTTGTCTTCTGGCCGGTTTTATTCCCGCGATTCGCGCCGCCCGGATGGAGCCGATTCAAGCCTTGCGCCAAAATTATTGAGGGATCGCGGCTATTTGATTTTTGCTTCCGCCTTTTCGACGGCATCCTCTTCTTTTTCTTCGTCAATTTTGCGGAAGGTATTCCCTTTTGTCACAGGGGTGAGAGAAAAAGTGGCGATAATCGGGCGGTGATCAGACGCCTCGGCGTAGTGGAGTTCTTTCGGGTCACCGGGCTTTTCCCGGTAAACATAGGATTGGTCGGCGATAAAATGTTTGAAGAGGTTTTGATTCACGATCAAGAAATCAATTTGAGAATAAAGCCTTTTGAAATCGTAATTGTGAGTCCAACGGTCTCCGAGCCAATCGCGCAGCCACAGGTCAAAGAGTTTATGCTCCGAGCGTCGCTCGCCCAAAATGGTTTTGAGGGGTTCGCTGCCGAATGTGTCATTCATGTCGCCCCCGACGATGAGGTAACCATTGGGGTTTGCCGTGAGATACTCGACGATGTAACCCCGCAGGGCGAGGGCTTCGCGGCGGCGCATGATGGAGGGGAAGGAACTGCTGTCCTCACCGCGCTTGCTTTTGAGGTGGGCATTCATGACTTTAAGTTTGATTTCCGGGGAAACTTCGACGACCACATCGATGAATCCGCGTTGCACACCTTCGGTTTTGCCGCTGATTTGAAAAGTGTCATTTGTCCGCGGTGTCCGCTCGATAATGGGGTAACGGCTGAGCAGTCCGATGGAAATCCGCGGGGACGCTCCGGTGACTTGTTCGGTGTAGGGGTAGTCCAGTCCGGCTTTTTTGAGTTCATCGGCAAAATCCTGCATGTACTTCTCATTGCCCATTTCCTGGACGAGCAAAATGTCCGGGTTCATCTTTTTGAGAATGGACACCACCGCCTTTTTTTGTTCGGGCGGTTTGTCAGCATCTTTGACCCTCTTGCCTTTGATTTGACGGTCGGTATTGGTCCAATTCCAGAGGTTGTAACTGGCAACGCTAAAGGTTTTTGATTGGTTTGTCTCCTGCGAGAAACCAGTGGCATTTGCCAGAATGAAAAAAGCGAAGCAAAAAAGCCCGAAAAGTGATCGGTGCGGGATGTGCATAGGATTTAAAGTCACGAAGAATAAAGGAAAACACAAGCATTTTAGTTTTCTGTCACTGAATTGTCAAAAAGACTTTGCCCGGGCATTTCTTGCTCGCCAATCGTGTTGGGACAGGGCAGTTTCAAAGAGTTTATGGGAATGGGTGTCAAAGCAATCCAGAGATATTTTTTTCTAAGATTTTTTCTGCCCGGATGTTCTTTTGTTCTGACGTTTTTGCTTCTTTACCTCCAGCAGCACACATGGATGCCGTTGGTCAACCTCGAAAAACAGCTTGTCCGGGAGCGGTTTGAATGGCGGGGACCTCAAGACAAACGGGATGACATTATCATTCTCGCCATCGATGATGTGTCGAAGGAACTGGATCCGACGATGTTTCAAGAGGATGAAAAGGGCATTCGCGCTCTGGAGATCATGACTTCATTTCCTTTTCCGAGGGAAATCTACACGCACATTGCCGAACGCCTGACGTCGGCGGGCGCCAAGGTTGTGGCGTACGACTTGCTCTTTCCTTCAGCCAGCCTTTATGGAGCCGGGGACGATGCCCGGTTTAAAGACGGACTCGAGAAATATCGTGATCAGGTGGTGATCGGAGCGAATATCCAGAATCCGAAAAATCCGGGAGTCTCGGACGAGGGATTCGTCAATGGAATCTCCATGCCCGTGTCGACGCTTCTGGATGGAGAGCCGGAGGATTATGTGGGTTTTGTGAATTATTTTCCTCACATTGACGGCACGATCCGGTATGCGCTGCATGAGATTTCCTTGGAGATACTGGGGGCTCCCCATCAATTCGACCGGCTGGATGACTGGCAGGAGCGCCTTTTGTCATGGGATGCTTTGATTGTGAGAAAGGCGTTTCCGCAAATTGCGTGGAGACCCTACCATGATCCGGGGATGATCAATTATCAGGGACCGGCGGGCACATACCGGGCATACTCACTCTACGAGATATTCACTCCGCGTTTGTGGGAGGCAAATTTCGGCAACGGGGAATTTTTCAAGGACAAAATTGTTCTCATCGGCCCGACGGGGAACTGGACACAGGATTATCATGAGACTCCTTTCGGGGTGATGGCGGGGGTTGAAATTCATGCCCATTCGGTGGCGACGATTCTAAACGGGAATTATTTACGCGAGCCTTTTGATTGGAGGGTCAAATTCTTGATTATTTTCCTGCCCGTGCTGGCAGTGGCACTGGTGGTGCAATTTGCACGGAGGAACTTGTGGATGGCGGGGGGATTCCTGCTGATTCTGGGTATATTTTTGGCGGCGGGGCAAATTGCTTTCGAGAAATACCTTTTGATTCTCCCGATGGCGTGGGCTTTGGCGGGAATTGTGGTGATGGAGGTGGTTGGCTTGATTTACCGGATCACGCTCGAGGCGATCGAACGCAACCGCATCCGTTCGACATTCGACCGGTTCGTCTCGAAGAATGTCGCGGCGTACATCCTGAAAAACCGGAAAGAATATGAGCAATCGCTTGGGGGAGTGCGTAAGCCGGTGACGATTCTTTTTTCGGATATCCGGGGATTCACGACGATGACTGAGTCGGCGGATGCCAGTGCGCTGGTCGAGCAGCTCAATGAATATTTCAGCAAGATGGTGCCGTGTGTCTTCAATCACGGCGGGACATTGCACAAATTCATTGGTGATGCGGTCATGGCGGTGTGGGGGGACACCCATTCACGCGGTGTCAAAGAGGATGCCCTGGATGCGGTTCGCGCCATTTGCGCTATGACGGAGGAACTGCGCGGATTGAATGAAAAATGGAAAGCGGAAGGCAAGGCGGAGCTCAAGATCGGGGTGGGGCTCAACCACGGGGACGTCGTGGTGGGGTATATCGGCTCGCCTGAGCGCATGGAGTTCACCGTCATCGGTGACGCCGTCAATCTGGGTTCGCGTCTGGAAGGTGCGACCAAGGAATTCAAAACGGATAAACTCATCGGCGAATCTGTGGCGCAATTTGTCCGGGAAGAATTCTGGATTCAGTCCGCGGGGGTGATCACCGTCAAGGGTAAGACAAAGCCAGTGGGCGTATTCATTCCTCTCTATGAAAAGGGCAAGGAGGCGCCCGGTTTTGAGAGGGATTGGCTTGAGAAATACGAAAAAGCTTTTGCCCTGTATATGTTGCGCCAGTTCGAGGAAGCGATGAATCTGTTTAAAGAGTGTGTCACGCGGCAACCGGAATCTTTTCTTGCCAAGATGTATCTCGCCGAGAGCGAGTTCCTGATGAATCACCCTCCCGACGAGAATTGGGATGGAACAATGATCATGAAGACAAAATAAAAGCTTGCCTATACTTAATTTACAAAGTAAATACATAGTATGGGCACAGGCAGAACAATACGGAATCCAGAATCCAGAATCCAGAGTAAAACCGGAAGCAATCGGCGTCAATGGTTGGTTAACCCAACTGCAAAAAACCTGTGTATATCGCTGAAATCTGCGAGTCAACCTTCTGGATTCACCTTGGTCGAGCTATTGGCAGTGATATCCATGATTGCGATTTTGCTTGTGGTGGCGGTCGTCAGTCTGAGAGGGCTGGGTGGAGCATCCAAAATGTCTGCTGCCGCCAATGAGGTCAAACTGGTACTCGATGGTGCGCGTCAATATGCGCGGACATACAACACAGAGGTTCTGGTGGGAATCGTGGCGACAAACAGCACCGGGCTCTCGACAAACAACATCCTGAAGACAATCGTCGCCTATTATCCGCAAAAAAATGATAGCGGAACGATTACAAACTGGGTTCCCACGGGCAATCCTTACAATTTGCCCGACGGCATTTTTTTTGACACAGAGAACCGTTCTCCGATTGTCATTGGGGAAAACTCCACAAACTATGCCAGTGTCGCAGGGGGGACGAATTTATCAATCGCCGGGGGAGTACAAGCTGAGTTGATGCTGATGCAATTTGCAGCGGATGGATCTTTGACCAATGCGCCGGGCTCGGCTTTTGACCCTTACAGCAATGCGGAGAATGTTGATAAGATTTACATTCCTTTGATACCGGCTCAGAGATTCATCACCAATAGCCTGCAGGGCGCCAATTTACAAACAAATCTGGCGGCGATCATTGAGATCAGCGGTCAGACGGGGATATCCGTCATTAAAAGGGTGGAGTAAAAATGATATGAGAATCCAGAATCCCGAATTCAGAATCCAAAACACTGTCGGGTTCGTGTCCCAACGGGTCGGGGGTGTGATCAGGATCCAGAATGGAGGGTCGAGCTCCCGCGAGGCCGGGGTGAAAGGGTCGCGAGGGAATTTGCTCAAGAAGGCTCCCCGCAGCAGTCCGCAGGGTTCGGGCTTGCCCACACAATTTGCGGACGCCCCGGAGATGCGTCCCGACTCGAATGACTTATCCTCGCACTCACGCCTCCGGTGTGCCGGTTTTTCCATGATCGAAGTGTCGGTGGCGATTGCCGTGATGGCTTTCGGGATCATCGCGGTGCTGGGGCTTTTCTCAATCAGTCTGGGAGGATCAAAAGACACTGTGACGGATTCGGTAGTGGCACTCAAAGCTATGGATATTCTGGCGAATGCCAAAGGGTCGGTTTTTACAAATGCAACGCTGGATATCGGGGTCAATAATGTCAATTTATCGGTGCCGTCGAATACGAATGCCCTTTATTTCAGCAATGACGGGATGATTCTCACGAATCACGCTGGAACGGTGAATACCAATGCCGCTCAGGCAAGCAAAGCCTCTTATGGGGCACAAATACTCACCTTTGCGACGGGGATTGATTCTGGAGGCGTGATCGCATGGAATCCGGCCATTACCAACAGCATCACAAATTCCCTGACCCCGTCGACAAATATGGCCTTGCTTCAAATCAGGTTCATATACCCGGCAATGGCTCCTTCGAGTCAGCAGACTACAAACTATTTTCAAACTGTGATCGTCAACAGGGCATCACAATGAAGGCGGAAAGAATACAGAATTCAGGAGTCAGAAGTCAGGAGCCAGAATTCAGAATTCTGAATCCTGTAGGGCGCGTGTCCCCGCGGGCCGGGGGTGCGGTCAGAATCTGGTATGGAGGGTCGAGCTCCCGCGAGACCGGGGTGAGAGGGCTGCGAGGGAATTTGCTCAAGACGGCTCCCTGCAGCCGTCCGCAGAGTTCGGGCTTGCCCACGCAATTTGCGGACGCCCCGGAGATGCGTCCCGACTCGAATGGCTTATCCTTATACTCCGCATCCAGCACTCCGTACTCATTCCTGCGCCGCGCCGCTTTTACCCTTTTGGAGATTGTCGTTTCCACGGCGATTGTCGCCATCATCTCGCTCATCCTCTTGCAGATCATCAGCAGCATGCTCGATGCGACGAGAGCAGAAACAGCCCGCATGGATGCTTACTCAAACGGGCGAACTGTTCTCGAGCTCATGGCACGGGACATCCGGCAGACATGGGTGGAAAGAGCGAGCACGAGCAATAATCCGAGTTGGACCGGGATTCCAGCGGGAACCGAGTTTAATTGGCGGAATCTCCATGCACAATTTGCTCGGGGTCCGCATTATCATCTGAATACTGATAATCCCATGATTTTTTATTCGGGAGCGATCCCGGTTGTGCGCGGGGATGCCTCATCAGGATTGAGGGTGGTTGGTTATGGTATATCCAATGGTTTGCTTTTGCGTTACCAGGCGGTTCTTGAGGACTCAGATGCGGTTGAACGGGGATTGTGGAGTGCCAGCGGTGTGACTAATAATAATTTCACCATCACAAATTATCCTGCTGCGGTGGCGAGTGCGGAGGTCATAGCCGAGAATATCTACTGGTTCCGGCTCGATGGTCCCAATGCAATCACAAATGGATTACCGGACTCTGTGACAATGACCCTCCGTGCAGCACCAAAAGAAATGATTGAGAGGATTAGAAAAAATCCTTCACTCACGAATGATCTCCTCTTTCTCACGGATGAAGTTTCTTCAACGACAAATCCAAACACGAAAGCGAATATCAGGGAAATCACCTTAAAAATCCCCTTTCAGTAAACTCTCGAAGCGGCTTACTCCATCCATCCCGCATAAAAGAAAACAATGAGGAGGATGCCCAGAGCGATCCGGTACCAGGCGAACCAGAAAAATGAATGGGTGCGGACGTAGCCGAGCAGCCATTTGACCGAGATGAATGCCGAAATTCCGGAGAACAGGGTGGCGAGCCCGATGTCGATGAGGTAAGTGGTTTCCAAAATGGAGGGATTGGCGGCTTGCAACATTTTGTAGGCACCGGCGGCGAGCAGGGTGGGCACTCCCACGAGAAAGGAGAACTCAGTGGCGGCGGAACGCCCGAGTCCGCAGAGAAGTGCTGCCATGATTGTCGCCCCGGAGCGTGAGAGACCGGGAAATGCGGCCGCGAGGAGTTGACCAATAACGACGGCAAAAACAATTGTCCACGTGATATCAGTATTCTCTTGTCTGTTTTTTTTCCAGTTTTCGATAACCAGAAACCCGATACCGCCGAGAATCAGTGCCCAAGCCACGGGAATGACGGATTCGGGCAGCTCCAGTCCGAGCTTGTCCATGACAAACCCTCCGATGCCCGTCAGGACAAAAGCGACAACGAGTTTCAGGGCATAATCAAAATTTTCTTTTTTTGTGATGTGAAAAACGAGGTTTTTGATCCTGTCGGTAAAGACTGCCATGACCGCAATCACCGCCCCTGACTGGATAAAAATCAGGTAAGCATCATCCTTGCGCGGGAGGAATTGCTCGGCAATGAGCAAATGTCCGGTGGATGAGATCGGCAGGAACTCGGTGATCCCTTCAATAATGCCGTAGAGAATCGGAACAATGATTAATTCAAACATGAGGAGAACAGAAAAGCATTCATTGGCTCTTGAGTCAAAAAAAACCCGCCGGAAGATCCGGCGGGTTTTTGATTCATTGCCCCAATCCCAATAGAATGGCGGTATTAAATGGCTTTGTCGCCTTTTTCCTCCGTGCGGATACGGATGGCTTGTTCCACCGGAAGGACGAAGACTTTTCCGTCACCGATTTTTCCGGTTTGAGCCGCTTTGATGATTGCGTCCACGGCTTTTTCGACGATGTCATCGGCGACAACCACTTCGATTTTGACTTTCGGGAGAAAGTCGACGGTGTATTCGCTTCCGCGATAGATTTCAGTGTGACCTTTTTGGCGTCCGAAGCCTTTGACTTCGGAAACAGTCATTCCTTCGATGCCGAGTTCGGACAGGGCAGCCTTGACCTCATCGAGCTTGAAGGGTTTGATAATGGATTCGATTTTTTTCATTTGATTAAGTCCTTTTTGATTGGCACCGGAGAGGTATACCCGTCTCCGGTGTTTTTGTTAATGATTTTCTTCTTAGCTCATTTTACTGGCTGCTGATTGGAAATCAGGATAAGCCTCTTGACCGTGTTCGCCAATGTCCAGACCTTCTGATTCTTCTTCAGGACTGACCCGGACTCCCAAGATTGCTTTGATGATGAGGAAGACGATAAGGGATGTGATGAAAGCGAACAAGCAAATTGCGGCTGTTCCCAGCAACTGGGTGCCGAAAGTGTGCTCTTCATTAAAAGAAAAGATGCCGACAGCCAGTGTCCCCCAGATGCCGCAGATACCGTGGACAGAGATTGCTCCGACGGGATCGTCGATTTTGATGCGGTCAAGGGCAAAGATCGCCACGACCACGATGAGCCCGGCAATCAATCCAACGATAATGGAGCTCATCTCCGACATGGTGTCCGCACCCGCGGTGATGCCGACCAGCCCGGCGAGAATGCCGTTGAGAGCCATGGAAAGATCCGGCTTTTTGAGGAGTATCCACGACAGTGCAATCGAGGCAATGCCTCCGGCACATGCAGCCAAGGCTGTTGTCGTAAAGACATAGGAAACCAGTTTCGGATCGGCAGAAAGCACGGAGCCGCCATTGAATCCAAACCATCCGAGGAAAAGAAGGAAGACCCCGATCGTCGCCAGCGGCATGCTGTGACCCAAGATTGGTTTGATCTTACCATTTTCCAGATATTTGCCCTTGCGCGCGCCAAGGACGATCACGCAAGCCAGAGCGGCGAAACCACCAAAGCCGTGCACAATGGATGATCCTGCAAAGTCATAAAAACCTTTTGCGTCGAGCCATCCACCGCCCCATTTCCAGCTGCCCGTGATGGGGTAGAGGAAACCGACCAGGATAACCGCAAAAATCATGAAAGAACCCAGCTTGACACGTTCAGCAACAGCACCGGACACGATTGTCGCAGCGGTCGCGGCGAACATGGCTTGGAAGATGAAGTCACCCCACCAAGTGTAACCGGCATTATACATTTCCGTGGTCATCGCGGGATCCTCGAGTCCTGCAGATCCGAGACCGAACCAGCTTCCGAAGGCGAAATATCCATTAAAATCACCCGGATACATGGCGTTAAATCCGTAGAAAGCGTAGAGCAAAATGCCTGCAAGAACGATGAAGACATTCTTGAAGAGCACGTTGACCGTGTTTTTTGCTTGTGTCAAACCGCTTTCCAGTGTCGCGAATCCAAGATGCATCAGAAAAACCAATGCGGCCGCGATACAAATCCAGAGGTTATTGACGGTGAATAATGTGTATCCAGGTGATGCGACGAATTCATCATAATCCTTGTATGATGGACCTTCGGCTTCAGCTGGCGCAGCGGCTTCCACGACAGCGACCGTTTCCGTGACAACGGCTTCTGCCGCTGGCGCGGTGGTGTCCTGCGCGAATACGCTGGCAGAAAGCAGGCACAAGCCGGCAATCAGAGCCATTCGTATGTAGGGTTTCAATGTTTCCATGTTTATTCTCCTCATTTGTTTTGTGTTCAAGGTTTTTGGTGTTCGGATTGACCGATCGTGTTTCCTTGTACAGCAATACTGATGCCAACATGGATTTATTGAATGTAATATTTTTCAAGTTATTCCCTGTCATGCATTTACAATAGAGTCCAAGGGTTATTCCGATGCCTTTTTGGATTGAATCACCTCCGGGAAAAAGAATGCGGTTCACAGCCCATTGACCGGCACTCCCGAGGGGTGACAAGAGAATGAATAACCAGTTGCGTCGTGAATACATGTTGCTAGACTCCTTGCCTGTGTCGCGCGAGAAAAACCAGCCCAAGTGGCATCATAGCAAAGAAATAGTGGCGATTATCGGCATCGGTCTGTGTGTCTTGCTGCTTTTGAGCATTTACACATACAGTCCCGGCGATATTTCCTTTTACATGTCACCTCCCAATGACCCGCCGCAGAATGCGGTGGGTTGGCTCGGAGCCCAGTTGGCGTGGATTTTTTTCTTCCTTTTCGGTGTGGCGTCATTTGTTGTGCCTTTCCTGTTTCTGATTCCGGCGGTGAATCTGGTCATCCAGATTGTCTACCCGGAGTTAAAGAAGAACCCGTGGAGCTGGATGAAAGTCTTGTGGGCTTTTGTTTTTGTTTTCACGCTGGCCTGTCTGGTTCAGCTGTTTTTCCCGGGATTGATGCAGGAAAAATACCGGTTGGAGGGAAGTGGCGGATTTTGTGGAGGTGTCTTCACTGGACGACTCTTTTTTCCGTTATTGGGAAAAACGGGGTCCGCCATCTTTTTGGGAATCGCTTACTTGATCAGCTTGGTCATGATGCTGGAGTTCAAACCGATTTCTTTGACAGTCGACAGTTTTCGCTGGTTGAGGGACTACATTCGCAACCGCGAGGACTTGCGGATCGAGAGAGAGTCTGATCCCAAGGAGCGTGCGCGCCTGATGCGTAAACGCGCGGAGCGACTCGCAAAAGAAGCTGAAAAACTTTCCAAAGCAAAACGCCGTGAGATCGAAGAAGAGCTCATCAATGAGCAAGAGCAGGAGCAGCAGGATGACGGGGATAATGAGGAGCCGCCGTCCCAGCCGCCGCCGCAGATCATTGACACGACGATTCCCTCCGCGCGCAAGGAAGAGGCGTCAGCGGAGCACCATGTGAAATCCGGTGAAAAAGATGAGCCGGAGATTCCTCCTTCAACCCCGAAAAAGAATCCGGTCTCCTCATCACGCATGTCTCCCAAAGAATCCATGCCTGTGCCGGCGTTGGCAAATGTGACATTTGAAAACTATGAGATGCCGCCGCTGGATTTGTTGCAAGCATCCTCGGCTCCCTCAGGCAATCCTGTCTCCAACGAGGCGGAGTTGCTCGCGCAGGCGGATATTCTGGTAAATACCCTGAAACAATTCGGAATCACAGTCTTTCAAAGAACGATTACCAAAGGGCCGACGATCACCCGGTTTGAGCTCGAGCCCGAGCCGGGCGTGAAACTCGAGAAAATTGTTTCCCTGGAAAAAAACATGGCAATGGCGCTCCAGGCGGAGGCGATTAATATCCTCGCGCCGATCCCCGGCAAAAACACGGTCGGAGTGGAAGTGGCCAATTCCAAAAAAGTCACCGTTTATTTCACGGATTTGCTGACTTCGGATGTGTGGGTGCATTCCAAAGCAAAAATCCCGGTCGCCCTCGGCAAGGATGTCTACGGGAATATCGTCGTGGGGGATTTGACCGAGATGCCGCATGTCTTGGTGGCGGGAACGACGGGCTCGGGCAAATCAGTCTGCATCAGCTCAATCATCCTGAGCATGCTTTACAAATTTACCCCCGAGAATCTGCGCCTGATCATGATTGATCCGAAAGTCGTGGAGATGCAGGTCTATAACAAATTGCCCCATCTGGTCGTGCCGGTGGTCACTGACCCGAAAAAAGTCATCCGCGCCCTGCAATGGGTGGTCAAGGAAATGGAAAAACGATACCAAATCTTTGCTGCGGCGGGTGTCCGGAATATCTCGACATTCAATGCGCGCCCCAAACCGGAGAAGCCTTTGCCCGAGCCTTTGGATCTCGAGGAAGAACTCGAAAAAGAGGACGACGGGGATGCTGATCCCGCCGGTGAAGAAAATATCCCCGACGAACAGCAGTCATTGCCGATAGTCGTCCCGCGGGACGATGATTTGATTATCCCGGACAAAATGCCTTACATCGTGGTCATTGTCGACGAGCTGGCGGATCTGATGCAGACAGCTCCTGCCGATGTGGAGAGCCTGATCGCCCGCATTACGCAAATGGCGCGTGCGGCGGGCATTCACATGATCATTGCGACACAGACACCCCGTGCGGACATTGTCACAGGTGTGATAAAAGCTAATGTCCCCGCGCGGATCGCCTTGCAAGTCGCCTCAAAGCTCGATTCCCGCGTGATTCTCGATGCCAATGGCGCGGACAAATTGCTCGGGAAAGGCGATATGCTCTACCTTCCCCCGGGCTCCTCAAAGCTTGTCCGGGCGCAGGGTGCTTACATCACCGATGAGGAAGTCCATGCCGTGGTTGATTTTATCGGGAAACAAGCGCCCGCCCTTTTCGAGCCGGAGATCCACAGCCGCCTCCAGAAAGATGAATCCGAGGTTTCCGACATCACCGACGAGGACAAACAGCTCGTCCAGCAATGCCTGGAAATCACCCGGCAAGAGGGGCGCGCCTCGACTTCTCTCTTGCAGAGACGATTGAGATTAGGTTATACACGCGCTGCCCGGATCATGGATATTTTTGAAGATTACGGTATTGTTGGTCCTAAAGACGGTGCCAAGGATCGCGAAATCCTGATCGATTTGAGTAACCCGGAGGAGTTCCGGCGGGTCGAAGCCATTTTCGATTAATCACTGGGATGACACAATGGAAACAGTAGGACAAAGATTAAAAAAGCAGAGGGAGTCACGAGGGATGACTTTGGTTGCGGCTGCCAAAGCCACAAAAATCCGTCCGGACAGGCTTACGGAAATGGAAGAGGATAACTTTTCTAAAATCGACGGCTTGAGTTACCAGCGAGAGTTCCTCCGGACCTATGCCAAATACCTGAAGCTGGATCCGCACGAGCTTGTGGCGGAGTTCAATGAGCAATTTGGCTACGAGGCGGAAGATTATGGCGCGATTAGCAGCAAAGTGCCTGTGCGTCCAGTGGCGGCGGCGAGCCGCGAGGTCAAGCTCAAGCCAATGGTCGTCCTCTACTCGGTGATTGCCTTGGTCATACTCCTGGTTCTCTTGCCGGTGATTGTCAATATATGGCGTATTGGATATTTTAATTTGCCTTTCTACCAGAAACAGGAAATTTCCGTGGTTGCAGTTCCCGATGAAAAGGAGGATGCAGAGAAACCAAAATCCGGAGCAGTCAATGAAATGGATCAGGCCGGGCAAACCAATCAAGCCACTGCCCCGGAACCGGCTCCATCCGAGCAAATTGCTCCGCCTGTGACAAACAACCGCTTGG
>CAYTAI010000006.1:0-3650 GCA_964435715.1 uncultured Verrucomicrobiota bacterium | reverse complement strand
TGGCGATCCGTGCCTTGGACGATTGCTGGGTGAGAATCACGCTCGACGGGCAAACGGATGAGAATGACGGCGGATTCATTCTCACGGGCGGGACACAACGGGAGTTTGAAGCCGGTAAATTCACCGTTGAAGTTTTTAATCCCTCATTGGTCATGATGCTTTATAATGGACAGGAAGTCGTCGGCGCCAATCAAGGCACCGATCCGAAAACCATTAATCTGCCTTGATGAAAAAGTCTTCTGCTCTCCTCGAAAAAGAACAATCCGCCGCCCGTCTCAAAGTCGGCATGGTTTCGCTCGGTTGCGCCAAAAACCTGGTGGATGCAGAGATCATGCTTGGCAAGATCCAAGGAGCCGGCATGGAGATTACTTCCGATCCGGAGCAAGCGGATGTGATGATCGTCAATACCTGCTCATTCATTGATAAAGCCAAGGACGAGTCCATCGACAGTGTTTTTGAAATGAACCGGCAACGCGGAGCTTCCCGTAAAAAGAAACACCAGACATTGATCATGTCCGGTTGCATGGCGCAGAGATTTGCCGCCGAGCTCCAGACGGAAATCCCCGAGGTGGATGCTTTCATGGGGATCGACCAGGTCGAGCAAGTCGTGGAGATCATCGAGCAGGCGCGCGTCCGCCGCAGCACGCTCGTTGACACATCGACAGCTTTACTGCCCCCGAAGCAAAAAACCACTCCTTCATCCCCTGCCCCCGTGACTCCCGCGCAAATTGCTCCGGTGGAGTCATTGAATTTTGTCACGCGCAAACCCGTCTACATTCCGGATTATTCGACCCCCCGCGTCCGCTTGACTCCGGAGCATTTTGCTTATGTGAAAATCGGGGAGGGCTGCAATCATCCGTGTTCTTTCTGCATTATTCCTCAAATGCGGGGCAGGCACCGGAGCCGCTCCCTGGATTCGGTCGTCCAGGAAGCCCGGCAATTGATCGATGCCGGAGTCAAGGAGTTGGATTTGATTTCACAAGACACGACCTTTTGGGGAAAGGATTTAAAAGGGGGCTCGGATCACCGCTTGCCTGATCTCCTGGCTGCGCTCAATGATATTCCGGGGGACTTTTGGATACGCACCCTTTACACGCATCCTTATCACTGGAGCCGGGAGCTGATCACCGCCATTGCAGAGCTGCCAAAGGTCGCCAAATATGTGGACATGCCTCTCCAGCACATTGACGATGGGATGCTCTTGCCGATGAGACGCGAGACGAGCTCGGCTTACATCCGTGATTTGATCAAGGATATCCGGGCCGGTGTCCCCGGCATTGCGTTGAGAACGACTTTTATTGTCGGATTCCCCGGGGAAACCGCACAGCATTTCCAAACCCTTTTGGATTTCATCGAGGAGACCCGTTTTGAGCGTTTGGGGATATTCACTTATTCCCGTGAAGAGGGCACACGCGCCGGAAAAATGGAGGCGCAGATCGACACGCGGACGAAAAACAGCCGCTACAAAAAGGCGATGAAACTCCAGCGCCGGATCGCTGCTGAAATATCCCAAGAGCAGATCGGCAAGGAATTAATGGCTTTGGTGGATCAAGACGGAGTCGCCCGCGGACAATGGGACGCACCGGATATCGACGGGCGCATTTTGATCCCGCCGGGCTCTGCACGGGCGGGTGGGTTTTGCCGGGTGAAAATCATCGGGGCATTGGATTACGATTTGCTCGGCGAGCCTGTGAATCGCTGACGGGACTCGGGGAGAAAACGATTTCCCGCGTTGACGATTTCCTGAAATCGTTTTTACTCTTGAAGAGTAAAAGGATATCCTACCCTGCCATGAATCTGCCGAACAAACTGACAACATCGCGTTTTTTTATCACTATTATATTCACAATCCTCATTTTGGGGCATTATGATTATAGCGCGAGTGTGGCGCTGATTGTTTTTTTTATCGGGATGATGACGGATTATATCGATGGAAAAATCGCCCGTTCACGCAATCTCAAGACGGATTTCGGCGCGCTGATGGATCCATTGGCGGATAAAGTCATGGTGTGTGCGGCTTTTGTGAGTTTTATCGCGCGGGGTCAGCTCGGGCCTTTTGGAGCTTATTTTGTGATTCTTGTGATTTCACGGGAGTTCCTCATCACGGGCTTGCGGATTCTCGCCGGGGCGCGGGGGCAGGTTTTATCCGCCGACCGTCTGGGCAAACACAAGACCGCATGGCAAATGATTACCATTATTGTCGTGCTCTTGAGGAGTTCGCTGGAGGAAATCATGGGACCCCATGACCCGGTCTGGCTGGACGGGGCTCTGCGGGTATTCACCTGGGGTGTTTATGCCGCCATGGCGGTGACGATAGCCCTGACCCTGTACTCCGGGTTTGCCTATGTGATCAAAAATAAAGAATTGTGGGCGGAAAATAATTAACCGTTTTCGAAGGCATTAACAAAGAGGAGCAGTGCAATATGGAAGAATGGAATATACAATCCCGGTCCCGTCATTGTGCAGCCACAAACGTGGCTTTTCAAGAGGGGGAGCAAATTGTTTCGATGCTCTTTCTGGGGAAAAACGGGTATGAGAGGAAAGATTTTTCCCAGCAGGCGTGGCGGGAGATGATCAACACTCCGGACACGGCTCCCACCTCCTATTGGCAGACAAAATATTTTACTCCTCCGCCTCCGCCGCCGGAGGCACTCAAAAAAGATGACGCCGAGGGGATGTTGCGAAAGTTAATCGAAGAGAATGATGAGGCAACCATCAAAACCCGTTACATACTGGCGGTCATGCTCGAAAGAAAAAGGATTTTGAAGCAAATCGACACATTCACCAATGACCGTCTCGGAAAAGTCATCGTGTACGAGCATCTCAAAAGCGGGGAGTCTTTCACTGTGTCAGACCCGGATTTGCGTCTTGATCAGATTCTGGATGTTCAAAAGGAGGTGATCACGATGCTCGGTGGAAAAGCCCCCCTTTCGGCTTCGGCTCCGGAGAATCATCCTAGCAAATCTTCCTCAGGGCAGGAACCCCCTCCCAAACCGCAATGACCGGACATCGGGCCGACCATGTTTTCCAAGTTCAAAAATTCAATCTGGAAACTGGCCTATGAACAGATGCTCAAGGATCAGGAAGGATTTGATTGTCCGGCCTGTGGTAAAAGATTTGATCCTCCTTCGGAGTTTCCCGGCAGCGAAAAATCGCTGATTGCCTGCCCTCATTGCCAGCATCAGGAGACAGCGCATGAGTGGCTCCGTCTCAAAAGCCAACCTCTTCTGCAACCCTTTGAGCCTGTCCCCAGGCCTGATTACACAAAGATCAAGTTTCATGAGTTGCCGCAGGGCGAGGTGGCATGGCGCATTCCCCGGTCGGGCAAACTCGGCGCAATCACCATTTTCGGTTTTTTTTGGACGGTCTCCTCGTTTTTTTTCCTGATGCTCTTCAAATTCGATGAGGGACAAAAAGACCCCGGCGCGGCCATTTTGACCTACAGCATTTTAATTCTTCTTCCAGCTGTTGGTTTGGGTCTGACATTTGCGGGGCTTTTGCAAAATTTCTCAAAGCGCATCCTTTACATCGGCAGGGAGCGGGTGAGCCTGCAGACCCAGCTTTTGGGTTTCAAAAAAATCCACGATTTGTCAACGCCGGAAATATTTTCTGTGGCCCGCGCGGTTTTCTACACGCAAAATTATCAGCCT
>CAYTAI010000005.1:110165-110416 GCA_964435715.1 uncultured Verrucomicrobiota bacterium | reverse complement strand
TTGGTGGGCCGTTACCCCGCCAACAAGCTGATAGGGCGCGAACTCATCTTGAAGTGTCAGGCCTTGCGGTCCCCGACTTTCATCTTGCGATCACATTCCGGATTGTTCAATCTTTCGACTGATTATACGGAGCTTCAAGGCAGATTATTCACGCGTTACTCACCCATTCGCCACGTTAGTTTAAATTATATTGCTACAACTCAAACCACGTTCGACTTGCATGTCTCAACCACGCCGCCAGCGTTCGTCCT
>CAYTAI010000005.1:107650-110144 GCA_964435715.1 uncultured Verrucomicrobiota bacterium | reverse complement strand
CTCTCCGTAAAAAATTTACGCGAGCTTTGTTATTGATGAATCAATAACTGGCATTCACATTAATATATATTTAGCCAACTGCTTGTTTTCACAAGCAATTGAAACTTCAAAAAAAACTTCAGGCATACACGCACAACTCAGTTTTCAAAGAACCATCAAACGATGGACGAGCTAGTAGACTAAAAATCCTTTCACTCGTCAACACCTTTCCGAAAAATATTTAAACTTTTTCGTTCACCCAGACCAAGCCGGGTAAAAAAGTGAGCCTCGAAAAATATCAGAGCGGCAAAAGATTGCAAGAGGTTTTCTTTAAAAAAATCACTCCGCCTGAAGAGAAGGTCATTTCACTCAATAAAATCAGGCGATTGCGAAGATTTCAAAATCTCGCGCCAAACGCGTAATCCGTGCGAAGTTCATCATGATCCAGCCGTTAAAACCGGGATACCCCCCCGATTGTTCCGCTCAACACCAGCTCCCGCGCCCACTCCTCATCCCGTACAACTTTTTACTCTCTCCTTTTTTCCGCTTCGACTCTTCCTCGACCCGTGAGGCACGAGCCCTGCAAAATTTCACCGCCTCTGCGGTTCAAAAATATCTGTGTGAATCCGTGATGTCTTTCTGAAGACTGCATGCATCTGCGGATGATTCGTTTGATCAAGCGGCTGGAAGCGCGCTTCTACTTTCGGATGCCCCGGAGATGCGTCCCTGCCAAAATCCGTGTATTCCGTGTTACCCGCGGTCCAAAAAATCTGTGTCCATCGGCGTGAATCTGTGGTTTTCTTTTCCCGCTGAGGAGTGCGACTCATGCCCGAGATCAAATCATTCGACGGTTTGCAAAATCTTTTCCTGCCCGACCCGTGGCAGGTGGAAACCGTCGATGCCCTGAAATCCGGGCGGGATGTGGTCTTGAGCGCGCCCACGGGGGCGGGAAAAACGTGGTGTTTCGAGAAATATTATCAGACCCGTCCGATGGCCGCCGTTTACACGGTGCCCACCCGCGCCCTGGCCAATGACAAATTCGCCGAATGGCGCGGCAAGGGCTGGCGTGTGGGCATCATCACCGGCGACATTTCATTCCATGAGGATGCCCCGCTCATTGTGGCGACACTGGAGGCGGTTCAAGAAATCGCCCAGCGCCGCCCGGACATCCGGCTCTTTGTGGTGGATGAATACCAGTGGCTCAGTGACCCGGCGCGCGGGAGTCATTACGAGGGCGTGCTCATGACTCTGCCCTCACGGGTGCAGCTCCTTCTCATGAGCGGGTCGGTCAGCAACCCCGCGCAAATTGCGCGGTGGCTGGGGCGGCTGGGACGGGATTACCGCGTTGTCGAGCACCTCAAACGCCCGGTTCCCATCGAAGAAATCTGGATCGACGAGATGGCCCGCAAAATGCCCAAGTCCGTCGTGGGCCACTGGCCCCGCCGCATTGCCGCCGCTCTGCGCGAGAATCTCGGGCCGGTGCTGGTTTTTGCCCCGCACCGTGCCGAGGCGGAGAAACTCGCCCGGCAAATCGCCGCCGCCCTCCCCCCGCCCCCGTGGAAAATCGACATCGCCCCGGAGGAGGAAACCCTCCTGCCGCCGCCCCTGCGCAAATTGCTCGGCGCAGGGGTCGCCTATCACCACAGCGGGCTCAACTACGCGCAACGCGCCCGCGTGATCGAACCCCTCGCCAAGGCGGGCAAACTCCGCGTGGTCATTGCCACGCTGGGCTTGAGCGCGGGCATAAATTTCTCCCTGCGCTCAGTGCTGATCACCTCGCGTTTCTACAAAGTCGGCGGGATCGAACAGGCCCTCGAACCTGCTGAAATCCTGCAAATGAGCGGGCGCGCCGGTCGCCGGGGTCTGGATGAAATCGGTTATTACCTCGCGACGAATGATTCACCCTCGCTTCTGGAGGCCCGTGCGGCAAAATGCTCCCGCGCCGCCGCCCTGCCTTGGAGCCATTTGCTCCGGTGTGTCCAGCCCGGTGAGTCAATCGAACCCCATGCCGCCGGATTCGCCGCAAAACTTTTCACGGAAAATCCGATTTCCCTCGGCAACGAATCCACCGCCCGGATCGACTGGCGCAATTTGCCCTGCCACCTGCCCACGGACACCGCACGCGCCCGGCTGGTGCGACGCAAATACCGGCGGTTCAAGGGGTGCAAAACCTGCGTCGAACGCGCAAATTGCTCCTCATTGAGTCCCGCGCCGATGCTGCTGTGGCAATGGCAGAAATGCAAATTGCTCGATCCGGAACTCCGGCTCACTCCACGCGGGCAAATTGCCTCATTTTTTCTCGGGCCGGAGGGTTTGGCTCTCGCCGCCGCGATTGAGTGCGATGACTACTCCCCGGAGGAAATCCTCATGGACGCGATCGACCTTTTCGGCGGGGAGAGATTCTGCGGGATGGAATCGCGGTGGGCGGGGCGGCTCGCGCTCGTGTGCCAGAGCGCCTACGGGAACTTCACCATCGACGGCTTCCTGCTCCACGGAGTGCCGTCACAATATGGAT
>CAYTAI010000005.1:95799-107597 GCA_964435715.1 uncultured Verrucomicrobiota bacterium | reverse complement strand
AGGCCAGCGGCGCGCCCGCCTCGTGACAGAAACCGCCGGGGTCGGCGACATCGACCGGCTCATGACCGAATGGCGCAGTTTGCTCCGGCAAATTGCCCATTCACCCCCCGCGCAGCTTGCGCGTTGGGAAGAGCTCCGGGAGGCGGCCGCACACAAGCTGATGTCCATCCCGTCTTCAAATCATGATTTGATAATATAATATCAATAAAATCCATAAATAATGATAAGTCTGGCCTTTATTATTTTTTGATAATAGCAAAAAAAGATTGATTTTAAAATCCCTCCAGAGCTACCATTCAACATGGTTCAAGAGCCATTCAATCAGAAATTTTCAGATAAATACAAGTCGACCATTTAAATAAATAATAAAAAAGCTCGAGAACCTCAAGGAATCATATGAAAAAGCTCAATTCTAACATTTCGGCTATCTTTTCGCGCGTGATTTGCTTGGTCATTATCCTTTCGGGCATGCTCAGTGTCACACAGGCTCAACCAACAAATCTGAATATGTATTTTCTGAACGATTCAGGTTACGAAGATCATGAAATTTGGTTTAGCTGGCAAAGAATGGGTCCCTTTGCTGTGCAACCTTCGCCGACAAACCAGATTAATTACGGTGTGAGCAATGCTAGTTCGGTGACTTGGGGCAACGGCGGGTCGAACCTCATGTCCGACATGATCAACTACACCAATCTCTACACGACGGTGAATAACCACCAATACGCCGCATTCAGTGTTGTTCAAGCCACGTCTGCCAATCTCTATGTGACATATGGGGGAGTCTTTAGCAATTTGGCCACTGCCCCGGCGGATGGCACTTCCACAATCAATCTTTTTCCCTATGCCCCGATTGAAATTGATTACCAGACGAATAATACTTTTTCGGGTGGGGATTTGTCAGCCATCAATGTTTTTTCCATCGGCATGAATATCCAAAACTACGCCACTGGAGTGACAAATTTTGCCGTCACAAATGCACTGCAATCTGTTGGATTCAACTCTTCCGCACAACACATCTTTACAAACCACATCGCTCCTCTGACGGGTTACACGCCTGGCCAGATTGACAATGCCTCTGTTTTCACGGATGCCCAGAGCAATGTCGTCCGGGTCGTGCCGGTGAATTCCTTGGCGGGAGGTTCACTGGGAAGCTGGCAATCTTTCTCAAACTACTTGGCCGACATCCATGCCAGCAATAATCAATCTGTCCTGATCGGAACAAATGGTTTCTTTTATAGTGCGCCTAATGAGGGAACAAATTACAACGTCTATTTGGCCTATAACATGACGGGAACGGTGAACAACCTGAATGATATTATCGTGACGGGCACCTATACCGTGATTACAAACATATCGGGAACTTTTGGCGTGACCAATGTGGCTTCTCCAACGAATTTTTATAACCTTTCCATTACGAATTACGGAGCGGGATCGCCTAACACCACCTATTTGTCGCCATTACCGAATGGCCTTTTCTCGAATGACGCCCAGTTGCTTGCCACAGGCATCTGGACGAATTACACGACTCTCGCAAATGCCGCTCAACTGGACTCTGCCCAATCTTGGGAAATATATAATCAAAGCATTTATAACAATTTGGGATTCAGCACCAATACTTGGGATGAGTTTTTTCAGTATGTCACCAATCAAAACCTGACAACAAGCCAGTCTGTGAATAGTGGAACAAACCAAGTCTTAAACAATTATTCAGGAATTATGAATGTTGTTTTCCAGAATCCCATGGGTGATTATACCACCGGGCTTTTGGGAGGCTTTGTCAATAGCACGTATTCCAATACGCTATTTGGAATCTCCAATGCAGTTGGCAGCTATGATTCATACCAATGGTTCAATGGAATCGGCACAAATCTCCCCTCACTTTTCGCAACTCTGCAACCGGATAATCCTTACTACAATCAATACGCCGGAATCATCACAGAAACCTCGTCAAATTCCGTTTATTCCATACCCTTCGGTGATCGTCTCCCCAATAACACAGTCACACTGACCGCTGTGTCCAATGGCTCTGATGAGGTAGGTTCGTGGGTGGTGACTCTCGGCGCTCCGATCACACCTGTGGGGGTTCCCCCGACTCCGGGAGACAAGACGAATATCATCAATGCCATCACCGTTCTGACCAATGGGGCGGTCAATATCGGCAATGTCACCGATGACCACTTCTGGGAAGTGATCAACGGCGGGCAACTCATCATTACCAATGCTCCGGGCATGACTGTCTCCGCGCGAATCGGGAATAACAGTGACGCGATTGACAACGCCGCAGTGGTCACGGGCGCGGGTTCACTCTGGTCGAATGCCCAGACGGTGATCGTGGGCAATAACGGGGCGAATAACTCTCTGACCATTGAAAACGGGGGTGCTTTCCACGCGGGAGGTCTGCGGGTGGGTTCCTATCACACTTCCACGGGAAATACTGTCTTGCTTAATGGCGCGGGTTCGCAAATGATTATCACCAATGGATCTGGCAATGCTCTCGCAGACATTCGCCGGGGAACCTTCACCCAGAATGGCGGGACATTCCGGGCGGACCAATTGAATCTCATTGATCCATCCGGACTCTATGACTTCAACGGGGGAACGGCCTTCGTCGGCGTGGCCAATATCAATAACGGTCAGAATTTCCAAGTGGGCAACGGCACGGACACGGCCTTTTTCAGTTTGGCTCAGAATGGACAGGTGAATACCTTTGCCAACGGCATCACCGTCAACGACAACGCAACCTTCAGCCTCGGCGGGGTGGTGACCAACCAGATTACGCTCAACTCCGGCAGCACACTCAAAGGCCAGGGAACCTATGTCGGCGATCTGACCGTCGGCAACGGGGCGACCCTGTCCGTGGGCAATAGCCCTGGAACCTTGAACATCACAGGCACTCTGACCTGGGCCTCGGGCGGCTCGAATATCTGGGAAATCAACAGCTTCACCGGAACCCAAGGCGCGGATCCCGGCTGGGATTTCATCAATGTCGTCGGGGACTTGGACATCACCGCGCTCAACTCCACCCCCTTCCTGCTAGATGTCAGATCACTGACATTGGGCAATGCCGCAGGACTGGCGGCGGGATTCAACGATGCCAGTGACTATGATTTCGTGCTGGTGCAAACCACGCTGGGTGTCACGGGATTCGCCGCTGACAAGTTCAACCTCAGTCTGGCCAATTTCCAAAATCCTTTCACAGGGACATGGAGTCTCGGGGTCACGGGCAATAACCTCATGCTCCACTACACGGCTGTGATTCCCGAACCCTCCACTTACGCCCTGCTCGCCTTCGGCGCAATTTGCGCGGGTGTGGCACTCTCTCGCCGCCGCCTGAGGCAATTGGCTCTCGCAAAAAAAGCAGTTTGAAAACCCCGCCCTGTATTCAAAAAAATCAGAGGATATTTATTCCTGTACCTCGTCGAGGATTTTGACCGAGAGGCTGGAGCCGATCCGTGTCGCTCCTGCTTCAATCATCGCCAAGGCACTTTCCAGATCACGAATGCCACCGGAGGCTTTCACCCCGATTTTCGGTCCCACGGCACGGCGCATGAGCTTGACATCCTCGACCGCCGCTCCCGCCGTGGAGAATCCAGTCGATGTCTTGACAAAGTCCACTTCGATCTCCTTGCACAATTTGCAGACGGTTTCTTTTTGTTCATCATTGAGCAGGCAGGTCTCGATGATGACCTTGAGCAGTGCTTTTGACCGGCACGCCATTTGCACGGCGAGAATGTCCTGTTTCAAGTCCTCCATCTTTCCCGCCCGCAGGGCTCCCACATGGATGACCATATCGATTTCCGACGCCCCTTCTTTGATCGCCTGCAGTGCCTCGGAGGCTTTGATCTCCGGACGGTTGGCTCCGAGGGGGAATCCCACCACAGTGCAAACTTTCACCGGCGACTCCTTGAGGAGGGAGTATGCCAGTGGCACAAAAACAGGATTCACACAAACAGATGCAAATCCGTTTTCCCTGGCCTCTTGGCAGAGCTTGATGATATCGCCGTCGGTGGCTTCAGGCTTGAGGATGGTGTGGTCGAAAAAGGGGGCGAGTTCTTGGCGGTTCATAAATGGATTCCTAAAGGACTAGTGTTTGCCGCGGAAAATTTCAATTTCTTCCCGTGTGGGCATCGCCTGTGCGGTTCCCTCCTTCGTCACAGACAGTGCCGCCACATCCATCGCAAAATTTGCGGCTGCGACAAAATCCCATCCGCATCCCAAGGCGTAGGCGAGCCCTCCGTTGAATGCATCCCCTGCCCCGGTCGTGTCCACGACATTGACTGTACGGGGCTCCAGAAAGAGGGAAAGCTCCTGAGTCCGGAGATAAGCTCCCTTGTCCCCCAAGGTGACAATCACATGTTTGACACCTTTACCCAAAAGCAAATCGGCGACAGGTACGGCATCATCAGGATTTTTCACGGGAAGACCGGTCAATTGCCCCGCTTCCGATTCATTCGGGGTCAGATAATCCACCATTGAAAATAATTCATCAGGCACAGGCTGGAAGGGAGCTGGATTCAGGATCACCGGGATATTCTTTCCCCGCGCAATTTGCACGAATTCCATCACCGCCTCAAGATTTGTCTCCAGTTGAGTCACGGCGAGATCCGCAGATTCAATTGCGGGCAAGGCATGGCAAATCTCCTCCACAGAAATATTTTCACACGCCTGGGGCGCGACAAGAATCATGTTTTGAGCGGTGGCGCGGTCGACGAGGATGAGGGCGGCTCCGGTTCCTTTTTCCGCGTCCCTGAGGACATACCGCGCGTCGATTCCTTCCGCCCGGAAATTATCCAGCGCAAGTTGTGCAAAGGCATCCTGTCCCAGTTTGGTAATCAAGGTGACATCCGCTCCACACCGGCGCGCGGCCACGGCTTGGTTCGCCCCTTTTCCCCCGGCACCCATGCGAAAAGGACCACCCTTGACCGTTTGCCCCGGCACAGGCAGTTGTGGGGCGTAAGCCATCAGATCGACGACGAAGCTGCCCATGACCGTGATTTTTGGAATGCGCTCCATGATTATTCCTCTCATCCGCCTTTTACAACAACCCTTTGTCCGATTTGTCGCGCAAGATTTTTGCCATCTCGACCAGATGTTTTTGAGGAGAACCCCGGAATGCCGGTGCAAGCGCAAGCCAACGGTAGACAGATTCCCGGTCAGCAGGGGGGAGAACAGGTTTTTCCCTCACCACTTTATCAAGCAGACGGACGCATTCCCGCGCAATTTGCGCGGACATTGACAGGGAGGCTTTCCGTCCTTGACGCTGCACCAAAGTGCCGCCATGCCCTCCGCGCAATTTGCCCAGCCCCTTCCGATAGAGGGCTGCCGCATCAAAAGCAGCCACAGCCGTGCGCGGGTAAAAGCTACTCATCAGATTCCACGGATCAGTGTCCTGGTCACCGCTCTTGCGGAAATCCGTGCGGATAATGACCGAGGGAATGTCGGCGAATTTGGCGAACATAAACTCGACGACGGTTCCCGAGTCCAGCTCCGTGCCGTCGTAATTAAAAAGAGCGGTGTCACACTCCAGCAATGCCTTGATATCCGCATCGCGAATCGCATGGGAAGCGGTGTCGCGCAACTCGATATTCTGCGGGAGCACGGGCACGAATTTCCCCTTGGAAACCTCATGGATCGCCTCCGCCAAAATCGCATTCCCCGCCAAATGCTTTGCATTAAAGAGTTCTCCCGCAAAATAGACTGTGAAAGATTTTTTTGGCATCGCAGTTTGATTGCATCCTTTTCCTCCCCCGAGTGCCAGCTTAAAATTGTAAAGATTTTTCATTTTAAATGAATGCGTCCTCTTCACCCCTCGTCGTATATTCATGAAAAAATATATTCTCCCTCTTTTGGCCGTGGGTGCGGCATTTGCATTCACCACGCAAGCACAAGCCGGTGTGACGATTGTTTTTAGCTCTGGCCGCGCACCTTGTTATCAACCGATCCGATATTATTCACCCTGCCCTCCGCCAGTGGTCTATTACGGGCGTCCTTACAAATCCTACTACGGTCCAAGGCATGGCTATTACCAACCAAGACGCGTGTATTACAATCGCTACAATTGTGGTCCCCGATACAGACACGGGCATCATCGCTGGTAGAACTAACTACGCACTTCCTAGTAAAATCCCCGCAAGAAAATTTGTGAATACTATTGAATTCATAAGGAGCCCCACATATTGTATGACCAGCAAAAAGACAATACTATGGCTTCGGACGCACAAAGAAAATACGACGATCATTATGAATTGAATTTCGAGGTTCTCCAACCCCCTCCGAAAATTGTGTCTCCTGATTCGGAGCAGGGCTCTTTCTCGCAATCCATTTCTCCCGCTCCGGAACAAAAAACCGTCGTGCCACATCCTTTTGACAAACAATCCGCCCCAAAAATTCAAATCACTCAAAGTGATGAGTTTGCCTCAGAGGAAATCCGGACAAAACTCAATCCTCATCAAGCGATTCCACCTCGCCAAAAATCAGAGCAGCGTGAGATAGACGAGAAAATTGCGGCACCCGTCTCCCCCACTCCTGTGACCCCTGTTTCTCATGATTCTGCCGTTGTATCCCCGCAGAAATCCGCGCCGGAAAACAAGCCCGCCGCAAAAATTCCGGAAGAATCCAAACAATCAACTCCTCATTCGACACAAATCCCCACATCCCAACCCAGGACTCCCTCCTCTATGGCCACATCATCATCCTACACGCCGCCCTCCAGCAACTACACCCGCAATGTCGAACGCCAATCCAAAGAACAGAAATCGATGAATACGATTCTCTCCGGTGTGGGTTTGTTCCTTTTGGTGTTGGTTTTGATTTTTGCCGTCTCCGCAGGATTCGGTGGTTATGTGCTCTGGAAAGAAATCCAGAATCAACAA
This sequence comes from uncultured Verrucomicrobiota bacterium, assembly GCA_964435715.1. Taxonomy (GTDB): domain Bacteria; phylum Verrucomicrobiota; class Verrucomicrobiia; order JAWXBN01; family JAWXBN01; genus JAWXBN01. Next base: position 100,725 of record CAYTAI010000005.1, on the reverse strand, counting down.
GTCACCGTCGGACGTCTCGACGCAAAATATGCAGCCGCTATTTCCGGGCTTGATGAGAATATCGTCCGCACAAATGAAGAAATCGCCAATCTCCAGCTCACACTCAAAACCCAGCGCGACGAGATTGTCACCTTGAGAACCCAGCAAACCGCTCTCTTGACACAATTGCGTAATTCCCAGCGCGACATCGAAAGCTCCAAGGCGCGAGTGCAGGAGCTCGAACGTGCCATGGGCATCCGGAACCGTGCTGCCGCCACCACCCCACGCTAGAAGAGAGAGGAGAATCCCGCCCCTTGATTTCTGTTGTTGAATTCCGCCGCCTTGTCAATGAATGGAAGTTACGCTGGTCGCGTATCAAAACCATTGTCCAGCCGGTCGCCTGGGGCGAACAGGAATGGCGCCAATTTGGACGGTTGCTCATTGCCTTGGTCGAACGCAACGGTGCGACATGGACCGATGAGCAGGGGATACAATTCTGGGATTTGCGCTGGAATCTCAAAGAGGGTGGAAATCTGATCGTGCAAGCCCAGACAAATTCTGACCAGACCGAAATGCACTTGGTCGTCGCTCAAGAAGGCGGATTCATCGGTTCGGATGCGGAGAGTTACACTTGGTTCTGGACAGTCTTCAATCAAGAGGGGGAGTTTCTCCGCGAGCCCTACTGGGTCGAGGGAACATGGAAAGAGGCTCTCTTGCAGTTTATTTTGCCGTACAATTACCAAGCCGGATTTTACCTCACCGGAGCCGCAGCCACCCCCGAGCAACTCCTTCTCGAAAACAATGGCACAGCCGGTTACCATGACAAAATCGCGCGCGACAGCAAACAAAATCAAATCCTCATTGGATCGAGTTAATAAAAAGAATAAGCCCAATGAAAGCATTTACAGTCCTCCTGATGCATTTCATCGCCTGGTTACTTCAACCCCCGAAAAGATTCCCGTGTATTCCCTCCTGATTGATCGAGGCGTTTTTTTCATCGTCATTTTTGAAATGAATCCAAAAATGAGACATAAACCGCTTTGAGATAATGTGCTTCCGTAAAAGTGGCAGGATGATCGGAGGGATGGTGGGATTGGTGGAGGATTTCAAACTTGCGCCCGGTGGATGAGACACCTTCGCGAACGGCGGCAAAAAACTCTTCGGCACCCACATGGGCGGAACAGGAGGCCGCGAGCAAAATGCCGCCGCTCTTTAAACGTTTTGCCCCTTGGCGAGCCAACCGGGTATAAGCCTTTATCGCACCCGGTTTCTCCGACTCTCTTTTTGCCATTGAAGGGGGATCAATGATCACAAGGTCAAATTCCGGCCGGGGATTTTCAGCAATCCAATCAAGTGCATCGGCTTTGATAAAATGATTTTGAGAGGCGGCAATGCGCGGGTTCTTCCCGTTGAGTTGAAAATTGCGGCGCGCGCTCTCGAGGGCATGTTTACTGATATCGATATCCGTTGTTTGTTTGGCACCCCCCGCCGCTGCATAAAGGGAAAATCCGCCGGAGAAGCTGAAAAGATTTAAGATTTTCCGTCCTTGGGCGAGTTCCCGGACTTTCTGGCGGTTCTCCCGTTGATCGAGGAAAAAACCCGTCTTCTGCCCCCGGAGCACATCGGCTTCGAAGAAAATCCCGTTCTCTTGAAAAATGATTTTTTCACCCAATGGTTGCCCAAAAACAATTTGTCCATCCGACCATTTCATGATTTTGTGTGCGAGGACTTGGATATTCCGGCTCAACCGGATCACACAACGGCAACCGGGAAAAAGCTCCTCAAGGAGGGACTGCATGACAGGCCAATGGGCAAACCAAATCGCGGAATATAATTTTACCGAAAGAGTATCGGCGTAACGATCAATGACAAAACCCGGCAACCCGTCGTTTTCCCCATGCACGAGGCGATAACCATTGGTTCCTTCCCCTTCGAAATGGCATCTTTTTGATAGGGCTTGATTGAGCCTCGACCTGAAAAAACCGGGATTGATCGTCACAGGTTTTCCACGGGCGAGGATTCGCACCCGCAGTGGTGAATGGGGATCATAGAGACCGACAGCGAGAAATACATCATTACGGTCATACAAGACTATCGTTTCCCCACAAAGTCCTTCCCGGTTCAGATCGCGGATGCTTTCAGCGTAAAGCCAAGGATGCCCCCTTCTGGCATGTCCTTCGACCGAGGGTTTTAATCGTGCGCGCAGGCGCGGTATTTTGCCGGTGCTCACAATTGTTTCTTTGTCTGACAAAAGGGGGTTCAACGAGCAGAGCCATCAAAGATGGCGGTTAATGAATATCGGCTCTGTGAAAAAAATATTCATGTAACTGTTTATTCTTATCCAGGAAAAATACAATCCAAAATGGTTATTTGAATTCACTCACTGTTTTTTCCATGAATTTCTTTGCTTTCCAAGCTTGAGTCGAACTTGCTAATGAGGTTATGATTGCCAGCTGGAACCAATCTTTGGCGGAATTCTTATGAAAAAAATCATTCTTTCGGTTTTATTATTTTCTGGATGGATCACTCATCCTTTACACGCGGATGCCTATATCGAGATGACCCTTGCCGGAGGGATGACGATCAAGGCTTGGTATGCGGGGGATAAATCCCGCAGTGAGATCCCCGGACTCGGCGGGATGCCTGCGATGATGGGGTCACCTCTGACGGTGACACGGCTGGACAAAGGTGTTGAATGGCTCATCTCGACCCCGAATAAAAATTACATCGAAAAGCCGATTAAAGAGCCATACCAGAAACCCACACAGACAGCCTTCGGCACGGATGACGTCAAAAGTGAGCTAGCCGAAGATCCGAATGAAACAACTCCAAAGGTGGAAGTCAAAAAAAACGGAACCCAGAAAGTCGCCGGAATCGATTGTGACGGATATGAAATGTATATCGACGGGAAACTCGCGGGACGGGCTTGGATACCGCAGAAAAATAAAATGATTGAGGATGCCTTTAAACAGCGCGAAGATTTCGAAGCGAAACTCACCGCACTCCGTTACGCTGACTGGCCGAAAGAAGACAAGGATGCCATGCTCAACCTCGGCTCAATGATGCGGGGGGCGATGTTCGGCAACATGGGATCGAATTTTAAACTCTTCAATACCGGCATGCCCGAGGGGGCACCTCTCAAAATGGAATTCATCGATGAAGAAAACGGAAAGCTCCAAACTGCAATGGAAATCACGGCGATCAACACCGATGTCATCAGCGCCAAACTTTTTGAAATTCCCGCAGGCTATGTCAAGACGACCCCGGAGAATACCGCTGCTGAAATGCTTGGAATGGATCCTGAGGCTATGCAAAATCTAATGAATCAAATGCCCCAAAATCTGAACATGGAAGGCATCGATCCCCAGGAGCTGCTCAAGCTCCAACAGAAAATGCAACAGGGCGGCGGCGGGCAGTAGCCTGAAATCCAGCTCGGCTGACATTTGAAGAATGCCTTAAAAAATGTTTTGCCTTTATTCAAATTGCAGGGATTGTCTTCGCCACGGTGCAACGATTTGAGGAATACTGGCGTCCCGGATGGGAAGGTGCCAAAGAAAATTTTAAGCCGGGATTGATTGTTCAAACACTCATCCTGCTTTTAGTCGTCGGCTACTATACGGTTCCCTTTTTTCATGACTGGCTTGTGCAAGTCGCGGATTGGCGGAATGATACCGGACTGATATCAGCATTTATCTTGGGCGGGTTCGGACCGGGATTAACTTCGGAGTTACTCAAGTGGCTGACCACCCCCCGCAAAAAATGGAAAACTCATCATTGGAAATATTACGCCTTCAACTTTCTTTACTGGGGCTGCAATGGCATTTTAGTGGATTTATTTTACCGCGCACAAGCCGGAGTCTTTGGAGATGGCCGGGATGTCTTGACCCTGCTCTCCAAAGCCCTCGCCGATCAATTCGTTTTCACTTTGCTTTTCATCCATAATATTAATTGTCTCGCCGTGTCTTGGCGCGATAATGGATTTAATACCGCACGATTTTTGACAGAAATCCGGGATCATTATTTCAAAAAAAGGGTTCTCCCCGGATTTGTCTCAAATTTCTGTTTCTGGTTCCCCACTGTCCTGATCCTCTACTGCATGCCTTACGCCTTGCAAATGCCCACCGGCGCGCTGGCAGGCATTTTTTGGGTGCTCATCCTGAATTTCGTCGTCAACCGGCGGGATTTGAAAAGGGGATGATTCTCGTCCTATCAAATCATTCATTCATTTTTTCAGAGGTCATTCATCCGCGCGGAGGATGGAGGTAAAGGCGAAAGCGGGATTTTTTTCCGTCAGATATTTCAGTGTCCACTGGTCCGGCAGGAGGACAATCGCGTCTCCGGCGGTGTCATGCACCAATGTGCTGCCGCTGGGCAGGAGCAAATTGCCCGTGTCCGCGCCGTCTTCGATCGGAACGCAGTAGCGGCCAAAAGCCCATTGGGCGGGTTCGATCCGGCAATCGGCGGAGTATTCGCTTTCGAGCCGGTACTTGAGCACGTCGAATTGCAAGGGGCCGACCGCGCCGATGAGCAATCGCTGGCTGTTGGCGTCATTCCATTTCATCTGGTGGGCGACGCCTTCGCTCAGGAGTTGAAGAACGCCTTTGTTGAATTTTTTGGAATTGCCCGGCGTGGGATTGCTGAGGAATGCGAGGCATTCCGGCGCGAATTTCGGAATTTCGCGGAAAAGCGTTTTGCCGTCGGTGGACAGGGTGTCGCCGATGAGGTAATCGTCCTGGCCGACGATGCCGATGATGTCCCCGGGCCAGGCTTCCTCGACGAGTTCCTTGTCGCGTCCGAAAATGCGGTGGGCGCTGGAGATGGCGGAAGCCGCACCCGAACGGGTGTTGACGACATCGACATTGCGCTGGAAGGCGCCGGAGACGACGCGCACAAAAGCGGTTTTTCCGCGATGCCGCGCATCGAGATTGGCTTGAATCTTGAAGATAA
>CAYTAI010000005.1:88011-95789 GCA_964435715.1 uncultured Verrucomicrobiota bacterium | reverse complement strand
CCCGGCGCGTCCGGCTCAATCATGCCGCCCTGACTCTGCCGTCCCCGCGCCGATGGGCCGTAGTCCACGAGTGTTTGAAGCAGGTAATCAATGCCGAAATTATTGATGGCGCTGCCGAAGAGCACGGGGTTGAGGCGTTCGGCCAAGATTTCCTCCTGCGAAAAAGGGGTTCCCGCCATGTCCAGAATCTCGAGTTCCTCGCGGAAACTGTGCAGAATCGAGTCGTCGCGCCCGACAAAGAGTGTGTCGAGTTCACCCAGGGACAACTCCTGTGAACGCGCCTTTGTCGCGCCGTGGGCGGTGCGCTCATAGACATGGGCGCGTTGGGCGAGACGGTCAAAGACCCCACGGAATTCCGGCCCCGAGCCCAGCGGCCAATTCACCGGGAAGGCCGGGATGCCGAAAACCTTCTCGAGTTCGTCGAGCAATTCCAGCGGCGGCTTGGAAGGGCGGTCCATCTTGTTGACGAAAGTAAAAAGCGGAATCTTCCGGTATTGGCACACGTCGAAAAGCTTGCGCGTCTGTGGTTCGATCCCCTTGGCGGCGTCGATGACGACCACGGCAAAATCCACCGCTGTGAGCACACGGTAAGTGTCCTCGGAAAAGTCATGGTGCCCCGGCGTGTCCAGCAGGTTGACCGCGCAGCCGCCGTATTCGAAATTCAGCACGGTCGAACTGACCGAAATCCCGCGTTTTTTCTCCAGCTCCATCCAGTCCGACTGCGTGGCGGACTGTTGTTTTTTGGCCGTGACCGAACCCGCCAGATGAATCGCCCCGCCGTAGAGGAGGAGTTTCTCGGTCAGGGTCGTTTTTCCCGCGTCAGGGTGCGAGATGATGGCAAATGTGCGGCGTGGTTTCAAATGGCCTCACATGCTACACAAAACAAACAGACTGTCTAGGCGCGCGCGGCGGCTTCGGACTGAAGGAGCTCATCATCCACCCGCTCGCCGTTTTCCCCGGAGGGAATCGGCGGAGCGTGAAAATAATTCGGGTCGGCCTTTTGTTTTTCGAGGGTTTGAAAGATTTCCCTCCACGTGGCCCACAGCCCATGGGTCGCCGGCGGCAGATCGTGTTCCATGGCTTTGCGGAGCTTGGGCAAATTGTAGAAAGGCACGGCGGGATACATGTGATGCTCGACGTGATACTGCATATTCCAGTATAGAAAGGCGGGGAGCCAAGAACAAGTGTAAGTCCGGCAGCAGCGGCGAAAATCAGGCACATCAGGTTGCATGCCCATATGCTGGGGCATTCCACACAGCACGGTCAGCCAGCCAAACCAGTAATTGCCGAAATTCACCAAAAAAACCAAAGGCCAGTTTCCTGTGGCGACAAATGCCACCGCGAGGATGATCTGCCCCGTGAGAACAAAACGCGCCCAGTTTTTGTGTTCCTGCCGCAATTTCACATTTTCTTCCGGCATGACCTTTTGATACCACGGGAAATCAATGATGCCAAAGGAACGTTTCACAAAATCCTTGATATTGTTGTAAGCCGCCGGAAAGTTGAATCCGAATATCCAAACGAGGAATTTCCAATCACGGAAATCGATTTTTTGTGGAAGGACGACTTCCCCGTCGAGATCATGATGGACTGTGACTTGGTGGTGTTTGACATGGCTCGGGCGAAACCCCACGACATCTGTCCAAGCGATGAATCCATACACTTTCAGAAAAAACTCATTCATTGCCTTGGACTTGAATGGAGTCTTGTGGGAAAGCTCGTGTCCCGGCCCGCCCAGCCCGAGGAAACTGCTGAGGGTTCCATGAATGAATAGCGCGACGAGAAAGACAGGAATCATCCAAGGCCAATTTGCCTGATCGATATGGAGCCATGCGGCGTAGGTCAAGGCCGTTGTCAGGACAAAGAGTCCCAGTTGCAAAAGGCATTGGCGCAGTCCGAGCCAGTCGCTGGATTTCATCAGCTCGCTCATCACAGCTTTGTCAACCTTGCAACGGTACCAGTTGATTTTGGTGTTTTCGCTCATAGAGATTTTTGCAATCTATGCCTTCATCCGTGAAATTCAAGCAGGGAAGTGGAAAAGTTTTTGTAGTTTCGCGCAAATTGCCCTTAATTGGCAGGATGTCTGATTCCCCGGGAGTTCCCGCCCCACGCCCCCACCGCTTCCGGGCGGGAGTCTTTGATTATCATGAGGTTGTGGAGGTGCAAATTGCGCGGCTCGACCACCTCGGACAGGGGGTTGGCGACGCCAAAGGCATTCCTGTGGTCGTGCCTTTCACATTGCCGGGAGAGAGGGTGCGGGCGCGGGTCTGGGGAAATTTCAAAGCCCACGCCGAGGCGGATTTAGTGGAAATTCACGACGCATCCCCTTCGCGCACCAAAGCAAATTGCGCGGTCTTCGGTTCCTGCTCGGGGTGTCAGCTCCAGATGATGAGCTACCCCGCGCAAATTGCGTGGAAAAAATCGGTGATTGAGGAACTTTTCTCAGCCGCGCTGGGAAAATTGCCCGTTGCGGTCAATGACCCGATTGTTTCGCCGAAGCAATTTGCCTACCGTTCCAAGCTGACTCCGCATTTTAATCTCCCTCAGGGCGGCCACTTGCCCGAGATCGGATTCATGCGGCTGGGGAGGGGATCAAAAATCGTCGATGTGGAGACTTGCCCGATTGCCACGGAGGCGATCAACCGCGAACTCCCTCGTCTGCGTGCGCAAGTTGCGGCGCAAATTGCGCAGTATAAAAAAGGGGCGAACCTGCTTCTTCGCGAGGTGAGCGAAGGAGTCGTGAGCGATCCAAATGCCTTTGTGACCGAAAAAGTCGGAGACAAACTCTTCCGCTTTCCCGCGCGTGAATTTTTCCAGAATAACCCCTTCATTCTTCCGCAATTTGCGCGGCATGCCGTGGACGCGGCAAAAAGTTTCCATCTTCCTTTTCTCGCCGACATTTATTGCGGGAGCGGATTTTTCAGCATCATGGGAGCGGAGGGTTTTCAAGCGGTGGCGGGCATCGAGATCAGCACGAGCGCCGTGCAACTTGCGCGGGAGAATGCCCTGCTGAACCATTTGGGCAATGTGGAATTCCTCGCCGGGGACGCCGCCTCCATCTTCGCGCAAATTGCTTTCGCGCCCGGCCAAACCGTTGTCCTGATCGACCCGCCGCGCAAGGGGTGCTCCGATGAATTCCTCGCCCAGCTCGCGCAATTTGCCCCGGCGGGAATCGTCTATGTGTCCTGCGGCCCGGAATCCCAAGCCCGCGACTGCCGCAAATTGCTGGAAGCCGGCTATTCCATCCGCTCCATCCAGCCCTTCGACCTTTTCCCCCAGACCCGGCACATCGAGAATGTCGTGGTGCTGAAGAAAAAAAATTGCACTTGTCTGAAAGAATCATAAGATATGACTATGACCATCGCGGATATTGAATCATTGTCCCGTGAAGAAAAAATCAAGCTCATGGAGGCCCTTTGGGCGGATCTCAGCCGTGATGAGCAATCATTTCAACCACCCGCTTGGCATGAAGCCGCTTTAAAAGAGACTCAGACCCGTTTCGAAGCTGGGCTGGAAGAAATCCATGACTGGAGTGAGGCAAAGAAGCAATTAAGGGCTATGTTCTGATGAAAGTCCGGGTGCTGCGATCTGCTCTCATGGATTTGGCTGACGCCCGTTGTTTTTTTATGACTTGTCTGGAAAAACTGTCGGGGAATATTTTTTTGACACCCTTTTTTCCGAGATTGATTCACTGTCACTTTATGGGGGCATTCACGCCAGAAGATATGGGTTTCATACGATGTTATCCAAACGATTTCCTTACGCAGTCTATTATCTCCTGCAAAATGACGAGGTGATCGTCTTCCGTGTTCTTGACTGCCGGCAGGATCCGCAAGTCATAGAAGGAAAATTAAGTCATCCATAGCCTGCGATTGTGGTTTTACAATCATGAAACGGATTTTGTTTTTCTTGAAGGCTTCAAGGACATCAAAAATCGCCGATGTGCCTCGTGCATTTCCCATCTTTTGTCGGGTGTGGCGGCGAGACTGCGGGCGAAGAGGATTTTTTCCTCCTGGCTCAGTCCCCGGACGTTTTGGAACTTTTTGAGCAGTCGCGCCTCTTTTTTTTCATGCGATGTGGGAAGAATATCAGAACGACACCCCTTTCAAAAGAAAAAATTCCAGGGGGGAGTCATTCTCACTTTTGAATCCGCGCGCGGAGCGTGAAACTGCCGGTGAGGGAATTGGCAGAGCGGGTTCCGAAAAAGAAACGGCGGTTGAACTCCCCGTCAGCCTTGGAAAATCCGCCGATGGTGATTGCCTGGCCGTTGCGCAGGGTGACCTGCGTGGCGAGTGTCCGGAAGCTCACGGGTGAAAAGGCGTCCCCGGTCAGGGCGGTGATTTCAGGAATGATTTCAATGTCGATCCATTCGCCGCGGGCGGTGGCAAATACGCGCATCTGCGTGCCGATCTCCTGCCAGCGCACTTGCGTGTCATACAAAATGCCCAGGCCATAGGCGTAGCTCCAGAAGTAATCCACAAAAGGCACGTCCTCGCCGACTTTGATCACCGCGCTGCGTCCGCTTTTGACGAGCAGAAATTGACTCGAAAGATGCGAGGACGTGCGGCTGTCATTGGCAATGTCCACCCCGAGCACATTGCGCTCCGCGGGACTCACCCGCACACGGTTGCCGTCCACCACGACCCCGCCGCGACCCCAGAGATCCACCCCGCTGCGGGTGTCGCGTCCGCGTTCGTCGAGTGTCAGCTCCACCCGGATCAAGGGCGCCGGGGCAGTGGCCTCTTTGATGACCGCCGCCATTTGCTCGATGACCTTTTCCTGATCCTGAATGATGAGCATGGATTTGCCGGGATAGACGATGACCTTGCCCTCCGGTGACTTCAGTTGCTCCAGAACCCCGCGCAATTCCTCCGGATCGGCGTCCTCCGTGTGAAAGGTTCGTGTGACCGTCTTCTCCGCCGCCCAGACCGTCATGGCGGAGAAAAAAAGTGACAAAAGCAAAATGCGCGCGGTCATAGGTTGGACAGGGGGGATATTGATTCAGACGATAACGCGGACGGAGTCATTCAATCAAGCCTTTGCACAAAGATCGGAAGTGAGTCAATGAGCCTGGGAATGAGCGCGTTTTTTCCGCGCAAAAAACGCGCTTAAAAAGACCAGAAGGAATATTCCCATCAGGAGCAATTTCGGAGTAGGCTCAGGGATGACTTGGATGGAGCCATTGATAAAAAGCTCTGAGAGATTCCAGAAAAGCCCATCGGAGAGAGTGGGCAGATTGATTTGAGAAAAAGCGCCGGTCATCGAGCCAAAATCAAAAAGCTGATAAGATTCCCCAAAACCCGCTGAGAAACCGTTGATAAAAACGATCTCCATGACACCGTTCAGACTCAAAATGCCCCCGATGTCCAGCGCATCGTATTCGATTCCGCGCAGCGTGCCCCCGATCTCCATGGTGAGCCAGTTTGCCGCTCCAAATATGACATTGCCCTCGTGTGTGACCAAGGCCGGGCTGTCGCCGGGGGAATATCCCCCGTTAAAAATCGCATCACCCAAACCGGTGAAATTTGCCGCGCCGGAGAAAAGCCCATTAAATGTCGCCGCCCCGCCCACGGTGACAGTGGAGCCGGTCGGGGAATACACATCGCCTTCGACCACGGAACGGACCAAGGTCAGAGAACCAAGGTTGAGCAATCCGCCGCCTTGAAAATCCAGAACCGAATCAACCGCGGACAAGGAAGCCCCGGTGTCATTGCGAAATGTCCCCGACTCGCTGGAAAACTGTGCCGCTGTCACATAAAAATCCCCCTGATTGGTTCCTCCCTGCACAGCGAGGACAGAACCATCCGTAATGGTCAAAAGGGTGTCATCCTGAATCAAGGCGCTTCCCTGGGCAAACTCCACCCGCGTATTGTGACCAATGACCGGGGAATATCCCAGCATTCCTCCCTCTCCTGTAAAAAAGCCGCCGTCGGTCACGCGCAGGGCGCCCCCTTGAAAATCCAATGCGCCACCCTGGTTGACAAGCGATGTGGTTTCGATCACGCCTCCCGAAAAAAGTCTCAATGTGCCGTTGGAACCCAAAGTCATTCCGTCGGACAATGTCAGCGCGCCTCCTTGAATTGACAGGAGCCCCTGATTCGTGATGTGCCCGGCGCTGAGGGAGCCGTCTTGGATGAGCAACTGCCCACGATTCATGAAGCCCTGGATGGCATTAACCCCGGAGACGATCTCGATGCGGCCATCGCCTGTGTTATGAAAGAGCGGAGTATCGATCGTGCCGCCACCTTCCATGATCATCAGGGCGGCATTGGTCAGCGAAGATGCCGCTGTCAGAGTGCCCCCTTGCAGTCGAATGGCGCCATCACCCCTGTTCAGAATCGTATGAGCATCAAAGTTCCCGCTTTCCAAAACGAGCTCACCACCGCCTTCAATGATGACCCGGCCCGATGGCAGGGCGAGGCTCGTTGTGGTGTGCGTATAGACATTGGTGTAATTGGCCGGGAGTGTGGTTGAGTTATTGGTGTTTGATGCGGGGGAATTCCGGATAAAAGTAATGCCATTGGAGGCCGAAGCGGTGGCGGGCACACCCAAAAGGCTCCATCCGCCGTAAATGAGTTCATTTTGCATCGTGTCCCCATTGTAATAATAAGTGTCCAGCAGAAGATTGAACTCAACCAGATTGGTGACTCCGCCCTCAATGAAATTCAAAGCTCTGATTGTTGGGACGTGACCCGGAAGAAACACGGTGGGTTGAAAGGAGACAAGAAATCCTTCATTTGTAATCAACATGAAGTTGTTGATGCTCAGGGGTATGGAGCGGGGGTCTTCGCCCGTATTGATGTAGCCGAAATAGATCCGCGTTTTGCCCGTGGTCAGGTCATTGTCAACTTGTTTGACATAGGGGACGACTGTCTGGGCTGTGACAAATATTGCCGACAGCACCCAAATGACGAAACATGAAATTTGCCGTGTAAACACCGTCACCAATGTCTTTTAAAAAAGATTTTTTACAAGAAAAAATCCACGGCCAATTTGAATTTAGCATTTAAATGAAATAAATGGAAAGTAATGATAAAAATGGAATTGCTCGTTTGCCCTTCATGACTCACGCGCAAATTGCGCGCGCCGCGTTGGGCGCTGATGACAAGCCGGAGACCCACCGTGTTCTCCATGCGGATTATTGGAAAGCGTGGGCCAAGATTTTTTCGATGCGGCTCCTCATAGCCCCCAGCTTTGACTCTGGGGACGGGCTATTTTTTTGCGGCCAGCTCATCCGTGGTGGTGCGAAGGCGTTTGGAGAGCGTTTGAATCAGCGAGGCCGCCCAGGGGTCGAGGGTGGAGAGTTGCTTGTTAAATTCTTTCGAGCTGACAAAGACGAGTTTGGTTTCCCGGAGTGTTTTGATCGTGGCGCTGCGGGGCTTTTTGTCGATGAGAGCCATTTCCCCGAAAATCTCGCCCGCCCCCAGCTTGGCAATCACCCGCTCTTTGCCGCCCACAGTTTTGACAACGGCGACTTGACCCTTTTCAATATAATAAAATCCGTCCGCCTTTTGTCCCTCTTTGAAAACCACCTGATTTTCCGGCAAGGTCACCGGTTTCCCGGCACCCGCCATTTTCCCCGCAGGCGCACCCATTGTCACGCCGACAGGGATCAATAAAAAAAGCGCTCCCAGAAAAGCAAAAAATATTTTTTTCATCACATCCCTATAACTCATCCCCCATCCAAATTCACGAAGATTTTTGAACCGCCCAACCCGCCATGAGGAATGAACCACAGAGGCACGAATTTTGGTAGGGGACCGGCTCGCCGAGCCGTC
>CAYTAI010000005.1:83212-87982 GCA_964435715.1 uncultured Verrucomicrobiota bacterium | reverse complement strand
CTCCCGTTCGCCCCGAATCAGAAACTTCGGGGCTTGTCCCAGAAAGTAGAAGCGTGCTTCCAGCCGCTTGGTCAACCAAATCATCCACAGATTTCACTGATTCACACAGATTTTTGAACCTAGAGCTTGTCCACTATTTTGAGGCCGCAGACTTAGATTCTTTAATCCACCTGTTTTTGGAGATAATCACAAATAGAGTCTAATGCTCCCTTCGCTAGTAACGCCTCAGCTTCAAGACATGGATGGAAAGCTCGAATTTCCACAGAGGGATGGACGAAATTTCGGTAGTCGCGTAGAATTTGATCAATTGCATTCGCCCGATCATTTGGGATCAAACTTAGCTCAACCGCAACCTGAATGAGATCGTCGAGTACCCACTTGCCCTTATCTAGACTGCGTCCTTTTGGAGCAGCAGAGGCATTTGAGCCTTATTAATAGTAGTTGTATCACTGGTCAGAATATCTTGAAGGATGGCTTCAAGAATGCTTCCTGCCATAATAACAGTGCTTTTCCAAGCTTGTGATGGAAAAAGGAGAAGCGAAAGTTCACGGTAGTCACGTTCAACGATGGTTCGCAGTTTGGAATCTTTGACGAAATGAAACGAACGAGTAGCCGCCCTGCTACCTTCGCCAGCATAAAGATCGAGCACATCGAATGCTTCTAGTTCAAAACTAGCAATCTCGGGAAGTTGTGCTGTCGTGAAAGCAGAGTGTTGTACCCACCAGCGAGCTTGTATTCGCAAAAGGACAAAACGGTACCGCCCCTCTGGAATAAAATCACGTGGATCTAGACGTTCAATCTCCTCGCCCAGTGCTTTAAGTAGGCTAAAAACATTTCCTGCATCGGCTTTTTTAGGGTTAAATAGGCCTTGAGCAATCTGTTTGATGTATTGAACCATGGGGATATTTACAGATTGGACTTAGTGACGATTTTTATGAAAGTCAAAGGCGAAATTGGAGTAAGTCATTGTTCAGTGTATATCGTGAAATTTTGTTTCAGTCACTCTCACGTTTTTTAGTTCCCCTTCTTCATTGTTTGATGCAATTTCTAGGTTTATGGAGACTGAGGCGAAACTCGTATTGACTTTGTCTAGGTCGACTTGCTAGCTATAGTATTATTTCTAAGCATGTCAGACTTTTCTGGTATTAATTTGTTCAAAATATTATGAATATCAAATATATCTTAATTGGATTTTTATCACTTTTTTTCGCAGGTTGTTCAGAGAATCAAGATGCGCTTACACGCATATCAGATTTAGAAGCAGACCTAAAAACCACAAGAAATCAAACCACACAACTAGCCTCGCGCTTGTTGGATGTACAAGTTGCCATGAGGTCAAAATTAGAGTCCGAGACGGCAGCAGTCGTTGACCCCTCAAGTAAGGGGTATTCTATTGCTCGAAACGAATTTGGAGCATTTCCAGTAGTCATAGATGATGTTCAACCTTATCTCGATGGGCACAAAGTGAAGTTTGGTGTTGCAAATTTAACATCGGGCACCATGACTGATGTTAAGTTAGAGATTATCTGTGGCAGGCGATATCCTGATATCCCTGCCCGTGACGACAGTCAGAGTGCTGAAGATCGTATCAATGCTTTTCAGCAATATTTTGCTACAGTTGAAGAAATTAAAAAAAGTCAACGCTCTCTAACAATTAGTGGAGATAAAGATATCGCCCCGGCTAGCTGGAATACTTACGAAGCAATCATAGCTCCATCCAAGCCAGAAGACTTAGGTCGAATCGAGGTAAATGTAAAAATCTTGGGCATTAAACTCCCAACTGACAGATAAAATAAATGTCCAAAAAAGTTTGTAGATGGGAAAGAAGATAAGCTACTGGAAGTGCGCTTCTACTCTCGACTGGTCGCAGAGCCTGCGACCTTACATAAAATCTGTGTGAATCTGTGAAATCTGTGGATTAATGAGGTAAGATGCCTGCTTCTACTCTGTGGACAAACGGGAGCACAGTCCCTTCAGTGAAGCATTCCTCAGGGCTTCAAACAATTTGCTTCCCCGTTTGACATTGGGGCGGGAGCGTCCTAGGTTCTTGAAGCATGGGATGGACACCGTATGAATTGAATTATTTTATGTTGGGGGTCATGCTGTTTTTGGCGGTTTGTTTCGCCGTTATCCCCCTCATTTTGGCGCGGATCATCGGGCCGCGCAAACCTTCCGAAATCAAAAACGCGACTTATGAGTGCGGACTGGTGACCAAAGGGGATGCTTGGGCGCAGTTAAAAGTCCATTACTACCTTTACGCCCTGTCCTTTCTGATTTTCAGCTTGGAAATCGTCTTCATTATTCCACTGGCCGTGGTGGTGGGAACCGCTGGGTGGGCGGCATTTTTTTCACTATCCATTTTCTTGGCTATTCTCGCCGCCGGGCTGGTGTATGAATGGAAAAAAGGCGCACTGGAGTGGGATTAACCGATTATGCCGATTGACGAAGGACTCAAATCCGAGCTGGCCAAAGCGGGGGTATTCACCACCACGCTGGAGGGCATTTACAACTGGGGCCGCAAAAGCTCTGTCTGGCCCTTGCAATTTGGCCTGGCCTGTTGCGCCATCGAGATGATCGCGACGGCTGCCGCGAGATTTGACCTGTCGCGCTTTGGAGCTGAGGTTTTCCGTCCGTCCCCGCGCCAGGCCGATCTGATGATCGTGGCGGGAACTGTGACCAAAAAAATGGCTCCCCAAGTCGTCCGGCTCTATAACCAGATGCCTGAACCCAAATACGTGATTGCGATGGGCGCATGTGCGATTTCCGGCGGCCCCTTCAAGCAAGGCTACAATGTTCTCAAAGGCATTGACCGGTTCATCCCTGTGGATGTCCACATCCCGGGATGCCCGCCGCGCCCGGAGGCACTGCTCCACGCGCTGATGACGCTCCAACGCCGCATCGACGAGCAGACCAGTCTCGCACTCAATGGGGTGAATCCGACTAACCGCGCCTACAATTCGCATAACGGTGAATATCCCGTGCCGGAGCTGGGACCGCGCGATATCGAGCCAGCTTTTAATGAGCAGGTATGGAAACCTGCCGGGGTCATCCGGGAGGGGGCGAAATGAATACGGACTATCTTTTTGTGAAGTTCCCCGCAATGACTTATGAGCGCCCGAGTGATTCATTTATCGTGCCGCGTGAGATCGCGCTGGATGTCGCGCGTTATTTGAAAGAAGACCCGCTTTTCCGCCTCGACATGTGTGCAAATTGCACCGCGGTGGATTGGCTCCCGACGACCAATGTCGTCAAGCGCAAGACCATCGAGATCGTCGACGGCAAACAAGTCGAGACCGTCGAGGAGGTCATCGTGGACAAACCCGCCTATCTGGAAACGGTCTATCATCTGGTGTCCGTGGAGAAAAAACACGGGCCGCTGGTCATTCGTGTCCGCACCAAAGACCGCGTGGATACCCGTGTGCCGTCCCTGACCCCGGTGTGGAGGGGGTGTGAGCTCCAGGAACGCGAGGGGTATGACCTTTACGGGATTATTTACGACGGGCATCCCGACTTGCGGCGGATTCTCATGTGGGACGGATTTATTGATTACCCGATGCGCAAGGATTACGTCGAGCCGGATGATTACGAGTACGAGCCCACACCCCATGACGAGGTGCTCCAGAAAGCCCGGAACCATTATCCCCCTCCCCAACCATGACGGCTACCCAAGATAACTTTAATGAGCTGGATATGCTCGCCGAAACGCCGGAGCCGCGGGGGTACATCCTCGCGCCCAAAGAAAATGACGGCGGGCAGGAGTTGCTCGAGATTTCCCTCGGTCCCCAGCATCCCAGCACGCACGGGGTATTCCGGATGGATGTCGTGCTCGATGGCGAGACGGTCGTCAAGCTCAAGCCCGTCTTTGGCTATCTCCACCGCAACCACGAAAAAATCGCCGAGAATACGAGCTTTGTCGGTTCAATGCCCTACACCGACCGTCTGGATTATTTTTGCTCCATGACCAATAACTGGGCCTATGCGCTGGCAGTGGAGAAACTCGCCGGGATCGTGGTGCCTGAACGGGCGGAATACATCCGTGTGATCATGGCGGAGCTGACACGGCTGGTGAATCACACTTGCTTGGCGGGGTTTCTCCTCAATGACACCGGCGCGTGGGGTTCACCCCTGCTCTACGCTTTTCGTGAACGCGAGAAAATCCTCGACCTCTTTGAGTCGGTCAGCGGGGCGCGGCTGATGTGTAACTACATGCGATTTGGCGGAACGCGTTGCGATTTGCCTGAGGACTGGGTGCGACAAGCCCAGAAAATCGTGGATCGCTTCCCGCAGTTCCTCGACGAATTTGAGAGACTCCTCAATGAAAATGAAATCTTGATCGCCCGGACACAAAATATCGGGATACTCCCCCGGTCATTGGCGGTCGATGCTTCGATCACCGGCCCCATGCTCCGCGCCAGCGGGGTCGATTATGATTTGCGGAAATCCCACCCTTACGGAATCTATAACCGTTTTGATTTCCGTGTGCCTTTGGGAACCGTCGGGGATTGTTATGACCGTTACTATGTCCGCATTCTGGAAATGCGCGAGAGCCTGCGTATTTTGCAGTCGGCTCTGGACAAATTGCCCGCGGGCCCGTATTGCGCGGATGTGAAGATCCGCAGCTTTAAGACGCGCCCGGGCGAGGCTTACAGTCGGCTGGAATCTCCCAAGGGCGAGCTCGGTTTTTACATCATCAGCGACGGGAGCCCGAGTCCCTACCGTTACCGCGTGCGTCCGCCCTCATTCATCAATCTGACTGTCCTGGAGGACATG
>CAYTAI010000005.1:71956-83178 GCA_964435715.1 uncultured Verrucomicrobiota bacterium | reverse complement strand
AAACTCGCGGATGTGGTCGTTATTTTAGGCAGCATCGACATTGTGCTCGGAGAGGTGGACCGATGAATTTTCCCGGCAAAGGAATCTTGAAAGGAATGGCTGTGACGGCGGAAAATTTTTTCCGCAGTTTCTCACACAAGGATCGTCTTTTCACGATAGAATATCCCGAGGAACGGATGACTGCACAGGAGAACTACCGCAGTTTTCCCTATTTGATTTTTGATGACACGCCGGATCAGATGCGGTGTGTCGCTTGCAAAATCTGCGAGAAAGAGTGCCCGCCACAATGCATCTACATTGAGGAAGACCGCGATGAAAAGGGCAAGGTCATCCGCCGCCCGAAAGTCTTTGATATTGATTACTCGGTCTGCATGAGCTGTCAAATCTGTGTCGAGGCGTGCCCATTTGATGCAATCAAAATGGATCAGGAATACGAGCTGTCCACGACCGACCGCTTCGAGGGTTTGCTTTTCCACCGGGACGAATTGCTCAAGCCCGCGGATTACTACGAAAAGCTCAACCCCACCACGGGAGCTGAGGTGAATGCCAAAATCCGCGCACAGATCGAGAAGAAGAAAAAGGCGGAAGCCGCCAAAGCCGCGGCTACGACTTCCGCCGCCAAAAAGTAAACAGACGTTGGCCACAAAAGGCACAGAAGACGCAAAACAGTGATTTATTCACTTGTCCCAAGCCATCCGGAAAGACCGTAAAGCTAAGTAGAAATCAACTTTTTCCAATGTTAACAGGATGAATTCTGATATGCATCGCCCAGAGGGAGGATAATATCGTCTTCGAGGAAGTGAGTATACTTTCCTTTGACACCACCATTATCTTGGCCATTGAGTCCGAAACTGTAGATGATGGTAATTTGTTTTTTTCTGATAACCATCTACAACTCAACCTTGCTGTTACCCTCTAGACCAATGAGACACGAATCAGTTTGTAACTTCACCTATAGACTCCGTAGGACAACTTTCGATAGCTTCTCGAGCCTTCGCCCACTCTTCTGCGGTTTGAGGTTGGTGATAAACATAACTATATCCTCCTTCATCATTTCTTTTGAATATTGAAGGAGCAATCTCGGGGCATAAACCACAGTCTATAGTTATTGTTAAGAAAAACAATATCACAGCTTGAGTTATCATAAAAATTCATTAATAAGATAATATTAATGCAAAATCAGAATGAATATACGAGAACGCGACCTTTTGACCTTTATCAAATTTACTTATTTTACCAGGTTGCAATAACTGGTAGCTTTACGAAAGCGGGACTTGCTGTGGGGCTTACTCAGAGTGCCGTAACACGACAAATTGCTCTTATGGAGTCAAAGCTTGGTGTATCTCTATTTTCTAGGAATACACGCAGAGTTGTTTTGAACGAAGCAGGGAAAAAATTTTTAGAAAATAGTAAAAAAATTGTTTATGAGGTTGAAAATTCGATACAACAATTAGGTGAAGAGTTTTCTCATGTGCCGAAAATAATTAAAATCGGCATTTCAAAATCCGTAAGCATGGCATATCTACCAGGTTTTTTTGTTCCTTACAGAAAAATTAGTCCCCATGTTGGAATCGAAGTTTCAATATTATCATCATCGGAAATTTTGAAGCAGCTTGATGATCGATCTTTAGATATTGGTCTAATCGGTCATTTAAACCGTGTGCCTGTGTCACTTAAGATTGTAAAAGGTTTCAAAGACGAAATGGTTAGAATTTCGCCTGCTGATCAGGAAAAAACAGGGTTAAAATTGTCATGGTTACTGATTGCCCAAAAAACAGAAACAGGAAATTTAATTTCAAAACGATATAAAATTTCACAAAATATCGGCATCGTTGAGATGGATAGTTTTGATTTAATTGTGAATCTTGTTAGTATGGGAGTTGGTTGTAGTATTGTTCCCAGACGAGCCTTGGCCTCTTTTCCACGCAAGCATTTACTAAAGATTGATGCAATTAAGCCGGCATTGTGTAGACGATTTGCTGTTGTTACTAAAAAGACAAAAAAACTTGACGATACCGTTCGGCAATTTATTGAATCTATGTTATTTTCTTGATGCCACGTTTTTGGTTTCATTCGGCCGCCTGAAAAGACAGTGATTGTTTTTATTGTCGCGCTCCGAGGCCAGCCGGAATTTTTCCGGTGTGAATTATCCTTTACTCGAACAGCTTGACGGGGGGACATGCAATGGGTAGTGTCCGGAAGTTTACCCCGAGAAAGATCACAGGTTATCCCGATGGATAATGAGGTTTTATCGGTGTAAACCGCGTAATTACACTAATTTGAGACAAAGGAATATTATGAGTACGGTTGAATTGGCCAATAGAGCAAAGATTTTGACTCCTTCAAAAACATTGGCGATCGATAGCAAAGCCAAGGCAATGAAAGCCGAGGGCATTGACGTGTTTAATTTCGGAGCGGGCGAACCTGATTTTGAAACACCCGAACACATCCGTGCGGCTGCAACGGAAGCTTTGAATTCCGGATTCACCCGTTACACACCCTCCAGCGGAATCGCAGAGCTGCGCCAGGCCATCGCCGACAAGCTCAAAAAAGATAATGACTTGGATTACAAAGCCAGCCAAATTATCGTCAATTGCGGTGCGAAACACTCCTGCTTCAACGCCATCATGGCGACCATCAATCCCGGTGATGAAGTCATCATTCCCGCCCCCTACTGGCTCAGCTACCCTGAAATGGTCAAACTCGCCGGGGGTGAGCCCTACATCGTTCAGACGAAAGAGGAAAACGGGTTCAAACTCACGGCGGATGAATTGCGCGAAGCCATCTCTCCCGCCTCAAAAATGGTCGTGCTGAATACACCCGGAAATCCAACTGGCGCGGTCTACTCGCGTGAGGAACTCGAAGAACTTGTCGAAGCAGCCTTGGATGATGAATTGCTCATCTTGAGCGATGAAATCTATGAGAAACTCGTTTATGATGATGCCCGGCACCACAGCATCGCCTCCTTCAGCAAGGAAGCCTACGAGAGCACGATCACCATCAATGGGTTCAGCAAATCATACGCCATGACAGGATGGCGTCTGGGTTATCTCGCAGCACCCGAGGCGATCGCCAGATCCATCGACTCGATCCAGAGCCACAGCACTTCCAATCCCACTTCATTCGCCCAAAAAGGAGCTTTGGCAGCACTGAAAGACTCCAAAGCCTCGGACGAATTCATCGCCGCCATGCTGACAGAGTTTAAAAAACGCCGCCACTACATGTTTGAGCGGATCTCAGCCATCGATGGAGTTTCCGTCATTAAACCGATGGGTGCGTTTTATATGCTCATCAATATTTCCCGGTTCGGCTTGAGCTCGACTGAGTTCACAGAGAGACTCTTGGATCAGAAAAAAGTCGCGGCTGTGCCCGGCATCGCATTTGGTGATGACAAATACATCCGCCTGTCCTACGCGACAAGCATGCAGATCATCTCCGAAGGCCTGGAAAAAATCGACGAATTCTGCCAGAGCCTGAAGTAACCGGATTCCAAACGTTATTTTAATCCCCAAAGCCCCGGGAGCAAATTGCTCCCGGGGCTTTTTTATTTTGTAAAAACAGGATTAGAGTAATAGAATAGTGTGATGAAATCACGCATTAGCATTACGATTGACTCCCGCCTGTATGGTTCAGTCCGAAAACTCTCCGGACAGCAAAACCGTTCCGTGAACAATCAGATTGAGTATATCCATACGACCCCCAGCAAGACTGTCAAAGGGTTGAACCGGGCAGATATTTATGATGCGCGTATCCGGCAAATTCCTGATTCATAGGAATCTCTTGGTCTATGCTTCACCAACTCATGATCCAAAAAAACTACGCCCCTTCGGTATCATTTACTTTTAAGGCAACACGTCCGTAAAATCAAAGAAATCAAAGTGATCAACCCATATTTCTAAAGATAAGGTGCAAGTATTCATGCTTCATAAAATTTTTCCACTTCACGGCAAATTCAGGCAATACACCCTCACAGGATGGACGATAATCGTATTCATATTTTTAGCGGTTACTTGTTTTCCTGAAGCCAACAAATTGCTGAAACTAGTATGGCTTTTTTTGCTCTCCGTCGTTTGGGGAGGAGCTTTGATAATTTGGTGGAGCAACAAAAGAATTGTTTACTTTCTTTTTATTATAGTCTTCGTGGTCGCCGGATTTTTGTTTTTGCCCGGACGCAAGCCCGATGGGCGATTTTTAGCGATGGATACTGTTGCATTTGCTCGAAGTTACGTCGGAAGACCATATTATTGGGGAGGCGAGAATTTTTTTGGTATCGACTGTTCGGGTCTTCCTCGAAAATCACTGATTTTAGCCTGCATCAAGCGTGGTGTGATTACTTTAAATCCATATTTGATCAGAGAGGCTGCGGATCTCTGGTGGAATGATCAGAGTGCCCAGAGTATGGGAGCAGGTGAGAGAGGAAAAACCAAATTACTTGCGGAGTATAAAAATTTGAACAAAGCAGATAAGGGGATACTAAACCCCGGCGATCTGGCTGTGACAGCAGATGGATTGCATATGCTAATGTATTTAGGTGGAGAAGAATGGATACAGGCAGAGCCAGGAGCAGGCAAGGTCATTATCAATCCGCAACCCTCACAGAATACTTGGTTTTATCGTCCTGTTCATATCTTGAGGTGGAGAATTTTTGAGGAGTAATCTCTCTCAGCAAAAAGCCAAAAGCCTTACAATCTCTTCTTCCGTATTGTAGAAGTGCGGTGAAAAGCGGATGAGAGGGGTTCCGTCGCGCAAATTGCGCGGGGAGACGAATATCTTGTTTTCTGCGAGCCATTTGCCCAGGGCTTTGAAGTCTTTGCCGGGATGGGTCACGGAGAGAATGCCCGTGTGGAGCGCGGGATCAGCATCAGCACCGATGATGCGGTATCCTTTGTGAGCCAGTCCACTCGCGAGCAAATGGCGCAGGCGGACAAGACGGTGATGAATATTTTCAATTCCTGTGTCGAGTAACATTTGCATCGCGGCTTGCATCCCCGCGATGCCCATGAGATTCATGGCACCGGGCTCGTAACGGCGCGCGGTTTCTTCAAAGACCACCTCATCCAGGGCGATAAAGTCCGGACTGACGACATTCCACGCGCCGATGAGTGTCGGGTGGACAAGGGGAAAATGCTCTTTGCGAATCCAGACAATTCCTGCCGCGAGCGGACCCAGCAGCCATTTGTGTGAATCCGCAGAGAGAAAATCGACAAACCGTGTCGAGGTCGGTACGGCACCGAGGGTTTGAATCGCATCAAGACAAAAAAGAACCCCGCGGCTTTTGAGAAAGGCACCGATCTCGTCGACCGGGAGCCGCAGACCGCTCAGAAAATTACATGAGGCCAGAGCGACTAACCGGGTTCGATGCGAGATGAGTGGCTCAAGGTCGGCGACCGTGATAGCCCCGAGTGTTTTTGTCTGAAATCTTTTGACCACGACACCCTTGCGCGCGCAATTTGCCCAAGGGTAGACATTGGCGGGATAGTCATCGTGGTAACAAATGATCTCATCCCCGGGCTGCCAATCGATTCCGTTGGCGACAAGACTCAATCCAACCGAGGTCGGCCCGAGCAATGCGATTTCATCCGGATGGCCTTGCACCAGAGACGCAGCAGTTTTGCGTGCGGCGGCGAGGATTTGCCACAGACGTCCCATTTCCTGATTGCTGCTCATGCCAAACTCCGCCATTTCTTTGACCGCATCGACGGCGCAACGGGGCAGCGCGGTCACTCCGGCATGCGCCATAAAAATCGAGCCTTCACAGACGGGGAACTCATGCCGCCGGCGGGATTCATCGGAAATAATGTCCTGGATGGATTTTTTCATGGATTTTTCTTTCCGGTCGGGGGAGTGAGCGTATTGGTCGCATTGGTCGCTTCCCTCAAAATGGATTCTGGCATTTTAATGCGGATCCGGGACTCAATCGTTCCGTCGGCATTTTTGATTTCCTCGACAGCCGTGCTGAGCCACAGGCGTTCCTTGCGGTCTTTCTCTTTTTTTTCGATCGACTCGGGAAATTTAACCCCGAAAACGTAAATCAATCCGCCAATCCCGGCAAAAATCCCCACATGCACCAATATCGAGATAATGACCATGGCGGTTGTCCGGGAAATGAACATAGAAGATGAGCTTAAACTGATTTCCACTGTTTGTAAATATCGAGGAGGTTTTTCCGGAGTGAATTCATTTTTTAGCTCGTGAAGGACAGGCGGCTTTGTTATGCAATATTCCGTGGATCAGGCAATCCAAAAAAAAGAATTACGCAAATTGCTCGGGGCACGGGTCGCAGCACTCTCACCGGCGGAGATGGAGTGCAAAGCTCATCACATTTGTCGCACGATCATCCAGATGCCCGGATTTATCCGGAGCCGGAATATCCTTCTTTACGCCAGCCTGCCCGACGAAGTCCGCACGGATGAGTTCCTCCTGAAACTCTGGCACGAGAAGGGCAAGAGAGTCATTTTGCCAAAAGTCAACGAGACATCCGGGCAAATCGAACTTTACGCCGTCGAGACAGCCAGCGAGCTCATGCACGGGGTTTTCGGGGTGCGGGAGCCGATCCCGGAGGTCTGCACGCAAATTGCCCCCCGTGAGGTGGATTGTGTTCTTGTCCCGGGACGGGGATTCGACGGGCGCGGTCACCGCTTGGGCCGGGGAAAAGGCTATTACGACAAATTGCTCTCGCTCATGCGCCCGGAGACGGAGCTCATCGGCGTTTTTTTCGAATGTCAAAAAGCGGATTTGCTCCCGGATGAACCCCATGACTGGAAATTGCATTTTGCGGTGACCGAAAAAACAGTCTATGAGTTTCCCCGATGAATAAAAACCCCTCCTCCCCTCCGCGTGTGGCGGTGATCGGTGCCGGGCTCAGCGGTCTTGTCCTCGCCCACGCCCTCCAAAAAAAAGGGGTGGACGTGGCTGTCCTGGAGTCCTCCTCAAGAACCGGCGGCGCCATCGAGAGCCACTCCATCGACGGCTTTCTCTGTGAAAACGGTCCAAACACTTTATTACTTTCCGACCATCAGGTCTCCGGTTTTTTGGATGAAATCGGATTGCTCAGCACTGCGATCAATCCACAGGCGCATGCAAAAAAACGGTTCATCGTGCACCGGGGCAAATTGCTCGCATTGCCCGCAAATCCTCTGCAAGCCCTGACAAATCCTTTCCTCAGCCCGAGAGGGAAGTGCGGACTCATCAGCGATATTTTTGTGCGGCGCGGAGAGAATCCCCATGAAACGGTTCATCATTTTTTCACCCGTCATTTTGGTGAAGAATGCGCCACAGAGCTCGCCGGACCATTTGTGTCAGGGATATTTGCCGGCGATCCGGAGCGTCTCATCATGCGCCACGCTTTTCCGGCAGTGTGGGAGCTCGATCAAAAAGAGGGAAGCATCATTCGAGGAATGCTCAAAAAGAGACTTTCATCAGCGGACCAGGCTGTCAAACGGCGTTTGCTCTCCTGGGAGAAAGGTCTGGGAATGCTGATTGACACCTTGGAGGGAAAGCTCGCAGGACAAATCATCAAGGAAACCGGGGCGATGACTCTGTCGAAAAAGGAAAATGGATTTGCAGTGAATTTCGCCGGAGACTCGAAGGTCTTTCATCAAGTCATCGTCACAACCCCGGTTCACTCCTCACAAAAAATTCTAGCTCCGCTTTTAAGCAACGGGCATTCGCTCCCCACCCTGCCATGCGCGCCAATGGTGGTCATTCATCTGGGATATGATACCGCCCGCATCGGGCATGCGCTCGACGGGTTTGGAGTCCTCATCAAGCGGGAGCTGGGCTACCGGACTCTGGGCTGTCTTTTTTCCTCTCATTTATTCGCGGGTCGTGCCCCGGAAGGGAAAAGCCTTTTGACGGCATTTATCGGTGGAAGACTCGATCCGGGAATTTTGGATTTGGACGATAAAGAACTTTTAAAAGTCACAAAAAAAGAGCTCGGCGAGCTTTTGCAAATCTCTGGAGAAGAGTGTTTTGTGAATATCAAACGCTGGCAGCACGCCATCCCCCAGTACGAATCTGATTATGACAGTTATCTGGAAGACATCCATCATCTCCAAAAGAATTATCCCGGATTATACCTCAGTGGAAACTCCATCGGCGGCATCTCCCTGCCCCAATGCATCAAAAATAATTTACAACTGGCGGAGAAACTTTTTCTTGAACACCCTGTTTCTACCAGTCAGTCAATAAACACTTAACAAAAACCTATCCATATTTATGAACTTTATCCAATGGTTAACACTCAATATCCTCAGTGCCGCCTTGGCCGTGCTCGTACTCACAAGTCTGCTGCTTGCCAATAACGCCCAGTCCATCAGCCGCCAAGTGAGCACGGGGCAACAAACCGTGCAAATGGCTCGTCAATCGGAAGTTCTCTTGAGGCAGCTATCACTCCGGATCGCGCAAGCCTCGGACTCGGATCCTGCCATGAAACAAATCCTCACCAAATACGGTCTGAAAGTCACCGTTCCCCGCCCGGATGGAACGACCAAGACATACGAATAAGATTTCAGAAAAACAAAGAGAGAACCATCAATTTAATAAAGACACTTATGAGCGAAGAAAACTTCATCCCTGCCACAGAAAAAAAATACACGCCATTCACCGCCATCCTGATCATCGTGGTGGCACTGTTGATTGTTTACGGACTGCAACTCCGCACGATTATCACCCAAAGGAGCATGATCAAGAATGCCAATGCCGAGCTCGCATCGGTCATGCCGCAAGCGGAAGCACTCAACAATACGATGGTCGCTATCAGCCAAGACCTCCTGAGCATGTCCCCGACCAACCAGTCTGCCCGCCAGATTATCGCTGATTTCAAAATCCAAGCGGTTCAAAATCCGAATGCTCCTGCCCAGCCGGCGGCTCCCGCCGCTCCGGCATCAGAATAGTCACGAATGGCATCTGGAAAAGATACTTCTCCCGTAGTCATCCAAGGGCTGGCCTGTCAAGTGCCAGCCCTTTTTTGTCCTCAAGACCGGGCGATGGAGCTTTCACGGCAATTCATAAGGGAGAAGGATACCCCTGCCGCCACAAAAATCGCCGAACGTTATTATGGCACACGGATTGCCAAACGCCATTTTGTCATGCTCCAGGAGGGGTTCCCCCCCGCAGAATCGCGTTTTGCGCTTTATCAAGATGATCAAGGACTGCCACTGCCTCCTCCGACCACCCGTGAAAGAATGGCGGTTTATTCGCGTGAAGCCCCCGGGCTGGCAACACGCTCCGCGCAGGCGGCTTTAACCGGGGCAAATTGCGCGGCAGCGGCAGTCACCCACTTGATCACGGTTTCCTGCACGGGCTTTGAGGCACCGGGATTCGAGTTTGATTTGATTGAGACATGCGGTTTGCGTCCTGATATCGGACGGTTGCATGTTGGATTCATGGGATGTCACGGGGCATTCAATGCACTCCGCGCCGCGCAGGCGATTGCCCGGAGCGAACCAGGTTCCATCATTTTAATTGTATCAGTGGAGCTGTGCAGTTTGCACATGCAGTACGGATCCCGTCCGGAGGATTTGGTGGCGAATTCCCTTTTTGCCGACGGAGCCGGTGCCTGTGTCATCTCCTCTGCCCGTGCGGGCGATGAAGGCAAACCTGTTTTAAATGAGTTCCTCAGCTATGTGATTCCCGGCTCCAAAAAACTGATGGGCTGGCATATTTTTGATCACGGATTTGTCATGGACTTGAACCGCGATATTCCCAAATCCATCTACCGCCACTTGCCGGATTTGATCCGGAGCTGGCTCCACGGGAAATGCGCGATGCAACCCGCGCAAGTCGGCGCGCGGGGAATCCATCCCGGCGGACCACGCATTGTCGAGGCGGCCATCGAGAGCTTGAGTCTGCCCGCAGAGGCGGCGGCTGTTTCCTTTGAAGTACTCAAAGAATACGGGAATATGTCATCCTCGACTGTCTTTTTTCTGCTTGCCGAGATGACCCGGCGCAATTTGCCCCGCCCGTGGTTGATGATCGGTTTCGGCCCCGGCCTCTGCGTCGAGGCGGTACTGATCGGGTGATGTCCAAAGTAAACATACTTGAGAAAAACGAGCATTTCTGGTTTCTTGACGTATCAGGCTAGCAAGTAACCCCTCATCAATAAAAAAATCCCGCCAACCTTGTGATTATCGGAATCCCCAAAGAAATCAAAAACCATGAATACCGGGTCGGGCTCTTACCGGTTCATGTCGAGGAATTGCGCGCAGACGGACACCGGATAATTGTCGAAAAAGGCGCGGGCAACGGCAGCGGGGCGAGTGACTCGGATTACGTCCGCGCGGGCGCGCAAATTGCTCCAACGGCGGCACGTGTTTGGGAGAAATCCGGGCTCATCGTGAAAGTCAAAGAACCGGTTCCGCTCGAATACAAGCGCATCCGTAAAGACCAAATCCTCATCACATTTTTTCATTTTGCCGCAAACCCGGGATTGCTCAAGGCTGTGATCCGCTCCGGAGCCCACGCGGTCGCCTATGAGATGATTCAATTGCCCAATGGTCAATTGCCCTGCCTGACTCCGATGAGTGAGGTCGCCGGGAGAATGGCGGTTCATGAGGGTGCAAAATATCTGGAGGAGCCCAACCAAGGCCGCGGACTTTTGCTCGCGGGAGTGCCGGGAGTCGCCCCGGCCATCGTCGTCATCCTCGGGGGAGGAGTCGTGGGATTGAATGCCGCGAAAATGGCCGCCGGACTCAGAGCGGATGTGCGCCTGCTCGATGTCAGCCTGGAGCGCCTCCGTTATCTCGATGATATCCTGCCGCCGAATGTCACACTCCTGATGTCAAATCCCCAGAATATCCGGGAGCAAATTGCCCGGACCGATTTACTCATCGGCGCGGTGCTCATCCCCGGCGCGCGCACACCCGTCCTCATCAGTGAGGCTCTGGTTAAAAAGATGAAGCCGGGCGCGGTCATTATTGACGTGGGAATCGACCAGGGCGGGTGTGTCGCCACAGTCCGCCCGACAACACATGAGAAACCCACTTTTATCAAACACGGAGTGGTGCATTATTGCGTGACCAATATGCCCGGAGCGGTCGCGCGAACCTCCACTCCCGCCCTGACAAATGCCACCTTTCCTTTCATTCGCCAGCTCGCAGGGAGCGGCGTCAAAGCCTTCGACCAAAATCCTGCGTTGCGGAAAGGCCTCGCCGTCAGCGCGGGCAAATTGCTCTGAAAGCGGGATTACGCCGCCGCCACTGTCCCTGTCTCGACCTCATCCT
>CAYTAI010000005.1:71670-71932 GCA_964435715.1 uncultured Verrucomicrobiota bacterium | reverse complement strand
TCCAAAAGGAACCCCATGGCGTCCCCCGAAATCGAACCCTCAGGCGCGCTTTCACCGAAATGAAAATCGAAGTCCCCGCTCTTGAGTGTCAATGCCGCATACAGGGCATCCAAAGACTTTTTCTGCATCCCAAAGGCATGGACGATATTCCCGTGTGTCAGGAAGATGTCGTAGCTTTGTTTTCCCGATTTCGCCTCACCATTCAGGCGCAATTTGCCCGTCTTATTGCCTTGAATCAGGATCTGCATCAAATCGATCGCAC
>CAYTAI010000005.1:70799-71595 GCA_964435715.1 uncultured Verrucomicrobiota bacterium | reverse complement strand
CTCATTATGCTCAAGCATTTGCGCGGTGTCCACGATGGCACCCATTTTCTTTTTGACCGCCTCGGTTCCCCCGGTCTTGTCAATGAGATGCGCCTCGATCGTATCGGCCAGGATTTCACGCTGCTCGTCGAGCTCCCGGGACTTGCGCTCGAGATCTTTGAACTGGTGGATAATGAGCGATTTGACCGCGATCAAACCGGTAAACTCACCGTCTGTGGCAACAATCAAATCATCAAAGAATTTGTCATCCGCCCGTTTTCGCACGCTGCGTGAAATATCCACGACCGAGAGATTCCCGTCGACAATCAAAGGCTCGGGATCCATGAGTGAATGAACCGTCTTGTCCGCATTGAGTGCCCAGCCGAATTGTGACCCCAACCGGTTCAAGAGACTCTCCTTGCCCACGATTCCCACGATGGTCTCATGATTGGTCACCGCCATGAAGCTCCCCTGATAATTCTTGAAGATGTCAAAAGCCTGTTTGACCGGTGTGTCACAGTGAATGTAATCCCGTGTGTAGACCAAATCTTTGATTTTTGTGGTATCCATTGCCATAGACTAAGACTTTTAACAATGCTCCGTGACAACCCGGAGGCGGAATTGTTGCGCTTCTGTGATAATGAAGTGACAGGCTAACACATGATGTCACGATTTAGCGGTTTCAAAGATGCTAAATTGACAGAAAAATGATTCTCGCCAAGATTGTCATTCTCATGATTGAAATCCGTGAAGTCCACAAATCCTATCATAACGGAGAGACGCCGGTCGCTGCCATCCGCGGCATCTCCGCGCAAAT
>CAYTAI010000005.1:67532-70789 GCA_964435715.1 uncultured Verrucomicrobiota bacterium | reverse complement strand
GGGGGAATTCATCGCCGTCACCGGACCCAGCGGATGCGGCAAGAGCACATTACTCCACTTGCTCGGCGGCTTGGACACACCAGACTCCGGAGACATTCTTTTCAACGGCACATCCATCCTCTCCGGGGATGACGAAAGCCGTACCCTGTTCCGCCGCACCAAAGTCGGCATCGTTTTCCAGTTCTTTAACCTCCTGCCGACCTTGAGTGTCCTGGAAAATGTGATGCTGCCGCTCATGCTCCAGAAAACCCCGCGCCAGCAGGCTCTCGCCCGTGCCCAAGCGCTTGTCGCACTCACGGGGATGGCTCACCGGGCAAACCATTTTCCCCACCAGCTCTCCGGCGGAGAGATGCAACGCACGGCGATCGCCCGCGCCCTGATTCACCGCCCGGAGATCCTCCTCGCTGATGAGCCCACGGGCAATCTCGACTCAAAAACAGGCGAGCAAATCCTCTCTCTTTTCAGGCAAATTGCCGCAGGCACACACACGACACTGATTCTGATCACACACAGTCATGAGATCGCCGCTATGGCGAGACGCCGCATCCGGCTGACCGACGGGTGCCTGATTTCAGATGAGACGGATTGATCCATGCACTGGCTTTTCACCACATTCATCCTGCGCCAGCTTGTGCGCCATCCCGGGCTGAGTCTGCTCAATATCACCGGCATCGCCCTGGGCGTCGCTGTTTTTCTGAGCATCCAGATCGCCAATCAATCCAGCCTGAATGCTTTCCGGGGAACCCTGGATGTCGTCGCCGGCCGCTCGCAACTCGAGATCACCGGCAATAATGGCCGTTTCGACGAGAATATCTTTCGCACTGTCACCAGTGCCGGCAATATCCATGCGGTCACTCCAACAATCGAAGAAGTCTGCGCGGTCATGCCCGACAATGCCCAAAACCCTGAATCGGCCACTCCACTGACTTTCCTGCGAATCCTCGGACTGGATTTATTCAGCAACGCCCCTTTCCGTCCTCTTGATTTTAAAGATCAAAATGCCGCCGCGACCGGCACACCCTCCCCTGCCCTGGAATCATTCATCAAAGACCCTTTGACAATTTGCATCACGGAGTCCATGGCAAAACGTCTGGGTGTGCACACGGGGGAAAGTCTATCCGTGCTCGCCGGACAAAAAATCACCCCCCTGAAAATCGTCGCCATCTTCAGCCCGGATGAAACCGCGCTCGGCACGGACGAGCATCTCGCCGTCATGGACATCGCACACGCCCAGGAGCTTTTCGACGCGACGGGCTCGCTGACCCGGATCGACATCCGGGTCGCCGACGGGCTCAAAGGGAGCAAATTGCGCGATGCCCTGGAGGAGGTCCGGGAGCAAATTGCGCCGCTCCTGCCGCCGGATGTCTCGATTGGCACCCCGGACCGGCGGGGTGCGAAAGTGGAGAAAATGCTCTGGGCTTTCCAACTCAATCTCACCGCGCTGTCCCTGTTGTCCCTCGTTGTCGGCATGTTCCTGATTTATAACTCCATGACCACCTCGGTCGTCCGCCGCCGCACCGAGATCGGGATCCTGAGAGCCTCTGGCATGACCGCCACCCAGGTTCAGGCACTCATCCTTTCGGAAGCCGCCATCCAAGGAGTCATCGGTGTCCTCGCCGGATGGTTTCTCGGTCTTTTCATTGCGGAGGGTTTGACCGGCGCGGTCGCACAAACAATTCGCTCCCTCTACCTGACGGTGAGTATCCAATCCCTGCACATCCCCTGGTGGCTCTATCCCGTGACCTTTGTTACCGGGATGGGAGCCGTTCTTTTGTCCGCCTGGATTCCCGCCCGCGAGGCGGCGCAAGTGGCTCCGGTGGAGAGCCTCTCGACAGCGCATCTCCACCAGAAATCCCTCCTCCAAAGTGGAAAACAAGTTGAAAGAGGATTAATCATTTGTGTCATCAGCGGACTCTCCGCACTGGGGGCACTCTATTTTTACCCTCCCTTGGGATTTGTTTCCGCGCTCACCCTGGTTCTCGGTGTGGCATTTTTTTGTCCGGCATTTCTCAAGGCCACCTGTCAAAATCTCTCCCGTGCCTGCATGAACCGCGGCTGGTTGCTGCCCGCGCTCGCCGCCCGGCAAATCGCGCATGCTTTGAACCGCACCAGCGTCGCTGTCGCCGCCCTGATGGCGGCTTTATCCATGATGGTGGGCGTGTCCATCATGATCCATAGTTTCCGTGTCACCGTCGATGATTGGATCAATCAAACAGTCAAAGCCGATCTGGTCGTCTCCCCGTCCTCTCAATTACTCGTCGGCACCAGAGCCACACTCCCATTGGAATTGATTGATCACTTGCGCGCAGACCCGCGCATCCGTCTCGTTGACACTTATTCAGAGAGAAAAATGACTTTCCGGGGGCAAACCATTAAAACCGCCGGGGTCACCCTCCGGCAATTAACCGCACAAAAGAACCTCCATCTGCTCGATTCCACTCCCGAAAAAATCGTCAAAGAGCTTTTCCCCCACGGCAAAAAGCAATCAACGGATGCCGTGATCGTCTCCGATGTATTCGCCCGGAAATACAAGGTCAAGGCGGGGGGAGAAATCACCCTGGTCACCGGCTCGGGTGAATACAAACTCAAAGTTTTGTCACGTTATCGCGATTACACAACCGAGCTTGGAGTCGTGCTCATGGACGAATCGCTCATGAAAAAAATATTCGGCACTTACCAGCCTCAAAGCCTCGGTCTGTACCTGCATGACCCGGCAAATACACAGGAAGTGCGCGCGTCTTTGCTCGAGCAATTTGCGCGGACGGGCGAGTTGCTCGTCTTTTCCAACGCCGAGCTCCGCGGGAAAATCCTCGACATTTTTGACCAGACTTTTGCTGTGACCTATATCCTGCGGGCGATCGCCCTGATCGTTGCGGGCTTGGGCATTTTCCAAACACTCACCGTATTGACGACGGAGCGCACCCGCGAGCTGGGCATTTTGCGCGCGACAGGGCTCTCGTCGCGGCAACTCGGAGGGTTGGTTTTCACCGAGGCGGCACTCATGGGGCTGGCGGCGGGGGTGCTGGGGATTCTTGCCGGAATCATTCTTTCCTTTATTTTGTGTTACGTCATCAATCTCGCCTTTTTCCGTTGGACAATCGAGTGGTCCCTGCCCCTGGGGATCTTGCTGGGGACATTGCCCGCTGTGCTCGCTGTTGCCTGTGCCGCCGCCTGGCTGCCCGCGCGGCGGGCGGCAAAACTCAAAATAATCGATTGCATCAAGTCCGTGTGAAAAACACCGCACTCATTTCCGGGCT
>CAYTAI010000005.1:66161-67522 GCA_964435715.1 uncultured Verrucomicrobiota bacterium | reverse complement strand
CCACGCCTTCGCCATCGGCGCCGCCGCCCAGGCGCATCTGCATGATCTTGCTCGGGCTGGCATTGATAACAGATCCGGCAATGAGCCAGCAGAAAAAAGTCGAACCCGTCTATGACGAGCAGGGCTGGCGTCTGGCGGTGCCGGGGTGGAACTACACTTTCCCCGCCGACCACGGCTCACATGATGAATTCCAGACGGAGTGGTGGTATTTCACGGGCAATTTGCGCGAGGCCGGCACAGGGCGGCGGTTCGGTTATCAACTCACCTTTTTCCGCCAGGGGATGATCCCGCCCGCGAAACTGGCGGCACAAAAGACTCCTGTTTCCGAGTGGCGGATGAGGAATCTGTATTTCGCGCATTTTGCGCTCACCGACCCGGAAGCAAAAAAATTCATTTTTGATGAAAGAGTCTCCCGTGCGATTTTCGGGTTGGGATTTTATTCCAGTGATCAATTCTGGACACAAATCGGGAATTGGTATGCCCGCGCCTTCCCCCCCTTGCGGCGGGATGCTCGTCCCCGGATGGAAGAGTCTTTCGAGCTCCACGCTGCCACAGGGGATGTGACCTTGCACCTGCACTGCACACGCGCCAAACAAGCCATCTACCACGGGCGCGACGGGGTGAGTCAAAAAGCCGCAGGCATCGGCCGTGCCACACATTATTACTCCATGACACGACTCGACACCACGGGCACGGTCACGATGGGAAAGAAAAAATATGTGGTCGAGGGACTTTCTTGGTTCGACAAGGAATTCGGCACGAATCAACTCGATAAAACCCAAGTCGGCTGGGACTGGATGAGTCTGCAGCTCGACAACGGCGCGGAAATCATGGTTTACGGCATTCGTGAAGAGTCGGGCGGCTGGTCGGAATTTTCCTCGGGCACTTACATCGACGCCAATGGCCGCTCGCGTCATTTGGCCAAAGATGATTTTGTCATGACACCGGTTCGCCACTGGACCAGCGCGGTCAGCGGGGCGGTTTATCCCGTGGAGTGGACGGTGCAAATTGCCCCGCTGGGGCTGGAATTGCGCGTGTCCGCCGTGATGGACGCATGCGAACTCAACATCCGCGAGGTCGGCTCAATCGACTACTGGGAAGGCCCCGTGGACGTGCGGGGTTCGTCACCGGACGGCGAAACGGTCAAAGGCCACGGCTACCTCGAAATGACCGGCTACAACCGCAAACTCTCCACGCGCTGAAAAGAGTTGCCAGCTTGGAAAGTCAAAAATAACCCGCGCAATTTGCTCCAATGTCCTCGAACTGTCTGCCACTGTTGTCCAGCGAGGCGAGTGAACGATAGCCATCACTCGACACGCACAAGTAATACACTCTTTTCCATCACTCGACACGCACAAGTA